>JBCBPV010000045.1:0-29115 GCA_039820585.1 Pseudomonadota bacterium
CGGGGCCATATCGGGGATCAGCGCAGGCCGGGTGGCGACATGGGCAATCAGGCCGCCAAGGCGCGGGGCGGGTGATTGCATGATCGGGGCGTCAAAGGCCCTGAACAGCCGTGCGGCAGCTGCTGAAAAGCGCCGAAACTCTTGCTCACCCTTGGGCCCGGCGAAGTCTCGGACAGCGGCGGCGCTTGCCTGTGCGTCGGCATAAAGGTCAAGCGTGCTGCCATCGGGCCACCAGTGACGCGCCAGTGTGCTCTCTTGTTCCAATGTCACGTAATCGGCGAGCGACAGTCCGACATCACGGAACAAATCGTCAAACACCTGCCGCATGGTCAGAACCGTGGGCCCGGCATCCACCGGCCCCGCCGCGCTGGGCAGGGTGCGCATCTTGCCGCCGGGGCCTGGCTGCGCCTCAAGCACGGTGACGCGATGGCCCGCATGTGCCAGCCGCATCGCCGATGCGAGCCCGCCCATGCCCGAACCGATTACAATTGTTTGTTGTTCCGTCACGGCCATCGCGGGAATTGTTGACTCGCCCAGCGCATATGTCCACTATGATTTACACATTGGTGTCAGTTATTCTAGACACATGCCGAAAAGGGCCCCCAGATGCCACTGAGCACACGCATAGAAACCGCAATCTCTCACGCGATCCGCCGTGGACAGGCGCAGCCCGCGCCAGATCAGTTGGCGCGCGCGCTGGATTATGCGGTGACACCGGGCGGGGCGCGGATCCGGCCCACGATCCTTTTGTCGGTGGCGCAGGCCTGTGGCGATGATGCGCCGCGCGTGGCCGATGCCGCCGCAGCCGCGCTGGAGCTGATCCATTGCGCCAGCCTCGTGCATGACGACATGCCCTGTTTCGACGATGCCGATATGCGCCGGGGCAAGCCATCGGTGCATCGCGCGTTTTCCGAACCGCTTGCATTGCTGACCGGGGACAGCTTGATCGTGATGGCGTTTGAGGTGCTGGCCCGCGCGGGCCATGCCGACCCTGCGCGCGCGTTGGAGTTGATTGCGATCCTTGGTCGCCGGACCGGCATGCCGGGTGGCATCTGTGCCGGGCAGGGTTGGGAAAGTGAGCCCAAGGTCGATCTGTCGGCCTACCACCAGGCCAAGACCGGCGCCTTGTTTATCGCGGCGACCCAGATGGGTGCTGTGGCGGCAGGCCAAGAGGCGGAACCTTGGGAAGAGCTTGGGGCCCGGATCGGGGAAGCGTTCCAGGTGGCCGATGATCTGCGCGATGCGCTGTGCGATGAAGAAACGCTTGGCAAGCCTGCGGGGCAGGATGATTTGCACCACCGCCCCAATGCCGTGTCCGCGTTTGGCGTCGATGGCGCGATTTCGCGGCTGAAGGATATTCTGGCCGGGGCCATCGCCTCGATCCCCCATTGCCCGGGCGAGGCGGCGCTGGCCGAGATGGTGCGCATGACCGCCCACAAGCTGACCCCGATGACCCCTGTGAAGCGGACCGTGCCGGGTGAGTGACGCGGCGCACGGACCGGCGCCCAACATGCCGGTGCGCCGCCCACGTCTGCGCGGATGGCGCAACCGGCTGATCGCCTCGCGCGGGTTTCAGCGCTGGGCCGCCCGCTTCCCCCTGACCCGTGGTATCGCAAGGCGCGATGGCGAGGCGCTGTTTGATCTGGTGGCGGGCTTTGTCCACAGCCAAGTGTTGCAGGCGCTGGTCGAGTTGCGGGTGCTGCATCTTCTGGTCGACGGACCAATGGCGCTGGATGATCTGTCGCGCCGGACCGGTGTGCCCGTGGATCGAATGCGCGTGCTGGCCAAGGCAGCAGCGTCGCTTGGCCTGTTGCGTCTGAAGCGTGGCGACCGGGTGGCCCTGGCACAAAAGGGTGCGGCCATGCTGGGCGTGCCGGGGCTTGAGGCGATGATCCAGCATCACAGCGTGCTGTACCGCGACCTTGGCGATCCCGCCGCGTTCTTTCGCGGAGAAACAGAGACCGAGCTGGCGCAGTTCTGGCCCTATGTCTTCGGGGCGGCCAAGGCGGAAGATCCGCAAACGGCCGCGCGCTATTCCGATCTGATGTCGGACAGCCAGGGCTTGGTGGCCGAAGAAACCCTGCGGCATGTGTCCTTTGCCGACACGAAGCATCTGTTGGATGTGGGCGGGGGTACAGGTGCGTTCCTGGAAGCTGTGGCAAGCGCCTATCCCGGCCTGCGCGGCACCTTGTTCGACCTGCCCGCCGTGGTGCCCGCGGCCACCCGTCGCTTCGATGCGGCCAAGCTTAGCGGGCGGATCGATATCGTGCCCGGCAGCTTCCGGGATGAGTCGCTGCCCCAAGGTGCGGACACGGTGAGTCTTATCCGCGTTCTGTATGACCATGCCGACGACACGGTGCGCGCGCTTCTGAGCACGGTTCACGCGGCTTTGCCGCCGGGCGGACGCCTTGTGATCTCTGAGCCGATGTCGGGCGGGGCGCAGCCAATGCGGGCGGGTGACGCCTATTTCGCGATATACACAATGGCGATGGGCACGGGAAAAACCCGGTCACAACCCGAGATTGCGTCTTTGTTGGCCAAGGCGGGCTTTGCCGACATCCGCATGCCGCGCACCCACCGTGCGTTCGTGACGGGGGTTGTCACGGCGCGTGTACGACGTGGGACAAAAACTGTCTAAATAAGTTGACAGTTGCACCTGTAACTTTAAACTGACAGATATAGAAATTCAGCGGGGTGAGTCCCCGTTCGCGCACAGCGCAGATGTGGAGGGCCAGTTGGACACGACAGCAATCATTCTCAGGGGACCGAAGGACATCGCGCTCGACACGCTGACGTTGACCGATCCGGGTGAGAACGATCTGGTCGTCGATATCCAGCATTCCGGCATCTCGACCGGGACCGAGAAACTGTTCTGGTCCGGCACGATGCCGCCCTTCCCCGGCATGGGTTATCCGCTGGTGCCAGGATACGAGGCTGCGGGCATCGTGGTCGAAGCGGGCGCTGCGACGCAGTTCCGCGTGGGCGATCACGTCTTTGTCCCCGGGGCCAACTGTTATGAAGGGGCGTTTGGCCTGTTTGGCGGGGCGGCGCACCGGGTTGTCACCGCCGCGGACCGTGTGACCAAGATTGATCCCGCGATGGGCGCGGAAGGCGCGCTTTTGGCGCTGGCGGCCACGGCCCGTCACGCAATGGCGGGGCTCGACAAGACACCACCGGACCTGATCGTAGGCCATGGGGTGCTGGGCCGGCTCTTGGCGCGTTTGACGATTGCGGCGGGATCGCCCGCGCCGACGGTGTGGGAGATCTCGGAAGATCGCAGCGCCGGGGCCGAGGGGTATGAGGTGATCCACCCCGATGCCGACGAGCGGCGCGATTATACCTCGATCTACGATGCGTCGGGCAATGCGGGGCTGCTGAACAGCCTGATTGGCCGGATCACCAAGGGTGGTGAGGTTGTGTTGGCCGGTTTCTACACCGACGCGATTTCCTTCGCCTTCCCGCCGGCGTTCATGAAGGAAGCCCGGCTGCGGATCGCGGCCGAATGGGATCGCGCTGACCTTGCCGCGACGCGCGCCCTGATTGAGGCCGACGCCCTGTCGCTGTCGGGCTTGATCACCCACGAACGCCCGGTCGCGGATGCGCCTGAGGCCTACGCCACTGCGTTCAATGACGACGCCTGCCTGAAAATGATCTTGGATTGGAGTGCGGTTGCATGACACTGGACGTCCCAAACCTAACTGATTTCGACCAGCGCCTGCGTGACGAAGCGCATGAAGATCTGGCCGATATCATCGCCGAAGAGCCCACATCAAAAACCCAGATCATCGCGATCTACGGCAAGGGCGGTATCGGCAAATCCTTCACGCTGGCCAACCTGAGCCACATGATGGCCGAACAAGGTAAACGCGTTCTTCTGATCGGGTGCGATCCCAAGTCGGACACCACCAGCCTTCTGTTCGGCGGCAAGGCGTGCCCCACGATTATCGAGACCTCGACGAAGAAGAAGCTCGCCGGGGAAGAGGTGAAGATCGGCGATGTCTGCTTCAAACGTGGCGGCGTCTTCGCGATGGAGCTTGGCGGGCCCGAAGTGGGCCGGGGCTGTGGTGGTCGCGGGATCATCCATGGCTTTGAGTTGCTCGAGAAACTCGGCTTCCATGATTGGGATTTCGACTATGTGCTCTTGGACTTCCTGGGCGACGTCGTCTGCGGTGGATTTGGCCTGCCGATCGCGCGGGACATGGCGCAGAAGGTGATCCTTGTGGCGTCCAATGACCTGCAGTCGCTGTATGTCGCCAACAACGTGTGTTCGGCGGTGGAATACTTCCGCAAGCTGGGCGGGAATGTCGGCGTTGCGGGTCTTGTGATCAACAAGGATGACGGCTCGGGCGAGGCGCAGGCCTTTGCCGAAGCGGTCGATATTCCGGTGTTGGCCTCGATCCCGCAGGACGACGACCTGCGCAAGAAATCCGCGAATTATCAGATTGTTGGCACCGCTGACAGCCAGTGGGGCGCGCTGTTTGCCGGGCTTGGCGAAAACGTTGCCGTGGCCCCGCCGGTGCGTCCGGGGCCCTTGTCGCAAGACGGGCTGTTGGAATTGTTCGATGGGTCGGAAACCGGCGCGGGGTTCGTTCTTGAGCCGGCGACGGACGAAGATATGCGGGGCAAGAACGCGGCCCCCAAGGCATCGCTGGAAGTGGTGTACGACGATGTGTGAGGAGTGTCGCAAACACGGGACCGACTGCACCAAAGTCATGGTCCAAAACGCCCGGCCCGAACAGATCCGCCGGCTGATCCTCGATATCCTGACCGCACCGTCACGCCCGGGTGGGACGACCGCATGAGCGGTGAGGTGACATATGACAAGGCGGGGCAGGCCGAGGTTGCGTTGGGCACCTCGGTGGCTGCGGAGCCTGCGCCAGAGCTGAAGGTCGGGGAGGGCATGGGCTGTCACGCTGGTGCGGCCGAGATGGAGAAGGCGGCGCGGATGGCGGGCAAGTCCGACATCCTGGACCAATACGCCAAGGATTATCCCCAGGGCCCCCATGACAAACCGCAATCCATGTGCCCGGCCTTTGGCAGCTTGCGCGTGGGATTGCGGATGCGGCGGGTGGCGACGGTGTTGTCGGGTTCGGCGTGTTGCGTTTATGGGCTGACGTTTGTGTCCCATTTCTATGGGGCGCGGCGGTCGGTCGGCTATGTGCCGTTCAACTCGGAAACGTTGGTCACGGGCAAGCTGTTTGAGGATATTCGCGAGTCGGTGCATGAGCTGGCAGACCCCGATCGCTATGACGCGATTGTGGTGACAAACCTATGCGTTCCAACGGCTTCCGGGGTGCCACTGCGCCTGTTGCCGTCCGAGATTGACGGCGTGCGGATCGTCGGGATCGACGTGCCGGGCTTTGGCATTCCGACCCATGCGGAAGCCAAGGATGTGCTGGCGGGCGCGATGCTGAAATACGCCCGCGAAGAGATTGAGGCGGGGCCGGTTCAGGCGCCTGCGTCGGGCAAGTCGGATCGTCCGACTGTGGCGTTGTTGGGTGAGATGTTTCCGGCCGATCCGATGATGATCGGCGCGATGCTGGCGCCGATGGGATTGGCGGCGGGGCCGGTGGTGCCTTGTCGGGAATGGCGGGAGTTGTATGCGGCGCTGGATTGTGGCGTCGCGGCGGCGATTCATCCGTTCTACACGGCAGCGATGCGCGAGTTTACGGCGGCGGGTCGTCCGATCGTGGGATCGGCGCCTGTGGGCCATGACGGGACGGCAGAATGGCTTCGGCAGATCGGGGCGGCGTTTGGCGTTGCCGCCGATCAGGTGGCCGCCGCGCAGAACGCGTTTCTCCCCGCGATCAAGGGTGCGCTGGCGGCCACGCCGATCAAGGGCACGGTGACGTTGTCGGGCTATGAGGGCAGTGAGCTTTTAGTGGCGCGTTTGCTGATCGAAAGCGGGGCGGAGGTGCCTTATGTGGGCACCGCTTGTCCGCGCACGCCGCAGTCCGATTGGGACCGCGAATGGCTGGAATCCCGGGGGGTTACGGTGAAATACCGTGCCTCGCTGGAGGATGATTGCGCGGCGATGGAGGCGATCAAGCCCGACCTCGCGATTGGCACGACACCGGTGGTCCAGAAGGCCAAGGAGCTGGCCATTCCGGGCCTCTATTTCACCAATCTGATCTCGGCGCGGCCGCTGATGGGACCTGCTGGTGCGGGATCGTTGCAAGAGGTTGTGAACGCCGCGATTGGCAACAAAGAGCGTATGGATCACATGCGCGAATTCTTCGAAGGCGTGGGCCATGGCGATACGGCTGGCGTCTGGGAAGGGGATCCGAATTTGCGCCCCGATTTCCGGGCGCAGCATCAGAAAAAGCTCGACAAGCAGGCCCGTGCGGCCAAGGCGCAGGAGATGATCTGATGCGGAAAATCGCCCTGCACAAACCGTACACAACCTGTACACAACCGGTACACTGCGCGGTGTACACATGCTGATCCAGGATCATGATCGCGCGGGCGGGTACTGGGGGGCGATTTACGCCTTTTGTGCCGTCAAGGGCCTGCAAGTTGTGATCGACGGACCGGTCGGGTGCGAGAACCTGCCCGTGACATCCGTGCTGCACTATACCGATGCTTTGCCGCCCCATGAGTTGCCGATTGTGACCACGGGGCTGGGTGAGGAAGAACTGGGCCGCGATGGCACCGAGGGCGCGATGAAGCGGGCCTGGGGCACGCTGGATCCCGCACTGCCTGCCGTCGTTGTGACGGGCTCGATTGCCGAGATGATCGGTGGCGGTGTCACGCCGCAGGGCACGAACATTCAACGCTTCCTGCCGCGCACGATTGATGAGGATCAGTGGGAATGCGCCGACCGGGCGATGACCTGGATCTTTACCGAATTCGGCATGACCAAGGGCCGGATGCCGCCCGAGAAAAAGCGGGAAGAGGGCGCCAAGCCGCGGGTCAATATCCTGGGGCCGATGTATGGCACGTTCAACATGCCGTCCGACCTGGCCGAGATCCGGCGACTGGTCGAAGGGATCGGGGCCGAGATCAACATGGTGATGCCCCTGGGCGCGCACCTGGCCGAGATGCGGAACCTGGTGAATGCGGATGTGAACGTCTGCATGTACCGTGAGTTCGGGCGCGGCCTGAGCGAGTGTTTGGGCAAGCCCTATCTGCAAGCGCCGATCGGGATCGATTCCACCACGAAATTCCTGCGCACTTTGGGCGAGATGCTGGGGCTGGACCCCGAGCCGTTCATCGAGCGTGAAAAGCATTCGACGATCAAACCGGTCTGGGATCTGTGGCGGTCGGTCACGCAGGATTTCTTTGCGACGGCAAGCTTTGGGATCGTCGCGAATGAGACCTATGCGCGTGGCGTGCGGCATTTCCTTGAATCAGACCTCGGCCTGCCCTGCGCCTTTGCGGTTGCGCGCAGTGCGGGCAAGAAGACGAATAATGACGAGGTGCGCAGCCTGATGGCGCAGCACCGGCCCCTGATCGTCATGGGGTCGATCAATGAAAAGATGTACCTGGCCGAGATGAAGGCGGGCCACGGGCCGGCGCCGGCGTTTATCCCCGCGAGCTTTCCCGGTGCTGCGATCCGGCGGGCCACGGGCACGCCGTTCATGGGCTATGCCGGGGCCACGTATTTGCTGCAAGAGGTCTGCAACGGCCTGTTTGATGCGCTGTTTCATATCCTGCCCCTTGGGTCAGAGATGGACAGTGCCGATGCCACCCCCACGACCCTGCGCCGTGACTTTCCCTGGGACGCCGATGCGCAAGAGGCGCTCGACCGGATCGTTGCGACGCACCCCATTCTCACACGGATCTCGGCGGCCAAGACGCTGCGGGACGCGGCGGAACAGGCCGCGCTCGAAGCGGGCGCTGAACGTGTGGTCAAGGAAACTGTCGAGGCTTTGCAACCCGCAAACCCGTCGGCCAAACGAGGAGATGAGACATGACCGATCAAACGACGGACAGCGTTATGGGACATGCGCCGCGCGCGCATCATCGCCCGCCGCGGACAGAGTTCCTTGTCTATTTCGGCATCATTTTTGCAGCGACCCTGCCGCTGGCGTTCCTGACCTGGGCGCTGCACGCGATCAAGCAGGGCGGTCTGCCCGATAAGGGGCCCGTGGCCCGCGCCTGGAGCCAGGCGCGGATCATCACGCCCATGATTTTCTCAGCCTGAAAAGGGTGAGGAAGAGCGTCCACTTCTCCCCCAGGGGGAGGTGGATACCCAAGGGGCGTCCCGCGCCCTGAGGGAACCCGGCCGCGGGGGACGCGGCGTCAGTCTGACGATCCGGAGGATACTATGGCTGATAGAACCGACCTGTCGTTCACAGGTCTTACTGACGAGCAGGCGCAAGAGTTGCACTCTGTCTATATGGGCGGGCTTTGGCTGTTTTCAGCCGTTGCCGTGGTTGCCCATTTGGCGACGTACATCTGGCGTCCCTGGTTCGCTTGGTAAGGGGAGACAGAAGAAATGGCTAAGTTCTACAAGATCTGGCTGATCTTCGATCCGCGTCGCGTTTTCGTGGCGCAGGGGGTCTTCCTTTTCCTGCTGGCAGCAATGATTCACCTCGTGCTGCTCAGCCATCCACATTTCAACTGGTTTGAACTCACAGCAGCAGCAGCTGCTGCCGGGGGCTGATCCCAGGTGGAACACGCAACGCTGCGGGCGGGTATCGCCCGCCCGCGGCAAACAAATCGCACGACGGCACACCGGCACGACCGCACGCCGCCTGAAACGGAGTAAGAAGTATGGCAGTGCTCAGCTTCGAACGAAAATACCGTGTGCCTGGGGGCACACTCGTCGGCGGCGAGTTGTTCGACTTCTGGGTCGGA
This sequence comes from Pseudomonadota bacterium, assembly GCA_039820585.1. GTDB lineage: Bacteria > Pseudomonadota > Alphaproteobacteria > Rhodobacterales > Rhodobacteraceae > JBCBGF01. The sequence continues at coordinate 8,803 of JBCBPV010000045.1, forward strand.
CCGTTCTACGTCGGCTTCTTTGGGGTCATGACGATCTTTTTCGCGGGCCTTGGAACCATCCTGATCTTCTATGGGGCCACGCTTCAGGGCACCTGGAACCCCTGGCTAATCTCGATCAACCCGCCGCCCCTGTCCTATGGTCTGGGACCGGCGCCGCTGGAAACCGGTGGGCTGTGGCAGGTGATCACGATCTGCGCGCACGGGGCCTTTATCGGCTGGATGCTGCGCGAGGTTGAGATCTGTCGCAAACTGGGCATCGGCTATCACGTGCCGTTTGCCTTCGGGGTCGCGATCTTTGCCTATACGACGCTGGTGGTGATCCGTCCGGTTCTGATGGGCGCCTGGGGGCATGCGTTCCCCTACGGCATCTGGAGCCATCTCGATTGGGTCAGCTACACCGGGTATCTGTACGGGAACTTCCACTACAACCCCGCCCATATGATCGCGGTGACGTTCTTCTTCACCAACGCGCTGGCGCTGGCGCTGCACGGATCGCTGATTCTGTCGGCGGCCAATCCCGAGAAAGACAAGGAAGTGCGCTCGCCCGAGCATGAAGACACGTTCTTCCGCGATTTCATCGGCTATTCGATCGGGCCGCTTGGGATCCACCGTCTGGGCCTGCTTCTGGCGCTGAACGCCGGGTTCTGGAGCGCGATCTGCATCGTGATCTCGGGCACCGTTTGGTTCGATCAGTGGATCGTCTGGTGGGACTGGTACATTCAACTGCCCTGGTGGGTGGATATCGCTGGAGGCGTCAATGGCTAGGTTCTACGAGACACAATACCAAAACATCTTCACCCAGGTGCAGGTCCAGGGACCGGCCGAGATGGGGATGGTCGAGGCCGGTGTCGACCTTGGCGACCGGTCCGACGGGTCGAGCTTTTCGCAGCTTCTGGGCTGGTTCGGCAATGCACAGCTGGGGCCCTTCTATCTGGGACCCTGGGGATTGTTGTCGCTGATGTCGGGCTCGATCTGGTTCTTCATGGTGGGGGCCTGGTACTGGTACCAGGTGGACTTTAACCCCGCCGTGTTCATGCGGGATCTGTTCTATCTCTCGCTGGAGCCGCCTGCGCCGGAATACGGGCTGATGTTCCCGCCGATGGCGGACGGGGGGTATTACCTGATCGCCTCGTTCTTCCTTCTGGTCGCGGTGATGAGCTGGTTTGTCCGCTCATGGGTGCTGGCCAATCAGCTGGGGATGGGCAAGCACGTGTGCTACGCCTTTGCCAGCGCGATCTGGTTGTTCCTGGTCTTGGGTCTGTTCCGGCCGATCCTGATGGGGTCGTGGTCTGAGGCGGTGCCTTACGGGATCTTCACGCATCTCGATTGGACGAACCTGTTCTCGCTGACCTATGGGAACCTGTTCTACAACCCGTTCCACGCGCTCTCGATCGTGTTCCTTTATGGCTCGGCCCTGCTGTTTGCCATGCACGGGGCGACGATCCTGTCGGTCACCCGCTTTGGCGGCGACCGTGAGCTGGAGCAGATCGTCGACCGGGGCACGGCCTCGGAACGCGCGGGGCTGTTCTGGCGCTGGACCATGGGGTTCAACGCCACGATGGAAGGGATCCACCGGTGGGCCTGGTGGTTCGCCGTGCTGACGACGCTGACCGGCGGCATTGGCATCCTGATCACCGGTACGGTTGTCGACGACTGGTTCCTCTGGGCACAGCAGCACGGCTATGGCGCCGCTGCGAATTATGTCCCTGCGGAGACGCCTGAAGACTTCCTGCCCTACCTACCGCCAGCGGAGTAATCCACGATGTCTAACAACGACGATTGGTATCTTGAAAACTCGCCAAAGCCGTCCTTGCGGCTTTGGATCCTCAGCCAGATGACAATGGGTGCGGCCTATGCAGCAATGGTGCTGTTCGGCGTCATTGCCTTCATTCTCATCCTGCGCGCGGTCTCGTTCCTTTTGCCCGAAGATCCCTTTGCGGCACTGGAGCTGGGCACGCGGACGCTGAGCGCATTGGTTTGAGGGGCGGCGGTGTTCATCGCCGCCCTTCGCAGCCGGTTCGGGCGTTTAATCGCGTCCGATCCTCGGGGTCTCCACACCCCGGTTCCCTTCCTGTTGGCTACAGGAACCTGGCGCCGTAAGGGGCATGTCCCCTTACGGCGCCTTTTTCTTTAAACCCCATTCTGGAGGCTGCCATGACCCGCCCGAAGACCCCCCTGTTGGACCGTGTTGCCGGACCCGCGGATCTGTCGGCGTTTTCGGATGCGGAACTGGCACAACTGGCAGATGAGCTGCGATCCGAAGTGGTGTCGGCCGTGTCGGAAACCGGCGGGCATCTGGGATCCTCGCTGGGTGTGGTCGAGCTGACCGTGGCGATTCATGCGGTGTTCAACACGCCGTTCGACAAGCTGATCTGGGACGTGGGCCACCAGTGTTACCCGCACAAGGTGCTGACGGGGCGGCGTGACCGAATCCGGACGCTGCGCCAGAAGGGTGGGCTTTCGGGCTTCACCAAACGCTCGGAAAGTGAGTTCGATCCGTTTGGCGCGGCGCATTCATCGACCTCGATCTCGGCCGCGCTGGGCTTTGCGGTGGGTCGCGATATGGGGCAGCCGACGGGCGACGCGATCGCGGTGATCGGCGATGGGTCGATCAGTGCGGGCATGGCCTATGAGGCGCTGAACAATGCAGGCCATGAGAACCGGCGCTTGTTCGTGATCTTGAATGACAACGAGATGTCGATCGCGCCCCCGGTTGGCGCGATGTCGAAATACCTGTCCGGCCTTTACGCCAGCCCCCAGGGCGCGGCGTTTGAGAAGATGGCCGAAGGGTTCGAATCCGCGCTGCCCGGGCCGTTCCGCGAAGGGGCGCGGCGGGCGCGGCAGTTGGTGACGGGCTTCCCCGGTGGCGGGACGATGTTTGAAGAGCTGGGCTTTTCCTATGTCGGCCCGGTGGATGGGCACGATCTGTCCGAGTTGTTGCCGGTGCTGCGCGCGGCGCATGCGCGCACGACCGGACCGGTGCTGATCCATTGTTGCACGGTGAAGGGCAAGGGCTATGCCCCGGCCGAGGCGTCGGCGGACAAGTATCACGGGGTGGCGAAGTTCGATGTCGCCTCTGGCACGCAGCAGAAATCGAAAAGCAACGCGCCAAGCTATACCAGCGTGTTCGGCAATGCGTTGACCGCGGCGGCGGCCAAGGACCAGCGGGTGGTGGCTGTGACTGCGGCAATGCCGTCGGGCACGGGCGTGAATATCATGGCCGACCGGTTTCCGGCGCGGGTGTTCGATGTGGGCATCGCCGAACAGCATGGCGTGACCTTTGCCGCCGGGATGGCGGCCAGCGGGCTGCGACCGTTCTGCGCGATCTATTCAACCTTCCTGCAACGCGGTTATGACCAGGTGGTCCATGATGTGGCGCTGCAGAACCTGCCGGTGCGTTTTGCGATTGACCGGGCCGGGCTGGTGGGGGCTGACGGCGCGACCCATGCGGGGGCGTTTGACGTGGCCTACCTGGCCAATCTGCCAAACTTTGTGGTGATGGGCGCGGGCGACGAGGCCGAGCTGGTGCATATGGTGGCCACGGCGGTGGACCACGATGCGGGGCCGATTGCCTTCCGGTTCCCGCGTGGCGAGGGTGCGGGCGTGGAGATGCCGGAGGTCGGTGTGCCGCTGGAGATCGGCAAGGGCCGCATCGTGCGCGAGGGCACGGGCGTGGCGCTGTTGTCGTTCGGGGCGCATTTGTCGGAGTGCCTGAAGGCCGCAGAAGAATTGGAGACGTTGGGGATATCAACGACCGTGGCGGATGCGCGCTTTGCAAAGCCGCTGGATACGGATTTGATTGGGCAATTGGCGCGCCACCATTCGGCGATCCTGACCGTGGAGCAGGGGGCGTCGGGCGGGTTCGGGGCGCATGTGCTGCACCACCTGGCCAATCAAGGGGCGCTGGATCGGGGCCTGCGCATTCGGACGCTGACCCTGCCGGACCGGTTTATCGACCATGCGAGCCCGGCGGATATGTATGCCGATGCCGGGCTGACCGCGCGCGATATCGCAAGTTCTGCGGTCGAGGCGATGGGGGCGGTGACGCTGCCGGTGGGGCAGGCGCGGGCGTGAAGGGCGAAGTCTACTAGAAGAGACTTGCAAATCCGTTCGAACGGATTTGGGTCTAGGCGCGGACGAGGCGGCCGAAGATGCGGTCTTTATGCTCTTCAAGGTAGATCTGAAGCCAGGGTGTGAACCGGTCGGGCCAGCGCGCGACCTCGGCTGCCAGATCGTAAAGATCGACCCAGCGGGTTGCCATCACCTCTTCGGGGTTCGGCATCAGCACCATGTCCTTTGGCGCCTCGGCCAGGAAGATATCGACCACTTCGTGTTCGATCATGTCGCCGCCCACGTCGGCGCGATATTCTATCCGGTCGCGATGGGCCGGATAGAGGCCAGTGATCCCCAGTTCCTGCCTGAGCCGCCGCATTGCGCAATCGACGGCCGGTTCCTCCCACTCGGGGTGGGTGCAGCAGGTGTTCGCCCATAGGCCGGGCGTGTGGTATTTGACGAGCGCGCGTTGCTGGATCAGCACCGCCTCGCCCCGCATGACGAAGACTGACACGGCCTTGTGCTTGAGGCCGCGCAGGTGGACGTCCATTTTGTCAACGGGCCTGAGCTTGCCGTCTACCCAAGCCGGAATGGTGTTCGTCATGTAAAGGCTTCCGGGACCAGCCGTGTGAGGTGCGCGAGGTTTTTGAGCCCGATTTTCAGATGGGCCATGGGCCGGGCGCGCACGAGTTTCTTGTTCATATACGCCTCGAACGTGAGCCGTTGCACGTCGACATCGTGACACAGGGACACGAAGCGTTCGCGCCGCTCATCCGATTTGTAATAGGCGTCCTGCATGGCGCGAAGCACCTTGAAGACGGTTTTATGCTCTTTCATGAAGAGCTTACGGGCGAGCGCCAGATCTTTGGCCTTGCCGGTGGCCAATGCGGCCTGCGCGGCGGTGGCTGCGACACGACCGCCCACCATGGCGTAGTAGATGCCTTCACCCGATGAGGGGGCCACGACGCCGGCGGCGTCGCCTGCCAGCACCACGTCGCGGCCGTTGTCCCATTTATCCATCGGTTTCAGGGGAATGGGCGCGCCTTCCTTGCGGATGGTTTCGCAGTCGGTCAGCCCGCTGGCCTCGCGCAGGTCGGCGGTGGCTTTCTTGAGGTCGATGCCTTCGATTCCGGTGCCCATGCCGACCGAGGCCGACGCCCCGTGGGGGAAGACCCAGCCGTAGAAATCGGGGCTGATCGCGCCGTCATAGATCACGTCGCAGCGCATGGGGTCGTAGGCGGGGGTGGCGTCGGGGGCTTCGATGATCTCGTGATACGCGATCACGTAGGGGATCTTGTCGCCACCGGGCACCTCTTGGCGGGCCACGTCGGAGCGGGCGCCGTCGGCGCCGATCACCAGTTTGCCGGTGAGCCGCATTTCATTCCCGCTGACCTTGTCGCGGAAGACGACGTGGGTGCCGTCGGCATCCCGCTCGATCCGCTTGAAGGTGCCGGTGTTGCGGTGGGCACCGGCATTGGCGGCGCGCTGGCGCAGGAACTCGTCGAAATGCTCGCGGTCGACCATGCCGACGAAGCCGTTCTCGATCGGGATGTCGACGTGGCGGTGACTGGGCGAGATCATGCGGGCGGTGCTGATCTTGGCGACCAGTTGGTCGTCGGGGATATCGAAATCCTCGATCAGGCGGGGCGGGATCGCGCCGCCGCAGGGTTTGATCCGGCCGTCGCGATCGATCATCGCGACAGAGTGGCCCGCGCGGGCGAGGTCTTCGGCTGCTGTGGCGCCAGAGGGGCCGCCCCCGACAACGATGACGTCGTAGATCATGCTCATTCTCCTGGAACCATATGTGCGGCGGTGGGGGTGCGTCCGGCATCAAGGATGCGGACGGCCATGTAGGCGGCCACCATGAAAAGGGCGGCTTCTGCGATAAAGACGGTGCCGAAGGCGGTGCTGTCGGTCATCACGGTGCGCATCGCGTCGACGGCGGCGGCACCGAGGAGGCCCCCGAATCCGGCGGCGATGGCTTGTGCGGCACCCCACAGACCCATGCGGGTGCCTTCGCGGCGGCCGTGGCCTTCGCCCGCCAGCGCCATCATCGAGCCGATGGCGGCGACGGCGAAGACGCCGTTGAACACGCCCAGAGCCATGACGGCGGGGACGAGGATGTCCCACTGCATGGCACCCGCGGTGGCGATAACGCCAAGTGCGGTGGCCGAGCCCAGGCAACCGGCGATGACCCAGTTGCGCAAGGAACCGAAACGAAAGCCCGTGGCCGCGATCCCGACCGTCAGCATGCCAAGGAAGACACCGCCGTTTTGCGCGCCCGATAGCGAGGTGGACTGGCCGGGGGTGAAGCCGAAGACGAGGCCGGAATAGGGTTCCAGGATCAGCTCTTGCATGAAGTAGGCGGTCATCGACACGAAGACGAAGATCGTGAAGTTGCGTGCGCGGCGTTCGCGCCAGACCTGGGCGAAGCCTTCGCGGAAGCTGGCGGTCTCAGGCTCTGGCCGGGCTTCGACCCCGCGTTCGACGCGCCAGATGGCGAGGGTGGTGACGGCGACGGCGCTAAGGACGACGATGCCCACGATGCGCAAGAGAAGGGCGGGGGTGTAGGGATCGAGGAAGCTGCCCACCACGGTCGCGGTGACCGCGATGCCGAAGACCATCATCAGCCATGTGATTGTTGCCGCCGCTGCGCGACGACGGGGGGCGGTGGCGGTGGCCAGAAGGGCCAGCAGCGATGTGCCCGAGGCGCCAACGCCCAGGCCGATCAGCGTGTAGGCGAAGATCGACAGGGTGAGACCGGCGGCGAAGTTGCCCTCAAAGATCGGGATGGCCGCTGCGGCGAGCCAAGCGCCTGCGCCGAGGACGGCCATGCCGCCGATGATGAAGTGAGTGCGGTTGCCACCCTTGTCGCTGAGAAACCCCCAGGACGGGCGGGTGATCTGGATGCCATAGTGGAGCGCGACCAGCAGGCCGGGCAGGACGGCGGGAAGGGCCAGTTCGACGACCATCAGACGGTTCAGTGTGGATGTCGTGAGAACGACAATGGCGCCCAGCGCCATCTGTACAAACCCCAGCCGAACGATTGAGACCCAGGACAGCGTCATATGCCGTTTCCGATGGTGCGAACCGCGAAGGCTGTAATCATCATGCCGGTGACATAGAGTGTGACACCGGTGGCGTTGTACCAGGGCGCCTTGGCGCGCGGGTCGCGCAGCATCACGCGCATGGCGGCGAATTGCAGGATCAGCACGACGGTGACGGCCAGCGCGTGCCAGGATTGGCCCCATACGAACAGCATCGCGATGACGATCATCTGTGGGACCGCCATGCCGATGCAGGCGATCTTGGCCGCAACCTCGGGGCCGAGCGTGACGGGCAGGGAGCGGACGCCCATCTGGCGGTCGCCCTCAAGCGCTTTGAAATCGTTGAGTGTCATGATGCCGTGGGCGCCTGCGGCATAGAGGAACGCCACGATAATGACGGGGGCGGCAGGCGCACCCGCGGCGAGGACGGCAGCACCGGTGAACCAGGGCAGGCCTTCGTAGCAGAGGCCGACAAGGCCGGGGCCCCACCAGCCGGATTTCTTCAGGCGGATGGGTTCGGCCGAATAGGCCCAGGCGGCGATGACGCCAAAGACGGTTGCGCCAAAGCCCCAGGGGCCAAGGAAAGAGCCCATCCAAAGGGCCAGCGCGGACATGGCGAGGGCCACGTAAAGACCCCAGCGACCGGGGATCCGGCCCGAGGGGATCGGGCGGTTTGGTTCGTTGATGGCGTCGACGTGGCGGTCGCACCAATCGTTGGCGGCCTGGCTCATCCCGCAGACGACGGGACCGGCGAGGATGACGCCCAGGATTACCAAGCCCCAGCTGTCGAGCGGCGACACGCCGGAGGAGACGATGCCGCAGAGATAGGCCCACATCGGCGGGAACCAGGTGATCGGTTTGATCAGCTCCAGCAGGGCGGACGGTTCAGGCCAGCGGCGGGTGTGTATGATGGATTGGACAGCCATACTGTAAACTTAAATTTACAGTGCGAGTCGCGCAAGCAGAGTTTGCCGGATCTGCCGGGTCAAAACGTCTCTATTCAGGGGTTGTGCCGGTTAGTTGGGCGTCTTGTTCAAGAGGCCGTATTTGCGCAGTTTGACGTACAGGCTTTGCCGGCTGAGACCGAGCATTTCGGCAGCGGCAACGCGGTTGTTGCGGGTCAGTTCCACGGCGGTTTCGATGCACATCTTTTCCACCACATCGGTGGTTTCGCTGACGATGTCTTTCAGCGTCGCTGATCCGACCAGTTCCATGACGCTGCGCACGCCATCATCGCTGACCGCCACGCCGGGGCGGCGCACGGCCTCCACGCGGCTGGCATCGCGGATGACGAACACCATCGCGGGTGTGGCGCGGTCGTTGAGGTAGGTGGCCGAGATTTCCACGGACGATTCAGCGCCAAACTCTGACGTGAGCTTGGTGGAATACATACTCATCGAGCCTGACCGGGTTGCGTTGTCGATCAGAACCTTGGAATCGACGGATCCGCGGGCGAGGTAATCGGCAATGGGTTTGCCGCGCACCAGGGTCACATGGGCCAGGTCGGTGAGGTTCAAGAACGCCTCATTCGCCGCCAGGATGATGCCGTTCCCGTCGGTAAAGACGATGGCATCGCTACCTTCCTGGTACAGGCCGTTGAGGTTTTCGCTCAGCTCATCTGTCGATTGCTCAACCTCATCGGCATTTTCCAAACGGCACACCAAATACCGCTCACCCGCTGCGCGGAACAGCGTGGGGGCGATCAGCACGCGCTTGCGGGCGCGGCGGGTCGTCAGCTCCATCGGTTTGGCGGTGTCGGACATCGCCATGCTGGACAGCTGATCGATCAGTTCGCCCTTTTTGCGGGTCTCGAACTCTTGCGCGAACCCGGAATTCTGAAGGTCCGACAGGCCGCCGCCCAGAAGCGTGCAGGCCGGGGCGTTAATGTCGGTGATCCGGCCGGAATTGAGCGAGACGAACACGACCGCCTCGCGCACCGTGTCCATCAGCACGCGGAAGCGGGTGTCATGCTCTCGCTGAACCTCGTAATCGCGTTCCAGCGCCATCTGCGCTTTGACCAGCTGTTGCTGCATCTCGGCAATGGGGCGCAGGTCGCGGCCCAGAAGCAAAAGCGCGCCATCGGGCCCGATCTGGTGCAGGGTGTAGCGGATCGGGAATTCCCAATCGCCGCTGTCGCTGTGGTTCAGCTCCATCGAGCGGGCGGCTTCGGCGCCCGACGAGAAGGCATCGAGCTGGGCGTTCAGCTTGGGCACGCTTTCAGAGCTGAGGAAATCGCGGATGTCGTGGCCTTCCCAATGGTCGAGATGGCCGAAGCTGGGATGGGTGGGGTTGACCAGAACGCTGAGGATCTGGCCGACATCGGAGATCACGATGCCCAGATCCCCGGCGGTCGAGATGATGTCACCCAGGACATCGGGCCCGATCAGGGGGATGGAGCCCGTGCTCCAATACCGGGTTCCGCGCGCGCTCACCTTGTCATGCCTTTGGATCGCGGCAAATTCATCGGCTACTCCGATGCCGCGCGTCGCCTTGCGCCTTGATGTGAAGTCGTCAGACCGCATAGTCGCAGGGCGCGCTGGGGGTCTGATGTCGCGTGGTCGGCACCGGTAAGCTTCTTTACGTTCAGTCCACTGTTTCCGATTGCCCCGCCAACCACGATGGGCGTGGCCTTGGGAAGCACCTGACGCATGCTGCGGATCAGATCCCGAACAGCACCGAGCCGTTCCACCACCGCCAGTGAGCAGAAAATAGCGTCGAAATCACCGGTGGCAACAACGCGCTGGGTCTCATGCGTGTCATCGCCCAGCATCAGCCGGACCGACAGGCCAATGCGCCGGAATTGTTCGGTCAGCACCATGGCGCCGAGCGCGTGATATTCATCGGCAACGACGACCACCAGGACCGAGGCCATGCCCTTGCCCGCAAAGGCGTGCTGGCGCGGATCAATCGACAGATCACGCAACATGCGCTGCAGCCGGGCCACGCCGATGGTGACGTCTGCAAAGCTGACGCCATCCTCGCACCAGCGCTCGCCCAGGCGGCGGGCGGCTTCGGGGATGTAGAAATCGATAATCTCTTCCGCGGGGATGCCCGCGTGCGTCAGGTCAACGACCGCCGTGCGCATCTGCGAGGCATCGTCGCTTTGCGCGCTGTTCATCAGATCGACGACCAGGCGTTCGGACAACACCTGACTGCCGGTGGACCGTTTGGAGGCCAGCACGGCAATCGCACGTTCGGCAAGCGTCTCGACCGTTGGCGTGGAGCCAACATCAAGCAGTGAGCGGATTTTGTCATGGCGATCGGTCATTGAATGCAATCCGAATGGCGCGTCTGGTCGGCCCTGCATGAGTCGCGACAGATCCGAACCGCCACCACACTCTTACACCACCGCAAAAATGTCAAAGTAAATTGACAGTTTTGTTCCCCACCCAGTCCGAAAACCGGCGGGAAACCGCGGAAAAACTCTGATTTTCAAGGGAAATTGCCCAAAATTACGCCATCTGACCGGGGCAGCGAAATCTGTCAGAGTTCGAAATCTGAAAGTGTAAGTTTGAATTGACACTTTCTGTCAGTCAGCATTAGTCTGTCATTGGCATCGTCCGCTGGGAGAGTTTTCATGTCTGCATCAGGAGCGTCAGATCCAACTGGATCGCGGCTCTATACCGAAGCCGAACGGGCGCGGCGTGATGCCACCGTTTGGACGGTTGTGCAGGGTGTTCTGGCCCCGTTGCAGTTCCTGGTTTTCATCGTCTCGCTGGTCTTGGTTCTACGCTATGTCTGGACCGGCGAAGGTTACATGGCGGCGACGATTTCGATCCTCGTCAAAACCGGTTTTCTCTACGCCATCATGATCACCGGATCGATCTGGGAAAAGGTCGTGTTCGGCAAGTGGCTGTTTGCCCCCGCCTTCTTCTGGGAAGACGTGTTCAGCTTTGTCGTGATCGCGCTGCACACCGCATATATCGTGGCACTTTCAATGGGTTCGATGGATCCTGCGGGTCTGATGGCGATCGCTTTGGCGGCCTATGTGGCCTATGTCATCAACGCCGGACAGTTCCTTTGGAAGCTGCGTGTTGCGCGCCTGGAAGGTGAGGTGGCGGCATGAACGACCACGCGCCCATTTCGCCCGATGCCGGATGCCGGGACGCGCCCGTTCTGAAAGAACGCGGACAGCGTGAAGTCTTCTGCGGATTGACCGGAATCATCTGGCTGCACCGCAAGATGCAGGACGCGTTTTTCCTGGTCGTGGGATCGCGCACCTGCGCGCATCTTTTGCAATCGGCGGCGGGCGTCATGATCTTTGCCGAGCCGCGGTTCGGGACAGCGATTCTTGAAGAGACGGATCTGGCCGGGCTCGCGGATGCTCAGGATGAGCTGGACCGCGAAGTTGCGCGGCTGTTGTCACGCCGGCCTGACATACGGCAGCTGTTTTTGGTGGGATCGTGCCCGTCAGAGGTGATTAAGCTCGATCTGGCCCGTGCGGCGGAACGCCTCAGCGTGGAACACGCGCCCCATGTGCGGGTGCTGAACTTCTCTGGCAGCGGCATCGAGACGACATTCACGCAAGGTGAAGATGCCTGTCTGGCGTCGATGGTGCCAGCGATGCCTGCCACGGATGCGCGGGAGTTGCTGCTGGTTGGGGCCTTGCCGGATGTGGTTGAGGATCAGGCTTTGGGCCTGCTCGAAGCCCTTGGCATTGCCCCTGTACGCTCTTTGCCATCGCGGCGGGCGGCGGAGATTGCGGGCGTGGGGCCGAACACGGTCTTTGCCCTGACCCAGCCGTTTCTGGGGGATACTCATGCAGCGCTGGAGCGCCGCGGGGCTCGGCATATTGAAGCGCCGTTTCCCTTTGGTGATGAGGGCACGACTGCGTGGTTGCGCGCCGTGGCCGATGAGTTCGGTGTCTCTGATGAGGTGTTTGAGCGGGTGACGGCCGCCCCCCGGGCCCGCGCGCGCAAGGCGATTGCGGCGCAGGCGGCGGAGTTGCAGGGCAAGTCGATCTTCTTTTTCCCCGACAGTCAGTTGGAAGTGCCGTTGGCGCGGTTCCTGACACGGGAATGCGGGATGGAGGCGATTGAGATCGGCTCGCCCTTTATTCACAAACGCATTGTCGGCCCGGATCTGGACCTGATCGCGGCGGGGCCGGTGATTTCCGAAGGGCAGGATGTGGACCTGCAACTGGACCGTGCGATTGCGGCAGAGCCGGATTTGACGGTGTGTGGCCTTGGCCTTGCCAATCCGCTGGAGGCGCGGGGGATGGCCACGAAATGGGCTATCGAGCTGGTCTTCACACCGGTGCATTTTTACGAGCAGGCGGGCGATCTGGCCGGGCTGTTTTCGCGGCCTTTGGTGCGGCGGCAAAAGCTGCGGCTGGAGGCGGCGACGTGAAGCTGACGGTCTGGACATATGAAGGCCCGCCCCATGTCGGCGCGATGCGCGTCGCGACGGGGATGAAGGGGCTGCACTACGTGTTGCATGCGCCGCAGGGCGATACCTATGCGGACCTTCTGTTCACGATGATCGAGCGGCGGGATCATCGCCCGCCGGTAACATATACGACGTTTCAGGCGCGCGATCTGGGATCGGACACGGCGCATTTGTTCAAGGATGCGTGCCAGGACGCCTATGACCGGTTCAAGCCGCAGGCGATCATCGTTGGCGCGTCTTGTACGGCTGAGTTGATTCAGGACGATCCGGGTGGTTTGGCCGAGACGATGGGCCTGCCGGTGCCGGTGATTGCGCTGGAGCTGCCGAGTTATCAGCGCAAAGAGAATTTCGGCTGTGATGAGACGTTCTTTCAGATCGTCCGCCATCTGGCGGCCCCGCAGGAAAAGACGGCACAGATCACGGCGAACCTGATCGGGCCCACGGGGCTGGGGTTCCGGCATCGCGACGACATCGAAGAGGTGACGGCGCTGTTGCATGACCTTGGGATCGGGGTGAATGTCTGTGCGCCGATGGGCGCGACGCCTGCCGATATCGTGCGGCTGCCGGCGGCGCATCTCAATGTGCTGATGTATCCCGAGACGGGTGAAGCGGCGGCGCGGTTCCTGGAGCGGTCGTTTGACCAGCCTTATACCAAGGTGGTGCCCATTGGCGTTGGCGCGACACAGGATTTCATTGCGGAAGTGCGGGGGATTACCGGGGTGACCGGGGTGGCGGATACCTCGCGGTTGCGGCTGCCCTGGTATTCGAAGTCGGTGGATTCGACGTATCTGACCGGCAAGCGGGTGTTCCTGTTTGGCGATGCGACCCATGTGAAGGCCGCCGCGCGGATTGCGCGGGATGAGATGGGGTTCACGGTGGCGGGGCTGGGCTGTTACAACCGGGAGTTTGCGCGGGATATCAGGGCTTTGGCCAAGGAGTTCGGGGTCGAGCCGTTGATCACCGATGACTACCTTGTCGTCGAGGAGGCGATCGAGGCCGCGCAGCCCGAGATGATCCTGGGCACGCAGATGGAGCGGCATATCGGCAAGCGTCTGGGGATCCCCTGTGCGGTGATCTCGGCGCCGGTGCATGTGCAGGATTTCCCGGCGCGCTACAGCCCGCAGATGGGGTGGGAAGGCGCGAATGTGATCTTTGATACCTGGGTCCATCCGTTGGTGATGGGGCTGGAAGAGCATTTGTTGCACATGTTCCGGGAAGACTTTGAGTTTCACGATGCGGCGGGGCCGAGCCATCATGGCGGGCATGCGCCGCGGGGTGTTGAGGCCGGGGGCCAGCCCGTCGCCATTGACGCTTGGACCGATGGCGCATCAATGGCAACCCCCCGGGATATTTCGGGACCAAAGACAGAAGTGCCGGTTGTCCAGACCGATGGGTCTGTTGTGTGGCAGGCGGATGCTGAGCGTGAGTTGAAGAAGATCCCGTTCTTTGTGCGCGGGAAGGCGCGGCGGAATACCGAGGCGTTTGCGGTGGAACGCGGTGTGGCGGAGATCAGCGTCGATACCCTATATGAAGCGAAGGCCCACTATGCGCGATGACAGCCATATCCCTGGCTACCGCGTGGTGATTGTCACGCTGGACGCGCATTCCGCTGGGCCCGCGGCGCGGGTGTCGGAGCGGTTGGCGGGGGAGTTTCCGGGGCTGACGGCGTCGGTGCATGCGGCGGCGGAATGGGCCGAGAACCCCGCCGCGCTGGATCTGGCGCGGGATGCGGTGCGGCATGCGGATATTGTCGTGGCGAACCTGTTGTTCATTGAAGAACACATCGCGGCGATCCTGCCCGATCTGCAGGCGCGGCGGGATAAGTGCGATGCGATGATCGGGGTGATTGCCGATCCGCAGATCGTCAAGCTGACGCGGATGGGCGATCTGGATATGGCCAAGCCTGCGAGCGGGGCGATGGGTCTGCTCAAGCGGTTGCGCGGGTCTTCGAAGCCGTCGGCGGCGTCGGGCGAGAAGCAGATGAAGCTTTTGCGCCGGTTGCCGAAGATCCTGAAGTATCTGCCGGGCAAGGCGCAGGATTTGCGCGCCTGGTTCCTGACGATGCAGTATTGGCTGGGCGGGTCGGACGATAATGTGGAATCGATGATCCGGTTCCTCGTGTCGCGCTATAGCCATGACAAGGCGTGGCGCGGGCGCGAGGCGGCGGCACCCATCGATTACCCCGATGTCGGGCTTTATCACCCCGATCTGCCGGGCCATCACATCACCACCGATATCGACGCTTTGCCGGGGCCGGAAAAGCCGGTTGCGACGGTCGGGCTGTTGATGTTGCGGTCGTATATTCTTGCCTCGGATTCGGCGCATTACGATGCGGTGATCCGGGCGTTTGAGGCGAAGGGCATTCGGTGTTTGCCTGCCTTTGCGGGCGGACTGGACGGGCGGCCTGCGATTGACGCGTTCTTCAAGGGCCGGGTCGATGCGATGGTGTCGCTGACCGGCTTCTCGCTGATCGGTGGGCCTGCCTATAACGATAGCGATGCGGCCGTTGAGGTGCTGAGTGATCTCGACGTGCCTTACGTCGCCGCGCATCCGCTGGAGTTCCAGACGCTGGGGCAGTGGGCGGCCTCGAACGGTGGGTTGGGTCCGGTTGAGACCACGATGCTGATCGCCCTGCCCGAAATTGACGGCGCGACGAACCCCACGGTGTTTGCCGGACGCCATAGTGAGCATGGGTGCCACGGGTGCAGCCATGATTGCGCGATGAAATCCGATGTGCGCGCGATGGCGCCGTGCATCGAGCGGATTGACAAGCTGGCCGAGAAGACGCTGCGGTTGGCGCGGCTGCGCCGGGCGGAGAATGCCGAGAAGAAGGTGGGCATTGTCCTGTTCGGTTTCCCGCCGAATGCGGGCGCTGTCGGCACGGCGGCGTATCTGGCGGTGTTTGAGAGCCTTTTCAATACGCTGACGCGGATGAAGGCCGAGGGCTATGATGTTGAGGTGCCAGCCTCGGTCGATGACCTGCGGAAAGCCGTGCTGCACGGCAATGCCGAGCAGTACGGGCAAGAGGCGAACGTGGCCGATCACGTGAGCGCCGACAGCATTGTGCAGGGCACGCCGCATCTGA
Organism: Pseudomonadota bacterium; assembly: GCA_039820585.1. Taxonomy (GTDB): domain Bacteria; phylum Pseudomonadota; class Alphaproteobacteria; order Rhodobacterales; family Rhodobacteraceae; genus JBCBGF01. The sequence continues at coordinate 24,376 of JBCBPV010000045.1, forward strand.
GCGCGATTGAAGAGGTTTGGGGCCCGGCGCCGGGGCGTGTGCAGTCGGACGGGCGCGGCGTGTTCGTTCTGGGCCGGCATTTCGGCAAGGTCTTCGTCGGGGTCCAGCCGACCTTTGGCTATGAGGGCGATCCGATGCGGTTGCTCTTCGAAAAGGGCTTTGCGCCGACGCATGCGTTCATGACGTTCTACACCTGGCTGCGGAACACCTACCGCGCGGATGTGATCCTGCATTTCGGGATGCATGGCGCGCTGGAGTTCATGCCGGGCAAGCAGACGGGGCTGGGGGCGCATGACTGGCCCGATCGCCTTATCGGCGAGATGCCGAACGTGTATCTTTACGCGTCCAACAACCCCAGCGAGGCGACGTTGGCCAAGCGTCGGGCGAACGCGGTGACGGTGACGCATATGACGCCGCCTTTGGCTGCGTCGGGGCTGTACAAGGGCTTGGCGGAATTGAAGGACAGCGTGACGCGCTGGCGCGGGCTGGAGCCTGGGAGCGCGGAGCGCGGTGAATTGGAGGCGCTGATCGCGGATCAGGCGGCGGCGGTGGATATCGCGGAGGCGGATCCCGAGGCGTTGTGGCTGACATTGCTTGAGACCGAAGATGCGTTGATCCCCGAGGGGATGCATGTGGTCGGTCGGCAGATGACGGAAGCGGCGCGGGCCGAGCATTTGCGGGTGATGGCCGAGACCGATGAGGAAACGCGGGCGCGGGTGTCGGACCTGTTGATGGAAGACGCCGAACTGCCAGCGCTGATGCGGGCGCTGGATGCGCGGTACATCGCGCCGGTGCCGGGTGGTGATCTGATCCGGTCGCCTGAGGTGTTGCCCACGGGGCGGAATATCCATGCGTTCGATCCGTTCCGGATGCCGACGGCGTTCGCGATGCAGGATGGGGCGAAGCAGGCGCAGCTGTTGCTGGATACCCATGAGACGTTGCCGCGGTCGGTGGCATTGGTGCTGTGGGGGTCGGACAACATCAAATCCGATGGCGGGCCGATTGCGCAGGCGCTGGCGCTGATGGGGGCTGCGCCGCGGTTTGACAGCTATGGGCGGCTTTGCGGGGCGGATCTGGTGCCGTTGGAGGAACTGGGGCGGCCGCGGATCGATGTGGTGATGACGCTGTCGGGGATTTTCCGGGACTTGCTGCCTTTGCAGACGCGGATGCTGGCGGAAGCCGCCTGGAAGGCGGCGAGCGCGGATGAGCCGGTGGCGCAGAACTTCATTCGTGCCCATGCGCTGGCCTATGCCGAGCAGATGGAGTGCGATCTGGAGACCGCCGCTTTGCGGGTCTTTTCCAATGCGGAAGGGGCCTATGGCTCAAACGTCAACGCGCTGGTCGATAGCTCGGCCTTTGGCGATGAGGACGAACTGGCCGATGCCTATGAGGCGCGCAAGAGCTTTGCCTATGGGCGCGATGGCAAGGCGAGTGCCAATGCGGCGCTGTTGCAGCGGACGTTAAAGGACGTGGATGTCGCCTATCAGAACCTTGAGTCGGTCGAGCTGGGGGTCACGACGGTTGACCACTATTTCGACACGCTGGGCGGGATCAGCCGGGCGGTGAAGCGTGCCAAGGGCAGCGATGCGGCGATCTATATCGGCGACCAGACCCGCGGGGCGGGGAAGGTGCGCACGCTGAAGGACCAGGTGGCGCTGGAGACACGCTCGCGCAGTCTGAACCCGAAATGGTTCGAGGGGATGTTGCAGCACGGGCATGAGGGCGTGCGCCAGATCGAGGCGCAGGTGACCAACACGCTGGGCTGGTCGGCGACGACGGGCCAGGTGGACCCTTGGGTCTATCAGCGGATCAGCGAGACCTTCGTGCTGGATGATGAGATGCGGCGGCGGTTGGCGGAGCTGAACCCCAAGGCATCGGCGCGGATGGCGAACCGTCTGTTGGAAGCGAATGACCGCGCGTACTGGCAACCCGACGATGCGACGTTGGCGGCGCTGCAGGATGCGGCGGATGAGTTGGAAGACCGGATCGAGGGGGTGGCCGCGGAATGACAGGTCTACGCCTTTTGACAAGCCTGGACTGGGGCCAGCCCCGCCGCCGGGCGGCGGCCCCCCGGGATATTTCTGGACCAAAGAGGGGGTCTTGCGGCCCCAAAATGGGAGAGATCGTATGAGCCCTCTGGACGCTAAATCGCCACCCGCCGCGCGGGCAAGTGAACGGGAACGCGCAGGGTTGGAAGCCCGTGGTGTGACCAGCCCGCCCGTGCTGAAGGGTCAGGATGGGGACGGGTCGGTGCAGGTGCATCAGGACGCGTCCATGAAGATCGAAGGGGCCAAGGTCTTTGCGGTTTATGGCAAGGGCGGGATCGGGAAATCGACGACCTCGTCGAACCTGTCGGTGGCGTTTTCCAAGCTGGGCAAGCGGGTTTTGCAGATCGGGTGTGATCCCAAGCACGATTCGACCTTCACGCTGACGGGGCATTTGCAGTCGACGGTGATCGATATCCTGAAGGATGTGGATTTCCATGCCGAGGAGCTGCGGCCCGAGGATTTTGTGACCCATGGGTTCAATGGCGTGATGTGCGTGGAGGCCGGTGGGCCGCCCGCGGGCACGGGCTGCGGCGGGTATGTCGTGGGGCAGACTGTGAAGCTGCTCAAGCAGCATCACATGTTGGAGGACACCGATGTGGTGATCTTCGATGTGCTGGGGGATGTGGTCTGCGGTGGGTTTGCCGCACCTTTGCAGCATGCGGACCGGGCGGTGATCGTGACGGCGAATGATTTCGACTCGATCTATGCGATGAACCGGATCATCGCGGCGGTGCAGGCGAAGTCGAAGAATTACAACGTGCGGCTGGCGGGCTGTGTGGCGAACCGGTCGAAGGACACCGATGAGGTGGATCGCTATTGCGACACCGTGGGGTTCAAGCGGATTGCGCATATGCCCGATATCGATGCCATCCGGCGGTCGCGATTGAAGAAGAAGACGCTGTTCGAGATGCCCGATGATGAGGATATCGTCGTGGCGCGGGCGGAGTACATCAAGCTGGCAGAGACGCTTTATGCGGGGACCGAGCCGTTGGCGCCTGCGCCGCTGCCGGACCGGGATATCTTTGAATTGTTGGGTTTTGATTGATGGGGACGACCGCTTCATATTATGCGACGCGGGCGCGGGTTGAAGACTACTTCGACCGCACGGCGACCCGGACATGGGAGCGTCTGACCTCGGACGCGCCGGTCAGCCGGGTGCGCCAGACGGTGCGTGCGGGGCGGGACCGGATGCGGGCGCTTATGCTGTCGCGGTTGCCCGAGGATCTGAGCGGCGTTCGCGTGCTGGATGCGGGCTGTGGTGCCGGGCAGATGACCGCGGCGCTGGCCGCGAGGGGTGCCGATGTGACGGCGGTGGATATCTCGCCTCAGCTGATCGAGGTGGCGCGGGCGCGGTTGCCGTCCGATACGCCCGGACAGGTGCGGTTCGTGGCGGGCGATATGCTGGGCGATCTGGGCGAGCATGACTTCGTCGTCGCGATGGACAGCCTGATTTACTACAGCGTGCCGGACATTGCGGCGGCGCTGGACCGCTTGGCAGAGCGGGTGCGTGGGGGCGTGGTGTTCACCGTTGCCCCGCGGACGCCGTTTCTGATGGCGTTCTGGGGGATGGGTAAAGTCTTTCCGCAATCGGACCGGTCGCCGGTGATGGTGCCGCATTGCCATCAGCGCCTGTCGCGTGAAGTGGGCGGCGCGGTGAGCAAGATCGATCGGGTCACGAGCGGGTTCTACATCTCTGAATGTCTGGAGCTACGGCCATGATCGTCACCAAATCCATGATCAAGCGGATGTCCGGCAGTTTCCTGCCCTTTGCGGATGCGGCGTCGGATACGTTGCCTTTGGGGCAGTTGTTGCGGCTGGCGCTGTTTCAGGTGTCGGTGGGGATGGCGACTGTCATGCTTCTGGGCACGTTGAACCGGGTGATGATTGTCGAGTTGAGCGTGCCGGCGATGGTGGTGGCAGTGATGATCGCGCTGCCGGTGCTGATCGCGCCATTTCGGGCGCTTTTGGGCTTTCGGTCGGACACGCACCGCTCGGCCATTGGCTGGAAGCGGGTGCCGTTCCTTTGGTTTGGGTCGCTGTGGCAGATGGGCGGGCTGGCGGTGATGCCGTTTGCCCTGTTGGTGCTGTCGGGCGATCAGACTTTGGGGCCGCCATGGGCGGGTGAGGTACTGGCGGCGCTGGCGTTTTTGATGACCGGGTTGGGCATGCACATGACCCAGACCGCAGGGCTGGCCCTGGCCGCGGATCGGGCGACGGATGAGACGCGGCCACGGGTGGTGGCGCTTTTGTATGTGATGTTCCTGATCGGGATGGGCGTGTCGGCGTTGATCGTGGGCTATCTCTTGCGCGACTTTAGCCAGCTGCGCCTGATCCAGGTGGTACAGGGGACCGCGCTTGCGACGCTGATCATCAATATCATCGCGCTTTGGAAGCAAGAGCATGTGCGCCCGATGACGCGGGATGAACGCGCGGCGCCGCGTCCGCGCTTTGCCGATGCCTGGGCCGATTTCTCGCAAGGTGGCGATGCGGGGCGGCTGTTGGCGGTGGTGTTCATCGGAACGATGGCCTTCAACATGCAAGACGTCCTGCTGGAGCCGTATGGCGGTGAAATCCTGGGCCTGTCGGTTTCGGCCACGACGCTGTTGACCGCGCTTTGGGCGGCGGGTGCGCTGGTGGGCTTTGGCTTTGCCGCGCGTTGGTTGTCGGCGGGGCTTGATTCCTATCGCATGGC
>JBCBPV010000046.1:0-28152 GCA_039820585.1 Pseudomonadota bacterium
CCTACAGCGATGACCAAACCCAGGAGACCTGGATCTTTACCAAAGGCGGGCTTAGCCGCAAGGTTCGCGCCGGCGATCAATTGACGCTCAACAATGGCGATCTGCTCTGCGCTCTGGTGGCGAGAGGGCAGGGGATGGCGCTCTTGCCAGACTTCCTGATCTCAGAGGCTTTGGCCAGCGGTGAGGTCGTCAAAGTGTTGGAAGAGTGGGAGGCCGAACCGCTGTGGCTCACACTTTTCTACCCGCCTTATGAACAGTTTCCGCCTCTGGTCGCGTCATTTACCGATTTCTTTGAACGTTATCTCCAAACCGAACGCGCGGGCGAATTTCAGTTCAACTGATTGTCTCCAGCCGCAGCTTCGGGCTGATCGCCCTGGGGTCTGTCAGCACATGCACGATCGCAGGCTTGCCCGCCGCTCGCGCCGCCGCCAGAGCGTCTGGAAACGCCTCGTCCGACGTCACGCGCACCCCGAACGCGCCATAACTTTCCGCCCAGGCTGCGAAATCCGGATTGCGCAGCCCCGTGCCACTCGGTCGCCCGGGATAGGCCCGCTCCTGATGCATCCGAATGGTGCCATACATCCCGTTGTCGCAAATGATCACGACGATATTAGCGCCAAATTCGCAGGCCGTGCCGAATTCCTGACAGGTCATCTGAAAACACCCGTCTCCGGCCAGACAAATCACCTCCCTGTCGGGATGCGTCAGCTTCGCCGCGACGGCGGCAGGCAGGCCATAGCCCATCGACCCGCTCGTGGGTGCAAGCTGCGTGCGCCAGCGCCTGTAGCGATAGTAGCGATGCAGCCAGGCAGAGTAATTGCCCGCCCCATTGGTCAGGATCGCATCCTCGGGCAAAACCTCGCGAAGATGCTCAACAACATTTTCCATGTTCACATCGCCCGGCGTCTCCCCCGGTGTCTCCAATGGCACCTGCCAGGCCTCGTAATCGGCACGCGCCTCGCGAAGCCACGCCCTGCCATCGCGCTTACCTGCCGCCTCGGCCAACTGTCGCACAAACGCGGCAGGCCGCGCGCATACCGCCAGATCCGGGCGATACACCCGGCCAAGCTCTGCCGGATCGGGATAGACATGCAAAAGCGGCTGCTCCGGCACCGGAGGCGTGACCAGCGTGTAGCCAGAGGTCGTCATCTCCCCCAGTCGCGCGCCCAACACCAGCAGGCAATCCGAGGTCTTCACCCGCTCCGCGAGCTTTGGATTGATGCCAATCCCCACATCGCCCACGTAACAGGGGTGATCATTGCTCAGGTAATCCTGACATCGGAAAGACGCGCCCACTGGCACGCCCATCGCGTCTGCAAACCGTCCTAAGGCGTCTGCGGCGTCGGCAGACCACCCGCCGCCGCCCACAATCACAAACGGGCGCTCTGCCGCGGCGATCCGGTCCAGCACCTCTGTGACGTCACTCGCCGCCGCCTCGCCTGAGGGCAGTGAAACGGCGGGCACCGCCTCGCCCTCGGCCAAACCAGACAGCATATCCTCCGGCAAGGCCAGAACCACGGGCCCTGGTCGGCCCGATTGCGCCACATGAAACGCGTGAGAGACATATTCCGGGATCCGGTCCGCCCGATCGATCTCGGCCACCCATTTGGCCAGCGGCCCGAACATGGCCCGGTAATCCACTTCCTGAAACGCTTCGCGATCGCGCTGATCACTGGCCACCTGACCCACGAAAAGCACCATCGGCGTGCTGTCTTGCTGGGCAATATGCACGCCCGCGCTGGCATTCGTCGCCCCCGGTCCGCGCGTCACAAACGCCACGCCCGGTCGGCCTGTCAGCTTTCCCGCGGCTTCAGCCATCATCGCAGCACCAGATTCCTGCCGCGCCACCACGACATCAATGCCAGAGCCATAGAGCCCATCGAGCGCCGCCAGATAGCTCTCGCCAGGTATGCAAAACACCCGATCCACCCCCTGCGCCGCAAGGCAATCCACCAAAAGCGCCCCGCCGTGACGCGCCTCGCGATCCTTCATGATGACCTCCTTTTCAGCGATGTCAGGTAACCAGATGCGATCGGCAAAGAAAAGCCGCCTTCGCCTCAAACCACCTATGGTTTTCTTTCCGGTCTGCGCCTATATGACCCGTGCAAAGCATCTTCCGACGACCCACTGTTTCCTTCCGGCCTCAGTTGATCCTACGACGACACTACGCCAAGCCATCGCATTCTGCGGATGGTACTATACTAAGGAGACATCACGATGGCCAAAGGCACCGTGAAATGGTTCAACACCGACAAAGGGTTCGGGTTCATCGCGCCAGAAGACGGCGGCAAGGACGTATTCGTCCATATCTCAGCGCTGCAAGCCGCAGGCATTCAGCGCCTCGATGACGGTCAGGCCGTCACTTACGAGCTGGAAGCAGGACGTGACGGACGCCAATCCGCTGGCAGCCTTGCGCTCGCATAACAGTTAAAACGGTTCGGGCTCCAGGCCGTTGGTGCTGGGGCCCGCCACCCGACTAAATCCGCATCAGGCGGCTTTTGTCAGGATGCGCGCCGCGCCTTCCACTTGCCAAATCCGCGCGAGAGATAGGGCCGGATCGGCAAGAAACCGCGATACATCCGCTCCATCACCCATAGCATCCCCGGGATCGCCGCCAACCGCGCCGCCCATCTCCATTTCGGCAGCCCTTGCCACACCTCGGCAAATCCCGCCGCCCCAGACACAAGCGTGCCATCCGCACGGCGGACGTGAAACCGCCCCAAAGCCGTGTCGCGATCCAGATCCTCGGGCAAGGCGTCACTCGCGGCATCGACGAATTCAATCCGCTCCGCGCCGTCCTGCGCCTTGTAGTGGCTGATCTCTGCCAGACACAGCGGGCAGGCCCCGTCGTAATAGACCGTCAGGTCTTTGTCGCGCTCACTCATATCCCGTCATCTCCAGATATCCGATGCCCTCATGGCTGCCCGACAGCGTCACCGGACCTTCCCAATAGGGCACGTTCACGTCCATCCAAGACTGCTCATTTAGCGCGCGCACCGTAATGTCGACACCCTTCTGCGGCACAGTTACGCGCCACGCGGTCGGCACCTCGCGCCCGTCCACATCGCTTGTCTCCAAGGGATCGGCATTGAACACCCCATTTTCAAAGGCTTCCGTCTCACCATCCGGCGTGATCCATGTCCCGGCGGTAAAATGCGCGCCATCGGTTTGACGCAAACGGAACCCCATCATTTTCTCGCCTTCATCAAAGCTCAGCGAAAACCAATCCCAGCCGGTCTGATTGTCCGCCAGCGGCTGCGATGACCATTCCCGATCGAGCCACGCCCGCCCTCTGACAGCCACATCCCCCTCCGGCAGCGTCAACACACCGTCGATGTCAAAAAACGGCTGCGAATAGTAGTAACTCGCCTGACCCTCTTCGGATTTCACCGAATACCCCCGGTCGCCCTGAAAGATCAGCGGCCCCTGCGCCAAAAGCTGCATGTCATAGGCAAACTCCGCGCCCGAGGCCGTCAATCGCATGTCCTCAAAACTGGGCCCCGCCATGGCCCAATCATCAATCCATGCCTCAAAGGGCGCCGCGGTCACACCCGCCTGCCCAATCCCCCCGCGCGCAATGCGCTCCGCCACGTAATGCGCCTCGGGCGTCGTCACGGCCGCATGGGCAAACCAGATCTGCGGGCTGTCCCAACCTTCCCTGTCTTCGGGCTCCAAGGCCGAGCGAAAAAGCGTCCATTGCAGCCCATAGGGCGTGCCGTCCTCCGCCTCCATATTCGCCGTCAGATACCACCACTCAATGCGGAAATCAGGGTGCGCGCCGTGATCGCGGGGAAACTCGAACGCATAGCCGCGCTCCGGCACGGTAAACCCGTCGGCATCGGTGCCCAGTCCCGCAAAGCCTTGCGCGAACGCCATCACCGGCAGCATCAGAGCCAGGAAAAGCCCCCTAACGCTCATTGGAAAACACCTTCAGCAAATCCGCAGGCGGCGTCCGCGCCAAGCGACGCGCAGGCCACAGCGCCGCGAGTGCCGCCGCCACCACGCCAAACACCGCCAGTTTCACGTAATCCACCGGGAACACAAACATCGGCAGCCGCCAGCCAAAGGCCTCCACATTCACAACGGCCAACAGCACCCAGGCCTGAAGCAGCCCCAGCGGCACCGCCAGCAGCATTGTCAGGAACGCCAGGATCACCGCGCGGATCAGCTCCAGCTTGCCCAGATCCGCCCGCGTCAGCCCCATCGCCCAGGCTGGCGCCAGCTGCGGCACCCGGATCGCCGCCAGCGTCAGAAGTGATGTTAAGATCGCAAACCCCGCGACCGACAGCGTCAGCACATTGAGCGCGGCCGTCACGGTAAAGGTCCGCTCAAAAACACCGACGGAGAAATCCTTGATCGCCTGCTGATCGATGATCTGCGCCTCCGAGAGCCCAAACTCATCCCTGAGTGCGGCGCGCATCGCGTCTTTATCATCCACGCGAATGCCAAATCGAACGGGTCGTTCCCCGGAATGAAGGCTCAAAAACAGCGCCTCACTCAGCACCGCCTGCCCAATCGGGTTGCCATAATCGCCAAAAACCCCGGCAATCGGCAGGGTCACACCCTCCCCAACGGTCAGATCATCGCCAACCCAAAGCCCCCCGCGCCGGGCCATCTGCTCATTGACGATCACAGCCTCACCCTGGGCCACGGCACTCCACGTCGCATCGCTGGACGCCAGAAACCCCCAGTTTTCCTGATAAGTCTCCCCCACGCGCACGCCGTAAAGCTCCGCAGGCTGCCCTGCCAGCCGCGTATCGACGTAAAGCAACGGCATGATCTCGCGCGTAAGAGGCCGCATGAACGCCTCCAGCTCCGCCGCCTGCGCCTCATCCTGCGCCTGCACGTAGAGATCAGAAGCCAAGCGTTGCTCCAGAAAGTCGAGAAACGTCAGGCGAAAGCTCGACACCATGGTCGACACGCCCACATTGGCCGAGGCCGCCAGCAACAGCGCCATCAACGCCAGACTTAAGCCCGGCACCTGCTGGCGCGTGTCGGCCCAGAACCACTGCGACCGCACACGCTGCGCCTTGCCTTCCGCAAAGGCCAACACCCTGTCCAGTACCGCCGGCAAGAGCAGCGCCGACCCCAAGAGAAGCGCACCCAGCCCCGCGAAGGCCAGCAAGAGACCCTTCCCATAGGCAATCAAAACCGCCGCCGCGACGAGCAGCCCAAGTGCCGCAAGCCCCAGCCATACGCGCGACTTGCCCGAGGCCAACGCCCAGGCCCGCCCGCCCGGGCTTGCCAAAAGCGGCATCCGCGCAATCCGCCACAGCGCGCCGGAGGCGGCCAAAATCGTGCCCGCAAAGGCAATGCCCAGCCCCGTCAGCCACCAATCCGGCCTGAGCTGCAGCGCGCCCGAGATCTGCGCACCGTAAAGCCCTTCCAGCGTGGCCGCGACATCGGGCAAAAGCGCGCCCGCAATAGCATAGCCCAAGAGCATGCCGATCCCGCCCGCGATCACCGCAAAACCCGTCATCTCCACGACGATGAGCGCGATCAATGTTTTCAAAGGCATGCCAAGCGCGCGCAACGTCCGCACCATGCCGCGTCGCTGTTCAAAGGCGAGCCCGATCGTGCCATGCACAATGAAAAGCCCCACCACGAAACTCAGCAGCCCAAAGGCCGTGAGGTTGAGATGAAAGCTGTCCGTCAGCCGCCCGACCTCCGCGCCTTCCTGCGCGGCGCGACGTAACAGTCCGGGGGCTACGTCGTTCAAAGTCGGCACGCCCAGCGGTTGCTCGGGCCCCACGATCAGGCGCGACACATACCCGTCCTTGCCCAGCACGCGCGCCGCCACGCCCACATCCGTGATCGCCGTATCGGGCGCCACGCCTGGATCGGCAATCACCTTTTGCGAGACCTGCTCGGCCAGCCCGTCCGCCACGGCAGGATGGGCAAAAATCACGCCCTCACCTAGAAAATCCTGCGGCTCCGGCGACGTTGTCAGCACAGCTGTCCCGGCCCCGCCCGGCGCCGTCAACGGATCAACACCCACAAGCCGCGCCCGCGTGCAGCCCACGCCAATCCGGCCCTCAACTACGGGTGAGACCTGCCACCCGGCGCGGCGCAACTCCACGTAGGTCTTGAGCGCAATCACATCCCCGCTTGCCGGCAAAAGCTGATCATACCGCCCTTCGCCCAGCACCGAGGCGGCGGCATCATAACTCGCCCGCGCCTCCGAATTGATCGCCTGCACGCCGGACCAAAGCGCCGTCGCAAGTGCCAATCCCGCCAGCAACGTGATCAGCTGCAGCTTGTTGCGCCACCAATGCGACCAGAGCGCCTGAAGTCCGGCACCTGTCATGACAACGCGCCCATCAATGTTCCTGCACTCAAATGCACCTGCCGCTCCATCCGCTGCGCCAGCGCCGTGGAGTGCGTCACCATCATCAGCGCTGATCCCGCTTCGGCGACCAGCGCCTGCATCTGGTCAATCACATCCGCCGCGGTGCCTTCATCAAGGTTGCCCGTCGGCTCATCAGCCAGAATGAGCGCAGGCCGCGCCGCCAATGTCCTTGCAATCGCCACGCGCTGCTGTTGCCCGCCGGACAGCTGTTCGGGGTATTTATGTAGCTGCTCAGTCAGCCCCAAGGCCTGCGCCAGCTCGGCCTCCCGGCTGGCGTCACTGCGATCTGCAAGGCGGGCATGAAACGCGATGTTGGCCCCCACGGTCATCGACGGGATCAGGTTGAACTGCTGAAAAATAACGCCCACCTGCGTCCGTCTGAGCTCCGCGCGCCCGGCATCATCAAGGCCGGTCACATTGCGCCCATCGAGCCAGATCTCTCCGCCATCGGCCAGATCAAGACCGCCCACCAGATGCAAAAGCGTGCTCTTGCCCGATCCGCTCTCGCCCGTAAGAGCCAGCGTCGCGCCTGCCTCCAACGTCAAATCCACCCCGCGCAGCACCGGCTGCGTGCCATCCGGCCCAGCATAGGATTTGGTCAGGTTTTTCACCTCAAGCAGCATGGCGCCTCCTTCCCTGCTCAAGCTATAGCGATGCCGCTCGAGGAAAAGCGACAAAAGCGCGGGACGCGTCGGAAAATCACCCTATCTGAGCGTCAACGAAATCAACACCTTGAGAGCGCGCCGCCAGATGAATGGGACATTGCCCTTGCCCGGCTTCGGTCCAGAGCCGGAAGCGATGGAATTCACCCCGACCCGCGCTGCCGGGTTGGCGCGTCTGCAGGCGTTCACCCCCCGCACCGCGCGCACCTACACCTCGCAGCGCAATTATGATTTCGGGCCAGACAAGCGGGCCAATGTCTCTTGTCTCTCCCCCTGGATCCGCCATCGTCTGATCTCCGAGGCAGAGGTGCTGCGCGCGGTGCTCGCGCGTCATAACCCGTCCTCGGCCGAGAAATTCATTCAGGAAGTATTCTGGCGCGGCTATTTCAAAGGCTGGATGGAACAACGCCCGTCGGTTTGGCGGGCCTATCGCGCGGGAGTCGATGTCGTGCTCGAAGATGCCGAGCGTGACGGCGCCCTGCGCGCGGATCTCAACGCCGCCATGGCAGGCGAGACTGGCATCGATGGGTTTGATGCCTGGGCCAAAGAACTGGTGGCCACAGGATATCTGCACAACCACGCCCGCATGTGGTTTGCCTCCATCTGGATCTTCACCCTGCGCCTTCCCTGGGAACTGGGCGCCGATTTCTTCCTGCGCCACCTGATGGACGGCGATCCCGCCTCCAATACGCTCGGCTGGCGCTGGGTCGCGGGCCTGCACACCAAGGGCAAAACCTACGCCGCCCGTGCTTCTAACATCAGCAAATACACTGCCGGTCGCTTCAACCCGCTGCATCAACTGTCAAGCCAAACCGACGCCCTGATCGAAGACGAAGACCATCCGCGCATCCCGCTCGATCTCGAAAGCTCGATGCCCAACGCGCCATATCTTCTCATTCTCTCGGAAGAGGACACGACCCCCGAGCAGGTCCTCCGCTCCCCGCCCGCCGCGATCCTCGCGCTTGATGCAACCTCAGGGCACTCGCCCCTCGAAATAGGCGCCGCCGCCACCGGTTTCGCGCAAGGCGCGCTGTCTGATGCCGTCGCGCGCAGCACCGCACATTTTGGTATCGAAGGCCATCTAGCGCAGGGCGATTGGGCGCACGCCATCACGGAGGCGGCGGAAAAGTCTGGCGTCACCCATGTAGTCACCCCCTACACGCCTGTCGGTCCTGCGGCCGAGGCCATCTCTGCGGCAAAACCAAATCTCGAAGATGCAGGCCTTACCCTCACCCAAATCCGCCGCGACTATGACACGCTCACCTGGCCGCATGCCACGCGCGGCTTTTTCGGGTTGAAGAAAAAGATCCCGGGCATCCTGACAGGCCTGGGCCTGAAATAGCCGCAAAGGTCGCAATGGGGGCCAGCCGCCAACGTCGAAGCCACAGGCTTCGACGCCTCCCCCGGGGTATTTTAAAAAAGAAAGACGCCCAATTGAGCCTGCTCCTTTCTTTCTTAAGCACCCCTGCCTAAGTCTTTTTATCTCAGGCTTGACCACGATCCCAGTCGCGCTTGATCTTCTTGGCGAGACTCCATTTGTGCACTTCCGTGGGCCCATCATAAATCCGGAACGCACGCAGCTCGCGGAAGACCTGCTCGACCATCGTGTCCTGCGTTACTCCGGTCCCACCCATGCACTGAACACAGCGATCGGCCACCCGCATCAGCGCCTCAGAGACATGCACCTTGGTCATAGAGCTTTCCGATGTGCCCCGCGCGCCCGCATCCAGCACATCGGCGCACCAATAGGTCATCTGCTCCGCCGCGCGCAGCTCGATCAGGTTCTCGGCCAGCATGAAGCCCACGCCCTCATGATCAATCAACCGCTGGCCAAAGGCTTGCCGCCGGTTGGCATAGTCCGTGGCAATCTCTTGGGCCCTCACGCAGGCCCCCAGCCACCGCATGCAATGCGACAGCCGCGCGGGACCTAGCCGGACTTGCGCGTATTTGAAGCCTTCGCCGGAGGCGCCCAGCATCTGATCAGCGGGCAGGCGCAGATCCTCGATCGAGATCACCGAATGCCCGCCCGGCATCCCATTGTCGATCGTATCAAGCACCCGCTCAATCCGGATCGCCGGATGCGGTAGATCGACAAGGAACATGCAGGCGCCATCCTCCGATTTCGCCATCACGATCCCCACGCCTGCGCCATCCGCGCCCGTGATGAACGCCTTGCGCCCATTGATCACCCAGTGATTGCCATCGGGCACGCAGGTTGTCTGCAGCATCGTCGGGTCTGAGCCCGCACCACCATCCACGGCAGGCTCGGTCATGAAAAACGCGGATCGCTTCTCGCCTCGCACCAGCGGCTCGAGAAACCGCTCTTGCATCTCCTCGCTGCCCACCTTGCCGATGAGCAGCATGTTGCCCTCATCAGGGGCTGCCGTATTGCACGCCAGCGGCCCGAGGATCGACAACCCGGACCGCATCAGCACGCAAGCTGTCTCCCGCTGTGTCAAATGCGACCCATCCTCCAGAATGTGAGGGGTCAGCACGCCCGCCTCCCGCGCCAGCGCCTTCAGCTCCAGCGCCATCTCATCGGATGGCCCATGAAACCCCACCCGCGCGTCTCCCTCGAACGGCACGACACTCTCGCGGACAAACGCCTCCACACGATCCGCAATCTCCAGCGCGCGATCTGACAGACCAGCCCTCGTAAATTCCATCCCTGGCTCCCTTATTTTCGGCCACTATTGCCTCAAAAGCAGACGACGTCACCCACGGATTGCCGATTGAATGATTATTCAATGGACCCCGCCGCGGAACCGACCTATCTTCCCTCGAAACCCGCAAGGCAGACGCACACCCAGGGGGAAAGGCATGCGTGATCCGCGCTACGACATTTTGTTTGAACCGGTGAAGATCGGGCCGGTGACCGCCCGCAACCGCTTCTACCAAGTGCCCCATTGTAACGGCATGGGGCGCACCTACCCCTCGTCGCTTGCCGAAATGCGCCGGACCAAGGCCGAAGGCGGCTGGGCCGTCGTGTGCACCGAAGAGATCGAAATTCACCCTTCTGCGGAGCATTCACCCTGGGCCGGTGGCCGGCTCTGGGATGAGCGTGACGTGCCCTACCACGCTCGCCTGTGCGACGGCATTCATGAGTTTGGAAGCCTCGCGGGCGCTGAATTGAACTACGGCGGTCTGATGACTGCAAGCCGCTTCAGCCGTGATATCCCGCTCGCGCCCTCCCATCACCCCGTGGCCTCGAACGACCCGGTGCAGGCCCGCGCCATGGACAAAGAAGACATCAAAACCTTGCGCAAATGGCACCGCGATGCCGCGCTGCGGGCCAAACGCGCGGGCTACGATCTCGTTTATGTCTATGTCGCGCATCAGCTTTCAACGATGTCGCATTTTCTGTCGCCCTACCGCAATCACCGCACCGATGAATATGGCGGCTCCCTGGAAAACCGCGCGCGGCTATTCCGTGAAATCTTGGCTGACACCAAAGATGCCGTGGGCGACACCTGCGCCGTGGCCGTGCGCTTTGCCGTGGACGAGTTGATGGGCGACTATGGCTTCACTTCTGAGGGTGAAGGCCGCGATTTCATCGAGATGATGGCCGAAGAGCCTGACCTCTGGGACGTCAATATCAGCGCCTGGGAAAACGACAGCGCCACCTCGCGGTTCAAGCAATCGGGCTTTCAGGACGACTACGTGGCCTTCGTCAAGCAAGTCACCACCAAGCCCGTCGTCGGCGTGGGCCGCTACACCTCGCCTGATGCCATGGTCTCGTTGATCAAAGGCGGAAAGCTGGATTTCATCGGCGCCGCGCGCCCCTCCATCGCCGATCCGTTCCTGCCCAAAAAGATCGAAGAGGGCCGCATCGAAGACATCCGCGAATGCATCGGCTGCAATATTTGCGTCTCGGGAGATCACCACGCCGTGCCGATCCGCTGCACCCAGAACCCGACCATGGGGGAGGAATGGCGCCGCGGCTGGCACCCCGAACGCATCGCAACCGCCACAACGCAGGAGAGCGTGCTGATCGTCGGCGCGGGGCCCGCAGGGCTCGAAGCCGCCCGCGCGCTGGGCCAACGCGGCCATCACGTGACACTGGCGGATGCGCGCGCGGAAGCGGGCGGGCGTCTCATCGGAGAGCGCCGCCTGCCGGGGCTCAATGAATGGGGCAGGGCGGTCGATTATCGCATCTATCAGATCAGCCAGATGGCCAATGTCGATCTCTATCTGAAGAGTGAGCTTGATGCCCAAGGCGTGCAGGATTTCGGCGCCGACCAAATCATCATCGCCACGGGCGCCAAATGGTCGATGGACGGTATCGGGCGTCAGAACCCCACGGGCATCACGATCAATGAGGGGGCCAAGCTCCTCTCGGCGGATGACGTGATGGCGGGCGCGGTGCCCGACGGCCCGGCCGTGATCTTTGACGATGATCATTTCTACATGGGCGGGGCCATCGCCGAAAAGCTGTTGAAAGCGGGCTGCGATGTTCATTTTGTGACCCCGAGTGCCGAGGTCTCCTCCTGGACCCACAACACTCTGGAGCAGCATTTTATCCAGAAAAAACTCATAGAATCGGGCGTAAAACTGCACCTGTCGCAGAACATCACGGCACTGCACCCGGGTGAGGCCGTGCTGGAATGCGTCTACACCGGCCGCGAGACGCGACTGGAGGGAGCGGTGAGCGTCCTCGTCACCATGCGCCGCCCCGTCGACACGCTCTACCATAGCCTCGCCGCCGCAGGCACACCAAACCTCACCCGCATTGGCGACGCGCTGGCCCCTGGCACCATCGCCGCCGCCATCTATAGCGGCCACAAGGTGGCGCGCGAAATGGGCGAACCAGAAGTGATGGGCGTGCCCTTCGATCGCGAGCTGTCTGAGCTCTCGCAAAACTGGCGCGACCCCAATCAGGTCCTGCCCCTGCCTGGAGCCGCCGAGTGAGCCCGAAAGACGCCCCAACCGACCAATCCCTGGGCCAGATCCACCTGCTCTCGGCCTTCGATCTGCGTCCGGGCCAGGACATGGACACATTTGTCGACGCCTACGGTGTCTTCGTGCGCGAGCTCTACGAGGCCGGTCTCATCGTCGATGCCCGCCCCATGGGCCGGCGCGTCTCGGACACTCCCATGGACACCGATGAAGAGCGCGGCCACCAGTTCTTCACCATCCTCACCTTCCGCGACCGCGCCCACATGGATGCAGCTTACGCCCATATCGAGGCCCGCATGCGCGCCGTCACCGGAGAGCACGCCGCGATGTATGCCCGCACGGCCAATCAGATATTCACCTGCTGGCAGGATGAGATCTCGTTTTTCAAGAAAGAATCTTCATGACCGACGCTGTACTTCGATTCCACCCTGATGGCCCTCCGGGCAAAGGCATGGAGCGCTGGGAGGAGATGGATCCCGCTGAGCTCATGTCTGGCGAGCCGGTCCAGAACGGCCACACCTATCTTGAGATCGAGGCAGAGGGTTATCTCGCGGGCGTCTGGGATTGCACCGCCTTCGTCGATCACATGGGCGACTATAGCGTCGATGAATACATGTACCTGCTCGAAGGCACGCTGATCATGCGCATGCCGGGTGGCGAAGAGATCCACCTCAAGGCCGGGGACGCCTTCGTTATCCCCAAAGGTCTGAAATGCCAGTGGGAACAGCCCGGCTATATCAAGAAGTTCTTCATGATCCTCGACGGCCCGGTGCCCGAAAAAGGCTGCAACCCGTCGCTCACACGCATCACTGTACCGAACGTGTCCGGCGGTGGCATGGCGGCGGGATCGGTCTCGACCGAACGCGTGGATTTCGTAAACGCCGCAGGCAATATGCAGGTGCGTCACTCCACCCATGCCGCCAATGCGATTCCATCTCTAAAGGTCAGTGCGCACCAACTGATCCAGGTGCTGAAGGGCAGTCTCACGCTAACTTCAGATGCCGGTGAAGAAACATTCGCCGCAGGCGAAACCGCCTATCTCACCCAAGGCAGCACAGTCGGCTGGTCCACCACAGACGGCACGCGCTTGCTCACCTCAAGTTACTTCAGCTCCACCTAAATCCAATAGAGCGGGTTTGTCAGGCCGTGGCGTGGCGACCCGCGTTGCGCTCCGATGCGCTTTATCCCTAGGTCCCGCGGAACACCCAATCGACGCTCTGCAACATCGATTTCGCCAGGCCCCGGTACGGCCTGACGAACGCGCGGCGGGCTACGCCCTTGATTCCGCGCGGCCGAACAGTTCTAAGCGCGGTTTTCCTAGACAAGCAAACCGCTTACATACGCATATATGACACCCCTCCACGCCCTGTCCGATCTCCACACGCTCGAGTTCGATACCATCATCGACGTCCGCAGCCCGTCCGAGTTCGCCGAAGATCACATCCCCGGGGCCATCAACCTCCCCGTCCTCAGCGACGAAGAACGCGCCCTCGTGGGCACCGAATACAAACAGATCTCTCCCTTCACGGCCCGCAAACGCGGCGCGGCCCTCGTCTTCCGCAATGCCGCCCACCACATCGAAACCCAGCTCGCGCACCATGAAGGCTCATGGCGCCCTCTGGTCTATTGCTGGCGCGGCGGCCAGCGCTCCGGCGCCTTCGGCTGGATGCTCAAGGAAATCGGCTGGCGCGCCGACACGCTCCAGGGTGGCTACAAAACCTTCCGCCGCCTCGTCGTGCGCGTGCTCTACACTGATGCACTCCCGCACAAACTGATCCTGCTCGCAGGCTACACCGGAACCGCCAAAACCGAGCTTCTCCAACGCCTGCAGGCCATGGGCACCCAAACCCTCGATCTCGAAAAGCTCGCCAACCATCGCGGCTCGCTTCTGGGCGATGGCGACGCGCCCCAACCCAGCCAAAAGGGCTTTGAAACCGCGCTCGCCATGGCTCTCACCCGGCTCGACCCCTCGGCCCCCGTGTTGGTCGAGGCCGAAAGCAGCAAGATCGGCCAGCGAATGATCCCGCCCTCGCTTTGGACAGCCATGTGCGCGGCCCCCATGATCACCGTCGAGGCCCCGCTCGAGGCCCGCGCCCGCTATCTGGCCCGCGCCTACACCGATATCCTCGCCGACAAGACAGAGCTCATGCGAAAGCTCGATGTTCTGCGTCAGTTCCGAGGTCATGCCGTCGTCGATGGCTGGGGCGCGCTCTCGGCAGCAGGCGATGACGTCGCGCTTTGTCAGGCCTTGGCGGAAGAGCATTACGATCCCGCCTACGCCACTTCCATGCGTGAGAAAACACAGCGCGTCGCGGCCCATGTCGCGGCGGATGACCTCACCGATGCCGCACTCGACGCCACCGCCAGACGCATCAAAGACGCGCTTCAGACGATCTCGATCTGACCAGTACCGTCGAGCATGCGATCCGTCACCCGCCCGATCACAGCCGCTTCAAAACCGTCCTCGCGCAACGCCTCGACGACACCCTCCGCATTCGTGCCAATGGCGGCCAACAGGCCACCACCGGTCTGCGGATCAAACAGCAGATCGTGCCTGTCTGTCTCCGGAACCCCGGGCAAGACCAGGCGGTTTTCTGCAAAAAGGCTCGACCGCACCCCACGGGCAGACAGTTCCATCGCACCGGACATCACTGGCACGGCGTCGAGCGTGATCTCCGCGCCAACGCCTGAGGCCCGCGCGATGTTGAGCACATGCCCCACGAGGCCAAAGCCCGTCACATCCGTCATCGCATGCGCCTTGCCCAAATGCCTCGCAGCCACCCCCTGCGGCTGCATCATGATGCGGAGCGCGGCCTCAACATCCTCGCCCTTTGCCTCGGCCATCATCTCGCCCGCCAGAATCACACCGCTACCAATCGGTTTTGTCAAAACCAGCGCATCGCCGGGCTTGGCCCCGTCCAGCGTAATTGGCGTGCCCTCGCAAAGCCCCGTCACCGTGAAGCCAATGGTCAGCTCCGCACCCAAAGTACTGTGCCCGCCAACGATCTCTGCGCCCGCAGCCTCCATCACCTCACGCGCCGCGGCATGGATCTCGCGCAACGCGCGTTCCGCCAGTTCCGGCGACTGCTCGGGCAAAATCACCGTAGTCACAGCGGCTTGCGGCCGCGCGCCCATCGCCCAGACATCGCCCAATGCATGCACCGCCGCCACGCGCGTCTGCACCACCGGATCAAGCACCATCGCCCGCAGATGATCTGTGCTGATCACCTGACCTCCCGGCAGCACCCCGGCATCGTCCCCAACCACACCCTCGCGCCCATGCAGCGCGCGCGCCAGCGCGGGCATGCCCACCTTCGCGCCACACCCGCCGCAGAGCGGTTTTTCGACGCGAGATCCCTTCGCCCGTGGCCAGGGCTGGGCAGGGCCAAACGTTTTCATCGACGCGTCAAACTCCGTCATGAACTTGGTGTCGATCTGATCCTTCCAGCGCCACATCAGCGGCCCGGCGAGCGTGATACCGAACCGCTCCGCCAGGGCGGATTTCTCGCCCAGAGAAATCAGCTTCAAATAATCGTCCTGCGGCACATACTCCTTCAACCCCGTCCCAGTCGACAGCGTTTCGCGCAGGTTGGTGTAGAGCACCGGCGCCTGCCGCACAGCATAGACCCCGGCCTTGGGGCGCGGCGCATGGGTCATCTGGGCACAGTCGCCCACCGCAAAGATACCCGGCTCCAAAGTCCGCAACCGACTGTCCACGGGGATGAAGCCTGCCTCATTGGCAAGCCCTGTCTCCGCCACCCAGTCATGAGGCTTGGCCCCGGCAGCACCGGTGACAAAATCGGCCTCAATCACGCGGCCACCGGCCAAAACCACGCCGTCGCCCGTGATCTTTTCCGGCCTGGCCCCTTCAAAAAGCTCGACACCGTAGCGCTCAAACGCTTCGCGCAAGCGCTTCTCCGCAATCTCACCAATCGCCGTAAAGGCCTTGTCCCGTTCGATCACGGTCAGCGTCGCCTGCCGCCCCTCGCTCTTCAAGCGATGCGCCATGGCCAGCACCAGTTCCGCACCCGCCACGCCACCGCCCAGCACGGCCACACGCGCAGGACCCGCGCCTTTCAGATAATCCGACCACCGCTCGGCAAAGCGGCCCAGCGGCTTGGCCGGTACGCCATGTTCTGAAAACCCGGGCAAATCCGGCATCGCCGATGTGATCCCCACATCCACGGCCGCCACATCAAACCCGATATCCGGCGCGCCGGTCACCTGAATACGCCGCGCCTCCAGATCAATGCCGGTCGCATATCCTATAACCAGCCGTGCACCGGCTTTGCGCGCCAGCCGCACCAGATCGATATTGAGCTCGTCTCGCGTGTAGTGCCCCGCCACATATCCCGGGAGCATGCCCGAATATGGCGCGGTTGGCCCTGGATTGATTACTGTCACGCGCGCGCCGGTCAGCGGATCCATGGCCCATTTGTGCAAGACCAGCGCATGGGTGTGGCCGCCGCCGATGAGGACGAGATCTTGGGTGAGGGGGAGGGTCGGGTTCTGCATGAGATCAGACTTACCTGCGGAAATTCGGCAGGGGAAGGCTGTCGCTCGTCGCTCCCTTTCGGGCGCGCCTCGCCGGTGTCATGCTAAGGCGTTCTCAATCAGCGAGCGCACCGGCACCCGTGCCTTTAGACGCGTGGCCAAAAGGAACATCCCCGCCACCTTGCGCTGAATGAACAAAAGATCCATTGGCAAAGGCGGTGGCACATAGTTTGTCTCGGCCAGAACACGACCCTTGGCGTTCATCTCTGCCGACAGCGTGCTGGTCGCGAAATCCATCACATCGGCGGCCCGCACGTGATTGAACACGATGGAATTCATCTCAAGGATCAGACTGCGATAGGGTTCTTCGGTCTCGGGCGTGATGATGCCCATCCGCTCGGCCGCCTTTTCAATCTCGACCGGATCGCCCGTCATGCCCGCAGCAAACACCGCCCGGTAGCGCGCTACGATATCGGGTTTCAGCTCGCGTGCCGCACCAAAATCCAACAGCACGATCTGATCGGTCTCGGCGTTATAGCGGTAATTGGCGAAGTTCGGATCGGTCTGCATGACCTCAAAACCAAAGAGCTCGCGCAGCATCAGCGCGATCAGTCGTTCCGCCGCCTGATCCCGTACTTCTTGCGGGGCTTGCGCCACATCCTCGATGTTCATGCCCGGCACAAACGTCATCGCCAGAACGGTTTTCGTGGTCAGCTCCGGCACCATTTCCGGCACCGCAAAATCGGCTTCATGGCCCAAAAGCTCAAAGAAGCGCTTCAGATAGGTCGATTCCCGCTCGTAATCGGCTTCCTGATGCAATTGCGCCCGCGCCTCGTCCAGATAGGGCCCTAGATCAAACCCCGGCGGGGCCAGACCCGACAGCTGGATAAGCCGCCCGACATTGGTCACATCGCTGTCGATGCTGCGCGCCACCCCGGGATACTGCACCTTGATGGCGAGCTCCCGCCCATCTGGCAGCCGCGCTTTGTGCACCTGCCCGATCGAGGCCGCCGCCATGGGGCGCACGTCAAATCCCGCGAATTGCTTGCGCCAGCCCGCGCCCCACGCATCGTTCAGCACGCCCTGCAATTGCTTTGGCGGCATGAAATCGGCATCCGCGCGCAGCCGCGCCATGATATCGGCCAGCTCAGGCGGCAACATATCGCCGGTATCCATCGACATTAGCTGCCCGATTTTCATCGCCGCCCCGCGCATGCGCGCCAGTTGATCGGCTATCCGGCGGATGTTGCCCGGCGTCAGCAACAGATCCCGCGCTGTGGGCTGTTGCCCGCGCCCAAGCTGCATCAGACCGTTGAAGGCCATGTTGCCCGCCACACCGGCGGTCATGGTGCCCATCCGGGTGGCCCGGGCCAGCCGCGTTTGCGGGATCCGCACGGCGCGCGCATTAGACGTAGAACTGCTCATGGAGCTGAGATATGGCAGGGGCGTAATCAATCAATGAACGACTTGCCGCAATTGACGTCACCGTCATGTGAGGGCAAGCTACCGCATCACTGTCTGCCAACAGGACGCCTGCCCATGGACACTCTTTCCCCCCTTGCCCCAAACTCTGCCGAAGCGCGCGATATTGCCTATCACTTCCATTCCTACACCAATGCCATGGCCCATGCCGACATGGGCCCGCAGATCATGGAAAATGCGCAAGGGGTCTATGTCTTCGACAATCAGGGCAAACGCTACATCGAGGCGATGGCGGGGCTGTGGAGCGTGGCCGTGGGCTTTGGCGAAAAGCGCCTGATCAAGGCCGCAACTCAGCAGATGGAGAAGATGGCCTATTACCACAACTTTGCCCACCGCGCGCATCCGGCCGCGATCGATCTGGCGGAGAAACTGGTCTCCATCGCGCCCGTGCCAATGTCCAAGGTGTTCTACACAAACTCAGGGTCCGAGGCGAACGACACCGTGATGAAGATGCTCTGGTATCGCTCCAACGCCATGGGCAAGCCGGAGAAAAAGAAATTCATCTCGCGTATCCGCGGCTATCATGGCGTGACCATCGCATCCGCCTCGCTGACTGGTCTGCCCTACAACCACACGTCTTTCGACCTGCCGATTGACGGGGTGCTGCACACGACCTGCCCGCACTACTGGAAAGAAGGCCGCGACGGCGAGAGCGAAGAAGAATTTGCCACCCGCTGCGCCGAAGATCTCGACGCGATGATCCAGGAGGAGGGTCCCGACACCATTGCCGCGTTCTTTGCCGAGCCCGTTATGGGCGCGGGCGGCGTAGTCGTGCCGCCGGCCACCTATTGGGAAAAGGTGCAAGCGGTTCTGGCTAAGTACGACATCATATTTGTCGCCGATGAGGTGATCAACGGGTTTGGGCGCACTGGCAACATGTTCGGCTCGCAGACCTACAATCTGAAGCCTGACGTGATCGTTCTCTCCAAGCAGATCACCTCAAGCTATGTGCCGTTCTCCGCCATTCTGGTGAATGAGCGGTTCTATGAGCCCATCGCCGAGGAAAGCGGACGGATCGGTGTCCTGGGCCACGGCTTCACCGGCGCGGGCCATCCGGTGGGCGCTGCCGTCGCTCTGGAAAACATCGCGATCATCGAAGAGCGTGGGCTGGTGGATAAGGCGGCGGAAACTGGCGCCTATTTCCGGCACAAGCTGGGTCAGTTCGAGTCGCATCCTTTCGTGGGTGAGGCGCGGGGCGTTGGCCTGATTGCGGCGTTGCAGCTGGTGCATCCTGAGTTTGAAACCAAACCGGGCGTGCTGGGCGCGGCCATGGGCAAAGAGCTTTATGCGCGCGGCGTGATCTCTCGTCCGATGATTGATGCGATGGCCTTCTGCCCGCCACTGATCATCGAGCGGGATCAAATCGATGCGATTATCGCTGCTGTTGGCGAGGGCCTAGAAGCCTTGTCAAAGCATGAGTTCCATACGGCCTAAACCCGCGCGGAATCAAGGCTGCAAGCCGCCGCGCGTTCGTCAGGCCGTCCCGGGGCCTGGCGAAATTCTTGTCGCAGCCCATCTTTCGTTTGTTCAGCGGGACCCATTGATAAAGCGCCTTGCAACCGGTCATGGATCACCATGCCACGGCCTGACGAACACGCTCTCTCGCGCGTCAGCCGTCAAATGTAAACGGGCTCTCAAAATCTGCCAGCGCAACCGCCCGCTCATCCTTGGCCGACAGAACAGGCGCACCCTCGAGCCCCCAGTCAATCCCGCAGCTGTCCCACCGCACCGCACCATCACACTCCGGCGCATAGTAATCCGTGCACTTGTAGAGCACCTCAGTATTAGGCTCCCGCGTGACAAATCCGTGCAAAAACCCCTTGGGCACCAAAAGCTGCTTGCCGTTCTCCGCACTCAATTCCACGCCCGTCCACTGCCCATAGGTCGGGCTGCCCACGCGGATGTCCACGGCCACGTCAAACACCCGCCCCTGTCCGCAGCGCACCAGCTTGCCCTGCGCATGCGGTGGCGCTTGATAATGCAGCCCCCTCAGCGTGCCCACCTCGCCCGAGATTGAATGATTGTCCTGCACGAACTCCATTTCGATGCCGTGCTCCTCCATCCGCCTTTTGTTCCAGCTTTCAGAGAAGAACCCGCGCGCATCGCCAAAACGCGCCGGGGTCAGGATCAGGACACCGGAAAGGGTTGTATGCTCGATCTGCATGGGTCAGCCTTTGCTCGCGTTATGTAACGCGCGGCTATAGCCCAGGATCAGACTGGGGAACAGGCCAGAGAACTGTCCACAGAACAAGCGTGCCATCAGCCACACCCTTTCTCGCGCAACTCCGCCCGGATCGCGTCCCCATCCGCCCCGCGCTCAGAGGCGGGATTGACCTTGGCGGACCGATCGTCAAACCGCGGCGCCGGGGCGGGTTGCAGCCTTCCTGCCACCCGCTGCCAGACACTGCGATCGGCCATATGCGGGTCTTGCTCTGCCTCCCATGGCGACAGCACTGGGGCCACGCAGGCATCTGTCCCGTCAAAGAGATCCAGCCAATAGTGCCTCGGTTGCATGGCAAAAATCGCCTCCAACGCCTCCGCCTGCCCGGGCCACAACTCAGGCTCGTATTGCGTCACGAAATCCGGATCCTGCGACAGGCCCATCCGATCCAGAAACACCGCGTAAAACTGCGCCTCAAGGCACTGGACAGTCAGCCACGCGCCGTCCGCGCACGCGTAGCTGCGGCACCAATGCGGCCCATCAAGCAGGCTTTGACCCCGTGCCTCCACCATCTGCCCGTTTGCCGCCATCGCCATCAAGAGCGCCATCATATGGGCCGAGCCATCCACGATCGCGGCGTCTACCACCGTGCCCTTGCCGGTGCGCGCCGCCCGCAAGAGACCAGCTAGCATGCCCGCCACCAGATACATCGCGCCCCCTCCGATATCGCCCACCAGCGTGGCTGGCGTCACCGGCGGCGTGCCCGTCTGACCGGCATACCAGAGCGCGCCGCTCAGCCCGATATAGGCCAGATCATGCCCGGCGGTGGCGGCGCGCGGCCCGCTTTGCCCCCAACCTGTCATCCGCCCGTAAACCAGCTTGGGGTTTGTGGCGCTACACAGCTCCGGCCCCAGCCCCAAACGCTCCATCACACCGGGGCGCAGCCCTTCGATCAGCCCGTCGGCAGAGCGCACCAGCGCCCGCGCTACCGCTAGATCCGCGTCATCCTTGAGGTCCAGAACGATCGAGCGTTTCCCCCTATCCAGCACCGAGGGCGCAGCCGGTTTGGGCCGATGCACCACGATCACCTCGGCGCCCAGATCAGCCAAGAGCATGCCCGCAAAAGGGGCAGGCCCCAGCCCCTCAAACTCAACAATGCGGATCCCTGACAGCATCATCCCCTCCCGGTCCCACCCGATCCCCGTCTAACACGCAGCGGGGCGAAAATCTTGGCCCAAAAAGAAACGCGTCGGCTTTCGCCAACGCGCTTCCAGCTGCATATTCGTGTAAGTTTTAGTTCAGGCGCCTTCGATCACATTGGAAATGATCTGACCGATCGCCTTTGAGCCCTTGTTGGACGGGTGGATCATATCGATGCCGTGAAATGACCCGTCTCCATGGGGCACCAGATCTTCCAAAGAGAGGTAAATCAGGCCCGCGTCCAGTTTGGACAGCTTGGCAATCCGCTTTTCAAGCTCCGCGCCCTCATCCTTGCAATGCTCAATCGGAGAGATCCGACCGGGGCTGCGCATATAACCGACATAGATCACCTTGGCACCGGACTGACGCAGATCAGAAAGGAAGCCGGGGATCGTGCCTTTGGTGCCATCCTCGGAAATCAGCCGGTCAATCTTGGCGGCACACAGCATGCAGCCACAGCCCATCCAAAGATCGTTGCCGCCGCCATTCACCACGACCCAATCCCAATCACCGTCGACATATTGCTTGGTGATGTTCAGGCCCGCCGCGCCGCTGATCGGCAGAGCGTAATGGAACCGTGCCCCGATGGTCGAGCGGTCCACAACCGTCTCGTGAAGGGTCTTCTCCATGACGTCCGAGACGGCCGCGTCATTGATGCGCCCGGTGGCCAACATCGAGTCGCCCACAACCAAAATACGTGATGGAAAATCACGCGACACAGACTCACCACATCCGGCGAGCACGCCGCACGCAAAAATCAACGTCAAAAAACGAGAAAAAAACATACCAGGCACGTCCCATTCTAGGACGGTCACTCAGACGCACATATCAGCAATGTACTTTGCGCCGCGAAGTAAACCGTGACGCCCCCACGGCGAAAACGTGGCAGAAAGATGTCCGATTCTCAACAGAATTTGGGCGGTATTGTTTCCAAATCGAGAACAAGCCCTTGATTTCCCTGGAATTACGCGATTTCCGCACAGGTATGCCGCAGATTCATGTGATTGCACCGCCCTCGTTCTCGTCTCATTCTCGCCATAATTCAGGAAGGACCGATTCACGTGGCCCCCATCGTCGACGTTCAGAACCTCGCCAAGCGCTACGCGGATGGCTTTGAGGCGCTCAAAGGCGTGTCTTTGTCCATCGAAGAAGGCGAAATCCTCGCGCTTCTGGGACCCAATGGCGCGGGAAAAACCACGCTCATTTCCACCCTCTGCGGCATCTCCGAGCCGTCCAGCGGGCACGCCAGCATTGGTGGCCATGACGTGCAGAAAAACTATCGCCAAGCCCGCCAGCTCGTCGGCCTTGTCCCGCAAGAGATCTCTCTGGAGCCCTTCGAGAAGGTCATGGACACCGTGCGCTACACGCGCGGCCTCTTCGGCATGCAGCAGGATCCGGCGCTTCTGGAGGATGTTCTGCGCAAGCTCACACTGTGGGAAAAACGCGATACCCGGACCACCGCGCTCTCTGGCGGGATGAAGCGCCGGGTGATGATCGCCAAAGCGCTCTACCACGAGCCGCGCGTGCTGTTTCTGGATGAGCCCACTGCGGGCGTCGATGTAGAGCTGCGCCGCGACATGTGGAACATCGTGGCCGATCTCAAGGCAGATGGCGTCACCATCATTCTGACCACCCACTATATTGAAGAGGCCGAGGCCATCGCCGACCGGGTCGCCGTGATCAACCACGGTGAAATCCTATTGGTGGAGGAAAAAGACACGCTGATGCGCCGCATGGGGCAAAAGCATCTGTGCATTGACCTCACCCAACCCCTTAACGCGCTGCCCGACGGCCTCTCTGAGTTTGACCTCGAGATCGCGCTGGACGGCTATCAGCTCGTCTACACCTATGCCGCGACGGGCGAGCGAACCGGCATCACGCGGCTTCTATCCTCCCTGGCCCAAGCGGGCATCTCGCTCAGAGACATTCAGACATCGCAATCCAGCCTTGAAGACATCTTCGTGGGATTGGTCAAAAACCCTTCAAACGGCGAAGCGGCAGGCGAAAACAGAAAGAGCGCATCATGAACCTCATCGCCATCTGGTCCATCTACAAGTTTGAGATGAGCCGCTTCACCCGCACGCTCATGCAAAGCTTCGTCTCCCCGGTGCTCACCACCTCGCTTTACTTTGTGGTCTTCGGCGCTGCCATCGGCAGCCGGATCCAAGAGGTGGAAGGCGTCAGCTACGGCTCGTTCATTGTGCCGGGTCTGATCATGCTCTCTGTCATGACGCAGTCGGTCTCCAATGCCTCCTTCGGGATCTACCTGCCGAAATGGACCGGCACGATCTTCGAATTGCTCTCAGCCCCAGTGAATTTCTTCGAAGTCGTGGTGGGCTATGTGGGGGCGGCGGCCACCAAAGCGCTCTTCATCGGGGTGGTGATCCTGATCACGTCGTTTTTCTTTGTGGGCTATAATGTTCAATATCCCCTTGCGATGATTGCGTTCCTGATGCTCACCTGCCTGAGCTTTTCGCTCTTTGGTTTTATCCTCGGGATCTGGGCGCAGAATTTTGAGCAGCTGCAGCTGGTGCCGCTTTTGGTCATCACCCCCTTGGTGTTCTTGGGCGGCTCGTTTTATTCGATCTCGATGCTGCCCCCCGTGTGGCAGACGATCACGCTCTTCAACCCGGTGGTCTATCTGATCTCGGGCTTCCGCTGGGCGTTTTTCGGGGAGGCAGACGTGGCCATCGGCGTCAGCCTTCTGGCGATCTCCTTGTTCACTGGGATCTGCCTCTTCCTGATCTGGCGCATCTTCAAAACCGGCTACCGCATCAGAAGCTAGGCCCACCCAGGGCCTGGCGAAATCCAAGTCCAAGCGCGTCATTCACCGGTACAGCGGGACCGCGAGATAAAGCGCCTTTGACCCAAGGATTGATCGCCACGCCGGGGCCTCGCGAACCCGCGTCTCAGCCCTTTTGCCCGTGACTTATTTGCCCACACACGCGAAGTTTTTCCCCGCCCTCAAATATCTCCCGTACGCCCCGCCTTGTTTCCAACCCGCTGGCTCTCTACATCGGGCGAATGAAAAACATGATCCCATTTTTGAACCGCCACCCCACAGTGGCGGTCATTCGTCTGTCTGGGGCCATTGGCACAGGCGCGCGGGCGCTCAACGATGAAGGCATGGCGCCGGTGATCGAAAAAGCCTTTGCCAAAGGCAAACCCGTCGCCGTCGCGCTGATCATCAACTCTCCGGGCGGGTCCCCTGCGCAGTCTTCTCTCATCGGCTCCCGTATCCGCCGCCTGGCCGACGAAAAAGAGATCCCGGTTCATGCTTTCGTCGAAGATGTCGCCGCCTCAGGGGGCTACTGGCTCGCGAGTGCGGCCGATGACATCTGGCTCGATGACAGCTCGGTTGTGGGCTCCATCGGCGTGATCGCGGCCACTTTTGGTGCCCATGAGTTTCTCGCCAAACAGGGCTTTGAGCGCCGCGTGCACACCGCCGGCAAATCCAAATCCATGCTCGACCCGTTCCGCCCGGAAAAGAAAGAGGATATCGAACGGCTCGAGGGCATACTGAGCCAACTACACGACACTTTCATAGCACAGATCAAATCCCGCCGCGGTGACAAGCTCACCGATGAGATCGATCTCTTCACCGGAGAATTCTGGCTGGGCCAAAAGGCCGTCGATCTGGGCCTCGCCGATGGCCTCGGTCATGCTGTTCCGAAACTCAAAGAGCTCTATGGCGAGAAGGTCAAACTCGCCCGCTACGGCCGCAAGCGGGGCCTTTTCCAGCGCTTTGGCGCGCAGATCATCGACGACGCGGTGGGCGTCATGGAAGAGCGTGCAGCCTACGCGCGCTTCGGTCTCTAGACGTGCTGAGCAAGATCGTCGTCCTCTTCCTGGTGTTCATGGCCGTCTTGGCCATGTTCGGGCGCTTGCGCTACCCAGGACAGAAAAAGATCGACGCGATGCGCTGCCCGCGCTGCAAAAAGTTCCACATCGGCAAAGGTCCATGTGACTGCGGGCCCGGAGGCAAGGGATGATCGAGGCCTGGGCGTATGCAGGCCTGGGCCTTGTCATTTTGCTTCTGGCCGGTGACGCGCTGGTCAAAGGCGCCGTCAACCTCAGCCTTCGCGTGGGCGTGCCCGCGCTCATCGTCAGCCTGACCATCGTCGCCTTCGGCACCTCCGCCCCAGAGCTTTTGATCGGCATAGACGCCATCTTGGACAACAAACCCGGCCTCGCGCTGGGCAATGTGGTTGGCTCAAACACCGCCAACATCCTGCTTGTGCTGGGTGTGCCGGCGATGATCACCGTGCTCCACACCAGCTATTGCGACACCAAAAAGACCTATCTTTACATGCTGGGCGCCACCTTTCTCTTCATCGCGCTGGCCTTCCGCGGTGTCTTTGATCCCATGGCGGCTGCGGCGCTTCTGGCCGTGCTGGCCTTTGTTCTGGGCGATGCCGCCCGCGATGCGCTGAAACATCAGCGCGAAAACGCGGGCAAAGCTGAGGAAGAGGAAGAGGTCGAAGGCGCCGATCCTGATATGGCTTGGTGGCAGATCATCGTCTTCATGGTGCTGGGCATGATCGGATTGCCGCTAGGGGCGGATCTTTTGGTCGACAATGCCTCGATCATCGCCAAGAAATTCGGCGTCAGCGACAGCGTGATCGGCCTCACCCTCGTGGCGCTTGGCACCTCTTTGCCAGAGCTCGCGACGACCGTCATGGCCGCCATCCGCAAACAGGCCGATGTCGCGCTGGGCAATGTTATCGGTTCCAACATGTTCAACCTGCTGGCCATCATCGGCATCACCGCGCTGGTGGGGCCGATCCCGGTGGATCCGCAATTCCTGCGCTTTGATCTCTGGGTCATGCTGGCGGCGTCGCTTCTGATCATTCCCTTCGTCTTCATGCGCAAGGATATCGGGCGCGTCTGGGGCATTGCCTTGACCGCGCTCTACCTGATCTATGTCACGGTAGTACTCACCTGAAAGGAGCGCGCATGGCACGGGCGTTGGTAACCGGAGCGGGCAAACGCCTGGGGCGCGCAATGGCGCTAGAACTGGCGGGACATGGCTATGACGTGGCCGTCCACTACGCGAGCTCGCGAGAGGGCGCCGACGCCGCCGTGGCTGAGATCAAGGACATGGGCCGCGCCGCCGTCGCGCTGCAGGCCGATCTGCTCAATGAGGATGAGATGCAGGCCCTTCTGCCCCGCGCGGCAGAGGCACTCGGTGGCCCGATCACGGTGCTGATCAACAACGCGTCGGTCTTTGAATATGACAATATCGAAAGCGCCACGCGAGAGAGCTGGGACAGGCATCTCGAAAGCAATTTGCGCGCGCCCTTCGTGCTGACCCAGGCGTTGGCAGCCCAGGCCCCCGAAGCCGTGATCGACGCGGGTGGAGAGCCGGTGGCCCAGTCCCTCGTGATCAACATGCTCGATCAACGCATCCGCAAGCTGACCCCGGAATTCATGAGCTACACTATCGCTAAAATGGGCCTCTGGGCGCTCACCCGCACCGCTGCACAGGCCCTGGCCCCGGCTGTGCGGGTCAACGGAATTGGTCCTGGCCCCACACTGCGCGGTGGCCGCCAAAGCGAGGCGCATTTCGCCCGTCAACGTGGCGCCACAGTATTAAATCGCGGATCAGACCTTGACGATATTTGTGCCGCGCTAGCTTATTATCTATCCGCAAAAACTGTAACGGGACAGGTAATTTGCGTCGATGGAGGACAGCATCTTGCTTGGCAAACGCCCGATGTTTTGGGCGTCGAGTAAGTCGTTAACTATTCACTTGTGCACGTTAACCTTTCGTTAATAGATCCCTCCGGAAAATCAGCAATGTTTTCAGAGATTTGGAAATAAGCCATTTAATTTTCTTTTTAAATCAAAGGGCTAAAGTGTTGCTTAAAAATTAAGCACATTAACGAAGCCTAAAGAATTTAAGGAAAATTTGCCTCTGTCACAAAGTTATCAGCAGACTTATCCCCGTGAACAGTGGACAGGTTTCCCCTTGCTCTCAGCGCGCTAAGATTGCAGCAAGGCGAAGAATCACATGGCAGAGCAAACCGCGTCAGAATCTCCCAAAACGGGGCACGAAGTCATCCAAGGATACCTACGCCTTTTGGATGGCTCTCCGGGTGTCTACCGCATGCTCGATCCCCAGGCGCGTGTGCTCTATGTGGGCAAGGCCAAGAACCTCAAAGCGCGGGTCTCAAGCTACTCCCGCCCCACCGGCCACA
Organism: Pseudomonadota bacterium; assembly: GCA_039820585.1. Taxonomy (GTDB): domain Bacteria; phylum Pseudomonadota; class Alphaproteobacteria; order Rhodobacterales; family Rhodobacteraceae; genus JBCBGF01. Next base: position 27,445 of record JBCBPV010000046.1, read on the forward strand.
CCCGCCGCATCGAACGGATGATTTCTGAAACCGCCTCGATGATGTTCCTCACCACATCAACCGAAACCGAGGCGCTACTGCTCGAGCAAAACCTCATCAAGCAGCTGAAACCGCGCTACAACGTGCTCTTGCGCGACGACAAAAGCTTCCCCTACATCTTCATCTCCTCCGAGCACGATTTCCCAAGGTTGGAAAAGCACCGCGGCGCCAAAAACCGCAAGGGCCGCTATTACGGCCCCTTCGCAAGCGCGGGCGCGGTCAACCGCACGCTCAACACGCTGCAAAAGGTCTTTCTCTTGCGCACCTGCAGCGATCGCGAGGTTGCCGCCGGGGATCGCCCCTGCCTCAACTACCACATGAAGCGCTGCGCGGGTCCCTGCGGCGGTAAGATCACGCCCGAGGATTACGCCAAGCTGGTGAAACAGGCCGACGATTTCCTGCGCGGCAAATCCACCGAAGTGCAGGAACGGCTCGCAAAAGACATGGCCGCCGCCTCCGAGGCCCTGGAGTTTGAACGCGCCGCAAACCTGCGCGACCGGATCAAGGCGCTGACGATGGTGCAGACCAATCAGGGCATCAATCCCCGCACCGTGAATGAGGCCGATATCATCGCGCTCCACATGGAGAAAGGGCAGGCCTGCGTGCAGGTTTTCTTCATCCGCGCGGGCCAGAACTGGGGCAACAAGGATTTCTACCCGCGCGTGGGTC
>JBCBPV010000047.1:0-27400 GCA_039820585.1 Pseudomonadota bacterium
ATGCGTCAAGGCATCTTTGGTCCCCAAATATCCCGGGGAGCGCGAGGGGCTGGCCCCTCGCCCCCTACCCTTCGGATTTCTCTTCCAGCTCCAGCCATTCTGCCTCGGCGCTCGCAAGCGCGTCGTGTCGCGCCACCAGTGCCTCGGTGGCTTTCTGGAACTTCACCGGCTCGCGGGTGAACAACTCGGCATCCGACATCAGGTCTTCCAGCTTGGCGATCTCGGCCTCCAGCCGGGCGATCTCGGCCGGCAGTTCCTTGAGCCGGTGCGCCTCGGTGAAGCTCAGCTTTGACGGGGCGCTCTGGGCCGCATCGGGGGTGGTCGCTGCTTTTGGCTTCGGTTTGGACGCGGGGGCGGCAGACGTCGCAGCGCGGCGCTGCGCCTGATAATCGCTCCACCCCCCGGCATAGATCGTGGCGCGGCCATCGCCCTCCATCGCGACAGTGACGGTGGCGACGCGGTCCAGGAAATCGCGGTCGTGGCTGACCACGATGACGGTCCCGTCATACTCGCCGATCAGTTCCTGCAACAGATCCAGCGTCTCGATGTCGAGGTCATTGGTCGGCTCGTCCAGCACCAGAAGGTTCGAGGGATGGGCCATGAGCCGCGCCAGCAGCAGGCGCGCCTTTTCCCCGCCCGAGAGCGATTTGACCGGCGCGCGGGCCTGGGCGTCGGAGAACAGGAAATCCTTGAGATAGCCCACCACATGGCGGGGCTGGCCGCGAACCATGACCTGATCGGCCCGGCCGGAGACGCGCATCTCGGGGCTGCCGGTGAGGCTGTCCCACAGCGACATTTCGGGGTCAAGCGCGGTGCGGTTCTGGTCGAAGATCGCGGTCTCAAGCGTGGTGCCGCGGCGCACGGTGCCGCTGTCTGGCGCGATCTCGCCCGTGAGCATCTTCAGAAGCGTCGTCTTGCCCGCGCCGTTGGGGCCCACCAACGCCAGACGGTCGCCCCGCATCAGCCGCAGGGAGAAGTCGCGCAGGATCATCTTGTCGCCATAGGCCTTTGAAATCTCTTTCGCCTCGGCGACCAGCCGCCCGCTTTTCGGGCCGCTGTCAAAGGCCATGGCCGCCGTACCCGCACGCCGGATCATCTCACTGCGTTCCTGGCGCAGGCCCTGCAGGGCGCGCACGCGGCCCTGGTTGCGCTTGCGCCGCGCGCTGATGCCTTCGACGGCCCAGCGGGCTTCGGCCTTGATCTTGCGGTCAAGCTTGTGGCGGGCCAGATCCTCTTCTTCCCAGGTCGTGTCGCGCCAGGCCTCAAACGCATCGAACCCCTTGTCCTGGCGGCGCATCACGCCCCGGTCGAGCCACAGCGTGCCCCGTGTGGCCGCGCGCAGGACGGCGCGGTCGTGGCTGATCAGGACATAGGCCGAGCGGCTGGCCTTGAGCGTATCTTCGAGCCAGGCGATGGCGGCGATATCGAGGTGATTGGTCGGCTCATCCAGCAGCATCAGATCGGGGGCCTCGGCCATCAGCTTGGCCAGTGCGGCGCGGCGGCGTTCCCCGCCCGAGGCGGTATCCGGCGTGCCGGCGGGGTCGAAGCCCAGCCCCTCGGCGGCGGCGTCGACGCGGTAGTCTTCGCCCGGAGCGAGGTCACTGGCGGCGTAGTCGCCAAGCGTGGCGAAGCCGGTCATCGCGGGGTCTTGTTCCATGTAGCCCACGGAAGTTCCGCTGGGCAGGACGCGCGCGCCGGTGTCGGGTTCCACGAGGCCCGCCATCAGCTTCATCAGGGTGGATTTGCCCGATCCGTTGCGGCCGACAAGCGCGAGGCGGTCGCCCGGCTGGACCACCAGATCGAGGCCCGCGAAGATCGGGTCACCGCCGAAGGTGAGCGATATGTCTGAGAGTTGCAAAAGCGGTGCGCGGGCCATGGGCGGGCGTTAGCGGGGTGTTGGCGTGGGGTCAAGCGAGGGGCGGTCGCTGTGGAGTGTCGTTCGACCTTGATGCGATGCGGCGGTTCTTTTGAGCGGTATCGGAGAGGCGGGTTGGGGAGTGTTGGATCAAAGGTTAGGAATTTATGGCCCGAACCTGCCCTTGGGCGTGGTGTGGGTGAGGGTCAGCAGAGTGGACAAAGCTGCCAATCATCCCCAAAGATGCTAGACTGGCGACATGCAAGTTCGAACGAGCAAAACTGAAGACGAGGTTGCCGCAGCGACTCAAGTTGACCTGCGTGCGACCAGCACATGTTCAAGAGCCCAATACATCGCCACAGTGGCTGAAGTCGGCGGTTTGAAACTTGCTGTTGAACAGGGCCACATCGTTGGATTTTGCTGCGTGGATAACCGATACTTCTTCGAAAAAGTGTTTATTTCTCTGCTGATTGTCAATCCGGATTCACGGCGGCGGGGCGTCGGTCAAGAGTTGATTGAAGCCGTCGCGCTTGACCATCCCGAGCTATGGACTTCGACCAACCGATCGAACGCAAAAATGCGCGGCTTGCTGGGCAAGCTGGACTGGCAGTTTTGTGGCGAGATCGAGGGTTTGGATGCCGACGATCCCGAGATGTTCTTCAAAAAGTTAGGCTGAACTGTCCGCTCTGGGCTCTTTCAACACCTTCGCCGCATCCTACACGAACGGCGGCTCTGCAAGTTATGATGCTTCCGGCTCAATACCGCGGCGTGACGGTCAAAGTCATCTGGCGTTCAATGCTCCGCCGGATCGTTTAATGGGCATTCGCCGGTCCCTCGCGCCGCCCTCGCTGCTTGGGCACCACAATAATCAGACGGCCGAGGCCTGGAACAAGCGTTTGCGAACAGGCGCGCGGTTTCGTTCTTGTAGCGCGTCTCGCCGTAGGGACCCTTCCTTTTCAGACCTCGGAAATGGTTTGCCTGGCCCATCATCGGGCCAAGGCCGCCCATTTGCCAATGCAGCCACTGCGTCACGGACCAGCGATGTTGCGGGCCATGTCTTCAAGCGCAATCGCAACCTTGGAGCCGTTGGGGGTTCCCCACAGATATGCCGTGGTCATTTGGATTTCTCTTTCAATTTATAGGCCTGGACAGCTTCGGCCGAGGCAACCAGCGCGTCCTTGACCGGAATGAACTTAAAACCAAAGGTTTGCTCGGCCTTGGCACCCGAAACGGCGAGAGTGCGGCCAATGTTTTCGAGCACGCCTTTCACGTCCTTGGAGAACAGCCCCATAATCCGGAGCAGCCAGACAGGAGCTTCACGGCCAGGTGTTTTCAGGCTCGCATCCCAGCTTTTCAGCATTTTGCCAAACTCGAGCAGGGAATAGGTTCCGCTGGCAGCTGCAAAACGTTCGCCTTTGGCCGCCTCAAGGTCGATTGCCGCGACATGCATCCGCGCCACGTCCCGCACGTCAACGGCAACCATATCGACGGGAGGGGCCATCGGCACCTTGCCGGTCATCAACTGTTCGACCAGTTCAAGCGATGCGCCGTAGCGTTCATCCATCGGCGGGCCGAAGACGGCGCCGGGGTTGATGGTGGTCAGTGCGATCGCGGGGTTGTCGGCGACAAAGTCCCAGGCCGCTTTTTCCGCCAGCGTCTTGGAGGCTTCATAAGCCCCGACAGACGGATCATCGGGCGTCGTCCAATACGTCTCATCCGATGGTTGCATATTGGGCTTATCCGCCTGTTTGTAGATTGCCGCGCAAGAGGACGTCAGGATCACACGCTTGATCCCCGCCGCTTTGGCCGCGCGCATCGCGCGCAGCGTCCCATCGACAGCAGGGCGGATCAGGTCTTGCGGGTCTTTCGGCTCGGCCAGCGGAAATGGCGAGGCGGTGTGCATCAGGACATCGCAGCCCTGCAAAGCGGCTTGCCAGCCGTCATCCTTGGTGAGGTCCAGCGTGGCAAATTCCAGTGTCGCATCCGGAAACAACCCCTGCAATTCGGCCTGGCGTTTGTCGGAGCGGATCGAGGCGCGCACCGCGTATCCCTGTTCTAGCAACTCTCGCAAAATATGCTTGGCGATGAAACCGGATGCACCGGTCAAAAAGACTTTGGTCATGTCAGCGTTCCTTACTCAAGTGAAGTGACTGTCAGGGGCGTATCATGCCCTTTTGGGTCAGACGCCCGCGGGTGATCATGCGTTGCGCGCAATATGCGCGCCCCAGAGAGAAAGCAGGCCGATTGGCAAGAGCATCACGATCTGCGGGAAGACCTGGCCGTAAATCACGCTCGTCGCGACAAAGACCATGGCCAAGGCGACGTATTGGACGCCGATATAGCCTGGCAACAGGGTCACGACTGGGTCGTCCGGCTTCTTTCGGCTCAGATAAAACAAGGTTAGGGCGGAGAGGTAGAGCACGACAGAGATCATGTGCCATGCCGAATGGAGTGTTGCCTTCACAAGGTCAGACGCATCCGACGTCATCATGGGGGCAATGATATTCGCCTCTCCGATAAAGGTGTGAACGACGGCAACGGCAAGATTGATAAGTGCGGCAATTATGAGTGTTGTCTTCATGTCTTGGCCCTCTTGGCGCACTTTGTGCGCTGGTTCCCTTTTGTATTGTCATCTCTTTCCGACATGGGAATTTGTCGCCCGTACCCCATGTCGGCGCTTGCAATTGGGTGGGCCGAAGGGACCCCGGCCCTGCTATTCGGACAAAGCCTCGATCAGCAGATCACTGAACAGCCGCGTGCTGTGCTGCTGTTGACCGGTGATGATCTGCCCGTCGCGGATCGCGAAAGGGGCTTGGGGCGCCGCCGCCTCGAAGGTCGTTTTCGGGTTCTTCTTTGCCTCGGTCTCGATGGTGTATGCGTTCACCTTGGTGCCCAAGGCCTCATCCATCATCTGTTCTTCACTGTCGGGATAGCCCGTCCACGTCTTGCCGTCCGCCACCAGCGACGCACACCGCATCATATTGGCCGACATTCACATCTGCGATGGACGGTGTATTCTTCACAAGCGCGGCGGCGGATAGCTGTGGATGTGGTCAAGGTTCCTCACAGAGATCAGGTTGCGTTGATCTCAATGTGATCCCTCAAATAGCTTGCGTCACTTGCGGGTTGCGCCAGAGCGCTTGCGCAACGCGCCACTTTTTTTTTTTCAAGCGCTTTGTCTGTGTGCCTCGCGCCACGCCTCGGGTGTCGAGCCTGTCCAACGGCGAAACGCCCGAAAGAACGAGTTGGGATCCTCAAAGCCAAGCAGGAAGCTGACCTCAGCCGCACTGAAGTTTGTATTCGTCAGATAGTGTTGGGCCAGTCGCATACGTGCAGAGTTCAGCACCTCCAACCACGATGTGCCTTCGTCCGATAGCCGCCTTTGCAGTGAACGGCGGCTGACGGCAAGTTCACCGGCCACGTCATCAATTTGCGTTCGTCCACTTGGCAACAGTTCCAGAAGGGCATTTTCAACGCGGGCGCGCATGCCAAGGTTTTCGCGGGCCGCATCCATCCGGCGTCGCAAATCCGGCTCAAAGGATTGCCACATCTGATTGTCATGCGTCAGGAACGGTCGCATGGCGTCGATGGCATCGAGGCTGAAGGATGCGGCTTGTCCACCTGAGATCTCACATCCGAACCAGTCTTCGAAGGCAGCGGTCTCTTTGAGAGCAGTTGGCAGGCAGACGGCCTTGGGCACAACGCGCTTGCGCGTGGCGCGACGCAGCAAATTGACAAGAAAGACGATCTCGGTCGCCGCAAGCGTCGTTGGCAAATCAGGCCGATACTTGCACCGGTAGGTAAATCGGGTTGCCGTGGGCATGACCTCCACATCGAGGCTGAAGGCCCCGACAAGGCGTTTGAACTCGCCAAGCCGCTGTCCCGCTACGGTCATGTTGGGCGCGCACATTGCCGCGAAAAAGGCCGGATCGAAGAATTCGCTCGCTTCGATCTGGCCAAGTTTGAGCGCCAGTGTTGGTGACTGCGCTTCGGCGTCAAAGCTTTCCCAAAGCGCATAGAATTCATCCAGAGCGATGCGGTTGCCGTCACCGTCCAGCAGCCCGCTTGGCAGGCCCGCTCGGCGCAAGACAGCCACGGCATCAAGGCCAAGATCGGCCAGCAGCAGCCGCCAGACCTTTCCGACATGTACCGTTGGTTGTTGAGATGAGCGCTGCATGGATGCCTCCGGTACTCAACGATACAGGAAGGACGTCCTTCGGCCAAATTCCCTGTGCGCCAATTCGCTTGCGGGACGTGCCACTGCATCCGTTCATCGCTCACGCTGTATCACGCACAGGCAGCCCAATGTTTGGACGCCTAACCCCGTGTCCGCGGAACCGGCAGCAGGCCAACAACGGCTATCGAACCGATACCGGTGCCCATATGCGCGGCGGGGAGATATGCCTGCCACCACCCGCGTTCCTGTTCCGACTCCGATGACGGCCAAACCTAGCCCTATTGCCAACTAGCGCGGAAGAGTTACGACCACCTGGGTGCGGCCTGTTCGACTCTCTGGGACCGTCAGGCTACCGCCAAGCGCGATCGCACCAAGCCGAACGAGTTGTGTTCCAGATACCTTGCGCCCCTGCTGAGGTATCGCCGACGCGTTGGTCAGCTGGGCCTGCACCGGCGCGGGCAATCCCGGCCCGGTATCCATGACCTCGAACCGCCAACCATCGGCACATGCGCGCGCGGACAGGAAGACCGTCCCCCCACCGACCGATTGAACGGCCCTGGCCGCGTTGGTCGTCAGGTTCATCGCCAGTCGGAAAAACGTGACCGGCAGTGTGCGCACCGGCCAGCGCAGGTTGCCGCTTACGTTGATCGTGGTATGGGGACCGGCGCTGATACGCACGAGTGCGGCGACCTCTTCCAGCAATTGCATGATGTCGCAGGGCTCCAGCGCTTCGCGCGGTTCGGTCTTCGGTCCGCGGCCTTCGGTTGTCCGGCACATCGTCACAACACGGCCGATGCTGCGCTCGATCCGGCCGGCCAACCGCCGGATGCGGGGGTCATCGTGGATGCCCATTTCATCAGCCACCATGGACAACTGGGTCACCATGTTGCGCACGTCGTGGGCCAGGGCCCGGGTTTCGTGCGTGTGCAACTCTTGCAGCACGGGTGCGGCGGGGTGTGGGGGAGCGGTCGATATCTGGGTCATCACAAAGCCTTTCGCTGATGTCTTGGTCAGCGTGGGGCCGTTTGTCGGTGCGGGTCTGTCGCGCGCTTGCGCAAATATGCTCAGGGGTTGCCAACCGGGGGCTGAGCCGTGGTGCAAACCGCCGCGGCCCGGCTGCAAATTTTCGTGAAACCGCAAGATGCCGACAAAAGAGCGCAAGACTGGTACAGTCTGCCCATACAAACGCGTCACATCATTCTGTGACATTTCAAGACCGATACTGCAGTGAGGCGCCGACCGAGAGGGTTTTATGGCACGTCCTTGGCTTCAAAGGCATGATTTGCGCCGGCTACCCGCTTTGTGGTGGCCCGAAAGAACGGCTGTGTCCGGCATGCGCTTTGACCGGACAGGCCCGCAATGACCGCTTCAGCGAACCTAGCGGACTTGATGGATAACAGCTACGGCACAATGCCCATCGAGCAACGGTCCGGCGGCTCTCTCGGCGTACAGTTCGTCGATATCAAGATGGAGCCGCATAACATCACGGATGCCGCCATTCCCGAGCTGATGCTTCAATTCGTGCGACGGGGCGCGGGCGAAGCGCGGTATGATCTGGGTGACGGATGGATCGAGAATAACCTCGGCGCGGGCAGCGTGATGATCGCGCCGCCTGACACGGATATCGCGTATGACGTCCCCCATGGCGGGGAACTGCTGCTGATGGGGTTGCCGCGGCTGCGACTGGACGCAGCCCTGGCGCATTGCGGATCAGACCCGCTCGCCATCCTCGGCCCGGTTTACGAGACACCGTTCATGGATTCCGGAATGCACGCCATCGCACAACGCATGTGGATCGAATCCGCCCGCGATGACAGCGCATCGGCCCTGTTCGTGGACAGCGCGGCCCTTGCGCTTGTCGCCACCCTCATGCGCCGCGCGGGCGACCCGCCGCCGGTACAACCCAGCGGCGCGACCTTGCGGATGCTGGCGCGCGTCGCAGAGTATGTCGATGCCCATCTCGAACAGACCATCGGCCTTGATGACCTGGCAAGCGTGGCCAACCTGTCGTCGTTCCACTTCCACCGATCTTTCCGCGCCGCGACCGGCGTGACGCCGCACCAATACGTCACCGCCCGCCGGATCGAACGCGCGCAGCGTTTGCTGGCCACCGACATGGCGCTTGCGCAGGTGGCGTTTGCCTGCGGCTTCGCCTCGCAATCCCATTTCGGGCAGGTGTTCAAAGCCACCACCGGCGCGACGCCAAAGGCTTACCGGGCGGAGATGGCGTCGTGACCGATACGCTGATGACGCATTATCGAACCCACCCGCTCTATCGGCATTTCCCGCAAGAGACTCGCCCTATTGCATCGCTTGGAACAGGATTCCTGCGGGTGGAACAGGAGCAAGTCGACGCCGTCGATCCCGCTATGCCCGCAATTGTCACTACATTGGTTATTGAGGCAGATCGCGGGCACTGTACGATTTCCGATGGGCTGAACCGGATTTCGGAACCCATTCGGACCGGAACGTTTCACGTTGTACCAGCCAATGCAGATGTGCATTTTCAAGCGCCGCAACGCCATGTCTTGGTAGCTCTGCCGTTCCCGGTCGATCACCTCTCGCGGATGCTTGAGATGGAAGTCGGCGCCTTGCTGCGCGATCTCGAACCGTTGCACCGGCGCATGCAGGATGATGCGCTGATCCGGCATCTCATGCTCGCGGCGTGGCGGGAGGCCGCGCGGGACGATCCTGCCGCCGCGCTGTTCATCGACGGGGCAGTGCTGGCGATCTCGGCGGCCATGCTGCGCCTTGCGGGTGTCGAGGGGCAGGCGGCACCGGCCGCGCTCGACGATCGCCGCCTGGCCCGGGCCGCCGAGCATGTGGAAGCACATCTGGAGGCGACGATCACGCTCGACGCGATGGCGGACGTTGCCGGGTTGTCGCCCTTCCACTTCAACCGCGCTTTTCGGGCGGCGACGGGCCGGACGCCGCACCAATACGTCACCGCCCGCCGGATCGAACGCGCGCGGCGCTTGCTGACGACCGACATGCCCGCCGCCCAGGTCGCGTTTGCATGCGGTTTCGCCTCGCAGTCCCATTTCGGGCAGGTGTTCAAGGCCGCGACCGGTCTGACGCCCCGCGCCTACAGGACAGCGGTGGCGTCATGACCCAGCCAGTGTTCCAGTCCTACCAGCAGATGATGCGCGAGACGGACTATGCGCAGTTCGATCAGGAGCATCGCAGCGGCGGTACGCTGGGGCTGAATATGTTCGTCGCGGAACAGGACGCGATGGAGATGTACGACCCGCCGAATGCGGAGATGGCCTTTACGGCCTCACTTGCATCATCGGGTGACATTGAAATGGATTTCAACGATGGCTGGCGGCGCTTTGCTTTCAATCCAGGCGATTTTACGTTGCAACCCGCCATGCAAACCTGCGGGTTTCGCATGGGGCAACGCCATACGATCCTCGTCGCCGGTGTCGATCAATCCAGACTGACGCTGCTTCTCGATGAGGTGGGCATTCACGACGACCCCTTCGGTGCTCTCTATGGGGCTATACGGCCAATGCCCGAAGCGCTGCGCGCCATGCGCCAGATGTGGCAGGTCTCGGCGAACGGCGGCGCGTCGGCGAACCTGCTGGTCGACGGTCTGTTTCGCACGCTTCTGGGCCAGCTTCTGCATGCCAGCCATCCCGCCCGCGCCATCGCCCCGCCACCCGATCTGGGCGACAAGCGCCTTGCCCGGGTGGTCGAGTATATCGAAGCGCATGTTGAGACCCCGATGACAGTGGGAGAGTTGGCCGGGATTGCCCATGTCTCGGCCTTTCACTTCAGTCGCGCGTTCAAGGCGGCAACAGGGCTCAGCCCGCACCAATATGTCACCGCCCGCCGGGTCGCGCGTGCCAAGTACCTGCTTTGCGGCGATGGGCCTTTGTCAGAGATCGCCTTTGCCTGCGGGTTCGCCAGCCAAAGCCATTTCGGACAGATATTCAAGGCAGCGACAGGGCTGACGCCCATGGCGTTCCGGCACACGATCCTGCATTGAACCCGGTCCGCGTGCGGCCCGAAAGCGCAAGACCTCGACAAGACTTGCCAAGACGCTTGCAGAGCGCGCCGCGCCGGTCGGCCATCATTGATGCATCCGAGATGATGGAGCATCGCTATGAATCAGGCCAAGCCTATCGTCGCGCAGGGATCATGGATCATGCGCGAAGTCGCCAGCCGAACACTCGAAACCCTGTCGGCGGACGACGGGATCGTGCTTTGGCAGGTGAGCCATGGCGCGGGAGAATTTGACTGCGCCAAATCCGGAACCCTGCGTCTGACAGAGGGGAAGACGGTGGTCTACACCTCGCCCCACCCCGCGCAGTACAGTCTGGCCACCGAAGAGTGTCGGGCGCTTGACATTCGTCTGTCGCCAGACTTTCTGGACGACGTGGCCCGGACGGAACTGGGGCTGCCGCGCGCACCGGATTTGCCATCCCAGACACGGGTGTTGGAAGACGCGGCCCTGGCGCGTCTTGGGCGGTCGCTGTTGCAACTTTCGACCGGCGACCAGCAAGATCCGATCACACGCTGCGCCGTGACCCGAGCCATTGCCGCGCGTCTGTTGGGGCACCACCTGCGAACGACCCCCGACGGCTCACGCGACGGGCGCGTCCGCCGGGTGATCGCTTATATCGAGGCGCATATCGACGACGCGCTGACCCTGGCCGATCTTGCGGACTTGGCGGGCTACAGTGTCTTTCATTTCTCTCGCGTGTTCCGGACAGCCACTGGACAAACCACGAAAAGCTATATCCGGCAACGCCGCGTGGCACGGGCGCGGCGCCTGATCGAGACAACCAATCTGCCGCTTGTGGAGGTTGCCCTGTGCTGCGGGTTCGCCCATCAATCGCACTTCACGACCGTGTTTCAAAAAGAAACCGGTGTGACACCCGGCGATTTCAGGCGTAGTGCGGAAAAACACGCATCAGCAGCGCGATAGCCAGATTTTTCGCGACGCTCGGTGCAAAACCGCAATCCCAAGCAAGCCGCGACGTGCCGCGCGTGCCAATGTGATACCATGTGCGCCATTGGGTCTCAGAATGCGAAGACCAACGACCTTGCCGATGCGCTTCGCCACGTCCTTGCGGATGTTTTCGCAGTCACTGCGCTGGCCTACCTTTCCAAATGGAACATCCAGCAGACTGCACCGCCAGAGGTGATTGAGCATGTCGCCCATGTTCACAAGGCCGCTCAACGGGGACAGACCGTCATCGCGCGCCAACTCTGGGCCCTTGGTCGCCCCGTATCCTTGCACAGCAGCGATCCCGCGCATGTGCCCCGCTGGATGCTGGCGGGCCAAAGTGTCGATCCCGTCAGCGAACTGTTGTTGCTAACCTCGGGTCTGACCGAAGTGAGTGCGTCCATCAGCGCCGCCATAGAGGTCGCGCGCGATGTTCCCGCCCCGCAAGCAATGGCCGTCTTGCGGAGGCTTCTGCGAAACCAGACGCGCTGGGTGCGCATTTTGCGCGAGGATGCCGAAAGCCTTTTGCATGCCGACGGGGCAAAAGGGACGCTGCACTAACCCCGAAGGGCCGCCCATCGGATGCGTAGTCCAACAGGCAACCTGTCCCATGCCATCACGGTGAAAAAAGACCGCAATGGATCGCAATCCCTGCTCGGCGAAATGAGCGAGCATTCAGCTATCCCGCAACCAACACCGTATCGCCGGGATTGATGCGAAAGGCACGACTATGAAACACTTCATGATACGCGCCGCCGCCTGCGCCCTTTCGCTCAGCGCCAGCGCAGCAATCCTACACGCCGAAAGCGGCGACGCACTTGCAGAGGCCGAGGCCCTTCTCGATGGGCTGGCCGAGGCCGGGGGAACGCCATTTTCGCCGGACACCGCCACCGCGTTCACGGAAGAGCAAAACGTCTTCATCCCATCGGCGATCGCGGTGGATTTCACCTATCGCGCGGCGTCGGCCACCATGCCGCTTTTCGTCGGTGCCGGACCCAATGGGGAAGAGGTTCACTACATCATCACCGAAGCCTCGGACCATGCCGTGGCCGAGACCCTGGGCGTTATCTATGCGCCCAAAATGCGCCATCTCGACGGACATCCCGGTGCCCAGGCCGTGACCATCGAGGATGGTGTGATGCAGTTCCGCGGCAACGTGGATTTCTCGCCCGAATGGATCGCCGTTCCCGGTGATCCGGTCGCCTTCCCGCCTGCGGAAATCCAGGCCGGGGCCGTGGCCGATATGGAATGGTCATCGATGGTCTATCTGCCCTCTGGCGTCGTGCTGAATGCGCAAATGGTCCAGAACGCCAGCGGCGGACACGATCGGCTGGTCGATATCGATCTTGACGCACGCACGGCCACCATGTCGCTGCTTGATGGGTTCCAGGGTGGTGAGCAGTATTATTACCACTTCGTCACGGATGCGTCCGAGGAGATCGCGGCCGTGCTGGAACAGGGCGTCTGGGCCCCGCGGCTGGCGCTGATCGATACATTCGGCCAATCGGATCCATCGCAGGCATCGGCACTTCTGGGTTTTTCGCCTGTGCTGAACGGTCCCACCGAGTTGGGTGAGGAACAGGGGTTCATCGTTTCGCTTGAGAATGGCGGCATCGACCCGATCAACGTGTTCCCGATCGATCCCGACAACACGAATGCCAGCCTGACCAACAACTATTCCCCGCTGTGGGACGCCCATGTCAGCCAATGGACCGAGGCCGCCATCGAGGCCGGTGAAGTGCGCCAGATCACCTCGTTTGAGGAGCTCGGGCAACTCACCGAAGCGGGCCTGATCGAGAGCGCCTTCGTCAGCCCCGAGGGCGAAGGCAACCCCTACGTCTTCGGCCTGCGCCCGACGCGTATCATCATCAACTGCCCGGTGATCGCCCAACCGATGGCCGAAGCGATCGAGTTCGCGCAGATGTCGGAATGATCTAAGGGACGGGTTGCCGATTTGGGATCAAACAACCTGATCGGCGCTGGCCAGGTGCTTTCTCCCGGCATCTGGCCAGTTCCGCGTTCACCAGGTGAAGCTTCACCCGACACGCAACGGTCGCGCAGATCGGGCAAGCAAGTTAGGGCAGTACAGCGGATATTTGTTTGCGACGCAGTATCCGGAACCATGGGCTTCTTCCAGGCTTTCGTGACGGGTTGCTCGTAATGCGGCTCTGCTGGGTTTATTAGCATTGGCACTGGCCCCTCCTTATCGTTGAACGGGTCGTCCGGACCGCGGACTTTCCAGCCTCAAAGCCCCAGCATACGCGTTAGAACCGTGGCTGCGACGCCACCTGCCATGACTGGAAGCACCAAAGACGCGGTCACCCAGAAAACGGCCTTTCTTTGAAAGCGTGCTCCTGGTCGTGTGCGGCGGAATGATCGCGTCCATTTCCTCATCGTGTCTGCTGCCATCGCGACCAGTGCTCGACGAGCAACATGTGTGGCACGGTAAGCGCCGCGAGGCCGATAAACACCGTCTTCACGAGGGCCTCGTCGATCGCGCTTTGCGACGTTAGCGTTGTTGCGCCAAGCGTTGCACCGACGAGCGTCACAGCGGTTATACCCGCCGCCTGTCGCAGGGCATGCGTCTGACACCGGAGACCGGACAACACCGATGCAAGGTGTCGCGGCGAATGCAACCCGCAAAAGTAGACCACGAAATAGATCAGGGGCGGCAGCGCAAAGGCTGCCAACCAGAGAAACGCAAGCTCAACGACCGGCCCGAGATTCGGGCGCATGAGTGTCGCCAAAGCGATTGAGATCAGGCCAATCACCCCTCCTGCCGCCAGCAAGGGCGTAATCGTCATCGCAGCGTCGACGGATGACAGTTGAGCAAAGATCGAGGTTACAGCCTCAGGGTTTGTCAATGCAGGCGCGCCGATACTCGACAAGCCCCCGCCAAGCCGCCACAAAAAATGTTGTTCGGCCCAGTCGGATGAGAAGTGGACCGCAGAATACGTGAGAAAGAGAGCAAGTGCGACGCCCGGCACAAGCCACCAAACTCCGATGACACATGCCGTCAGGCCGAGATATGCAGCCGAAAACCTTAAAAGACCCGTCAGCCCGTCCAGCGGCCAGATCTTTTGCGCAATGGGCAGGTCGAAAGCCCCATGGGGCAGACCAAGAAGAGCGACGGCAGGGACGAGAATCCAGACCTGCCAGATCGGATCAGGCTCAAGAAAAGACCAGGCACTGATTGCAAGCGTCGCAAAGACGACGAAAAGACCAGTCTGCCACATGCGCTCGACCATCACGCCAGCCCGGCTGCGGCGGCCAGAAATGGGACGGGTGGGAGTGCCGTGATGATCGCAAGCCGATCGTCGGTTCGCGTGGAACCGGACAGGAAGCGTTCCAGCTTTTCGGCTTCTACGCGGTCGAACAGGGCCTGGAAATACGCCGGGCCCTGATGCGGCCGGGATGCAAGAACGCGCAAAAAGATCGCGTCCATCGTTTGCAGGATCATCCCGTCCCGAGGTGGCGTGGGCGTCTGGCCGGAGATCAGCTGCGCTGCGATCTGGTCAGCCTGGGCCTGGATCCGCTGAAAGGCATAGCCGGTCGCGGGACGCGCTGCCCCGCCAGCAAGGCCCATATGGACGATACCCGCGGTTGGTTTCGCGCGGTAGCCCACCTCCATCGGCAGGCATCCTGCCTCGGCGCGCAGCACATCGTGGCCACCTGCATCGAGTGATGCGATTTCGGTGTCCAGCCAGTCCGACATGACCTTACGGCTTGGCGCGGTGCGGGCGAAGGAGGTGACCTCGACCAAGGCGCGATCCGGTGCGAAGGGCAGAATGTACAGAAAATCGACCCCATCGCTGTAGCCAGATCGAAAATGCATCAAGTGTACGACGTCCGTGTCGAACACCGATTTCGAGGTCGCAATCTCTTGCCCGATGAACACCTGCGACATGGTCGGGATGTGCTTGGGGGGCCGCGTGTCAATGACGCTGGCCGCAGAGAAACCACCGTCGCTGGTGTCGACGAAGCTCTCTGCGCCGCGCTGTTGTACATCCTGGGCCGAAACGCCCAAGTCCAGTTGAAGCAACGGGTCAGCGTCGATCCGCGCGAGCGCGGCATCATAAACGCTTTGCGCCTCGAGGGTCTGGTACCGAATTCGGTGGCTTTGTCGTTCCACCGTTGCGGTCGGTCCTGCAACTGACCAACGCTGCCAGCTTTGGCGGACAAACGCTTCCCATGGATGCGGTGCGGTTCGCCAGAACGACCAGGTCCGGTCGTTTTCATAACCCGTGCGGGGATCGATAAGCCGCACCGACAGCCCGCATCCGGCGAGCCGCATCGCCAGCGAGAGCCCGGCGCAACCTGCCCCAAGGATTGCCACGTCGACATCAGGCATGGGTGGGCCCCTCTGACTTGTTCGCAAGTGGCGGGCGCAGTGCGTGCGGAAGGGCAGACAGCGCGAGTGCGGCCTTTTGGGTGCGCGGCAGACGCACGCGGCCCTGAAGCGGGTCGCAATTGCGCGCGTGAAGCCTGCGGCCGATGCCACGATACAGGTATGCGGCAACCGCCACTGCCAGGCGCAACCGCAGCGGCAGCGCGTCCAAAGCGGCAAAACCTGCCTCGTAAAGCGCCTCGGCCTCGTCGAGCAGAAGCGCCGTCGCATTCTGCACGTTTTCCGCCATCGTGGCGTCAGGCGAAAGGATTTCCGACGGGTCGTGAGGACAGAGCGTGGCGGGCAGATACCGCCGCCCCAGTCGCGCGTCCTCAAGCACGTCGCGGCAGATATTTGTCAGTTGCATCGCCCGGCCCATTGCGTCGGCGGCGGCGTGGTGACGCGTGTCAACATCGAACAGGACGCAGATCATAATACCA
Source organism: Pseudomonadota bacterium (assembly GCA_039820585.1). Lineage (GTDB taxonomy): Bacteria > Pseudomonadota > Alphaproteobacteria > Rhodobacterales > Rhodobacteraceae > JBCBGF01. The sequence continues at coordinate 15,814 of JBCBPV010000047.1, forward strand.
ACGGTGCCCGCGACGGCGCTGCAATACGCTGTCAGCGCTCTGCCATCGTCAATACGCACTGAGCCCAGATCGCTGCGCACGCCTGCGACCAGGTCGGCAAAGGCGTGAATGCCTGCTGGCTTGCCGCTGAAAAGCTGACCGGCCGCTTGTGAAACCGGATCCCGGGGGGCGTGCGTGCGAAGCTCTTCCTCGATACGTCGCAATCGCGCGTCAGCCCAGTGCCGGTCTTCCGCACAATCGGCAAGGTCGTCCACGATCCTGCAGATCGCGTAGAGCCGCGCAACCATGTCGCGCTGGGCGCGAGGCAGGAGCCGCGTTGCAGGGGCAAAGCTGCGCGCGTGGGTGTCCATGATCGCGTGAGCGTCGCCAGCCTTCATGACGAAATGACCGGCTCAGGAACGACGCTATCGAGGACTTTTGCGGATGAGACAACGCCCGGCAGGCCTGCGCCGGGATGCGTCCCTGCCCCGACCAAGTAGAGATTGTGCAAGCCTTCGCCGCGATTGTGGAACCGGAACCACGCGGATTGCGAGAAGAACGGCGACAAAGAGAAACCTGCGCCATCTACCGAAAGGTAGTCATGGTGAAAATCCTCTGGCGTCATGGCAAATTCAGCTGTGATGGTGTCGGAAAGCCCCGGCAGCATGGTTTGATCCAGCGCGGCGACGATCCTGTCCCGCAGGCGCGGCCCTTCCACCGACCAATCCTGTCCGCCCGACAGATTGGGCACGGGGCATAGCACATAGAAGCTGTCGCACCCGTCCGGAGCGAAGGACGGGTCCGTGGCCGTGGGACGGTGGACGTAGAGAGAGAAATCCTCGGCCAGATACTTGCGGTGGAAAATGTCGGACAACAGCGATTTGTAGCGCTCGCCGAACCAGACGGTGTGGTGTGCGACGTCGGGCCATGTCTGTTTCGCCCCGAAATACAGCACGTACAGCCCCATCGACAGCGTGCCGTGGCGCGCCCGGATTTTTGCGACTGTTCCGCCTACGCCCTCGGGCAGCATTTCGCGGTAAAGGCGCACAGGGTCCATGTTCGACACGACGATGTCCGACTTGCGCTGGCGGCCTCCGGAGAGTTCGATACCCGTCGCGCGGCCGTCTTCGACGATGATGCGTTCGACGGTTTCGCCGAGGCGAATGTCGATCCCTTCCTCGAGCATCAGGCGCTCAAGCGCGTCCACCAACGCGCCCGTGCCGCCCATAGCGAACCACACACCGTCGTTGCGTTCCAGATGGTTGATCATGCCGTAGATCGAGGTAGTGTCGAAGGGGTTTCCACCAACGAGAAGCGGCTGGATCGAGAACGCGCGTCTCAGGCGATCGTCTTTCAGGTGGCGCGACACCATCTGCCAGACACTTTCCCACGCGCGCAATTTCACAAGGTCGGGGATTTGCTTGGCCATGAAACCCGGCGAATGGAACGGGGCATGGGCCAGTTGGGTGAAACCAACATCGTAGATCTTGCGCGACCATTCCCCCAGCTTCCGATAACCCGTCACATCGTCCGGGCTCAGGCGGGCGATTTCGGCCTCGGTTGCCGCTTCGGTCGGGCCATAGTCGAAAGTCTCACCATCGGCGAAGCGGAAGCGATACCATGGGCTTGGTTGTACGAGCGTGACGTAATCTGAAAGTCGCTTGCCAAAGAGTTCGAACAGCTCGTCGAAAAGATGCGGTGCAGTGATAACGGTTGGGCCGGCATCGTGACGAAACCCGTCTTTTTCGAACACCTGTGCCCGGCCACCAAGCCTGCTGCAGCGATCGATCAATTCGACACTATAGCCACGGGCGCGTAAGCGAAGCGCCGCCGCGATCCCGCCAAATCCACCACCGGCCACGATGGCCTTCTGGGTGTTGAAAGATGTATCACGCGGCATGTGCGATCTCCTTGAGAGGGTCGGCCACCTGCTTGGCCAGTTCGGCCAACGGAATGCCTGCAGAAGCGGGAATGGAGTGGGCCGCGCGCGCGCCGAGCGCGAGTGCGCGGAGTGCGTATCCGGCGGCGCGCTGGCGGGCTTCGGCTTCGCTAGACCCGTCAGCCTCGAGAGCGAGGCACGCGTTTGGCGCATTGGCGCGCGCATCGGCGTCGCGGTCTGCCAGGTCGTCGGAAATTTGGTATCCGATCGCTATCAAGGCCCCGGCCCGTGCGGCGTCACGGTCGCCACGGCACCCGGCTGCGACCAGGACAAGGCGCGGCGCGAGGGCAATCAATGGGCCGGATTTGGCTTGAGCGATGCGGACATAAGGCGAAAAGGGCGTCTTACGTCCAGCTTCAATATCGCGACCCTGGCCGCGAATTGTCGCTTCAACGGCGCGGTGCGCGTGTTGTATCGCCGCGGCCGCCGAAGGGCCGAGGGGGGCAAGGGCGCCAAACGCGGCCGATAACATCAGATCCCCTGCGCAAAGAGCGGCGGCGCGGCCATGGGTCACCCAAGCCGTTGGGTGCCCCCGGCGCAGTTCGTCACCGTCCTGCATATCGTCGTGGACCAAAGATGCGTTGTGAAGGAGTTCGGCGCAGGCGGCGCAGGCAACTGCGTGTTCAAATGGAAGATCAAGTCTCGCGGCGGTTTTCAACGCGAGCTTGGCACGGATCCGTTGACCGCCAAAGGCGAGATGCTCTTTTGCGATCTGTGCAACGGGACCGGTGCCGATCACATCGTGCATAGCAATTTCCACGGCCTGCACATCATCGTCGGGCGAAAAGTTGTCGAGCATCGGGACGTCCGTACGTTTCATCATTGGAGGGATGTCTGCGGGCGCTAGGCTAACGCCGCGCCCGCAGTTCTGTTCCTTGCGCGACTACTCGGCTGCGACCGATGGACGAATGTCGCTCGTCTCGACCATTTCTTGGGTCTTACGAACGGCGATCATGTAGATCAGCACACCGAACACCACTTTCGACGTCAGGTCCGCGACCGTGTAACCGACTTCGATCACAACAGTTGCCAATGCCCCGCCGAGGCCGATCGCGCCGGCAAAGTAGACGACCGGGTAGAAGGCCCACGACAGGACGGTGACCCAGCGGGCCGTGTTCACAAGCCCACGGACGCTTTCCGGCTGCTTCTGGATTGAGTCAGACAGACCGACGAACAGTTCGTACACGATCCACAGGAACGGGATCATCGATGCGAGGCCCCAAATCCAACGCTCGGATACGGTATCTGCCGTTTCGCCCGGGTAGCCGAGTGCGATCATCAGTGCCGCAAGGATACCCAAGCGGGTCGCCCGGCTGACGGTCTCGGATCGGCTCAACCCCATCACGAGGATCAACTCGATCAAGAGGAGCGGGACGGTGAGAAGCCAATCGACGTAACGATAAGCTTCGTTAAATGCGACACCTGTGGCGGTCACGACGCCATCGGTGACGTCGTAAGCGTTCCCCCAGCTCTCAAAAATCCGAAAGTAGTGGTAAGCTGCAATGAAGGTCACCAATCCGGTGATCGTCAAAGCGGTTTTGTATTGGGCGGCCACCTGTCCGCGGCCCAACCAGAAAAAGATCGTCGCTGCCGCCAAGGTTGCGAATGCGAAAGAAAAGGCGTTGTAGATCAGATCGTACTGACCGATCGACAATGCTTCCGTTACCGATACGGGTTCCATCGTTTTCTCCATCGTTGCGATGGGCTGTAAACTTGTTTTGGTCAGGCCCGTATCAAGAAATTCTCCTGGTCAGTTTTGACGCGTGAGATGGTGTCGCAGGCCCCTTTTGTTCACTGGAAATTTCTTGATGGCGCCTAAGATCGCGGCGTCGCAGCGGATGGTATTTCGTCCAGTCAATCCATGCGATGCCTTAGACCCGTGCCAGATCGTTTGATATTCATTTCCATTTGCCACGCGGTTTGAAGCGACGCTTCTGACCCGCAACGGTTGAGTGATCTTTCGAAGGATTTGACATTCGTCTGGGCCCGGGTGTGGTGCTTGCACACGCGTGATCTTCAACAATTTCAACATTTGCACCGGTATCCACCATCCATTTCGGTGTTCCGCTTGACAGTGTGTCGTGCATCCTTCGCGCCTGCGATCATACGTGAAGCAATCTGACCTGATGCGGCAGAGTTTCCGCCGGCGTGGCCATTGGCAAAAACTGGATTAGGTCACCGTCCACATAGTGAGAAAGGAAACGTCATGATCCTATCGACAATGGTGAAATTGAAAACGCTCGGCCTTGCAAAGCAGGTCGTTACGGGCGCGTTCATTAATGGAGCCTTGATTGGCGCGACCGCTGTCGCTGCGGCCGTCGTTGCAAGTCAGGCAAGATCTGCGCAACGAGGGCTGTGCGGCAAGCCGATCAATCCGAGCGCATCCGACCCGGAATAGTATTGACCGAGCATGTCCGCAGGTCGCGTTTGCCTATGCCTTGGTAGGACCGATTTATCATGTTCCAAATGATTTTAGTCGGCCTGGTTGGCCTTGGTATCGGAGAGGCGGGGTGGGGAGTCTTGGGCCAAAGGTTAGGAATTTATGACCCGAACCTGCCCTTGGGCGCGGTGTGGGTGAAGGTCGGCTTAGCGGGACTCTGCTGCCGTTGACCCACGGACCGATGCGTATAGTTTTTCGTCATTTTGAATATTTTGATCGAAACGCCCGGAATTGAGGTAAACTCTCGGAGTATTCGGCAAATTCTCGGCCGTATAACGAAGATGGAGGGTGTACGGTGAAGTGGTTCCCAACTTCTCTAGTATTGGCACAGTCCTTGGTGGCAAGCCACGCCATCAGCGAACCTGAGATCCCACAGGCTTGCGAATACGCTCAAACCTCGGACGACCAATTCATTCTAGAGTGTTACGTTGGCGACTCACTTGTCCGAGCGGAGGAATACGGCCAGCGACTGGAGATTGAGGGATATACCCTTAGGCCGGTGCGCTCGCTGCTCCCTACCGAACGATCGTATGACGCGGAATACTACTTGCTTTGCGAGCAGCCGGAATGCTCGGTGCAAGCAGGGAACCATTTTCCCATTTTCTCAACTGACATAGAAACCGTCACTCTGCTTTTACAAAGCCTCGAAGATATCCAGTTACTCGGAGCTCGCACTCTCTCCCAACTGTCATGCAGTTTTGAAACTCCCAATATCGCTTCTGTGGATCTGTTTTCCGGTGAACCTGAGACTGAAGTCTATATCGAGAGTTCTGTCGAGGAGTGCGCATTCGTTATCCTCATTCCATCGCTTTCCGTGATGACCGAAGTTTTCATAGAGCAATGAGTAACTCTGTTTCCTTTAAACACCTTCGCCACCCCCAACACTCACGGCAATCACGCGGATTCTCATGCTTCCGGCTCAATACCGCGGCGTGACGGTCAAAGTCATCTGGCGTTCAATGCGCCCCCGGATCGTTTAATGGGCATTCGCCGGTCCCTCGCGCAGCCCTCGCTGCTTGGGGACCAAAATTATCAAGCGGCCGAGGCGCGGAGCAGGCGTTTGCGGGCGGGGGGGATGGCGGAGATCTCTAGCCCCGTGAAGACGTGGAGGGTGCCCAGGTCGCGGTCGACCACCGCGTGGTCGCTGACCCAGCCGCCCATGGCGAGGTAGCCGCGCAGGAGCGGTGGCATGGTCAGCATCGCGCGTTTGGCGTCGGGTTTGCGGCGCAGGCGCCGGGCGAAGCGGAAGACGTCGGGGGCCTTGACCTTGGGCAGCCAGCGCGTGGGCGCGAGGTGGCGTTCCTTGAGCATTGCGAAGGCGTCGTGGTAGCCGTCGGCATCGGTGCCCTGGAAGGACGCGCAGCCAAACAGCATGTCGGTGCCGGTCTCGTCGACATATCGGCTCATCGCGCCCCAGGCGACGCGGATGATGTCGGGGTCCTTGAGGCCGGGCGCGATGCAGAAGCGGCCCATTTCGACCATGCGGCCGGTGTAGCCTTCGAGCGCGGAGAGCTCATAATACTGCGCGGCGTAGCTTTGTGAGATTTGCGCGCCGTCTTCCAGCGGCAAGAGCCGGAAGCAGCAGACGAGATCGCCCGTTTTGCGGTCTTCGATCAGGACATGGCGGCACACGGCATCATGCATCCGCATCGCGGGCACCGGGGTCGCCCGCACCGCGGAAGGCGCGGTGGCGCAGGCGCTGTGCGGCCGCGATATCGTCTTCGGTTTCGGCAAACCGCGCGACGTAACGCCCTTTGAGGAATCTGCCCATGGGACAACCTGCCCTAAAAAAAATCACTGCCTCGTGTGCGGGCCTTGGTCAGCGCCATTGCGCCGCCTAGCTTTCGTTATGTGACGTTATATAGGAAGCATGACGTCCAAGCGACACTGAATGCGGGGAAAGATATGGAAAAGATCGAAAAATCAGACGCGGAATGGCGTGAACAGCTGTCGGATCTGGCGTTCAAGGTCACGCGCAAGCATGGGACCGAGCGGGCCTTCACCCATGAGGATTTCCCCAAGGATCCCGGCACCTATCGCTGTGTGTGCTGTGATGCGCCGCTGTTTGACCAGGCGCACAAGTTCGACAGTGGCACCGGCTGGCCATCGTTTTACGAGGTGCTGGATCCCGAGATGGTGGGCGAGACAGTGGACCGCAGCTTTTTCATGCGGCGCACCGAGGTGCATTGCAACCGGTGTGAGGCGCATCTGGGGCATGTGTTTCCCGATGGACCGGCGCCCACGGGGCTGCGCTATTGCATCAACGGGGTGGCGCTGACGTTTGACCCCGAAGACGGTTAATTCACCAGATCGCCCGCGTTGAAGTTGCCGATATTGCCAAACGCCTGGCGCAGGAAGCCGATGCCCTGGGTGTTGCTGTCGGTCACGCGGCGCGACAGGCGGACGACGCGGCCCGCCTCGAGCCCGAAGCGTTCGATGTTGCGCACGGTGCCGGTGGGGGTGAAGCTGATGGCGAGGACTTCGCGGTCGATCTCTTCGGGGGCGTTCCAGGCGAAGTTCCGCACGGTGGAGCGCACGTAGTACCAGCCGCTGGCATCGGTGATCCCGCCCACGCCGGGCTTGCCGATGGTGCCTTCAACGGAATCGCGGGTGTCGACGCCCACGATGATGCCTGACAGCTCTTCTGCGGGGGGCATGTAGCCGTGATTGCGGAAGGTGGCGGAACAGGCGGCAAGCGCTGTGAGAAGGAGCGCCAGGGCCGCGATGCGGGCCAGTGGGTGTGTGCGGGCCATGGCCCCCTCTTGAAAACTTCGGCTACCAGTGACACTCCGCTTACAGGGCGAACCTGGAGGGTTCAAGAATGCAACAGACGGGATCTGCGGGGGCCACGGTGCTGCGGGTGGCGGATCTGGCCGCATCCGAGGCGACGCGCTTTGACGTGACGGCGGATGGCGACGCGCGGGCGGCGCTGGCTGCGCAGATGGGCATCCTTGGCGTGCGCAAGCTGCGGTTTTCGGGTGAGATCGCGCCTGCGGGCAAGGCCGATTGGCGATTGACCGGCACGCTGGGGGCGACGGTGGTGCAGGCCTGCGTGGTGACGCTGGAGCCAGTGACGACGCGGGTGGATGAGCCGGTGGAGCGGTTGTATCTGGCCGAGATGCCACCAGAGCCCGAGGCCGCCGAGGTCGAGATGCCCGAGGATGACACGACCGAGGCGCTGGGCGATGTGATCGACCTGCATCTGGTGATGGCCGAGGCGCTGGCGCTGGCCCTGCCGATGTACCCCCGTGCGGCTGATGCCGATCTGGAACAGGCCCAATTTGCGGGCCCCGGTGTTGCACCGATGACAGATGAAGATGCCCGTCCGTTTGCGGGGCTGAAAGAGTTGCGCGACAAGCTGGACAAAAAGGGTTAGGAGCGGTCTAAGAAAGGGGTTGCGCGCGTTTGAAATCGCAGTATGTTCCGCGCCTCTCCGAGACCGAGAGAATTTGCACCGGGGCCGCACGTATCTGCCGGCCCCAACCGATGAAATTCAGGGGTCCTGCCCCAGCGAGACCGAGGTTGAGACATGGCTGTCCCTCAGAATAAAGTCACCCGTTCGCGCCGGAACATGCGCCGTGCCCACGACGCTTTGGTCGCTGGCAACCCTGCGGAATGCCCCAATTGCGGCGAGCTGAAGCGCCCCCACCACGTGTGCGGCGCCTGCGGGCACTATGACGATCGTGAGATTATCGCCCAGGCGGACGAAATCGATCTGGACGACGAAGACGCGGCATAGGCGCCATGGTGCTGGGGGGCAGTGATGGCTGATCAGCCCGACGGCACCGCCCCTGCGCCCGGACGAACGATCATATCGGTGGATGCCATGGGCGGTGACCTGGGCCCTGCGGCCGTGGTCGCCGGGATCGACAAGTCTGCCCACAAGAACCCCGATATCGGCTTTATCATCCACGGCCCCGAGGCCGAGCTGCGCCCGCTGTTGGAAAAGCGGCGGCTGATGGATCGCTGCGTTATCCGAGATGTGCACGAGGTGGTGCATATGGATGACAAGCCTGCGCAGGTGATGCGCACGGGCCAGGGCACCTCGATGTGGTCGGCGATTGAAGCGGTGCGCAATGGCGAGGCGTCGGCCTGCGTGTCTTGCGGGAATACCGGTGCGCTGATGTTGTTGTCGATTGTGCGGTTGCGCAAGCTGCCCGGGGTGAACCGCCCTGCGATTGCCTGTCTCTGGCCATCGCGCAATGCGGGCGGGTTCAACGTGATGTTGGACGTGGGCGCCGATATCAAGGCCGATCCCCATGATTTGCTGCAATATGCGCTGATGGGCATGTCCTATGCGCGCAACGGGCTGGGCCTGACGCAACCGCGCGTGGGGCTGTTGAACCTGGGCACAGAAGACCACAAGGGCCGGCCCGAGTTGCGCGAGGCGGCGGACCTGATCGAGGCCGAGGCCCCGCGTGCGGATTTTGAGTATGTGGGCTTTGTCGAGGGGGGCGATATCCCCTCGGCCCGGGTGGATGTGATCGTGACCGATGGGTTCACCGGCAATGTCGCGCTGAAAACCGGGGAAGGCACGGCCACTTTGATCCGGGATTTCCTGAAAGAAGCGTTCAAGGCCACACCGCTCAGCCGGATTGCCGCCCTTCTGGCGCTGACATCTCTGCGGCGCCTGACAAAGCGGATCGATCCGCGCCGGGTGAACGGTGGCGTGTTTCTGGGGCTGAACGGCACGGTCGTGAAATCCCACGGGTCGGCCGATGCCACGGGCGTGTCGGCGGCGATCAAGCTGGCGTTCAAGCTGGCGCAATCGGGCTTTACCGAGCGCCTGGCCGCGCGGGTTGCATCCGCCCAGTCCGCACGCCAAGATATGCGCAAGCACGAGGCTGAGAGCGGACAACAAGAATGACAATACGCGCCGTGGCCCGGGGTGTGGGACACTATCTGCCGGAACGCGTCGTGCCCAACGCTGCGTTTGAGGACTGGGTCGACACCTCGGATGAGTGGATCAAATCGCGCTCGGGCATCGAGCGGCGGCACTTTGCGGCCGAGGGTGAGACGACATCGCAGATGGCCTGCAACGCGGCGAAAGCGGCGCTGGACATGGCGGGGCTTGCGCCCGATGACATCGACGCGGTGATCGTGGCCACCTCGACCGCGGACCTGACCTTTCCATCTGCCGCGACCATGGTGCAGGACGGGCTGGGCATGACGCGGGGCTTTGCCTTCGATGTGCAGGCGGTGTGTGCGGGGTTCGTCTATGCCCTGTCGAACGCCAACGCCCTGATCGTGTCGGAACAGGCAGAGCGTGTGCTGGTCATCGGGGCCGAAACCTTCAGCCGGATCATGGATTGGTCGGATCGCACGACATCGGTTCTGTTCGGCGATGGCGCGGGCGCGCTGGTCCTGGAGCGGGCCGAGGGCGATGGCACGGCGGCGGATCAGGGCATTTTGTCCACAGATCTGAACAGTGACGGGCGGTTCCGCGACATTCTTTATGTGGATGGCGGGGTGTCGACCCAATCCACCGGGCATTTGCGCATGGAAGGCAAAGAGGTGTTTCGCCATGCGGTTGAAAAACTGGCCGCCACGGCACATACCAGCCTGGAAAAGCTGGGTCTGACGGGCGCGGATGTCGACTGGATCGTGCCGCACCAGGCGAATTTGCGGATCATCAAGGCGACGGCGACGAAGATGGGCGTGCCGATGGACCGGGTGATCGTGACGGTGCACGATCACGGCAATACCTCGGCCGCATCGATTCCCCTGGCGCTGTCGGTGGGGGTGGCCGAGGGGCAGATAAAGCCCGGTCAGTTGATCGTGACCGAGGCGATCGGCGGTGGTCTGGCCTGGGGATCTGTTGTGATCCGCTGGTAATCGCCGATTAACGCCTTCGCACAAGCGCTTGATATTGACTCGGAAAATTTCTCGACCCTATTGTCCAATCCAGAAACGAGGGAGAGAACAATGGGCGAAAAAACACTGACCCGCATGGACCTGAGCGAAGCGGTGTTCCGCGAAGTGGGCCTGTCGCGCAACGAATCCGCCCAGCTTGTTGAAAGCGTCCTGACCCATATGTCGGATGCGCTTGTGCGGGGCGAGACGGTCAAGATTTCGTCCTTTGGCACGTTCAGCGTGCGCAGCAAGGCCGCCCGGATCGGGCGCAACCCCAAGACCGGCGAGGAAGTACCAATTCATCCGCGCCGGGTTCTGACCTTCCGTCCCTCGCATCTGATGAAGGATCGCGTTGCGGCGGGCAACAAAAGATAAGACCGATGGAAAAATCGCCGGAGGCGTTCCGGACAATCTCGGAAGTGGCCGAGTGGCTGGATGTGCCGACCCATGTGCTGCGCTTCTGGGAAAGCCGGTTTGCGCAGGTCAAACCTGTCAAGCGCGCGGGCGGGCGGCGGTATTACCGCCCCTCGGACATGCGCTTGATCGGTGGGATCAAGAAGCTGTTGCACGAGGATGGGATGACCATTCGCGGCGTGCAGAAGCTGTTGCGCGAAGAGGGCGTGAAATACGTATCGGCCTATTCCCGTCCCCTGGACAGCGACGTGGAAGAGACCGCGGCGCCTGAGGTTTTGTCGTTCCGCCATGCAAGCAGTGCAGAGGCGCCGGAGTTGGTGGATGAGGCGACGCTGGCGGATGGGGTGGCTGAGGCCGACCCCGATCGTGAGCCTGAGCTTGATATGACGCCCGCACGGGAGCCAGAGCCAGAGCCAGAGCCAGAGCCAGAGCCAGAGCCAGAGCCAGAGAGTGACCCCGAACCCGAAACCCTCGTCCAGTTCGATTCGATCCGGCAGGACCCGGTGGTCGCGCCCGAGCTGGAACCTGAGCTGGAACCGGAGCCTGAGCCTGCGCCAGATGTCGACGAGATCCCCGAACTGCCCTTCATCGGTTCGGCCCGCGACCATCCCCGCCCGGTGTTTGAGGAAACCGCCACCGCCGCCCCGCAAATCCCGGCCACGCCCGATGTGCCCGCCACCGATGCCGCCGACGATGCCCCGGACCATCGCGCCCACCCAGGGCCCGCCGCGCGCCTGATCGCCGCCCCTGGGCGTGGGATGATCGATGTGGGCACCCTGACCGAGGCGGCATTGGCGCTGCGCGCGCTGCGTGATCGCCCGCACCCCTGAATTGCCCCTGCCCCCTTGTGGCCTGCGACACATCCTGTATGTAGTCCCCGCGTCGGGCTATGGCGCAGCCTGGTAGCGCGTCCGTCTGGGGGACGGAAGGTCGCAGGTTCGAGTCCTGCTAGCCCGACCAAC
>JBCBPV010000048.1:0-27308 GCA_039820585.1 Pseudomonadota bacterium
CTGGAAGTCGCCGAAATACTTCGTGATCGCCGCCGTCAGCGTCGTCTTGCCGTGGTCAACATGGCCAATCGTGCCGATGTTCACATGCGGTTTGTTCCGTTCAAACTTTTCCTTCGCCATGGGGCGCTCCGCCTCGTCGTTTTGGGGGGCCGTGACGGCCCGGTCAGTAAACGCGCGCTAGCTACTGAGTCGAAGGGGGAAAATCAAGCGTCAGTTGACGGTGGCAGGGGCAGCAGGTTGCTGAGCCGTCCGGTCGAAGGCCACCCGTGGCTGGTCCGGTTTCGGGGCGAACCAGACGCTTGCGTTGGCGCGCAAAGCATCTTCTAGCGCCAGCGCCGCGCGCTCGGCCAATTCAGTGATATTTGTGGTGCCTGCAGGCGCAATACCCGCGATCTCCAACGGTTCCGCCGTCAAGTTGCGTTTGCTTGCCTCGTCCCAGACGTTGGCCGCCACCAACAACACGGACTCGCTTTGCGTTCCCGGCTCGGCCAGCACATAGGCATCCACGCGGATCCCCAGATGATACAGGCCGTCGCCGTCATAGGCCCCTAGTCGGTCAACCACCGCTTCTGCAATGGCCGTCTGCAACACTGCCTCATCAATCGGCTGGGATCCTGGCCCTTGCAGCGCATCGCGCACCACCACCACGTTAAATCCCAGCCGGAAGTTGCCGAGGCCTGCGTCCCGTACTGGTCCAGGCTCTGGCCCCGTCGCACAGGCCGCCAAGGCCAAAAGCGCCACGGCCAGCGTGCATCGAACTGCGTTCTGCATGATCACCCCCGATCTTTGCCCACGCTTTGGATACAAGGCGCGCGCATGGCGGGCAACGCCCCGGGATCACTCACAGATCGACTGTAGCGCCTGCCACTCAATCTCGCTCAGGATCAGGCGCGGGGGGCGCGACAACGCGCTATCGGCGGCGCGCGCCGCAGCGATCCGGTCGCCCAAAGCAGGATGCGACATGAAATGCGCGACGATGCCTTCGGTATCGCCATGTGCGTCGCGCAAATGTTCAAACATATCGCCCAGCGCGCCGGGGCGAATATCGCTCGCCGCAAGCATTGCATGGGCATAGGCATCTGCCGCCGCTTCAGCCTCTTGCGTGTAATCGGCCTGGATCAGGCGTTCGGCAAAAAATAGAACAACCGCGCCGCCAGCGAAGTCACCTAAAAGCAGACCCAACACCCCCGCAGAGCCTGCCGTTCGCAGCGCGATCCGCGTCGGATCGTGGGCGGCGACATGGCCGATCTCGTGGGCAAAGACAGCAGCGACCTCCTCGGGGGCCTGGGCCTCTTCCAGAAGGCCGCGGAAGAACACGATGTGACCGCCGGGCAAGGCAAAGGCGTTGATCATCGGGTGGTCCAACACGCTAACCGTCAGCGGAACATCGAGATCGGTGTTCCGCAACAGCCGCGTTTCCATGCGCTGCAGCGCACGGGTGCCAGCTGGGCGTTCACATAGGCGAAGGTAGTCAAAGCCATTGCTTTCAAATGCTGACCGGATCTGTTCCAGCGTGGTATCGCCCAGCGCCTTTTCGCCCTCGGCGGGCAGATACAGCGCCAGTTGGTCCGACAAACGGGGCACCAGAACGTAGATAATCAGAAACACAGACGCCATAGCAGCCAGGGCCCACAGCGCGATCTTGCCCTTTCCAGGCACCGGCGGGGATTTGTACAGACATGGGCTGTTGCGTTCGATCATGCGCAACGTGTCTTCATCGCGGATCATCAACCGCGCCTGTGGCTCCACAGTCGACGTTATGATGACCAGATCCTCGCCGATGACATCGGGCACCGTGCGCAGGCTGTCGAAGGGCCAGCGCTCGGCCTCGAATTCCGGCACCTCAAGGGTCAGGTGTTCGCCATCGTCATCTTCCCCAAGCAAGACGCGGTAGCGATCCGCGCTTTCGCCGTCGTAGAGCTCGGCATAGGCGCTGAACGCCATGGAACCGCCAGGTCTGGCACGCAGATAACGGCTCATATCGCACCGCCCACGTCCAACGCCTCGGAAAAGCCCTCGGCATCCTGACGTTCATCCCGCATCCGCTGGCTGACCCGGCGCAGTGCAGGCGCACCGGTCAGGGTCAGCGTCTCAGAGAAATGCTTCCACAGGGGTTGGCGGACGAAGATGTGATGCAGCGCCCCCCACATGATGTAGATGACGAAATAGCTGAGTGCGGCAAACGCCGTCGTCACCCAAACCGGCAAGGCCCCCATCTCAGTCAGCCGTTCGATATCTTGCCCGCCAGCACCCACAACGATGACAAGGCCCAGGAAGATCAGCATCACGAACACCAGAAACCAAACGAAACTGTTACCCATGAAAACGATGCGGCTGACCTTTGCGGCGCTGGGGTCAAACGATAGGGCCAGATCGCCCGCACGCTTGTGGTTGGTCAGGATTTCGAACGAGCGCACCCAATAGAACGTCGCGGCGAAGGGCAGGATGAAAACCGCGAGGGCCATCACGATCCCCAGGCCCCACATCAGTTCGGTCTGCTCATCCCGCGTCACATCAAGCCAGGTAGGCAAGATCGCCATCCCCGCACCCGCGCCCCCGATCACCAAAACCGACACGATCACCGGTAGAGCCGCGGGGAAAAGCATAGTCCAACGCCCCTCTTGTACTAGCTTCTGGTCACCAAACCAGGTGCGGTCGGTTTTGTACTTTTCCAACCAGAACGACATGCGCGGCCAGAGCAACCCCGCAGTTATGATGGTCAGGATCCAGTGCCACAACGCACGGCCCGCATAGCCCCACGCGCCACGGTCCAGCGCAAAGCGCACGCTGCGCCACCGGGTGCGGCCCAGCACATAGCGCCGCGCGCGATACATCGCGAAGAACCACAACGGGATCACACCCAGAAAGGACAGTGCGTAGGCCGCCACATTGCTTTGGAACAGTGAGAAGCTCGCGAACATCAGCACTAGGTTCACGATGCCCAGATAGAAGGCCAGGATCACCACTGCCATCAGAAAGCCCAAGAGCTTCTCAACCGGCTGACCGGTGTATTCCAGCGGCACATTGTTGATCCGCACCGACGACCAGTAGTAGCGCCTCAGCTTGGTTTTCATCCAGAACCGGTAGATCCCCAGCGTCAGGACCGTCAGCAAGCTGGTTTTCAGGGCCAGCAAAAACAGCGGGCCGCGCGTTCCGACAAATCTCGTCTCTAGGGATGTCTCAAGCACGATCAATCAAATCGGTTGTTGCGGGGAAATCCATGTGGGGGGGCCTTGCCGACACCGGCACGTTTGCCGATCCAGCCGGACATGTCCGCCTCGCGGCGCGTGGCGCCGTTGGGCATGGGCCATGTCAGGCCTTCGGACAAATTGAACGTGGTGACGTCGGACAAGCCGCCATCAATCTCAAGTCGGCCCTGTTTGCCGCTGGCCTGTTTGTACTTTTGCAACCTCACACCCTTGCCGCGCGTCATTTCGGGCAATTCTTCAGTGGGAAAGGCCAGAAGCTTGCGGTTTTCGCTTACGACCGCGACCGTATCACCCGCGACCGCGCGGCAAACCTTGGCCACGGTACCCTCGCGCACATTCAGCGCCTGTTTGCCACTACGGGTCTGGGCCACAATCTCGTCCTCGGGCACAACGAACCCATCGCCCGCCGAAGAGGCTACGATCAGCTTGCCGCCCGGGCGGTGGATCAACAGGGCCACAATCTCGGATTCGTTGGGCAGGTCGACCATCAGGCGCAGGGGTTCCCCCATGCCTCGGCCACCAGGCAGGTTGGCGCCCGTCAGCGTGTAGAAGCGACCATTAGAGCCGAATATCAGGACCTTATCAGTGGTTTCTGCGTGGAATAGAAAGCGCCCGCTATCGCCATCCTTGAACTTCAATTCTTGATCAAGCGCGATATGTCCCTTCATCGCGCGAATCCAGCCCATGGCTGAACAGACGACTGTAATCGGCTCTTTCTCGATCATCGCCTCAAGCGGCACGTCTTCGAACTCGGCCGCCTCGGCAAAAGTGGTGCGGCGCGGGCCCAGTGGGTGGGATTTGCCGAACTGGGTCTTGGTCTCCTTCAACTGGTCCGAGATGCGCGCCCATTGCAAACCCTCATCTGCCAGCAGATCTTCTAGTGCGGCGCGCTCAACCAAAAGCTTGTCGTATTCCGCCTTTAGCTCGATCTCTTCAAGCTTGCGCAATGCCCGCAAGCGCATGTTCAGGATCGCCTCGGCCTGCACCTCGCTCAGCCCAAGTTCGGGGTCCGCCTGTGGGCTGTCGAGCGGTGAGACATAATCAACCTCGCTATTGGCGCGCGGGGGCGTGTCCGACCAATCCTGATGCATCAGGGCGCGCTTGGGCTCATCATCGTAGCGGATGATCTCGATCACCCGGTCGAGGTTCAGAAACGCAGTGATGAAGCCTTCCAAAACCTCCAGTCTATGATCGATCTTCTGCAACCGATGCTGGGACCGGCGCAGCAGCACCTCGCGCGCATGATCGAGAAAAGCGCGCAGCACCTCTTTCATCGAACAGACCTTGGGCGTTCGCCCGTCGATCAGCACGTTCATGTTCAGCGAAATCCGCACTTCCAGATCCGAGTTGCGGAACAGCATGCCCATCAGAACCTCGGGATCGACATTTTTGGACCGGGGTTCCAACACGATCCGCACGTCATCGGCGCTTTCATCGCGCACATCGGCAAGGATAGGGATCTTCTTGGTCTGGATCACTTCAGCGATCTTTTCGATCAGCTTGGATTTCTGTACCTGATAGGGGATTTCGGTGACCACGATCTGCCACTGCCCGCGCCCAAGATCCTCCACCTCGTGCCGCGCCCGCAGGCGGAAGCCGCCCCGCCCGGTGCGATAGGCCTGCGCGATCTGGTCGCGCGGCTCGACGATGATGCCACCTGTCGGGAAGTCCGGTCCGGGCACGTAGTTCAGAAGCGTATCGTCCCGCGCATCCGGCGTTTTGATGAGGTGCAGGCAGGCGTCGATCAACTCGCTGATATTGTGCGGAGGGATGTTCGTAGCCATCCCCACCGCAATCCCGCTGGAGCCATTGGCGAGAAGGTTCGGGAACGCCGCAGGCAGCACGACCGGTTCGGTCAGCGTCCCGTCGTAGTTATCTCTGAAATCAACGGCATTCTCATCCAGGCCCTGCAACAGCGCCTCGGCCACATCCGTAAGCCGCGCCTCGGTATAGCGGCTCGCCGCCGGGTTATCCCCGTCGATGTTGCCGAAGTTCCCCTGCCCGTCCACCAGTGGGTAGCGGATCGTGAACTCCTGCGCCAAACGGGCCATCGCATCATAGATCGCGCCATCCCCGTGGGGGTGATAGTTGCCCATCACATCGCCTGAGATCTTCGCCGATTTTCGGAAACCGCCGTTTGAGGCCAAGCGCAGCTCGCGCATCGCGTACAGGATCCGGCGGTGAACGGGTTTCAGCCCGTCGCGCGCATCCGGCAGCGCACGATGCATGATCGTGGACAGCGCGTATTGCAGATATCTCTCTCCGATCGCCCTGCGCAGTGGTTCAGCCAACTGTCGCGCGGGATCGGTGTCCTCGATGGCCTCGCTCATGGCTTCGGTGTAAACGGGCCAGGATTCGGCGTCCAGAAAATAACGGCCAAGCGGGGCAAGGAATGAGCGCGCGCACGGTTTTGATCACGGGCTGTTCGTCGGGTATTGGGTATGACGCGGCGCAGGGCCTGCGCGCGCGCGGCTGGCAGGTGCTTGCATCGTGTCGAAAGCCGGAGGATTGCGAAAGACTGGCGTCCGAAGGGTTCGACAGCCCACTTATCGACTATGCCCAGCCCGATACGATTGAGACGGGGCTGGCCCAGGTGTTGGCAGTCACCGGTGGCCGCCTTGACGCGCTGTTCAACAACGGAGCCTACGCTTTGCCCGGTGCAGTGGAAGACCTGCCCACGGACGGCCTGCGTGAGATCTTTGAAGCGAATGTCTTCGGCTGGCACGACCTGACCCGGCGCGTGATCCCGGTAATGCGCGCCCAAGGCGCGGGCCGGATCGTCCAAAACTCATCCGTCCTGGGGTTCATCCCGATGAAGTGGCGCGGGGCCTATGTGTCGACGAAATACGCGCTTGAGGGGCTGACAGACGTCATGCGGCTGGAGATGGCGGGCACCGGTATCCATATCATCCTTATCGAGCCTGGCCCTGTTACGTCGCGCATCCGCGAAAACGCCGTTCCGCATTTTGAGCGCTGGATTGATGTCGACGCCTCCCCTCGCGCTGCGCAGTACCGCGAGACGCTCATGAAACGGCTCTATGAGGACAAAACCAAGCCCGATCCCTTTGAACTGCCCGCCTCAGCCGTCACCGCAAAGCTGATCCACGCCCTGGAAAGCCCCCGGCCCCACCCGCGCTATTACGTGACGACGCCCACTTACCTAATGGCGACCTTGCGTCGTCTGTTGCCCACACGCGCCCTCGACGCGCTTCTTCGCAGAGCGTAGCGCCCATTTCGCCTTCGCTTTTCCCGGCCGGCCCGCTACATGCCCCGACCAAAGGAGACCAAGAATGCTGTCTGACCCACTTCTCACCGTTGTAGTGATCGCCGCCCTGGCGGTACTTGTCATCTTGATGATCGGCATCGGAAGCTTCGGAAAAGGCGGCGATTTCAACAAAAAACACGCAAACCGGATCATGCGCTATCGCCTCTACGCCCAGGCGAGCGCGGTCGCGCTGATCCTGTTGTTTGTGTACCTGCGCCGGTCTGGGGGCTGAAAATGGTTGTTCTGAACAAGATCTACACGAAAACCGGCGATGCGGGCGAAACCGCGCTGGGCAATGGCGCACGGGTTGCGAAGCACTCGATGCGGGTTACAGCCTATGGCACGGTGGATGAGGCCAATGCGACGCTGGGCCTGGCCCGATTGCACGCGACCGGCGATTTGGATGCAAAATTGGCGATGATCCAGAACGATCTGTTCGATCTGGGCGCCGATCTGTGTACGCCAGACATGGAGAAAGACGCCGAGGCCGAATATCCTCCCCTGCGCATGACTGATGGCCAAGTTACTCGTCTGGAAGCTGAGATTGATGCAATGAATGCGCATCTTGAACCCCTCCGGTCCTTCATCCTGCCCGGTGGGTCGGCGCTGGCGGCGCATTTGCACCTTTGCCGCACGGTCTCTCGCCGGGCAGAGCGTTTGACGGTGGAACTGGCCACAATGGAGTCGGTGAACCCCGCGGCGGTAAAATACCTCAACCGCCTTTCGGATTGGTTCTTCGTCGCGGGCCGGATCGCGAATGAAAACGGCACCAGCGACGTTCTTTGGGTTCCCGGAGCGAACCGCTAAGGCGTAGCCGTTGCGAGGAATGCACTGCATTTGGCAAAGGGAAGAGCAAACCGTTGATGTGGGGATCACCTGCCAGCCTATTGACCGGCCCCTCGACACGCGCCACCATTCCCGCATGGCTGCGCGTATCCCCATGATCTACACTCGCGCCGAGTATATCTCGGATGCGGTGGTGCACATCACCGGCCTCGTCGCGGCCCTAATCGCCGTGCCGGTTATCATCACGCTCACCGCCGTCTGGTCCAGCGACGCAGGCACGATCACCGCGATGACCATCTACGGCATCTGCCTGATCGCAATGCTTGGCTGCTCTGCACTCTACAACATGGTCATGCGACCATCCTGGCGCGACACCCTGCGCCGTATCGACCAATCGGCAATATATCTCAAGATTGCAGGCACCTACACGCCGTTCGTCGCGTTAACAGGGTCCCACGCAGGGCTGTTCCTGGCGGGCATCTGGGGCGTGGCGTTCACCGGCGCCTCGCTGATCCTGTTCTCGCGCGGGCGGATCAGGGTGGTCAGCTTGATCCTCTACCTCGGCCTCGGCTGGGCGGGCGCGATATGGGGCGGGCCGCTCGTCTCAACCCTGTCCACCCCCGGGTTCGTCCTGCTTCTGATCGGCGGGTTGACCTATACCGCGGGCGTTGTGTTCCTCTTGTGGGAAAGCTTGCCCTTCCACAATACGATCTGGCACATCTTTGTGCTGGCTGCCACTTTCGTGTGCTACGCCGCCGTCATGGTCGAGCTCGCCCAGATCGCCCCTGCCTGACGCGGCGTTTCAGGGCATTTCCGCGTCGATTTTGCACTGTTTTCCACCCGCCAGCCGCGATAACACGACCGGGATGAATTCGCGGCCAAAGGTGGCCGCCGCAACCGGAGAGATGCGCAATGAAGGTGCTGGTGCCTGTCAAACGCGTGATCGACTATAACGTGAAGGTCCGCGTGAAGGCGGACGGATCGGGTGTCGATCTTGCCAATGTGAAGATGTCGATGAACCCCTTCGACGAGATTGCGGTGGAAGAGGCGATCCGCCTACGCGAAGCAGGCAAGGCCGAAGAGGTGATCGCTGTGTCTGTGGGCGTCAAGCAAGCACAGGAAACCCTGCGCACAGCGTTGGCCATGGGGGCCGACCGGGCCATCCTGATCGTCGCGACGGACGATGTGCACACCGATATCGAACCGCTTTCTGTTGCCAAACTGTTGAAGGCGGTTATCGATGAAGAGGCGCCTGGCCTTGTCCTGATGGGCAAGCAGGCCATCGACAATGACATGAACGCAACCGGCCAGATGACCGCCGCCCTTCTAGGCTGGTCGCAAGGCACCTTCGCGTCCAAGCTGGAAGTCGACGGCGACAGCGCATTTGTGACCCGCGAAGTGGACGGCGGGTTGCAGACCGTAAAAGTCGCCATGCCCGCCATCGTAACCGTGGATTTGCGCCTGAACGAGCCTCGCTATGCCTCGCTGCCCAACATCATGAAAGCGAAGAAAAAACCGCTCGATGAAAAGACGCCCGCCGATTACGGCGTCGACGTTGCCCCGCGCCTGACGATCACCAAGACCGAAGAACCTGCATCGCGCAAAGCCGGTGAGATGGTCGGCTCGGTGGATGAGCTTGTGGCGAAACTCAAAGACGAAGCGGGGGTGATCTGATGGCTGTACTTCTTCTGGCAGAGGTGTCGGATGGCGCCCTGAACATGGACGCAACGTCCAAAGCCGTGACTGCGGGGATGATCATGGGCGATGTCACCGTGCTGTGCGCTGGGGCGTCGGCTGCGGCGGCTGGTGCCGAAGCCGCGAAGATCAAGGGGGTCAGCAAGGTGCTGGTCGCCGAAGATCCCTCGCTGGGTCACCGCTTGGCCGAGCCCACCGCCGCGCTGATCGTATCGCTTGCAAGCGACTACGACCACATCGTGGCCCCCGCCACCACTGACGCCAAGAACGTGCTGCCCCGTGTCGCCGCGCTCTTGGACGTGATGGTGATCTCGGATGTGTCAGGCGTCGTCAACGCCACCACATTCGAGCGCCCGATCTACGCGGGCAACGCGATCCAGACGGTGCAATCGACAGACGCCAAGAAGGTCGTCTCTATCCGCACGTCGACGTTCGATGGCGCCGGCGATGGGGGATCAGCCCCGGTGGAAACCATCTCTGCCGCTGACAATCCAGGCCTGTCGGAATGGATCAAGGACAGCGTCGCCGCCACCGACCGTCCAGAGCTGACATCGGCGGGTGTGGTCGTGTCCGGCGGACGCGGTGTCGGCTCGGAAGACGATTTCAAGCTGATCGAGAAGCTCGCCGATACGCTGGGCGCCGCTGTCGGTGCCTCGCGCGCGGCGGTGGATTCGGGCTACGCCCCGAACGACTGGCAAGTGGGCCAAACCGGCAAGGTCGTGGCGCCAGAGCTTTATATCGCCGTCGGCATTTCCGGCGCGATCCAGCATCTGGCTGGTATGAAGGACAGCAAGATCATCGTGGCCATCAACAAAGATGAGGAAGCGCCGATCTTTCAGGTCGCCGATTACGGGCTTGTGGCGGACCTCTTCACCGCAGTACCCGAATTGATCGAAAAGCTGGACTGACCTGGCCCAAAGGCATGAAAACGCCCTCTGGCCCTGCGCCAGAGGGCGTTTTGCGTTCCATACACCGCTACCGCCACTGGTCCGACAGCGCCCCAATAAGCTGATCGGCCACTATCTGATGCCCCGAGGGGCCAGGCAACGCAGCCGCCGCCAGCGCTTCGAGATCATCGAAATGCATCTGCGCCAGGTCCGCCTCCTCCGTCGCCCCTAACACCACCTCCACAATCGTGCGGTCAGCCCCGGCCAGTCCGGCCAACATCACCGCATCCACCAACCGCGGCTCTACCTCGCGCAATAGCGCGTCTTCCCCCGGCGCCCGGCGCGACATCCACAGAACAATCGTCGGCCCCCCGATCCGCCCCAGGAACGTGGCCATCCGCGCAAACCAGGCCTGCCGCAACTCTTCAGCGACGAGTTCAAACCGTTCAGGATCGCGAGTGTACAACGTGTTCAGAAGATGGCCGGTAAAGTGAAACTCCGTGAAGTCGACCTCATCATAGAGAAGCTGCAACATGCGCGACGCTTTAAGAAACCGATCATTCCGGCGCGGATGTACCGAATACAGCCGGTTGGTCACGTTCTGCGCGCCGGGCACCTGCACCACCCGCAAACGCGCCTTCCGCGCAAGCTCCAGCACAGTCGGATCGTCCTGGAACACATCAAGCCCCGCATTGGGACTGCCCAGGTTCAGCGCCGTCATCCCCATTGCGCCACCCACGATATCCGGGAATGGCTGAGCACAAAACTTACCAAACGTCTCTGACCCACCGATGAAAGCGATGAAGTCACCATTTAGCGCCCGTTCCGGCCCGCGAAACTGCAATCGAGAGGTCCCGTAAGCGCACATCTTATAGTCCAGCGTCGCCCGCGGACGTTCAAAAGCCATGATTATCCACCCCTGGACAGCCATATCCGAGACACAGTTTCGCACTGACCCCTTTCGAAAACCCTAACGCCTCCCTGCCCCTTGCACGCCCCTGCTGCGACTGCATAAAGTCCCGCAGCGCAGAGCAAAGGGGCAGGCCATGGACATCAAAACCGTCGGGATCGTCGGCGCTGGCCAGATGGGCAATGGCATCGCGCATGTGTTCGCCATGGCAGGTTATGACGTGCTGATGAATGACATCAGCCAAGACAGCTTGGACCGCGCGATTGAGGTCATAGCAGGCAACCTTGCGCGCCAGGTCTCTCGTTCCAAGATTACCGAAGACGACCGGACCGCCGCCCTTGCCCGAATTCGGACCACCCTGAAACTGCCCGAACTGGGAAATCGCGACCTGATCATCGAGGCCGCGACTGAGCGGGAGACGGTCAAACAAGCCATTTTCGAGGATCTCGTCCCGCATCTGGCCCCCCAGACGATCCTGACCTCGAACACTTCCTCGATCTCCATCACTCGGCTCGCCTCACGCACCGACCGCCCGGAAAAGTTCATGGGCTTCCACTTCATGAACCCTGTCCCGGTGATGCAACTGGTCGAGCTGATCCGCGGGATTGCCACCGATGACGAAACCTACAAAGCGCTAAAAGTTGTGGTCGAGAAACTGGGCAAGACAGCAGCCAGCGCCGAGGACTTCCCCGCTTTCATCGTCAACCGCATCCTGATGCCGATGATCAACGAGGCGGTCTATACACTGTATGAAGGCGTGGGCTCAGTCAGTTCCATCGACAGCGCAATGAAGCTGGGCACAAACCACCCGATGGGTCCGCTTGAGTTGGCCGATTTCATCGGGCTCGACACCTGTCTGGCTATCATGAACGTGCTCCATGACGGGCTGGCAGACACCAAGTACCGGCCCTGCCCCTTGCTGACAAAATACGTCGAGGCGGGCTGGCTCGGGCGCAAGACCAACCGGGGGTTTTACGACTACAGCGGCGAGATGCCGGTGCCGACGCGGTAGGGGGCTAGGCCTTCAACCCCAGCGTCCGCTCGCGCAGCCAGTCCATGAACCCGCGTGGGTTGTCGGACCATTCAGCCATTTCATCGGCCTCAATTGGCGTGCCGACGATGGGGCGTTGGGGCTTGTTCAGGGCATGCACCACCTCGTGCAGCAATAGACCCTGTCGAATAGTGGGGGAAATCCGGTTTGCCAACTGGTACCAGCGAGAGTTCTGGCCCGAAAACCGCACCGGCACCACCGTCGCGCCAGAACGTTGGATCATCTTGGCGGTGAACGGGTTCCACTCTGCCTCGACCGCGGGGCCGAACATGGTCTCAGACGAGGCCACGACGCCAGATGGGAACAGGACAACCACACCGCCATCGGCCAGATGCGCCATGGCGCGTTTGCGCATCTCAAGGTTTTTGCGCACCGCACCCTCTTCATGAGGGAACGCGACGGGGATCATGAACTGGCTAATCTCTTCCACGCCCGTCAAGAGCGACCGTGTCAGGATCTTGTAGTCTTCGCGCACGCGCCCCACCAGCTCGGCCAAGACCATGCCGTCGATCAACCCGTGAGGGTGATTTGCGACGATAATCACCGGGCCCTCGGCGGGTATGGACCGGATTTCTTCATCCGGCGTCAGCAAATCGATACCCATCATCTTCAGCGCAGGCGCCCAAAAGCCTTGGCCCGCGACCACGCCCTGACGCTCAAACTTGCGGATAAGAAACAAGAGCCGCGCCTTGCCAGTCAACCATTCCATCACGCGAATGATGTTCGACTGCCAAGGGTTGTGAAAGGTATTGGCGTAAGACAACTTGCGCTTGTCGTAGGGAACGTAGTCCGTGCGACCGTGCAGTGTCGGTGTTTCTGTATAGCTTTCAACCAAACCCGTTTGTCCCACGTCTTTTGGCGTCATAAGCGCTAGTAATCCTCGCCAAAGCGGTTGGCAACAAGCGATTCCAGGGCATCCGCCAGTTCCTGTGCCTGGTCCCCCTTTGTTTCGACCTCGATCAAGGTGCCTTTTGACGCAGCAAGCATCAAAAGCCCCATGATGCTGTCGCCCGCAGCCGTTTGGCCTTCGCGTGACACCTCTGCCATGGCGTTGTGATCTTCCACCACTTCCACCAGCTTGGCCGACGCACGGGCATGTAACCCTTTTTCATTCACAATCTGCAGGGTTCGGTGGACAGTCTCCGTCATCCCCGGATTATTCCACAGTTGCATCGAAGCTGTCGATGTATTTCCGACCTGCCGCCAAGGCCGCTTTTACCGCAACGGGCACCGGTTTGCCCCGAGATTTCGCAAGCTTGATCAACATGGGCAGGTTCGCGCCATAAAGGATCTTGCGATTGGCGGGACTGCACGCAAGTAGCGACAGGTTCGACGGTGAGCCGCCGAACATATCAGTCACAACCACCACACCATGCCCGCTATCGACAAGGTCGGCGGCGGCACAGATCTCTGCCTCTTTGGCGGGGCGATCATCATCAGGGGCGATGGAGATGGCGACAACGCCGGTTTGGGTGCCCACAACGTGTTCAACGGCGGCCAGGTATTCCCGGGCCAGCCCCCCATGCGCGACAATGACAATCCCGATCACTCTTACGTCCCCGACGGAGCCGCAGCACCCAGACCGCGCCGCTCAAGCTCCCGATGTCGAACTGACACCTGCCATCCCGCATCTGCAAGGGTATTGTAAAGCTTTTCCGCGACGGCAACCGACCTGTGTTGCCCGCCTGTACACCCCAGCCCAATCGACAGATAGGTTTTGCCCTCCCGCGCATAGGCCGGCAGCAGCGACAGGATCAGATCCGAAAGGCCCTGAAAGAACCCTTCAAATGCCGGATCGCCAGCAACATAGCTTGCCACCTGATCGCTCCGACCATCCAGCGGGCGCAAGTCAGCCTCCCAATGGGGGTTGGCCAGAAAACGCACGTCGAACGCGATGTCAAGGTCTTGGGGAAGCCCACGTTTGTAGGAAAACGACTGGATCGTGATTGCAAGGCCGGTCGTTTCATCCGCGCCAAACCATTGGGTCAGGGCGGCGCGCAAATCGTGCGGGCTCAACTCGGACGTATCGATCAGGATATCGGCGCGCTCGCGCACCGGGGCCAACAGCGGCAGCTCGCGCTCCACGGCTTCGGCCGGTGCGTCGCCTTGTGCAAAGGGGTGGCGCCTGCGCGTCTCTGAATAGCGGCGAAGCAGCACCTCGGGCCGGCAGTCTAGGTAAAGGAGCCGCGTTGTATACACGCCCTGCCCAGCCAAGGCGTCCGCGGCTTCCAGAAGCGCAGGGACCGAAAAGTCACGGTTGCGCGTGTCGATCCCCAGTGCCAGCGGGCGTTCCAGCGGGCGACCATCCAGCAGGCGTGGCAAAAGTGTCAGGGGCAAGTTGTCGATCGCCTCGAACCCCAAATCCTCTAGGGCGTTGATGGCCGTCGACCGGCCACCCCCTGCGGGACCTGTCACCAAAGTGATTTGCTGCGGGCCATCGGTTATCTTGGTTTGGGTCATCCCGAACTCCGTCCACCTTTGAGATAGAGCAGAAGCGCCGGGGCAAAATGGTCCGTCGCAGCCTTGTGAAATAGCGGGATGGGCCAGCCCAACAAGTCCCGGGTACGCTCGGGCGGCAAACGCGCCGCCTCGGTCTGGGACAGATCGACGATCGCCGCGACCGGCGCGGGCCTAGCCGGGTTCGTAGTGAGGATGCCCAGACCGCGCGCCTCAATCAGACCGCGCAATGCCGGGGGGCAGCTTGCCATGGGCGGGCCGTCTGGTGTTGCCGTGATCCGTGTCTGGTCGTCGGCGATCAGCCCAGCGCCCAGCGCCATGAGATGCAGCGCCAGGGCAGACTTCCCGCTGCCCGACGGCCCGGTGATGATTAAAGCGCGTTTGGCATAGACGATTGACGTAGCGTGAACCAGCAGCGTCCCGTCCCCCTGCTTCTCACCCTTCGAATTGGGCGATGCGGGCACGGCAGGCGCCTTAGACCGGCAAGCCGACGACGAACCGCGCGCCCAGCGGTTCGGACATCGCGTCTGCGTCGGTGGGGCGGATGTTTTCAGCCCAGATCACGCCGCCATGCGCCTCGACGATCTGTTTTGAGATCGCAAGGCCCAGACCGGAATTGTTCCCAAAGTGCCCCGCGGGCCGTTCGCTGTAGAACCGGTTGAACACCTTGGTCAGCGCAGCCTCGGGAATTCCCGGGCCGGTGTCTTCGACCACGACCAGCACCCGGTTCTCGCGTTTGCGCACCCAGACCCGGATCGCATCGCCATCTTCGCAGAACGAAATCGCATTGGTGATCAGGTTTACGAACACCTGCGCCAGCCGCGACTCGAGCCCTTCAAGGATGATCGGGTCTTTGGGCAGATCGGTAATGAACTCGATGCCCTTGTCATGCGCCTCATTAGCGAGGTGATCGGACAACCCATGGACCATCTTCAGCAGGTTAAAGGTCTCTTCTTCTTCCTTCACCAGTTCACTGTCCAGCCGCGACGCGTTCGAGATGTCAGACACTAACCGATCCAGCCGCCGCACATCATGTTCGATTACATCGAGCAGCTTGTTGCGTTGCTCATCCTTCTTGACCAGTCGCAAGGTCCCGATGGCGGATCGCAGCGAGGCAAGCGGGTTCTTGATCTCGTGCGCCACATCGGCGGCAAACTGTTCGTTACCGTCGATCCGGTCGTAGAGCGCGGCGACCATGCCCCGCAGCGCGCCAGAAAGCCGCCCGATCTCATCGGGCCGCGCGGTCAGGTCCGGGATGCGCACACGTCCCGGCGCGATCCGGCGAGAGTTCTTATCTTGCCCGATCTCTGCCGCGGCGGCCAAGTCCGACAAGGGGTTCGCGATGGTAGACGCCAGCACGAGGCTCAGCCCCACCGACACCAATATCGCGATGACGAACATCTGCAGGACCTGCTCACGCTCATTGCGCACAAGCTTGTCGATCTCGCCCGCCTCACTGGTCAAAGCGACCGCGCCCACCGCCTGACCGTTCACAATGATCGGGGTGGCGACGGTAAAAATGGTGTTCCCGTTCGCATCATGGCCGGTGCGCACCTGCGTCTCACCGCCCAGCGCCGCTTCAACCAGCGCGCGTGCTTGGTCTTCGGGGCTGACTTCGGGCGTAGCATTTTCCACCGGGGCAATCAGGCTCGACATGCTTTCCCAAGCACCATTCAACAAATCCGTGATCAGGGTCGTGCGATCATCGGTCTGCAGCCCCGCAATCGGCGGGACCGCTGAGCGTTCCATCCCGACCGTGGTGGCGACGACTGCCCCGTCGGTGGCAAAGACAAACACATCCGCCGGGCTTGTCAAATCCAGGGCGGCCAACGTATCCTCGGCATCAAATGCAGCCGCGCCAGCCTGCGCCGTGGTTAGCCGCAGGTTGGCCTCGAACACTTCCGAGATCAGCTCGGCCTCGATCACGAGGCCACGCTCTCGCTGGATCACCAGGCTGTCACGGAACGGGTTCAGGAAAAGAACGCCCGCGACCAAAATCAGGATCGCGAGCAAATTAAATGTGATGATTTTCCGCGCGAGCGGAGACCGGTTGATCGAGATCAGGCCACGCTTTTCACGCTTGGCCCGAAGCTCGCTTTCAACCTTTGCGTCCGGTCCGACCCAATCCTCGCCTAAGACAACTTCTGCCTGTTTGACGGGTTTGGAGCCCACCACGTCTATCCCCGACGCATTGTTCATCTATTCTTCGTTGTAACGATACCCGATGCCGTAAAGCGTTTCGATGGCGGTGAATTCGTTGTCGACCATGCGCATCTTCTTGCGCAGCCGCTTGATGTGGCTGTCGATGGTCCGGTCGTCGACATAGACCTGATCGTCATAGGCCACATCCATCAGCTGGTCGCGGCTTTTGACGAAACCGGGACGCTGTGCCAGCGCTTGCAAAAGCAGGAATTCGGTCACCGTCAGCGACACATCCTGGCCCTTCCAGGTCACGGCATGGCGCAGCGGATCCATCGTCAGATCGCCACGAGTCAGCGTTTGGCCAACCTCACCCTCGCCCAGGCTGTCGGCTTCCATCACTTCCTGACGACGCAGAAGCGCCCGGATGCGTTCCACCAACAGGCGCTGCGAAAACGGCTTCTTGACGTAATCGTCCGCGCCCATCCGCAGGCCCAGCACTTCATCGATCTCGTCGTCTTTCGACGTCAGAAAGATCACCGGCATTGCGGTTTTCTGACGGACCCGTTGCAATAGGTCCATGCCATCCATCCGCGGCATCTTGATATCGAACACAGCCATGTCGGGCAGTTTCTTGTTAAACGCATCCAACGCGGCCTGACCGTCATTGTATGTCTCAACTTCGAAGCCTTCGGCCTCAAGTGTCATGGACACGGACGTCAGGATGTTCCTGTCGTCGTCCACCAAAGCGATCCTCGACATATTGAGGTTCCTTGTCCTGCTCTGATTGCCGTATTTTTTTCGGACCCAATCCGATTAGGCGCCCAGAATCAACATGTAAGTGCGAATCACTGCAATCCGCACAGTTCATGTGTCACAAAGACACGTTAGGAGTGGCTAAACTGCGGCAGCCCCGTGTCATGATTGCGCTAACTCGGAGATGGTTGCGCTAACCTGTACATGGTTGCGCTAACGCATTGATTAATACCGGTTCCCCGATCCCTGACCCATGGTAAAGTGATCTCCTCGGCTTCGGGGCGGTCGAGAGTGTGTGTGAATTTTATCAAACGGCCGCGTTGGGCCAGGGAGCGGACAGATGGAAACAGGACGGGTCAACCCGAAAATGCGCCTTGAAGATCAGGGCATTACTGGCCTCGGCACAGTTCACTACAACCTCATGGAGCCCGCGCTGATCGAAGAAGCTCTGCGTCGCGATGAGGGGAAATTGGGCCGCGGCGGGGCGTTCCTTGTGACCACCGGCAAGTTCACCGGGCGGTCGCCCAAAGACAAGCACGTGGTAAAAACGCCGGATGTCGAAGATCGTATCTGGTGGGAAAACAATGCCGCAATGTCGCCCGAAGGCTTCGACGCACTTTACGCCGATATGCTGTCTCACATGGCCGGTCGCGACTATTTCGTCCAGGATTTGTACGGTGGCGCAGACCCAACGCACCAGATCGATGTGCGTGTCGTAACCGAGCTTGCGTGGCATGGTCTGTTCATTCGCCACCTGCTGCGCCGTCCCGACCACGAAGACCTTGACCGGTTCGCGCCCGACTTCACCATCATCAACTCACCCTCGTTCAAGGCCGATCCGGACCGTCACAATTGCCGGTCCGAGACGGTGATCGCAATCAACTTCGACAAGAAGCTGATCCTGATCGGTGGCACGGAATACGCCGGTGAGAACAAGAAGTCGGTCTTCACCCTCTTGAACTACCTACTGCCCGAAAAAGGCGTGATGGCCATGCACTGCTCGGCCAACCACGCGCCGGGCAATCCCGTCGATACCGCCGTCTTCTTTGGCTTGTCGGGTACTGGAAAGACGACCCTGTCCGCTGATCCAGATCGCGTGCTGATCGGCGACGACGAACACGGTTGGTCCGACCGCGGCACGTTCAACTTCGAAGGCGGCTGCTACGCGAAAACGATCAATCTGTCCGCCGAGGCCGAGCCCGAGATCTTTGCCACCACCGAACGCTTCGGCACCGTGATCGAGAACATGGTCTATGACGAAGAAACGCTTGAGCTCGATTTCGAGGATGACAGCCTGACCGCCAACATGCGTTGCGCCTATCCGATGGACTATATCTCTAACGCGTCGACCTCGGCTTTGGGTGGCCATCCCAAGAACATCATAATGCTGACATGTGATGCCTTCGGTGTCCTGCCCCCGATCGCACGGCTGACACCTGCGCAGGCGATGTACCACTTCCTTTCGGGCTTCACATCCAAGGTGGCTGGCACCGAACGTGGCGTGACCGAACCGGAACCCACCTTCTCCACCTGTTTCGGCGCGCCGTTCATGCCGCGGCGGCCGGAAGTCTACGGCAACCTCTTGCGGGACAAGATCGCCCGGCACGGGGCCACTTGCTGGCTGGTGAACACCGGCTGGACCGGCGGCGCCTATGGCACGGGCTCGCGGATGCCGATAAAAGCAACCCGCGCCCTTTTGACGGCCGCACTGGATGGCACCTTGGCCGAAGCGACGTTCCGCAAGGATCCAAATTTTGGTTTTGAGGTCCCGGTCTCGATCTCAGGCGTGCCCGACATCCTGCTCGACCCGCGCAGGACCTGGGGCGATACGGCTGCCTACGACGCTCAGGCGGCCAAGCTTGTGTCGATGTTCGCCGACAACTTTGCCCAATACACCGACTTCATCGACGACGACATCCGCGCCGTCGCCATCGGTTAGGTCTCGCCTCAAAGGGTCACAAATTTTTCGCGCATCGCTCTTGCGATGCGCGGGCCCTGTGCGTAAGACGTGCCCGCTGTTGGGGTGTAGCCAAGTGGTAAGGCAGCGGTTTTTGGTACCGTGTATCGTAGGTTCGAATCCTACCACCCCAGCCAGCCAATGCTCCAAGGCCCGCACCTCATCGCGGGCCTTTCATGTCTGAACCACCGGGTGTCGGCCAGCCCCAAAGCCCTAGCCCTCCCCGTACCAGCAACGTCAAAAACCACCCCCCAACCGTCATTTCCTAACGCCATTTTTTGGCCACATTAACGCTTCTCTAACGGACGGACCGACAGCAACGTGACAGCCTTCCCTTAACGTTAAGTCACCCTGCGAGGTGAGGGAAAGGAGACTGTTCAAAGGTGTCATTCTTCATTGCCATGCTGAACCGGCGGGCAACGGCAAGTTACTGGTATCCCCAGACGATTATCAGTGAGCGTAATGAGTTTCTGATCGTGTCCCGATCAGGTGGGGGGAATGAATTTCTAAGTATCTCCAGTGCCGGAGCGTGCACGGGCCTCGAAGACGTGGCCCCCTCAAGGCTCAGTCCCGACCTTGTCGTGTGCGCAACCTTCGTCTCGCAGGGACCCAATGGCGCGGAAGTGTTCATCGTCGAACACGACCCGCCAGATGGGTGTGATGTGAAGGGTAATTTTGTTGGCGGTGACGGCTATGTCCTACTGGAACAGTCGTCGCAAGAGCTGAGGTTGCGCGGGTCGGCCCGGTTCAAACCCGGTGCGCAGAGCCGCGCAGTCTCACGCCACTGTTTGCTGTTGGGTGAGAACGAACCCGGTGCAGCGGTTCATTTTCGCGCGTCCTACATCCCATGGGACGCAGAGTTGTTGCCCGCTGACTTTGATGCTGGGCCCCGGACTGGTTTGGACACAGAGCCATGACGTTACTCGACAAACCACAGCGGCTGCCATCGGGGTTTACCGGTTCCCTTCGCGCACGCAATGCGCATACTCTCGACCTGCAGTGCCTCGTAAAGGCCGGTGGGAGCGACGGATTTGGCGGGGATGGACCGATGGGCAAGATCTCAGGAGGCGATCAGGACAGGCCGACACTTTCACTTGTCGGAAATTTCCAACTGGCTGACCCGGATGGTCAAACCATCAGGATACCCGAAAAGAAGGGGCGCGTGCTTCTGGCGATGCTGGCCACCGCACCTGATCAGAGACGGTCCCGCGAGTGGCTAAAGTCCCGGCTTTGGGGTCGCTCATTCGATGATCAGGCCAGTAACTCACTTCGCCAATCGCTTTATGCGTTACGGCGACAATTGGGCCCTTGGAGCGATTTGCTTCAGGCAGATTATGAGCATGTTTGGCTGGAGGCGCTGCATGTCCGGATGGATCCCGGCAGCAACAGCCGGATCGGGTTTTTTGAAGATGCCCCGCGTCTCGATGAAAACGGCGAAGACTGGCTGCGCGATGAGCGTCAGGCCTTTGAAGCGCGGGTCGAGGATGATCGTGGCGCGATGGTTGATACCGGCCATAGCATTCCGGTGGCGCCAGTCATGTTTGAGGCCCCGCCCTGCGTCTTGATTGGCAACCCCGTCGTTGTCTCTGACGATCCGCTTGCTGGCGTGGTAGCCGAGAGGATCACGAACGCGATGGTGTCCACGTTCCGCCAGAACGGGTTTTTGGAGACTTACGACCTGCGCGATGTCGAGACCAACCAATTGGCGGGGCGCGAAACCGACAGTGTCGTGCGTCCACCGATCCTGATTGAAGTGCGCGTGTCGCTAATGGCGCAAGAGCTTCAATCGACGGTTCTGGCACGGGTTCCGGCAACCGGCCGGGTGGTCTGGACGTCATCGATCGGGTCCGACCGTGAGGCCGCCTTGGCCATAGGCTCTGAGACGATGATGGAATTCGTCATGGGCGCCGTAGATACCGTGGAGAGCTTGATCCTGCGCCAACCCGGCCTGGCGACCAAACCAACGCTATATACCGCTGTGCATCAGCTATTTGGTATGTCACGCGACGGAATCAAAGACAGTGCAGACCTCCTCACTCGGTTCGTAGACGAGCAATACTCTGCAAATGCCGAAGCCTGGCTGGCCTTTGCGGCAATGCTGCGCCGCAATGAGCTGCGCGAAGATCAAGGGGCGGCGCTGGCGGAAGCAGAACGGCATGTGGCGCAGGCCATGGAAACCGACCCCGGCAATGCCGTCGTATTAGCCATCGCCGGGCATTTCGAAGGCTTCTCCAATTACGATCTGGCGCTTGGGGCGCAGTACCTGACCGAAAGCCGTCGGATCCTGCCGAACCTGGCTTTTGCCTGGGACGCCACGGCAATGAACGCAATCTATTCCGGCGATATTGAGCGTGGTGCGCGCACCGCTGACATGGCCAGAAACCTTGGGCGCTATAGCCCCTACAAGTTCTATTACGACGCATCAGCAATGATCGCGGCAACTCTGCAGGGACGTCATGCCGAGGCGATTACCCTGGGCCGCAGAGTGCTGGCGAAACGGCCTGAGTTTCTGGCAGTCTTGCGCCATATGTTCATCAGCCACATTCGCTTAGGCGAGATGGATGAAGCGATGGCCTGCTATCGCCAATTGCGACAGATCGACAGCGACTTTGGAACCGAACGCATGGGCCACGAAGACTATGCCAGAAGTTCAGCGACCAGCCTGAATTTGATTCGTGGCGGGCTGCAAGAGATCGGATTGCTCACTTAAGCAGGCTGAAAACGCGGGGCACAGGTAAGAGGAGACAGGGCGTGACCAAAACAAAGACCAA
This sequence comes from Pseudomonadota bacterium, assembly GCA_039820585.1. Taxonomy (GTDB): domain Bacteria; phylum Pseudomonadota; class Alphaproteobacteria; order Rhodobacterales; family Rhodobacteraceae; genus JBCBGF01. The sequence goes on from JBCBPV010000048.1 coordinate 21,884, forward strand.
AACGAAAACAAAGACTAAAACCAAGACCAAAACGAAGACAAAGACGAAGGCAAACGCAGGCGTAGATGCGGGCCTTGGCCCGATCTACACGGCATGGATGGTGCGCGACCAAAAGCATGTCATCCGGATGCAACAGGCCCTGCCAGACATTCTGGCCACCGTCGGCGCGATCCCGCCTCCACCCGCCTATGACGGCGACGAGGTGCGCGCCGAGCTCGACGATTTGCTGGAGAAACAGGCCGACCCCGAACAAGAAGTGCGCCAGCCAGAGATTGAAGAAGAAATCGACGACATTATCCCGGTTTTTCTTGAGATTTTTGAAGACGCGTCGGGCGCACCGGTCAGCCTGATCCGGTTGATGGTCCTGCTTCAGGACGCTGGCCTCGCCCTCGCCTCGCACTATAAGGAAAAGTTCAACCGTCCGCGCCCACATCTGATGGATCACGGGATCAACCCCTCGATCACCGTGCCGAACCACGCAGCCTACCCCAGCGGACACGCCACACAGGCATCGCTAATTGCACACGGGCTTGCGGAAGTATTTGCGTATGACCCAGGCGTCGTGGCCGAGGCGTTCGATGTCGCCGCGCGGATTACCGAGAACCGGGAATGGGCAGGCGTGCACTATGCCTCTGACGGAGCGGCGGGCAAGGCGATCGCGCAGGCCGCGTTCACCAACCTGCGCGATGTCTATGATGAGTTGTTCGTTAACGCGATTGAGGACGTGCAGTCATATGACAAAGGCCCCTCGCCCTTTATGGGCAATGGCCCAACCGAAAAGCGATTGCCCACACCGTCGCCGAAAAATTCCTTGGAACAGTGGACGCTCGCCCGCATCGGGATCGGCAAGGGTGGCCTGCCGCTCGACAAAGGCGGCGCGGGCGTCACGGTTGGCCTGGTGGACGGGCCCGTGGACATTACCCACCCGACGTTTGATCGGGGCGCAGGGCACGCGATCAGCCGGCGCCTCGCGGAGTCACCCAAACCAAGCGTCTGGGAAAAGTCCAACGCAGCGATCAACCTTGACTACCCGGTCGCGCACGACGCGCGCATGGCGTTCTCGTCCAAAGGCGGCGGGCACGGAACCGCGATGGGCGGGCTGATCGTGGGCACGCCAGCGAAGCACCTGTGCGAGATCTGGGGCACCGCGCCAGAGGCGATGCTGGTTCCCGCGCGGGTGACCAACAAAATGCCAGACACCCATGAAAACCGAATGGCTGTGGCAGAAGCCATTGTCGCAATGGCGTTCGGGTCGTCAAAATGCGACGTGATCCTTGTCGGTCCGCCTTTCGTGCGCCCCGCATCAGACACGTATCCGGACGATTGGAGCGGCGCGGTCGAGCCAGAGTGGCTGGACAAACCCTGCGATCCCCTGGCGCTCGCGATCTGGCTGGCGGCACTCAAAGTGCCGGTCGTAATCCCGTCGGGCAACGATGGCACCAGCAAGATCTCTTATCCCGGCGCGTGGGGAGATTTTGAGGCGATGCTAAACACGCTGACCGATGGCGATGGCCGCAAGGCTGTGGACAAGATGATGACCCGCCCCGGGCTGGCCCTGGCGGCCAAGTGGCTGGACAAGGCGCTGGCCACTGGCGCGGGGGCAGGCGTGGACAAGTTCAAAGGGAGCGGCGTGATCGTCGTGGGGTCCGCCAAATTGGACAAAGCCACCGATAAGGGCTCGGCCCTCAAGCCCGCGAAGTACAGCCAATCTGGCCCGGGGCTTTGCTTCCTTTGCCCTAGCGACCGCGACGAAGACCCTGGCGCAAAACCCGATCCCGAGGCTGGGCTCAAGTTCAACTATGTCCCGGCCCCCGACATCCTGGGCCATGGCGGCTATGCCGAAGACCCCGGCAGCCTCGCCTCGCACCAAGGCGCGAACTACGGCTTTGGCGGCACCTCAGCCGCTTCGGCCCAGGCCACCGGCGTTATCGCCCGAATGATCGAGGCGCGGCGGGCCAAGAAGCTGAAGGTCGACGGCCCAGCGATCCGCACAGCAATAGTCGATGGGTTGGGGCCTAAATATTCGCGGGACAAGGGCTATGGCATCCTGACCGCAGCATCGGTGATGCCATAGCGGAACCAACAGAGGCGCGGCCACGCTCGGTCGCGCCTTTTATGCGCAAAGACCAGCGCCCCAACGCGCACCCCGTCATCAAGCGTTGATCTGACTGCCACGCAGGCGTCACTTGGCTGAGGCACCCTGTCATCGCCCACCCCAGCGACCCGGGCACTCAGAACCGAATACTGATGGAGACGCCTATGACGACGATGTTCAGGGGCCGTGCAGCTTTGCTGGCGGCAGTTTCGATTTTGACGGCAACCTCAACACTGGCCCGCACAGACTACGTGGCCGATATCGACGTCGTTCGTGGCGGCGATGGCGACGGCACCGCGGCCACCGGTGTCGTCTTCCATGACCTCAGCCGCGATGGCATGCACCAGGACAATGAGCCCGGCATCGCAGGCGTCATGGTGTCAAACGGCCGCGACGTGACCACCACTGACGAAGATGGCAATTATACCCTGCCCGCGTTCGACAACATGACTCTGATGGTCCATGAACCCGCGGCCTTCGATGTGCCCGTTGACATGAACGGCGTCCCGCAGTTCTTCTACCACCACAAACCCCAAGGCACGCCAGAAACCCTGCGCTATGGCGGCCTCTCTCCCACGGGCCCCCTGCCCGCGGCGATCAACTTCCCGATGGTGCGCACCGGCGTGGATGAGCAGTTTTCCTGCGTGATGATGGGCGACACGCAGCCCTATTCGAACACCGAGATCGGCTATGTCCGCGACGGTGTGCTGGACAGCCTTCTGGATCGAAACCTCAGCGAAGCGGAATGCGTTATAGCGCTGGGCGACGTGATGGGCGACGACCTCAGCCTGTTGCCGCGATTCATGAACCTGTGGTCGGTGCTGGGCTTGCCGCAATACTACATCCACGGCAATCACGACTTCGATTTCGACGCGACGTCCGATGAGCACTCCGCTGACAGCTGGCGCCAGATCTACGGGCCCGCCTATTACAGCTTTGAGATCGGCAACGCGACGTTCATCGCGCTCGACAACGTCGTCTACCCGTGTGGTCCCGAGGACGATGGCCCCGGCGGACGCGACGCCTGCGCTGATCCTGAGCGGGTGGTCTACAATGGCCGCGTCACCGATCAGCAGATGACCTGGCTCGCGGGCGTGCTGGACAATACGCCCGAAGACCGGTTGATCGTGATGCTGCACCACATCCCATTCGTGTCTTTCATCGACTCGAACACCGGGCGGCATCAAACAGACAATCTTGCCGAAATCCACGACCTACTGTCGGGCCGCCCGGTCGTCTCTTTCTCTGGCCACACCCATACGTTTGAATACCTAGCTGCGGGTGAATGGTTCCAGGGTTGGGAAGAACAGGTGGGCGTCACCCGCCTGCCCTTCGATCACGTGGTGGGCGGCGCGCCGTCGGGCAACTGGTATTGGGGCGATCTTGGCTTTGACGGCACGCCGATGTCGTTTGCCCGCGGTGGCACACCGCCGGGCTACATGATTGTCGACTTCGATGGCTCTGATTTCACCGTCAATTTCCACGCCGCCAACCAGCCGCCCGAGCGCCAGATGGCGCTCAGCTTCAACACGCCACAATTCCGCAACTGGTTTACCGAGCTGTTTGAATGGACGGACGCCGGGGAAGACCGTGGCTCTCCGCTGCCACCGGTCACGGTCAACGACCTTGCCGACCTGAAGCTTTTCACCCCCGAAGACCTCAGCGAAACCGTCTGGCTCACAGCCAACGTCTGGGCCGGCGACCGCAACACCGAAGTCTATGCCACGATCAATGGCGGCGCGCGCATACCGATGACCCGCACCCAGGCCGGCAATGGTGAGGATGTCCTGGCGGGCGCCGAATGGGCCGACCCGTTTGCCGCTACCCGGCAAATGACCATCGGTCGCTGGGCATGGGAGTCGGAGTCGGGTGAGCCGCGTGCCCAAGGGTTCGAAGCCTGGCAGGGGTCCAGCTTCGGCCCCGCGGCGCCCCAAGCGGCCAATACCTGGATGATCGCCGACAGCTCGACCCATCTGTGGCGCTTGGAGATGCCCACTGACCTGTCAATTGGCGCGCATATCGTCGAGGTAACGGCAGTGATGGATGATGGCCGCGAGTTCAGCGACCGCATCCTGTTTGAGCTCCGCGCTGAGCGGCCCTTCCCCTACTGGGACAATACATTGTGGGAAGAGGCGTCGAACTGAAGCGCCGGTGATACAGGTAGGAGCGTTCACGCACGCTCCTGCCGACTAACGTCAAGGAGTGGTGCGGGTGAAGGGACTCGAACCCCCACGCCTCGCGGCGCCAGAACCTAAATCTGGTGCGTCTACCAATTCCGCCACACCCGCAATCCGCGGGGCTCATAGCAAACCTGCAACGCCGATGTAAGGGAAAAGCCGCGCGGATTCCCAAACTCTCGCAAGGCCCCTAGGTTAGCCAAAAGCCGGAAAACCCGGACAAGGCAGGCAAGCGCGTGGCAGACTATTCCATCTGGATCCTCGAAGAGGGGAACATCACCTTGGGTGGCGGCCAGCAACTGGACGGCATCACCCAGGGCGATGGCTCGCACCTGTTGAACCAGACAATACGCCTGAACAACGCGAATTACCTTGAGGTGAATATCCGCGACGGCGGCAGCGACACGACGTTCGACGACCAAGATGGCAATCAGCGCCTGGATGGTAGCCAAACGATCGACGGCGTGACCTACGGCAACAATACCCCCGTCGAGGGGGAGTATACGCTGACGCTGGAAGACCCAGACACACTGCAACAGTTCACGGCGATTGCATTCAACGTCAACAACAGCAATCCCAGCTTCGCCACCGTCGAGGGGCTCAGCTTTGTCGGCGGTCAGGGCGGGTTTCCGCCGGTGGGCAAGGTCCTGCGCGTCATCGGCACCGATGAGGGCCCGGGCGCGTTCGGCAATCCCTCGATCCCATCTTCGGGCTTTTCCTTCCCGATCTGTTTCACCCCCGGCACGATGATCGAAACCGCCGCTGGCCCCTACCTGGTCGAACGATTGCGGGTGGGCGATCTGGTCCGCACGCGTGACCATGGCCTGCAGCCTGTGCGCTGGATCGGACGAACCGATGTCGCAAGCGCGCGCCTTGCCACAGGCCCCCAGTTCCACCCGGTGCGCATCGCCCGTGGCGCACTGGGCCCCGACCGCCCGAACCGGGCGCTGACCGTCTCGCAACAACACCGGGTGCTGCTGACCGGCTGGCGAGCAGAGTTGCTGACCGGCGAGCCGGAGGTGCTGGCGCCCGCGCGACACCTGGTGAACGACGCGACGATCCGGATGGACCGGACGGTCCGCCACGTGACCTACCTGCACCTGCTGTTTGACGGCCATGAGGTGATTACCGCCAACGGCCTTTGGACCGAAAG
>JBCBPV010000049.1:0-26802 GCA_039820585.1 Pseudomonadota bacterium
GCCCATCCGCCATTTAAGCGCACCATGGTCCACACGCAGTGCGTGTGCCCATCCGTCCAGCACAAGGGAGAGCAAGATGGATAGAAACAGCATCATAAACGACCCCCAATATGGAAACCGCGCCGAGGCATTTGAGGCGTTTGACGACATCCCCACCAACCCCCATCTCGGCAATACCATCGGTGACGTGATCAACCGCCGCTATGGCCGCCGCGAGGTGATGAAGGGCGCGCTGGGCGTGTCGGCGACGACCGCCCTGTTCGGGACCACGGCCCTGATGGCGCCGAAGCAGGCCAGCGCGATGACAGCCGACGACAGCCGGTACAAGTTCGATGAACTGACCTGGGGCAATGACGAAGACATGCACATCGCTGACGGCTACAAGGCCGATGTGCTGCTGCGCTGGGGTGATCCGATCACGGCCGATGCCGCAGAGTTCGACCCTTACAACCAGAGCGCCGAGAAGCAGCTGAAGCAGTTCGGCTACAACAACGACTATGTGGGCTTTGCCGCGCTGAACCCCGAAGGCACGCGCGGTCTGCTGTGTGTGAATCACGAGTATACCAACGAGGAAGTGATGTTCCCCGGGATCGGTCGCCAGGACCGTGAAGGGTTCCCGAACATGACGAAAGAGCTTGTCGATATCGAGATGGCGGCCCATGGCGGCACCGTTGTCGAGATCGAAAAGGGTGTTGACGGCAACTGGATGGTCAACCGCAATTCGACCTACAACCGCCGGATCACGCCGCTGAACACGGCGATGACGTTCTCGGGGCCGGCTGCTGGCCATGACCGCATGAAAACCTCGGCCGATCCCGAGGGCATGACGGTGATCGGCACAATCAACAACTGCGCCGGTGGCATGACGCCCTGGGGCACGTATCTGATGGCCGAAGAGAACTTCCACGGCTATTTCTGGTCGGACAAGGTGAATGCCGAGGGCGATGTTGATCTGTCCGAACAGGCCGAGGCTGCGCAGATGGAACGCTATGGCGTGCCAGGGCGCTGGTATGCCTGGGGCAAGTTCCATGACCGGTTCAACATCGACAAGGAACCCAACGAAGTGAACCGCTTCGGCTGGATTGTTGAAGTCGATCCCACCGACCCCAACGCCACGCCGGTGAAGCACACGGCCTTGGGCCGCTTCCGCCACGAAGGGGCGGAGACCACCATCGCGAGTGATGGTCGATTGGTGATCTATTCGGGCGACGACAACCGGTTCGACTATCAGTACAAGTACGTCTCTGGCGGGGTTGTTACCGAGGACCGCGCCGCGAACTCGGCGCTTTTGTCGGATGGCACGCTTTACGTGGCGCGCTTCAACGATGACGGCACCATTGACTGGTTGCCGCTGGTCCATGGTGAAGGGCCGCTGACGGCGGAGAACGGGTTCAACGACCAAGGCGATGTGATGATCGACACGCGCCTGGCCGCTGACCTGTTGGGCGCGACACCGATGGACCGGCCCGAAGACGCAGAGCCACGCGGCGATGGGACGGCCTATATCATGCTGACCAACAACTCGCGGCGTACGCCCGAGCAGGTGGACGCGGCCAACCCACGGCCTGAAAGCAACTTTGGCCATATCATCGAGATCAAGGAAGCAGACGGCAACCATTCGGCCACATCCGGCACCTGGTCGATCCTGGTGAAGTGCGGCGATCCCACGATTGCCGAGGTCGGCGCCGAGTGGAACCCCGAGACCAGCGAAAACGGTTGGTTCGGCTCGCCCGATAACTGTGCGATTGACGCCTCGGGTCGCCTGTGGATCTCGACTGACCAAGGGTCGGGCTGGGGCCGGACGGGCAAGTCCGATGGTCTGTATTCGCTGGAGACCGAAGGCGATCTGCGCGGGCATTCGAAGCTGTTCTTCCGCTGCCCGGTGGGGGGTGAGCTGTGCGGTCCGTATTTTACCGAGGATTCCGAGACGTTGTTCCTGGCGGTCCAGCACCCCGGCACCGACGGCACGACGGATTTCGTAGGCTTTGAGCGTGCCTCGACCTTCGAGGATCCTGCGACCCGCTGGCCCGACTTTGCCGCCGGGATGCCGCCGCGCCCATCTGTGGTGGTGGTTACCAAGAAGGGTGGCGGTCAGATCGCTGTGTGACCGATCGCGTTTGAGACATGGAAGGGGCCCCTGTTGGGGCCCTTTTTTTATGCGGGATTGAGGCGCTGCCCCGCCGCGCGCGGCGCGGCCCCCCGGAGTATTTTTGCCAAGATGAAAAGGCAGGGATCGGGGGCTTGCGGCCCACGGGTGCGGCGCGCTAAGACACGCGCGGATCGGGTGATTAGCTCAGTTGGTAGAGCGCTTCGTTTACACCGAAGATGTCGGGAGTTCGAGTCTCTCATCACCCACCACCCGCGTTCCAGAGGAACGCGGCCAAGCGGTAGGCGTTTCGCAGAAACGCCGGGAGCTTACCCGGTTTCCTCAACGCAATCCGAGCCGACGAGCGCATCCGCCGCGATGCCGTCGCCTATGAAATAGCGGTACTGGCGCTCTCCCTCGAACACAGCGAAGCGGCCTGCCGGGCGCAGCGTATCGAAGATGCTGCAAAGCTGGGCGCTGTTGAGCCCTTGTTCGAGGATGACAAGCGCACGGTCCCCTGCGTGACCGCGGCGCAGGCCAGCCTCATCGAAGCCCCAGATGGCGCGTTGCACGGCCCGCCCGTGGCGGAAGATCTTGTCGTTGTCGAGATTGTAGATGCCTGTGGTGCGCTTGGTCGTGTGGGCCAGTTGGGTCGAGAGGTAGTAGGTGTCGGTAAGAATTGGTGTATCGGGGGGCAGGGCGAACTCGGCCAATTTGGCCTCGGTCGCTGCGCCAACTTCCGGCCAACCGGACAGTTTGTCGGTGGCCAGGCGGCGCGCGGTGTCAGAGATCGTTGGGTAATGGGCGGTGAGCGTTACGCTTGTGAGGACCAGCACCATGAACGCCACGCCCGAGGCCGGGACGATCCAGGCCCATCGCCCGATCACCCGCAGGGTGGCGGGCAAATAGATCAGAAGCGGGATATAGGCGAAGAGCGACCAGTGCCCGGTGGTGGCGTTGCCGCCCACGGCCCAGGGGCTGAGTAGGGTGAAGGGAATCAGGTAGGCGGCGGGGAACCATATCATCAAGGGCGCGCGGTCTGTGCCCGCGCGGGCGCGTTGGAGCACGTGCCAGAGGGTCAGCGCGAAGGCGGCGAAAAGGATCGGCGTCACCCAGATCGCTTGGGTGACGAGGTAGTAAAGGCCCTGGGGGTCGAAGGCCCAAGGGTGGCGGTCGACGAAGTGGAAGGCGACGCCTGCGAGGCGGTTGGACAAGTTGAACCAGAGAACCGGGGCGAGGCCGATCAGCGCGATGGCGGTGGCGATGTAGAGGTTGCGGTGGCGCCAATGGGTGCGGCCCTCGCGGGTGAGGGTGAGATAGAGGAGCACGGCGAGCGCGAAGAAGGCGAAGCGGTAATGGGCGTTGAAGGCGAGGGCGGCGAAAATGCCCGTGGCGATCCACCAGGCGGGCGCGCCGGTGCGGGTGGCGCGTTCGAGGGCACCGAGGGTGAGGACAGACAGGATGAGGAGGGGGACGTCTGGGATAACAAGGAGGCCCAGGGTGGCGGGCACCGGGATCAGCAGACTGAGGAACGCGGCGATGACCGCGTCTCGGTGGCCCGCGATGGGCCGGGCCAGCCAATAGAGCGCGATGGGCAGGGTGCTGCCCAGGGTGATGAAGAGGATGCGGGCGCCAAGGACGGTGTCGCCCAGAAGCGCCGTGCCGAGGCCCACCATCAACGGGGTCAGGAACGGCACATCGCTATAGGAAATCGCGGGGTGGCGGCTTTCTAACCAATAAAATGCGCCGTCGCCGAAGAGATCGAGCCGGGCCCCAAGGTAGAGCTTGGCGACCAGCAAAATCGCAAATAACGCCAGTCCCGCGGCCCAGATCCAGGGGGCCACCGGTAAGTCGCGGTCCGGTCGGGGTGCCTGTGCCTGCTGCAAGGGGCGCCTTTTGGGCTGTTGCGTTTGACCCGGAGGTAGCGGGGGCCGCCGGAAATGGCAAAACCAAACTGGCCGGGGCTGGCGTGGCGGGCCGGAATGCGCCACCATTGGCCGCAGCACAGGGAGGGTTCCGATGGCAACCGCGCGCACCGATCCTCAGGGGTATCGCCTGTCGGGGGCCTCTGCCACCGCGGCGGACCGGTTCGCGGAGGCGGTGGAGGCGTTCAATTTCTTTCTGGGCGATCCGATTGCGCCGCTGGATGCCGCGTTGGCGGACTCGCCAGCGTTTGCGATGGCCCATCTGATGAAGGCCCACCTTTTTGCGCTGACGACCGAGACGGAGGCGACCGCGCTGGCCGAGCAGAGCCTGGCCGCGGCCCAAGCCTGCGCGATGGACGCGCGTGAGGCGAGCCATGCGGGGGCGTTGACGGCGCTGATCGCGGGGAATTGGACGCAGGCCGCGCAGCTACTGGATCGTCACCAGATGGACTGGCCGCGCGATATCGTGGCGCTGCAATCGGGGCACAACATCGATTTCTTCCGCGCCGATGCGCGCGATCTGCGCGACCGCGTGGCGCGCGCCTTGCCCGAATGGTCGCCTGACGTGCCGGGGCATTCGGTGGTGTTGGGGATGTACGCGTTTGGGCTGGAAGAGGCGGGGGATTATGCCCGCGCCGAGGCGGCGGGGCGTGAGGCGGTGGAGCGGGATGCGCGCGATAGCTGGGCCCATCACGCCGTGGCCCATGTGCTGGAGATGGAGGGGCGTGCGGAAGAAGGTGTGCAGTGGATGGAGACACGGGCCCCGCATTGGGCGGCAGAGGCGAGTTTCTTCAAGGTCCACAATTGGTGGCACAAGGCGCTGTGTCACCTGGAGATGGAGGATCAGCGCGCTGCCATGGCTGTGTATGACGCGCAGATCGTTGACCAGGGGCCGCTGGCGCTGAACCTGCTCGACGCCTCGGCGCTATTGTGGCGATTGACCTTGGGTGGCGCAGATCCCGGGGATCGGTGGGCACATCTGGCCGGGCTGTGGGCGCCGCATTTGCCCAGTACCGGATATGCGTTCAATGATTGGCACGCGGCCATGGCGTTCATCGGGGCCGAAGACCGGGTGGCGCTGGATCAGCTGTTGTCGGCAATGCGCACGGGCGCTGGCGGGCGGGGCGAAGCGAGCGTTTGGGCGCAAGAAACCGGGGTGGCGCTGATCGAGGGGTTCGATGCGTTCTGGCAGGGCGATTATGACGTAGCGGTGCAGCATTTGATGCCGGCGCGCGCCATTTCGGGCCGGTTCGGGGGCAGCCACGCGCAGCGCGATGTCATCGACTGGACCCTGACCGAGGCGGCCCTGCGAGGCAACCTGCCCGGCGTTGCCCGCGCCATGGCGCATGAACGACTGGCGCTGCGCCCCCACAGCCCGGTCAACCGCGATTTTCTAAGCCGGGCGCTGGCACTTCCGCTGCACTAAGCTCACCGCGCTTTCACGAAGCGACACGTTTCGGACACATCAAAACACGACACTTGCGCCGACGCCGCTGGCCCAGTCTAGTGAGCCAAAAGTCGGGAGACGATTATGAACGGTATCGAGTCGATGCATCGCTATGCCTTTTTTGCAGGCATAGTGGTGTTGGCGGTGATTTCGCTTGGGCTGCTATTCGTGTCTGCCTGGTTCTGGATTCCCACGGTGCTGTTTGGCGCGCTGTCGCTGCTGGGGCTCTACGATATCACCCAGACGAAACACGCGGTGACGCGGAACTATCCCGTGCTGGGCCACCTGCGGTTCTTGTTGGAAGAGATCCGGCCAGAGATCCGCCAGTACTTGATCGAGAGCGATCAGGACGAAAGCCCGTTTTCCCGTGAAGAGCGCAGCCTCGTCTATCAGCGCGCAAAGGGGGTAGAGGACAAGCGGCCCTTTGGCACCCAGCAAAAGATCTATGAGGCGGGCTATGCCTGGCTCACCCATTCGATCGTGCCCACGCATCTGGAGATTGGCGATTTCCGCGTGCGGATCGGGGGGCCGGACTGCAAGCAGCCCTATGATGCCTCGCTGTATAATATCTCGGCGATGAGCTTTGGCTCGCTCTCGGCCAATGCGATCCTGGCGTTGAACAAGGGCGCCAAGATGGGAGGCTTTGCCCATGACACGGGCGAGGGCGGGGTCAGCCGGTATCACCGCGAGGGGGGTGGCGATCTGATTTATGAGATCGGATCAGGGTATTTTGGCGCGCGGACGCCGGAAGGTGCCTTTGACCCCGACAAGTTTGCGGACACCGCGGCGCTCGACCAGGTGAAGATGATCGAGGTGAAGCTGAGCCAGGGGGCCAAGCCGGGCCATGGCGGGGTGTTGCCAGCCTCAAAAATCACGCCGGAGATTGCCGAGGCGCGGGGCATTCCGATGGGGATCGACTGTGTCTCACCCGCTGCCCACAGTGCGTTTTCGACGCCGACCGAGTTTTGCGAGTTTCTGGGGCTGTTGCGCAAACGCTCGGGCGGCAAGCCTGTGGGCTTCAAGCTGTGCATTGGCCATCGGCGGGAATTCATGTGTATCGTCAAGGCGATGCGAGAAACGGGGATCGTTCCCGATTTCATCGTGGTCGATGGCAAAGAGGGTGGCACAGGGGCGGCACCGCTGGAATTTGCCAACCATGTGGGCATGCCCCTGACCGAGGGGCTGGTGTTTGTGCACAACACGCTGCGCGGGTCGGGCCTGCGCGACCAGATCCGGATCGGGGCGGCGGGCAAGCTGATCACGGCCTTCGATATCGCCAAGGCGCTGGCGCTGGGGGCGGATTGGGCGAATTCGGCCCGCGGTTTCATGTTCTCGATCGGGTGCATCCAGGCGCAGGCGTGTCATACCAACCATTGTCCCGTGGGCGTGACCACGCAGGATCCGCTGCGGCAGAGGGCGCTCAATGTGTCGGACAAATCCGTGCGCGTGGCGAATTTTCATCGCAACACGCTGAAGGCGCTGGCGGAGATGGCGGGCGCAGCGGGGCTGAGCGATCCGTGCAACTTCCTGCCCTATCATTTCATGCAGCGCGAGAGCTCGGGCGAGATGATGGAAGGCAGCGACTCTTTTGGATACCTGCCCGAAGGGTTTTTGTTGCGAGATGAGGATGTTGGCGGGGGATACCTGGTGCGCTGGCACCGTGCGAACGCAAAATCCTTTGACCCGCCCGAGGCCGTTTCGGCGTGAACTAACCGTTTCTTCACAGCTGTCGCGCAATTTGCCCGTGCGTGGGGCCCCGTTTGTGGCCGCTGCCCTTGGGGGTTACCTGTGCGTCTGGGATTGAAGATCGGGCAGAAGCTGCCGTTGTTGATGGCGTTGATCACCATCGCGGCGCTTTACTTGGCCGAACTCATTACGACCACGAACGCGCGGGCCACCATCCTGGCCGCGGGTGAGGATCGCCTGCTTGCGGTGGCCAGCAGTCGCGCGGCGGAGGTGCAGGGCGTGCTCGCCTCTGTGCGTGCCGATATGCGCGCCAAGGCCAACAACCCCGTGATCCTGGAAGCGGCCCGTGCGTTTAAGCGCAGTTGGGACCGTGAAGGGCCGCTGGCGGCCGAACGGTTGCGCGCGGCCTACATGGTGGGGCGCGATCACCCGGTCGGTGGTGAACTGAGCGCCCCAAGGCCCAATGTGCACGCTGGCTATCACCGTACGCACAGCTTTTACCACCCGTTCTTTTCCAGCCACGCCACATCGCGGGATTACGCCGATCTTTACCTCGTCTCGCCAACCGGGCGGGTCATTTATTCCGTCGCGAAAGGCGACAGCTTCGGGGCTGACGTGGCCACGACCCTCGATGCGGGGGACGGATTGAGGCTGGTGTTCGACCGGGTCGTGAACGGAAATGGGTTTTCTGTCGATATCATGACAGATTTTGAACCCTACGGTGCAGACCCGTCCGAACGCTCGGCCTTTTTTGGCATGCCGGTTCGGGATGGGCTTGCCCAGCTCCACGGTGTCTTGATCATTCGCCTTCCCGCGGCGGCCCTGACCGATATCGTCGGGCGATCCGACGGTTTGGGGCGCACCGGGCGCGCCGCGGTTCTGGGCGCAGATCTGACACCGCGCGCGGGGCTGGCGATTTCGATTGTCGACGCAGACGATCCCGTCCCCCCGGAGCGGCGGCTTGCGCGCGAAGGTGGCGTGACGATCCTTGGGCCCGAGGATGAAGAGCCGCATCTGGCCGCTTTTGTGCCGTTTGTCTTTCAGGGCAAACGCTTTGTGGTCGTTGCGCTTCAGCAGCGCAGTGAAATCCTGGCCTCGGCCACGCGTTTGCGACGGGAAAGCCTGCAGGACGGTATCTCGGCACTTGCGCTGGTCTGCGTGGTGGGCGTGATGCTCGCGCGGTCCATCAGCGGCCCGTTGCAGGCGGTTGGGCAAGCGATGGGGCAGGTCGCTCGGCGCGACTACGATGTTGAAATACCAGGGCGGCAGCGGCCCGACGAGATCGGCGATATCGCCCGTCGCCTGGATGTCTTTCGTGCCTCTCTGGTCGCCGCCGACGCCACCGAGCGGGAGCACGCATTCAAAAGCGCGGCGTTTGAGGCCACGTCAGCCGCGCTGATGCTGATCGACCGGGATATGACGATTATCTACGTCAACCAATGCCTTGTCCACCTGATGGCACCGCATCGGATTGCGCTGGAGCGCAATGTCTCTGACTTCCGCCCCGACGCCTTGCCCGGACGGGGGTTGATCGCTCTTTATCCAGGGGCTGAGCGTCTGCGGGTCGCCGCAGTGGAGGGCCAGGGCAACGCCGAGATGCAGCTCGGCCACTCCCATCTTGCGCTTGCCATGGCCCCGGTGCGTGCGGGCGACAGCCCACAGATCCTGGGCTATGTCGTAGAATGGAAAGACGTCACCCGCCGGCGCCTGTCAGACGCCGTCACAGGCGCGGTTCATGCGACCCTCCCCGTTGCAAGCTTTTCGCCCGATGGCCGCTTGATCGAGGCCAATCCGCCCTTCCTGCGCTGGACCTCGATCCCGGGACAGGCGGTCTACGGCGAACACTGGAATGCGATCTTCCACGCAAACCAAAACGGCACTGCGCGCCCCTGGGCCGAGATTGCGAAAATGTCGGCCCAGCAAGAAGGCCTTTGGGTTCATCCCAAGGGCGGTGTGCGTCTGTCGGCCATGCTGTGCCGCGTGAACAACAATCGCGGGCGCACGCGCCGATTCGTCCTGATCGCGGGCAGCGATATCGGTGCCTCTGATCCCCCAACTCAGATGTCCAAAGCGGTTGCTTTGCATCAGGAGGTGTCATGATCCACCCCGCGACCGCCCCATCAGAGCGCCGCAGGGTTGGCATCATCGATGACAGCCGCACGATCCGCGCGCTTTTGCGGGCTACGCTCGACGCCGATCCCCGCCTGACCGTGGTGGGCGAGGCGAGCGATCCCTATGAAGCGCGCGAGATGATCAAGTCGGTCAACCCCGATGTGGTCACTCTCGATGTCGAAATGCCCCGGATGAACGGCTTGGTGTTCCTTCAACACCTGATGCGGCTGCGGCCGATGCCGGTTGTGATGGTATCCTCGCGCACCCGCGAGAACAGCGAAGACGCGGTACAGGCGCTGTCGCTCGGGGCGGTTGATTGTGTGGATGCCGCACGCTTGCAAGGCGATCCGATCAGCAGGCGGCGTCTGAGCGATGCGTTGTTTCACGCGGCCTCTGCCAAGGTTCACGTGCGCGGCGGACCAATACCCAAAGCCGAGGCACCGTCCAGCGCGGGCTATCGCTGGAACGGGCGCTTCGTTCTGATCGGCAGTTCGACCGGCGGCGTCGACGCGTTGGAGCGTGTTTTGTCGCACTATCCCGCAGAGGGCCCGCCGACGGTCGTGGCCCAACACATGCCGCCCGCTTTCCTGCAAAGCTTTGCGAGCCGGTTGGACTCGCTCATCGCGCCCCGCGTCCGCCTTGCCGCTCCAGAGATTCCTCTGATGGCGGGCACCGTTCTGATTGCACCAGGCGGTGATCATCATGTTGCGCTCGCCGCTGATGCGGCGCGCGGCGTGGTGCTGCGCCCCGATGATGGGACGCATCTTTACGTTCCGTCGGTCGACATGCTCTTTACCTCTGCCGTGCCACAGGCGCATCGATGCCTGGCCGTGGTGCTGACCGGCATGGGCAAAGACGGGGCCGAGGGCGCAAAGCAGCTGCATGGGGCGGGAGGTCACTGCATCGTCCAGGACGCGGCCACCGCCGTGGTCGACGGCATGCCAAAGGCCGTGCGCGACAGCGGCGCTTATGATGAGGTCTGCGCGCTCGATGCGATCGGCCCGGCGATCCTGCGCGCGACCAATGCAGCCGAGCGGCGGTCGGCATGACGGTTCTGCCCGATGCCCCGGCAAAGACGTATATCGTCCAGGGCGAGCAGGCGATCGGCTATCGCCCGGACCACGTGATCACCACGATCCTCGGGTCCTGCGTGTCGGTGTGCCTGTGGGATCAGGTGCGCCACATCGGCGGGATGAACCACATTCTCTTGCCCGATAGCCAAGGCGCGATGCTGGGCGCCGGGGCCAGCGCCATGGAGACGCTGATCAACGCGATGATGAAGGCCGGGGCCGCCAAGCTCGATTGCCGTGCCAAGGTGTTCGGCGGTGCGGCGATCATTGACGGGCTCAGCGATATCGGCTCGCGCAATGCGGCGTTCGCCATGGGTTATCTGAAGACCGAAGGGATCGAGGTTGTCGCCCACAGCACAGGCGGTCGGTCGGCCCGGCAAATCCGCTTCTGGCCGTCAACGGGTCAGGCGCAGCAACGCTTGGTCCAAGCATCCGATGTTGCGCCTGAGGCGGTCAGCGCTGTGCCAGCTGGTAATGATATCGAGCTGCTTTAGATCTCGCGGGCAATTCTGTCGCGTGTGCACGCAAAACCAAACCAGGACTGCGCGATGAAATGGCGGTAGTGATGCTGGCGACAACTTCAAAGGCGGGTCTTTGCGTTTCCGGCAACCGGGTTCTCAGCCTAGAAAAGTGTGGTGTGCCCCGTGGGCGAAGTGGTTACTGGATCGCGCTCTTCGACGTGATCCAGCAGCCGTGCCGTCACACTGTCGAGCGCAACAACGGCGCGAAGACATGAGGGGTCGATACCATGTGACGGCGGAACATGGCGCAAAGCCTCCGCCATCCGCCCCAAGGCGGCGAGTGTCTGGGTCAAACGGTCGAGGTCCTGCAACGCGATGACGTTATGCTTCGCCACATCTCGGGGCGTCGCGCCGTCACTTGTGCCAAGTACAGTTTGCATCCGTGCAAGGTCATGCGCCGCCCGATTGCATTCCGACCCCAGCGCCGAAAGCAACGCTGACAGCGACACGGCATCCTCTGCGCTCGCATGCATGCTTACGTCTGCGGTCAAAGCCGACCCACGATGGCTTCAATTGCGGCCTTGAGGTCTGCGGCCTCGAACGGCTTCTTGAGATAGTTGTTCATACCGAGCGCCTGCCCACGTTCAAGCACCTCGCGGTCCGCACGACCTGTAATCAAAAGAAATCCGACGCCCTGTGTCGGCGCGCTTTGGCGCAAGTGCTGCAGCAGGGTCAGACCATCCATGCCGGGCATGTTGAAATCCGACACCACCAGATGCACGGGTGATTTGGCGATGCTTTGCAACGCGCTGGTGCCATCGGCCGCCGCCGAGATGTTGCGGATGCCGAGGCTTTCCAGCGCCTGGGTGATCAGGCCGCGGCTGGTTGACATGTCATCAACAACGAGAATCCGAAGTTGGTCGCGAAGGGCCATGGGGCGTCCTTTTGATCAAGCGGGTTGCGAGGTGGGAAGCCGATAGGACGTGACGCCTTCGGGGCGGAAAAGATGCGCATCTCCGTCCTGGATGCGTTCGGAATGGCCCAGGAAAAACCACGCATCCGGGTGGAGGGCCGCAGCAAATCGGGGCCACAGCGTGGATTGGGTTTGCGGGTTGAAGTAGATCACGACGTTGCGGCAGAAAATCACGTCGAATTGCCCCCGCATGGGCCAGGGCTCTATCAAGTTCAATCGCCGAAAGCTGATCAGGTCTTGCAGCGCCGGGGTGACCTGCCACGTGTCTTTGTCGGGTCCTTGGGTGAAGAATTTGCGCTGCCGTTCAGCGTTTAACCCGCTGATTTGTCGCGCGTCGTACCGCCCGGCACGCGCTTTGGTGAGGATCGCGCGGTCGATGTCGGTGGCAAGGATGCGGATGTCATAGCGTTTTGCGTCGGGCAACGCTTCCAAGAGCGTGATCGCGATAGAGTACGGCTCTTGCCCGCTGGAGCAGCCCGCCGACCAGATCCGGACGCGGCCGCCGCTGTGAAGCCGGTCGATCAGCGGTGGTAGAACAGTGGAGCGGAGCGTGTCGAAATGGTGGTCTTCCCGGAAGAAATGCGAGACATTGGTCGTCAGGGCCGAGATCATGTGATCGCGCTCTTCGACGCCATGAATGCTTTCCACAAGTTTTAAGTAGCTGTCGAAATTGTTCAATCCTGTTGCGCGCAACCGGCGTGACAGGCGGGATTGGACCATGGCCTGTTTCGTCTCTGGTATGGTCAAACCGGCCTCGCGCTTGGCCAGGGCAGCCACGCGGGCAAACCCACTTGGGTTAAGTCGGGCGGATGCGGCACTGGGCGCGGGGGACGGGGCGGGGGCGGTCAAGCGGCGATGTCCTTTGCGCTGGGCACGACGGCGGCAAGGTCGAGGATGCGGATCATGCGTCCCTCGACAACAGTTAGTGCGCGAACAAAGGCCTGACCGCGATCGGCGGTCATCTCTGGCGGGTCCTGCAGCTCGTCCTTGGGGAAGGAGAGGATGTCTGACACGGCATCGACCCGCAGACCGATGGTGCGCCCGCCAATATCGACCACAATGATCACGTTGCGCTCGCTGGGGTCTTCGACGGTCAGGCCCAGTCGCAGGGCAAGGTCGATCACGGGCAGGACTGCGCCACGCAGATTGATTACGCCGCGCACGTAGGACGGCGAATGGGGCAGCGAGGTTGCGCGGGTCCAGCCACGGATTTCGCGCACCGCCATGATATCGACCGAGTACTCATTCTCGCCAATGCGGAAAGACAGCAGTTCGACATCCGTGGCGGCGGCAAGGGGGGAGGCGTCAGTCACATCCGTGGTCATGCGGGCACCTTTCAAGCGATCTGGGCGAGGGCGGGTTCGGGCCGGCTTTGGCCGGTGGCGTTGGCCAACAGGTCAGTCGGGTCGAGGATCAGGGCAATCTGGCCGTCCCCGAGGATTGTGGCGGCTGCTACGCCGCGCACATGGCCATAGCTGTCTTGCAGACCCTTGATCACGACCTGGCGCTGGTCTTCGATAGCGTCGACAACCAGGGCCGCCCGCGCGCCGTCTTCTTGCGCAATCAATAGGACAATGGCGCCGTCATAACTGTCGCGCGGCGCGGTGTAGCCAAGCTCTGTCCCCAGATCGAGCAGTGGCACGAAGGTGTCGCGTACCTGGACGACTTGGGTTGTTGGACCCATGGCGCGGCAGTCGCCGTCTTTCAGCGACAGCGTTTCGGACACGGCGCTGAGGGGGATGACGAGTGTTTCGGTGGAAACGCGCACCACCATGCCGTCGAGGACCGCCAGGGTGAGGGGGAGGGAGATTGAAAATGTGGTGCCATTGCCGGGTTCGGATGTGGTGGTGATACGACCGCCGAGCGAGGTGATCGCGTTTTTGACAACGTCCATACCGACGCCCCGGCCCGACAGGTTTGAAACCTCGTTGGCGGTCGAGAAGCCTGGCAGGAACAACAAATTGTCGATCTCGCCGTCGGTTAGGATCTGGTCGCTGGTGATCAAGCCGCGCTCTTCGGCGATGCTGCGCACCTTGGGGCGGTTGATGCCGCCGCCGTCATCGCCGATCTCGATCACGACCCGGCCAGAGCGGTGGGACGCGGTCAGAGTCACGATGCCTTCCTTGGCCTTGCCTGCAGCCAATCTGTCTTCGGTGTCTTCCAAACCGTGGTCCACGGCGTTGCGGATCATATGAGTCAGTGGATCAGCCAGACGTTCGATGACCGTTTTGTCGATCTCGGTCGCTTCGCCCTCGGTTCTGAGGCGCACCGTTTTGCCGACGTCAGAGGCGGCTTCGCGGACGATACGGCTCATCCGTTGGAACAGAGATTTTACCGGTTGAGCGCGGATCATCATCACACTGTCCTGAATGTCGCGGGTGAGTTGTTGGAACTCTTCCAGTCCGGTGGCGATTTTGGAATTGCCTGACAGCGCTTCGTCGCCCAGGGATTGCGCCAGCATGGCCTGGTTGATGACAAGCTCACCCACCAGATTTACGAGGCGATCAATGCGTTCCAGGTCGACCCGAACGGTCGGGCGCGCCGCGTTACTGGGCTGGCGTTGTTCGCTGGGTGCCGCAGGCTGTGGGACGGGTTGGGGCGCTGGTTCGGGGGGCGGCGCCATTTCTGGCAATTGGGGGGGCTCCGGCGCTGGGATTTGTTCAGCCTCTGGCAGCGGGGGCATGGACGTGGCCGTTGGCCCTTCGTCAGCCGTGACGTCGAGCGTGCAGAGCCCATCCACGAATTCAAATACCTCTCGCAGGGCGTCTTCGTCAGCCTCAGTCTCTAGCGTGATTGTCCAGCTGAGGTAGCTTTCGCTTGGATCATAGTCATCTAAGGTGGGTAGGCGGCTTGGATCGCAGGTGATCTGCGCTTGCCCGAAGTCTTGCAGCGCGCGAAGCAGGTAGAGAGGTTCATTGCCTGCGGTGTAAAGGGCGGCCTGTGGGGCAAAGGTGACGGTGAAGGATGTCGCAGATGTCTCAGGCGCGCTGGCATCCAGTGGTGGAAGGCCCATCAGGTCAAGGTTGAGAGTCGTTGCCTGAAACGCGGCCTCGGCCTCGGAACTGTTGTCGTCGTCGCCCGCAAGCTCTTCGAGTTGCGCGAGCACCGGGGCCAGCAATGCCTCGTCCAAAAGCTCATCATCTCGCGCGGATCGCACGAGGTCTGACAAGAGGTCACCGCATTGGAAAAACAGTGCTATCGTGGACGGTTCTGCGGTCAGTGCGCCTGACCGCACCGCGTCCAGTGTTGTCTCGAACGCGTGGGCAAACCCCACCAGTTGATCAAGGCTGAAGGCCCCGGCGCCGCCCTTGATTGAGTGGACGGCGCGGAACACCACATTGATCGTTTCGGTGTCTGTGGCACCATCGTCCATGGCCTGCAGGCCATCTTGCAATGCTTCCAGCAGCTCTTCGCACTCGACGAAGAAGGACGCCTTGATCTCGGCCATTGGGTCGGACATCGACCTACCCCGCGACGATCTGAAGGGCGCGGACCAGCTTTTCGGGGTCGAACGGCTTGACGATCCACCCTGTGGCCCCGGCATCCCGGGCGCGTGACTTCAGCTCTGCGGAGCTTTCTGTGGTCAGCACAAGGATCGGCAACGTGCGATAGTCATCTTGCGCGCGCACGGCGTCTATGAAGCCAAACCCGTCAAGGCGGGGCATGTTGATATCGGTGATAATCACGTCGGGGGCGATGCCTGACAGCACCTCAAGCCCGTGCTGGCCGTCTTCGGCCAGGTGGGTGGTCATGCCCGCCTCGCCAAGGGCGAGGCTTAGCATGTCGCGCATGGTGCGGCTGTCATCGACGGCCAAAACCTCAAGGCTCATGTCACATCCCCGCTTTGCAAAGAAGCCTCGTTAAGGCCGAAGGTGGCCAGATGCCCGGCCATCGCATCGGATAACGGCGTCACCCGGAGGCTGTGCCCGTCCGCGGCCCAGGTTTTTGCCGCCGTCATCAGGGTTTGCAGGGCATGGGCGCCAAGATGTTCCACCCCGCTGGCATTCACGACCAAATCATGGCCCCGCCGGGCGCCGATCTGGTCGACCAGGTCCGTCGAGGCGCGCAGATCCAGCTTTGCGCCCAGCATCAATTCTGCGTCGCCCGGTTCGGCGGTGTCGGGGGTGTCTTGCCTCGTCTCCATCGCGGTCCCTCTGGCAGCGGTGCACTGCCAAGCGGTCTAGGCGGAGGCGGGTTAAGGCGGGGTTACGTCTGTTCGGGTTTCGCGGCCTCAGGCCGAGATCCGGGCCAGATGGGCGGCGGATCCGGTCAACGCGGCAAAGTCATCTTCGATGACAGACACCGCGAAGTTTTGCATGAAGCCTGCGAAGCGACCCTTGTCGCGGAAGGCATCGGAGAATCCATACTCGGCCAGGTGGGGGGCAAAGGCCCGCGCGACGCCGCCCGCCAGGTAGATCCCGCCGAAAGGCAGGTGGATCAGCGCCTGGTTGCCCGCGACCGTGCCCAGCATCCGGACGAACAGTTTAGCGGCCTCAACCGCGCGCGTCT
This sequence comes from Pseudomonadota bacterium, assembly GCA_039820585.1. Classification (GTDB taxonomy): domain Bacteria; phylum Pseudomonadota; class Alphaproteobacteria; order Rhodobacterales; family Rhodobacteraceae; genus JBCBGF01. The sequence goes on from JBCBPV010000049.1 coordinate 16,270, forward strand.
CGCCCTGGGTGCGTTGGTCCATGATGTCGGCGGCCGACAGCTCCCTGTGGTTGCCCGCCTCGTGGCCCAGAAACGCATAGAGCCGTTCAAGCCCACGCCCCGAGAGCACGTCTTCAACTGCCGGGAAGCCATGGGCGGTTTCGACGTATTGGCACAGGCGCAGCTCGGCCTCGGTGCGGATTGGCAGGTTGGCATGGCCCGCCTCGGACGGGGCAACAACGCGGCGGCCGTCTGCATAGTGGACCGGGGCCACGTTGAAGCCGGTGCCAACGCCGATCACCAGTTGCGGTGCGCCGTCGCGGGGGGCGGGGCCTGGCACGACCTCTCGCAGGTTTTCCGCCGCTAGCCGCCCCAGCGCGTGGCCCTGCGCCTCCAGATCGTTGAGCACGGCCACGAACTCTGCCTTGGTGGCGCGGGCCAAGGTGGCTTCGTCGATTGTCCAGTCGAGGTTGGTGAGCGTTCCGCTGCCATTGCGCACCGGGCCTGCGATGGCGACCGAGGCGGCGCGGCAATCCACGTCGTCTTCCAGCGCGGTGTATGCTCGCAGAACCGTCTCAAGACCGGGATAATCGGCATTGCGGAACTTGCGGATCGTCTCTGTCAGAAGGGCGGGCCCCTCGGCCAGGGCGACGCGCGTATTGGTGCCGCCGATATCGGCAACGAGCGAAAAGACGTTTGCGGCGCGGGACATAAGCGGGCTCAGCGGGCGAGGGCGGATGCCAAGGCGTGATAGGATGCTTTCGGGGTGCGCTGCAAGCTGTCGAAGTCGACATGGATCAGGCCAAAGCGTTTTTCATAGCCCAAGGCCCACTCGTAATTGTCCATCAGCGACCAGATGTAATAGCCGTTTACGGGAACGCCTTCGGCGATCGCGGCCCGGACGGCGGCGGTGTGGGCATTGAGGTAGTCGATGCGATGGGGGTCATCGACCGCGCCGTTTTGCACGGTGTCGGGGGCGGCCATGCCGTTTTCGGTCACGTAGAGCGGCAGGTCCTTCGTGTACTCCTCATGTGTCCATTTGAGGAAGTGGTGCAGGCCGTCTGGATAGATCTCCCACCCCATGGCGGTTTTGGGCAGCGGGCCAGGCGCCTCTTCGTGGCTGGGCCAGGGGTCGTTGTTGGGGGCAATGATCTTGCGGGTGTAGTAGTTGAGGCCGACCCAGTCGACGGGGCTGCCGATCAGGTCGAAATCGTCCTGCCAGCCGCCTGGCATATGGGGGCTGAGACCTTCCATGACGTCTTCGGGGTATGCGCCCTTGAAGATCCCTGACAGGAAAAAGCGGTTGTAATAGCCATCGTAGAGGCGAGCTGCGGCTGCGGCCTCCGGGCTGTCATCCACCGGCTGGGCGTACTCGAAGTTACAGACGGCACCGAGGTTCGACATGCCAAGGCCGCGCATCGTCTGGATCGCGGTGCCATGGGCCAACAGAACGTGGTGCATCGCGCGGGCGGTGGCGCGGATGTCGCGCAGGCCCGGCGCGTGGTGGCCCAGGAAATGGCTCAGCCAGCCGACGCACCACGGTTCATTGATCGGGGCGGCGGACCAGAGGCGGTCGCCAATACGGGACATGATGGTTTCTGTGAAGTCGCCGAACCAACCCGCGATGTCGCGGTTGCGCCAGCCGCCGAGGTCGGCGAGCGGGGAGGGGAGTTCCCAGTGGTAGAGCGTTGCGGCAGGCTTCAATCCGCGCTCCAAGAGGCCGTCGACGAGGCGGTCGTAGAAGTCGAGCCCGTCGGCGTTGGGTGTGCCGCGCCCCTCGGGCAGGACCCGGGCCCAACTGGTGGAGAAGCGGTAGACATCGACATTGGCCGCCGCGATCAGGTCGAGGTCTTCTTCCATCCGGTGGTAATGGTCGCAGGCGCGGTCCCCGTTTTCGGCCCGCACCACGTTGCCGGGGGTGGCGGCGAAGGTGTCCCAATGGGTGGACCCCGCGCCCCCGAAGGCGTGACCTTCGATCTGGTAGCTGGAGGTCGCGGTGCCGAAGAGGAAACCGTCGGGGAAATCGGCGCGGGTGAAATTCATGTGGTGTCTCCGGGACGGGCGAGGGCCGCGCTGAGGGCGTGATAGGAGGCTTTAGGTGTGCGCTCTAAACTATTGAAATCGGTGTGAACCATGCCGAAACGCCGAGCATATCCGCGAGCCCATTCGAAATTGTCCAGAAGGCTCCACACGATGTAACCCTTCAGCGGCACGCCTGCGTCAATGGCCGCGCGGGCGGCGGCGAAGTGGTGATCGAGGTATTGGATGCGGTAGATGTCATCGACCGATGTGGCCGTTTCCGGTTCATCGGCAGACATACCGCTTTCGGTGACATAGAGCGGCAGATCGCCGGAGTAGTCTTGCGCGACACGGGTCAGGATTTGGGTCAGGCCGTCTGGATAGATCTCCCACCCCATTGTCGTTTTGGGTAGCGGGCCTTCGGCGAATGCGTATTCTGGAAATGTTTCATTATCAGATGGTTGTCCGAGCTTTCTTGTGTAATAGTTCACCCCCAGCCAATCGAGTGGCGTGGCGAAGCCATCCACATCATGCTCCCACCCGTTGGGCAGGTGGGGTGCCAGACCGGCCAGCATCCGCTCTGGGTACTGTCCCCGGAAAAATGGGTCGAGGAAGCAGCGGTTGAAACAGGCGTCGTAGAGCGCAGCAGCCTCAGCGGAGCCGACGCTGTCATCGGCAGGCTGCACCCAGTCGAGGTTCAGGACGATGCCAAGGTTGTCATACCCCTCGACCCGAAGCGCATTCATTGCAAGCCCGTTTGATCGCAATAGGTTATGGATGGATCTTGCGGTCGCACGTATATCCCGCAGGCCTGGCGCATGGGTGCCGTTGAAGTGACCAGCCCAGGTGATGCACCAGGGTTCGTTGAACGTGGCCACAGACGCCACCCGATCCCCGATGCGGGCCAGGACGAGGCGCGCGTAATCGGTGAACCAGTGGGCGATTTCGGGGTTGGTCCAACCGCCCAGATCGGCCAGCGCGGCGGGCAGCTCCCAATGGTAGAGTGTCAGATAGGGCGCGAGGTCGCGGTCGAGCATATCGTCGACAAGACGGTCGTAGAAATCGAGACCTTCGGGGTTGGGGCGGCCCGTGCCATTTGGCAGGATCCGTGCCCAATTTGTTGAAAACCTGTAGATATCGAGGTTCGCTGCCGCCGCCAGGTTCAGGTCGACGCGGGACCGGTGGTAGTGGTCGCAGGCGACCGCGCCGGTTTCGCCGCCGACCACATTGCCCGGGGTGGCGGCGAAAGTGTCCCAATGGGTGGGACCGGCCCCGCCATAGGCCTGCCCCTCGATCTGGTAGCTTGATGTCGCCGCGCCGAAGGCAAAGCCCTCGGGGAAGGCGGCGCGCCCGTTCTGCATGCGGCTATCCTTGCCTTCGGGTGACACCCAGTGGCGCGGGCCCGGTGGATCGGCCGACCATCAGATCAACCTCCATCAGTTCGTGCTGGGGGCTGCCCTTGGGCCCGCTGACCTGAGACAGCAGCATGTTGGCGGCCCGGTGGCCCGCCTCGCGCACCGATGACCGCAGCGCGGTGAAGATCGGAACCGTCTCGTCATTGCGGAAATAGGACAGGTCGTCGTCATGGGTGATAATCGACACATCGCGGCCCAGCGCCATGCCGCGTTCTTCTATCGCGCGTCTGGCGCCGATGGCGACGACTACTGACGAGACGAGGAAGGCGGTCGGGGGATCGGCAGCGTCCAGCTGCGCGCTGGCGGCGGAAAAGCCGTAGCTTTCCGTCATCTCGCCCGCCACCATCAGGTCGGGATCTGGCGCGAGGCGGCGGGCCGACAGACCGTCGAGATAGCCCTTGCGCCGCCGGATCGCGAAATCAAGGTGTTCCAATCCGTTGATCAGCCCGATCCTTCGATGCCCCAGATCAACCAGAAACTCGGTCGCGCGCTGAAACCCGCGGCGGTTGTTCACGTCGAGCCAGCTATAGGGCAGGGTCACATTGCTGGCGCGGCCATGGACCACGAAGGGCAGGCCGAGGTCGGTCAGCAGTGCGATGCGCGGGTCATCGGTGGTGGGGGCGTGCACGACGATCCCGTCCACCGATCCTTTTGAGGCCAAAGTGCGATAGGCCTCTTCCTCATCTGCGTCGCGCACCACCGACAGGGTGATGTCGTAGCCGTTATTGGCATAGACCTCTGCCGCGCCCGAGATAAAGTCGGCGAAGACCGGGTTCACCATCTCATGTCTGGTCGAGGTTGGAATCACGTGGCCGATTGTCATCGCACGGCCCGTGGCCAATGCCTTGGCGCGTGTGTTAGGGCGGTAGTTGTGCCGGTCGGCCGCCTGCCGGACGCGGAGGCGGGTTGCGTCGCTGACCTCGGGGTAGCCGTTCAGCGCGCGGCTGACGGTGGTTTGGCTGAGGCCAAGTGTGCGGGCCAACTCTTTGAGATTCATCACCGAACTCGGTTCAAAGCGCTTTTAATTTGAAATCAGCCTATCGGGCGCTCTGACAATCGTCAAAGGTAACTTTTGCTGATCTGTATTTTCGTGGGCGTAAAAAGTATCGAAAAAACAGTGTGATCCACAAATCCTTAATTGACAGTGCCCGCTTCTTGAGCGACGTTGAATTCGTCCAAAGCGCTTTGGGTTTTGCCGTAGCGCGGGCAAGTTAGGATCGCGCGCACCACGCGCGGGGAACCGGGAGGAATACCATGAAAAAATCGCTCTATATCGGGGCAGCCACGCTTGCGCTGTCGACCGGTATGGCCGCTGCACAAGAGCAAGTCACCGTTTTTGGCCCCTGGCTGGGCCCAGACCAAGAGATGGTCGAACAGGTGCTGGCTGTATTCGCCGAGCAGTCGGGCCATGACGTGCGCTATGTCGGGTCAGACAGTTTTGAACAGCAGATCGTCGTCGACGCCGAGGCTGGATCAGCCCCGAACGTGTCGGTCTTCCCACAGCCGGGTCTGGCATCCGACATGGCGAGCCGTGGCTTCCTGACGCCTTTGCGTGATGGCACCGGCGACTGGATCCGCGACAACTATGCGGCTGGCCAATCCTGGGTCGATCTGGGGACCTATAGCGGCCCCGATGGCACGGAAGACCTTTACGGGTTCTTCTACAAGGTCGATGTGAAATCGCTGGTCTGGTTCAGCCCCGAGAATTTCGAGGATGCGGGCTACGAGATCCCGACGACCATGGAAGAGCTGAAGGCGCTGTCCGATCAGATCGTGGCCGATGGTGAAACGCCGTGGTGCATCGGTTTGGGGTCTGGTGGTGCGACGGGCTGGCCCGCGACCGACTGGGTGGAGGACATGATGCTGCGCACGCAGCCGCCCGAAGTTTATGACCAATGGGTGGCCAACGAGATCCCGTTCACGGATGAACGTGTCGTGGCCGCGATTGAGGAATTCGGCGCATTTGCGCGCAACGACGACTACGTCGCCGGTGGTGCCGGTGCCGTTGCCTCAACTGACTTCCGCGACAGCCCAAAGGGTCTCTTTGCGTCGCCACCGCAGTGCTACATGCACCGTCAGGCATCGTTCATCCCGGCCTTCTTCCCCGAGGGAACAGTTGTTGGCGAAGATGCCGACTTCTTCTACTTCCCCGCCTATGAGGGTCAGGATCTTGGCACGCCGGTGCTGGGTGCAGGCACGCTTTGGGCCATCACGAATGAGAATGAGGCCGCCCACGATCTGATCGCTTACCTGCAAACGCCGGAAGCGCATGAGATCTGGATGGGGCTGTCGGGCTTTTTGACACCGCATACCGGTGTGAACCCTGACGCATTCTCGGATCCGACGTTGCGCAAGATGAACGACATCCTGCTGGGTGCGACCACCTTCCGCTTTGACGCCTCTGACCTGATGCCGGGCGGTGTGGGCGCAGGTTCTTTCTGGACGGGTATGGTCGACTACGCTGGTGGTGATGACGCCGCCGCTGTTGCGGGCGAGATTCAGTCGTCCTGGGACGCGCTGAAGTAAGCGCGACCACGCGATAAAGACCGAGGGGTCCGGTGCGCCGGGCCTCTCCAACCCAAAAAAATTTCCAGCATCCGGGAGGGGACGCCATGCATCCCGCATTGCAAGGCCTGCTGACAATCGTGATCGGTGTCGGTGGTTGTATCGGATACTTTTATTCCTCGAACCAGTTTCTCGACAAAGTCCTGTTTCCCGCCAAGGGCGCGAATGCCGGGCGGAACATCAATCGGGCAAATATGATCCGGCCCTGGTTGTTCCTGGCGCCCGCCATGTTCGCCCTGGGCCTCTATCTCGCCTATCCAGTGGTCGAAACCATCCGACTGTCCCTGACCGAGCGTGTGCCGGGCGGCGGCTATGCCTGGGTCGGCTTCGACAACTACGCACAGATGTTTGCAGAGCCGAAATTCTGGGAGGCCCTGCGCAACAACATGCTTTGGCTGATCATCGTGCCTGCCGCGTCGACCGCGTTTGGTCTGTTGGCGGCGCAACTCACCGACCGGATCGGCTGGGGCAATATCGCGAAATCGCTGATCTTCATGCCCATGGCGATCTCCTTCGTGGGCGCCTCGGTGATCTGGAAACTGGTCTACGACACTCGGCCCGTGGAACAGGAACAGATCGGTATCCTCAATGCCGTCTGGTTGCAGTTCCAGGGTGGATTTGGGTCGCTTCTGTTCCTCCAAGTGCTGCCGGCTGTTCTGCTGATCGTCTTTGCGGTGCTGGTGGCGTATGTCGCCTATTTGTTCGCCAAGCCCATCTGGCAGCCAAGGCAAGGCAGTGGCGGCTTTGGAATGACACTGTTGCGCTTGGCCACTGTGGCTGGTGCGGCGTGGCTGTTGTTCGTCTCGCTGAGCGCGCTGGTCGGGGTGTTCACGCAATCGCTGCCCTATGGCGAGCCGCAGACCTGGCTAACGACGCCGGGATGGAACAGTTTCCTTTTGATGATTGTTCTGATCTGGATCCAGACGGGCTTTGCCATGGTGATCCTGTCGGCCGCCCTGCGCGGGATCCCCGAAGAAACGGTGGAGGCCGCGATTGTCGACGGGGCGAACCCTTTCCAGATCTTCTTCAAGATCAAGATCCCGCAGATTGCGGGTACGATTGTGGTGGTCTGGACGACGATCACACTCGTGGTGCTGAAGGTTTTCGACATCGTGTTCGCAATGACCAACGGCCAGTGGGAGACGCAGGTTCTGGCCAACTACATGTTCGACAAGCTGTTCCGCGCCAATGACTGGGGCGTGGGGTCGGCCAGTGCGATGATCATCATGCTTCTGGTGACGCCGATCCTTGTCTGGAACGTCTACAACGCCCGCAAGGAGATGCGCTGATGGATGGGATTGCAGGTAAGAAATCCGGCCTGACCTGGGCCGTTCACCTCTCGGTCGCGTTTCTGGTGTTGTTGTGGCTGTTCCCGACCGTTGGCCTGTTCGTATCGTCCTTCCGGACGGCCGACCAGATCGCAGCGTCGGGCTGGTGGAAGGCGCTGTTCCCGTCTGAGCAGAACCTGACCCTGCGCGCAGCGGGGCCCGATGCGCAGGTGCCTGAGGGCGATCTGTTCGTGATCGAGGGCAATCTGTTTGGTGAGGCGGGCGATGCCGAGATTTCGGTTTTTGGCGTGTCCAGCCGGGCGATTGATGCGTTCAATGCAGGCGATACGGCCGAGCTGCGCAGTGGGGGTGAGATCACGGTGCAGGCCAATGGCGACTATCGCCTGACCAACACCGAAGCCTTCGACGGCAGCCGGGGCCCACGGGTGTTCGTCACGGCGGAAACCCCGCCAGAGTTTACGACAGAAAACTACAACACAGTCCTGCTGAGCGGGGACTCCACGGACGGGATGGCCAAGGCGTTCTTCAACACGCTGACGGTGACGATCCCCGCCACGATCATCCCGATCCTGGTGGCAGCTTTCGCGGCCTATGCGCTGGCCTGGATGGATTTCCCGGGCCGGGCGTTGTTGATCGCGGCGGTTGTGGCGCTGTTGGTGGTGCCCCTGCAATTGGCGCTGATCCCGCTGTTGAAATTGCACAACGATATCGGCATCGGGAAAGGGTATTTGGGTGTATGGCTTGCCCATACCGGCTTTGGGCTGCCGCTCGCGATATATCTGTTGCGCAACTACATGGTGGGGCTACCGCGCGATATCATCGAGAACGCGAAGGTCGATGGCGCGACGGATTTTCAGATCTTCACCAAGATCATCCTGCCGCTATCGTTTCCGGCGCTGGCCTCGTTCGCGATCTTCCAGTTCCTTTGGACATGGAACGATCTGCTGGTGGCAAAGGTGTTCCTGATCGACGCGACGGGTGAGACCACGGTGATGACCAACCAGATCGTGGAACTGCTCGGCACACGCGGGGGCAACTGGGAAATCCTGGCCACGGCCGCTTTCGTGTCGATCGCGGTTCCGCTAATCGTGTTCTTTGCAATGCAACGCTACCTCGTGCGCGGCCTTCTGGCCGGGTCCGTCAAGTAATCAGCTAGGGAAAGCGCGCAGATGAATCTGCTCGACACAATGGTGCAAGACCGCCCCACGATCGGGGATGGCGACAACGACTGGTGGCGCGGGGCGGTGATCTATCAGATCTATCCGCGCTCGTTCCAGGACAGCAATGGAGACGGGGTGGGCGATCTGGCCGGGATCATCCACCGCCTGCCGCATGTCGCGGAACTGGGCGTGGATGCAATCTGGATCTCGCCTTTCTTCCGCTCGCCCATGCTCGATTTCGGCTATGACGTCAGCGACTACCGCGATGTCGATCCGATGTTTGGCACGTTGGGCGATTTCGACGCGCTGGTGGCGCGGGCGCATGAGTTGGGGCTGAAGGTCATCATCGACCTGGTGCTCAGCCATACTTCGCACCTGCATCCGTGGTTTCAGGAAAGCCGCGCGGGGCGGGAGAATGCCAAGGCCGACTGGTATGTCTGGGCTGATCCCAAGCCTGATGGCACCCCGCCCAACAACTGGCTGTCGATCTTTGGCGGGTCCGCTTGGGAGTGGGATGGCGAGCGCATGCAGTACTATCTGCACAACTTTCTAGCCGAACAACCGGACCTGAACCTGCACAACGAAGAAGTGCAGAACGAACTGTTGGAAGTCGTGCGGTACTGGCTGGAGCGTGGTGTCGACGGGTTCCGCCTGGATACAATCAACTTTTACTTCCACGATCCCGAGCTGCGCGACAATCCCGCGCTCAAGCCCGAAGAGCGCAACGACACCATTGCGCCCAGCGTGAACCCCTATAACTGGCAGGATCACAAGCACGACAAGAACCAGCCCGAGAATCTGGAGTTCCTCCGCAAGTTTCGTGACGTTCTGGATGAGTTTCCCGGTGCGACCGCAGTGGGTGAAGTGGGCGACGCCCAGCGCGGCCTTGAAATCCAGGCCCAATACACCTCGGGCGGTGACAAAGTTCACATGTGCTATGACTTTGCGTTCCTGTCTAGCACGCTGCCCACAGGGCGACGGATCGCCGATGTGCTGGAGAAGTTCGAGGCAACGATTGGCGATGGCTGGGCCTGCTGGGCGTTTTCCAACCACGATGTTGTCCGCCACCCCTCGCGCTGGAACCTGGGCGAAGATGCCAAGCGGCTTTACTCGGCGCTACTGCTCAGCCTGCGGGGGTCGGTTTGCCTGTACCAAGGGGAAGAATTGGGCCTGACCGAGGCTTACGTGGCCTTTGAAGAGCTGCAAGATCCCTACGGCATCCGCTTCTGGCCCAAGTTCAAGGGCCGCGATGGCTGCCGCACGCCGATACCTTGGGTCAGCGACAACCAGAACGGTGGATTTTCGGACGGCAAGCCCTGGCTACCGATGGCCATGGAGCACCTGAACCGGTCGGTTTTCGAACAGTCGAGGACAGAGGATTCGACGCTGGCCTACTACAAAAAGATCATCGCGTTTCGGGCGGCCCATCCGCTGTTGCAAAACGGTGCGCTGGAAGTGTTCGAGGTGCGCGATGATTACATCGCCCTGATCCGAAGCGATGAGGGCAAGCGCATGTTCTGTGCGTTCAACCTGACCAACCGGGCTCAGCCCATTACGCTGCCCAAGGGGGAGTGGCGCGAAGACAAGGGGGCGCCGTTCGATCCGATTACGACAGATAAGGGCATCACACTACCGCCCTACCATGCTTATTTCGGCATGGAAGAGGCCTGATAAAACAAGCGCTGCAAGCGCGGGAGGAGGAGACATGGCTGATCTCAAGCTGACGGATGTCGGCAAGGCCTATGGCGGCACGGTTGAAGTGCTGAAAGACATCAACCTCGACATCAAGACGGGCGAGTTGATCGTGTTCGTCGGGCCGTCGGGCTGCGGCAAGTCCACACTGTTGCGGATGATCGCGGGTCTGGAGAAGATCACTGCCGGGACGCTCGACATCGACGGCATGCGCGTCAACGATGTGCCGCCGTCCGAGCGGGGCATCGCAATGGTGTTCCAATCCTACGCGCTTTACCCGCACATGACCGTCTACGACAACATGGCCTTTGCCCTGCGCCTGGCCAAGAAGTCGGAGGACGAGATCAAGGCGGCGGTCCAGAACGCCGCCGATAAGCTGCAACTGAACGAATATCTCGACCGCCTGCCCAAGGC
>JBCBPV010000050.1:0-26228 GCA_039820585.1 Pseudomonadota bacterium
CGGCACCGCACGGGTTTCAGGCCGCGCGCGAATGCGTTCAAGCAACGCCTCGCCCGGCCCATCGGCCAGCGCCTGGCCCAGGATGACGACACCTGGACGGTGGTGGCGCAGGACGCTTTCGGCAGAGGCGCGATCACATACCAGGCTGACATCGTAATGCGCCTCGCCCAGGATGGCCTTCAGCAGGATCCGAGTGGTAAGCGCCCCGTCAGCAACCAAAACATGCCCTGCCATCGAAACCTCTTGCCTTGCCGTCCAGATCAGTTGCTTGAGCCTAGGCGGGATATGGTTAACAAACCCTTTCCAAGCGCCGATTTGAGGGTTCCATGACGCCAGATGCCGCCGAGACATTTGCCCTGAACGCGCTGGCGTGGCTGGCGGGTAATGAAGAGCTGTTGCCGGTCTTTCTGGGGGCCACCGGTGCCTCCCAGGGCGACCTCAGGGCACGGGCGGGGGAGCCAGACTTTCTGGGTTCGGTCCTCGATTTTCTGATGATGGATGATGCCTGGGTGATGGCCGCCTGCGATTCGATGGGCGCGGCGTATGAGACACCGATGCAGGCGCGCATGGCCTTGCCCGGCGGGGCAGATCGCCACTGGACCTGATCCGCTCGCCATTTGGTACGGCACGGGGTAGGACGCGCCATGTCTGACGTTCTTGCCACCCTTCATCCCCGACCGGCCCGGCGGTGGCTTGGCATTGCGATCCAGGGCGCGCTGGGGCTTTTGGTGATCTCTGTGGGGCTCGCGCTGCCGAACGAGCACCTGTTGACCAAGTTTGCGATCCTGGCGGCCGGCGGGTTCATGGCCTTCGGCGCGCTACAGCTTTACCGGGCCACCGAGCACTATATCGAGCTGACCCGAACCGAGCTGCGCGATAGCGCGGGCCATGTTCTGGCCGCCGTGGACAACATCGCGGGGATCGACCGGGGGGCGTTTGCGTTCAAACCCTCACAAGGGTTCCTTGTGCGGCTGAACGATGCGCAGCCCCGGCACTGGGCGCCGGGGCTTTGGTGGCGCATGGGGCGCTTTGTGGGGGTGGGCGGCGTGACGCCGGCCGGGGAAGGCAAGTTCATGGCCGAAATGCTGGCCGCCCTGATCGCTGAGCGCGACGCGGGCGCCTAGCAGCCGTCGCAGACCACCTGCGGCACGAAGCGCGGGCTGGTAAACACCATGTTGGTAAAGTTCATCTCGTCCAGCGTGGGCGCGAAGATGTCCATCCCGATTGGCGGGCGCCAGGTCATCCAGGTTTCCACCATGATCAGCGAGTCGCCGGGGTTCAGGATCGGCAGCAGATCGCGGATGTCTTCGATGTTGGTGTGATCGCCGAACTCACCCGTTGCCTCGGACCAGCGCAGGTTCATCTCGATGGGATCGTCTTCTTCGTCCTGGCTGAAATCCACGACGGTTACACGAAGATCGTTACCGAAATCAGACCGGATCAGGAAGTTATAAATCCCGTTCATCCCGTCGATATACGCTGGCGTCACCGGGTTCGATTCGCGTGAGACGAGGTCAGCCAAGGTATATGTGGCTTTGACGTTGATGTTCTGCGCCTTGAACGCATCCCAGTAGATGAACATGGCGCCAAGGGCCCACAACAGCATCGGCAAGACGATCATTGCCTCGACCGACAGCGTGCCATCCTCGGAACGACGGAAAGACCGGGTACGACGGAAAAACTGCATAATCCCGTCCCCTTACCGTGTCGGTTCGTTGACAAACGCGGTGGTCACCACCAGCGCATAGTTGCCCTGGCCGTCATTGGGCATCTGCATGCCCCAGCCGGTGGGCGCGAACATCGGACGATAGAGCGAGCACACCCGCACCAGCATCAACTGGTTGTTGCCGCCGCCCACGAAAGTGGTGTCATCGATCGGCTCGATATCAGCGGACTGATCGATACAGCGGGCGGGTGTGTTGAAGGTGGACCAACTGGCCATGTCCACAGGCTCTAGCTGGACCTGGATCGTGTCATCGCAATCCTCTGGCTCGATCAGCATCGACTCGCGACAGATTGTGGCCCGCAGTTCTTCGAACGTGGGTGGGGTGGGGGTGCCCAGCCGCAAATCGCGCACGGCCAGGTCCACGCCGCGTTCCAGAAGGACGTTGCGCACCATCATCATGCCGGATTCGTATCCGGTCAGAAGAATGGCCAGGAAGCCCGGGAAGATCAGCACGAACTCCACGGTCGAGCTGCCGCGCCGATTGGCCCGAAAGGTCCGCCAGAGTTTGAACAACACACGCATACCGATTTGTCCCCTTAAGGTCCCTACTGGGTCAGACGAAGCTGAGTGATCGACGCCGCGATCGAGTCAAAGGCCTTTGCCAGGCTCTCGGGCGTCGCGTTGTAGTAGTAGCCGGGTGCTGTCGCACAGTTCAGCATGGCGGTCCGGCCCGCTTCTGGTGCCGAGAAGGCGATGGTGAAGATCAGGATATCGTTGTTCACCCGCGCGGCTTCGCACAGCTCTTTCAGGCGCCGGTTCAGGGCGCTTGTGTTGACCGTCTGGTGCACCGCGTTGCGGTACTGGTTGCGCGTCGTGTTATCTTCGTTACGAAAGAAAAACTCGGCGATATCGTTTTCTGCAAAACGCTCATACAGCTCGACATGGTGCAGTTGCACTGCATCATCAGGCAGCTCGTCCTCGGCATAGTCTACGCCGTCGGAATAGTTTCCGGGGACATGCGGCCGCATCCAACGGCGATTTTCCGGGCGGTTGGGCATGAGGACATAGTAGCCATCGTACCATTCCTTCTCACGGTCGGCCCAGCCGTTCTTGTTGGCGTCAACGATGTAGTCAGCTTCGTCTTGGTCCGCAGCCTTGGCTGAGTACCAGATCCGGCTCGGGCCGTTGAGATACTGGTCCTTCAGACCCAACTGGCGGGTGTTCTGACCGTCGGTCATCAGCACGACCACTTTCATGGTCTCATCGCTGTCATACTCGCCAGGGCGGTTATCAGCGACATCTGGAATAAGATCCTCTTCGATCATGTCTTCGACCACAGGCCGCATCGCCGGATCCAAGAGGGCAACAGCCCATTTCATACCGTTGTCGATGGCGGTGTTGCCGCTCGCGATCAGGCGGTTGATATGCGCATCAAGCACGGCCAGCCGCGATTCATGGACAAGGATCGGGGTCCGGGTATTGTCGCACTCGCGCTGCGACATCGTGGGCTTGTTGAAGCTGTTGCCGCCATTGTCGAAATGCCCCTGACGGGTCAGCGGCGTGCCGGTGCCAGGCACGGGAACACCGCCATTGAACATCGGCGGCACGATGGCGCGCAGGCCCGCATATTCCACCTCGAGGTTGTCATGTTCGAAGGCATCGTCGTCGAAGCGAATGCAGTGCGAGTCGTTATGTGAGATCGGGTATGTCAGCAGCGAGCCAGGGTATTCTTCCGGCTCGATGACCAGACCTGTTCCACCGATCACGTTCAGGCGGTTCAAAAGCTCGGCCCCGGCCACAACGGTGTGGTTGTAAGGGATGATCGAGATCGTGGTGGACTGAAGGTCTGATTCTTCGTCGATCACTTCACGGAAGAACTTCTTCGCCTCGGTCTTGAGCGTGTTCATCTTGGTCCCGCTCATCGAGCCCGAGATGTCCACCACCAGCGAAATCTCAACGTTCTGAATGCTTTCCGACGCCGAGCTTGCGGTGACCGTCTCCAGCGAGTCGATGCCCATCATGTGCATGAAGTAGGTATCCACGCTCAGGTCGACGTCGGCTTCTACGGTCCGGCCCACCAGGGTGCCACCTGTTCCGTCCTCGTCGGCACCGATCACGTCGATTTCCGGCTCGGGCACGGTCACGAGGTCGGGATCGAAGCCCGATTTCTCGAAGAAGCTTTTGATCAGCGTCTCGGCCTCAATCGTCTGGTCGAGGTTCGCGGCCGCCAGCACGGCGGAGTCCACTGTGTTTTGCAGGGCGGTGCGGCGCGTCTCGAACCGCATCAGGTCGACAGCCATCCCGCCGATCAGGATGATCAGCACGAAGATGAACAGCGAGAAGATGGTGAAGCTGCCCTCTTGGTCGCGGGCGAACCGGCGGGCAAAGCTGAGCTGGCTCAGCAATGAGCGCTTGGCCTCGTCTTTGGTCGGGTGCGCCTTCAAGCGGGCGTCTTCAACAAGCATTGGCAGCAGCATGGTACGATCCTTCCCTGCACTCGCGGGACTAAAAAACACTTGCGTCATGCAATGCCGGGCTGATGTGGCGAAATTTGGGCGCGGATATCCGCCGAACGGGTGGGAAAAGCGCATGGAAACATGGGCTTGGGACGATTCACGGCAAACCGTAAACAGGCTATTCGCGCAGTGGCAACAATCGACAGAAAATGGTTTAAATTCAATCAATTGGGGTTGTTTTCGCAGGCCCAAGGGTGGCATATCTGGTTGCAAGCGTTTCCGCGCGACTGCCCGAATTGGGGGCGATGATTGTTCCGTATTTTCAAGGTAATGCCGGGGTGCGCAGCAGTTTTGTTGCCTGAAACACTGCCAATCCGTGTCTGTCGGACACCGCCAGATTTTGGTGTCTTGCCGTTAAAACCGCCGTTTGGGGCACGCCCCCGTCGCGGATACGACATCTCGTGTCGGCGTTGGACTGGTTTTTCACCCGCAGCATTGAATTCTCTGCCAAGGCCCGATTGAGTGCGCGGGTTGAGTGTGGGAGCGGTCGATGCGCTATTCGGGCCTTCGGGTCATCATGGAAGGGTTGCGGGGCAACACGGGCTGGACGCCCGCCTGGCGCGACCCTGATCCCAAGCCGGAATACGATGCGATCATCATCGGCGGGGGTGGTCATGGGCTGGCGACCGCGTTCTATCTGGCCAAGAACCACGGGATGACGAATATCGCTGTGCTGGAGCGGGGGTATCTGGGCGGTGGCAACGTCGGGCGGAACACCACGATTGTGCGCGCCAATTACGGGTTGCCGGGGAATTCGGAGTTCTACAGCCATTCGCTGAAGCTGTGGGAAGGGATGGAGCAAGAGCTGAACTACAACGTGATGCATTCCCAACGGGGGATCATCAACCTGTTCCATTCCGATGGCGCGCGCGATGCGGCGGCGCGGCGGGGCAATGCGATGATCAATCAGGGCGATGACGCGATCCTTTTGGACCGGGACGGGGTGCGAAAGCTGCTGCCCTATCTTGATTTCGACAACCTGCGCTTTCCGGTCTATGGCGGCCTGTACCATCCGCGCGGCGGCACGGCGCGGCATGATGCGGTGGCTTGGGGTTATGCGCGGGGGGCGGATGCGCGCGGCGTGGATCTGATCCAGAACTGCGCGGTGAACGGGATTGATATCGAGGATGGGCGCGTTGTGGGCGTGCAGACCGCGCGCGGGGCGATCCGGGCCAAGAAAGTGGGCATGGCTGTCGCGGGGCGCACGAGCCAGGTGGCCGAGATGGCGGGCTTTCGGGTGCCGATCGAGAGCCATGTGTTGCAAGCCTTCGTGACCGAGGGGCTGAAGCCGGTGATCGACCATGTGATTACCTTCGGGGCCGGGCATTTCTATATCAGCCAGTCGGACAAGGGCGGGCTCGTCTTCGGGGGCGACCTGGATCTTTATGCGAGTTACGCCGCGCGGGGGAACCTGCCTACGGCGGAGCATGTGGTGGAGGCGGCGGTGCAGCTGATGCCGGTGATCGGGAAGGCGCGAATGCTGCGGTCCTGGGGCGGGATCATGGATATGTCGCCGGATGGGTCACCGATCATCGACCGGACGCATATCGAGGGGCTCTACCTCAATTGCGGGTGGTGCTACGGCGGGTTCAAGGCGGTGCCGGGGTCGGGGTATTCCTTTGCGCATTTGATCGCGACGGACACGCATCATGCACCTGCCGCGCGGTACCGGCTGGACCGGTTCCGCACGGGTGTGGGGATCATGGATGAAGAGGCCACCGGGTCTCAGCATAATTTGCACTGATGGGGTTGGATGTGCGGCGTCGAATTGCGTATTTTGAACAAGAAGAAGGGGTGGGCGAATGCGCGTGACATGCCCCCATTGCGGTGAGCGGGACCGGCGCGAGTTCACGTTCCAGGGCGATGCGCTTGCACTTTTCCGGCCTGAACCTGACGCAGGGCCGGCGGTTTGGGACGACTATTTGCACAATCGCGGTAATCAGCCCGGTCGGGTGCGGGATCTGTGGTATCACGACCCCTGCGGCACCTGGGTGGTGGTGGAGCGCGATACGGAGACCCATGAGGTGTTCGGATCCGAGGCCGCGGCAGAGGTGGCACGGTGAGGATTGCGGGCAAGGGGTTGGTGGATCGCGCGGCTGAGGTGCGGTTTACGTTTGATGGCAAGTGGTACCGGGGGTTTGCGGGGGACACGGTGGCCTCGGCGCTCTTGGCCAATGACGTGCGGCTGGTGGCGCGGTCGTTCAAGTATCACCGGCCGCGCGGGATCTTCGGCGCGGGGTCGGAAGAGCCGAATGCGCTGGTGACAGTGGGGCGGGGTGGCCAGGCCAGCCCGAACACGCGGGCGACGGTGCAGGAGCTGTATGAGGGGCTGGCGGTGGTGAGCCAGAACCGGTGGCCTTACCTCGACCGCGATCTGATGGCGGTGAACGACCTGGTGGCGCCGTTTTTGTCGGCGGGGTTTTATTACAAGACATTCATGTGGCCGCGGGCCTTTTGGGAGAAGCTGTATGAGCCGGTGATCCGGCGGGCGGCGGGTTTGGGCGCGCTGTCGGGGGAGCCGGATGCGGATACCTATGAGAAGGCGTTTGCGCATTGCGATCTGCTGGTGATCGGGTCGGGGCCTGCGGGGTTGATGGCGGCTTTGACCGCTGGGCGCGCCGGGGCAGATGTGATCCTGGCGGAAGAGGATGGGCGGCTGGGCGGGCGGTTGCTCGCTGAGGATGAAGGGGTCGATGGGCTGACGGGGACTGAGTGGGTGACTGGGGTGCTCGCCGAATTGGAGGCGCTGCCCAATGTGCGGGTGATGACGCGGACCACCGTGACCGGGGCCTATGATCAGGGCACATACGGCGCGTTGGAGCGGGTGGCGCATCATTTGGGCGACGCGGACGGGTGGCCTTTGGAGTGTTTCTGGCGGATCGTGGCGCAGCGCGCGGTGTTGGCGGCTGGCGCGTTGGAGCGGCCGATAGCTTTTGCGGATAACGACCGGCCGGGGATCATGGCGGCAGGGGCGGTGCGGACGTATTTGCATCGATATGGGGTGAGTCCCGGTGCGTCCGTGGCGGTGTTCGGCAACAATGACGACGCGCATCGGACGGCGCGGGATCTGGCCGCAGCGGGGGTCGAGGTCGCGGCGGTTATCGACAGCCGGGCGGGCGTGTCGGTGGATGGCGACTTCGAGGTGATCTCTGGCGCCACTGTGACTGGGACAAAGGGGCGGCTGGGGCTGTCGGAGATCGAGGTCAGCGTGAATGGCGGGACGCGGAAGATTGTGGCGGACTGTCTGGCGGTGTCGGGGGGGTGGAACCCCACGGTGCATCTGACCTGTCATATGAACGGGCGGCCGGTGTGGCGCGACGATATTGCGGCGTTTGTGCCCTCGGGCGACGCGGTGCCGGGGATGATCCCGGCGGGGGCGACGGTGGGGGTGTTCTCCACTGCGGGCTGTCTGGCCGATGGGGTTCGGGCTGCATCCGAGGCGCTGGGCGCGTTGGAGATCGCGGTGCCGGACGTGGCGGTGCCCGAGGCTGAGGATCGCGCCTATGCGTTGGAGCCGATTTGGCGGGTGGCGGGGACGCGGCGGGCCTGGCTTGATTTTCAGAATGACGTGACGGTCAAGGATATCGAGCTGGCGGCGAAGGAGAACTACCGCTCGGTCGAGCATATGAAACGCTACACCACGCAAGGGATGGCGCCGGATCAGGGGAAGAACTCGAATGTCGGTGCGCTGGCGGTGCTGGCGGATGTGACCGGGCGGGCGATCCCGGAGACGGGGACGACCACGTTCCGCCCGCCGTTTGTGCCGGTGTCGCTGTCGGCGTTGGCTGCGGGCGCGCGGGACAAGGGGTTTGCGCCGGAGCGATATACGACCTCGCACCCTGCCAACGTGGCCCGGCGGGCGCCGATGGTGGAGGCGGGGATGTGGTATCGGCCGTCCTACTTCCCGGCGCCGGGGGAGGTGACCTGGCGCGAGTCCTGTGATCGGGAAGTGACGATGGTGCGCGCGGCGGTTGGCGTCTCGGATGTGTCGACTTTGGGCAAGATCGACATTCAGGGGCCCGATGCGGGGGCCTTCCTCGATTTCGTCTATACCAACATGTTCTCGACCCTGAAGGTGGGGCGCGTGCGCTATGGTCTGATGCTGCGCGAAGACGGGCATGTGATGGATGACGGCACCACCGCGCGGCTGGGGGAGCAGCACTATGTGATGACCACCACCACCGCAGCGGCGGGGCAGGTGATGCGGCATCTGGAGTTTGTGCATCAGGGGTTGCGGCCCGATCTGGACGTGCGGTTTGTCTCGGTGACCGAGCAATGGGCGCAGTTTGCGGTGGTTGGGCCGCAATCGCGGGCGTTGCTGAATACGGTGCTGGATGCGCCGATTGATGATGAGAGTTGGCCGTTCATGGCCTGTGGGGCGGTGAGTGTTGCGGGGGTCGCGGGGCGGCTGTTCCGCATCTCCTTCTCGGGCGAGCATGCCTATGAGGTGGCGGTGCCGGCGCGGTATGGTGAGGCGCTGTATCGGTTCCTTTTGAGCCAGGCGGAAGTGCTGGGGGGCGGGCCTTACGGGATGGAGGCGCTGAATGTGCTGCGGATCGAGAAGGGGTTCATCACGCATTCCGAGATCACGGGTCGGGTGACGGCGTTCGACATCGGGATGGAGCGGATGATTTCCGCAAAGAAGGATTGCATCGGCAAAACGGCGGCCGCGCGGCCCGGGCTGGTGGACCCCGATCGGGAGCGGTTGGTGGGGCTACGGCCTGTGGGCGCAGTCAAGCAGCTGACGGCGGGGGCGCATCTGTTCAACGATGGCGCACCGGCGCGGCGCGAGCACGATCAGGGCTACATCACCTCGGTTGGCTGGTCGCCGACCTTTGACAGCTATCTGGGGCTCGGCTTCCTGCGCCGGGGGCCCGAGCGCTATGGCGAGAAGGTGAAGATGGTCGATCATCTGCGGGGCGTTGAGACGGTCTGTGAGGTGTGCAACCCGGTGTTCTTTGATCCCGAGGGAGGGCGCGTGCGTGGTTAGCCTGATCGCAAAATCGGCCTGTGACGGGATGTTGCCGGTGGCCCATGGCGGCGTGACGTTGAGCGAAGTGGTGCCGGAGGCGATCACGTCCGTGGCGTTCCTCAAGAACGCTGAGACAACGGGGGCGGACTGGCCTGCGCCGAACCGCTGGACGGGCGCGGCTGGCCGACGGGCGGTGTCGGTGGGGCCGGGGAAGGTGTTTGTGATCGGGGCGGCGGTGAATGCTCAGGGCGCGGCGATCACGGATCAGAGCGATGCCTGGGCGATGATGGCGCTGGAGGGGCCGGGGGCGCGCTGTGTGCTGGCGCGGCTGTGTCCGCAGGATTTGCGTCCGGGCGAGTTCGCCGTGGGCCATGCGGCACAGACGCTGATCGGGCACATGACCGCGACGCTCATGCGCACCGAAGCGGAGCGTTATGAGATCCTGGTATTCCGGTCCATGGCCCATACCGCGGTGCATGAGTTGAGCACCGCTATGGCGATGGTGGCCGCGCGGGGATAGCTATTCGGCAGGAATGCCGCTCGGCTCGGCCCCACGGTTATGCGTGCGCTCGTACAGGCGGGCAACAATGCGGCTGGCGGTTTTCTCGAACAAAAACGGCAGTATGGCATGCACAATAGCCGCCCCCGCAGCGAGCAGGAGCGTCCCCGCGAACCAGCCCGCAAAGCGCATATGCTCAAAATATGTCTCGTCGACCGAGGCAGGATGTGACGTGAAGAGTTTCGTGAGTGGTGTCATCTGCATTCCCCTATGCTTTGGTTAGATTGTCACGGTAGAAGTGAGTAATTTTACCAAAGTGAATGGAGAACTTGCGTAGGTGTGGGAAATCATCCCATGAATGGCGCCCATGACAGACATTGATGACTATGACCGCAAGATTCTGATGGCGCTGCAGCGCGATGCCAGCCGCCCGGTGGACACGCTGGCCGATGAGATCGGGCTGTCGCGCAATGCGACCTGGCGGCGGATGCGGCGGCTGGAAGAGGCAGGCATTGTGACCGCGAAGGTCGCGCTGGTGGATGCCGCAAAGGTGGGGCTGGGGTTGACGGTGTTTATCGCTGTGCGCACCGACCGTCACGACGCCGCCTGGGCCGAGGCGTTTTCAAAAGCAGTCGCGCGATTTCCACAGATTACAGGGGTCTACCGCACCTCGGGCGAGCTGGATTACCTGATCCAGGCGCGGGTGGCGGATGTGGCGGGGTATGACCGGCTGTACAAAGATCTGATCGCGAAGATCGAGTTGAAGGACGTCTCTGCCAGCTTTGTGATGGAAAAGCTGAAAGAGACGACCTCGGTTCCGGTGACTTAGAGCAGCTCGTTGTACCAACGTTCCTGCATGCTGGTGTCCAGCCCACGGGCCTGCATTTCCTGAATGGCCATGCCAGCAACCGACCGACGGAAATCGGTCCGGTCGCCCTTGGCGGCCTTGTTCAACTGGTTGCGGACCAGGTTGGCAAGCTTGGAGTCGTTGCGCCCGTTGATGTTGTCCGTCCAGCGATCCGTTTGTTTGGCGTTCAGCGTGCTTTCCGCAGGCTCCCACGCGGCGGGCTGCGGCTCTGGCTCGGGGGCCGGTTCGGTCGTGCCGTTGTCGGTGCCTGGCTCGGTCTCAGGCTCGGGGTCGGTGGACACCGTCCGTCCGCCAAAGGTGAAGCCCGACAAAGCGTTCAGGTCATTGTTCAGTGCGGCCCGGCCAATGAACTCAATCTGTTCGCCCAGGCGGGTGCCGGTATCGACAGTGCCGTTCATGATGCCAGAGGTCACGGACACGCTGGTACCCATCATCATGGCGGTCATGAAGACATAGTCGGTCGTGACGATGCCGCGTTCGTCATCGCGGAAGCGGCGGAATGTATCGCGCAGAATTTTCATAATCGTTACCGTTTGGCAGCTTTTGGTTAAGCCCTTGGTAATTCTGGATTCGGGCGAAAAGGTGCGCGCGCTGGACCTCTTGCAGGGCCATTTCGTGAAACTGGACGGCTCTTGTGTTCAATCCTTGGTCCCCGGATATATAGTACATGAGCCTACCCCCCGGATTCCTTGATGAGCTGCGTGGCCGCCTGTCTATTGCCCAGGTCGCGGGCCGCAAGGTCATGTGGGACACGCGCAAATCGAACCAGGGCAAGGGCGATATGTGGGCGCCTTGCCCGTTTCATCAGGAAAAAACCGCCAGTTTCCACGTCGATGACCGGAAGGGCTATTACTATTGCTTCGGCTGCCACGCGAAGGGCGACGCGATTTCCTTTGTGCGCGAAACGGAGAATGTGGGCTTCATGGAAGCGGTGGAGATTCTGGCGCGGGAAGCTGGCATGCAGATGCCCGCGCGCGATCCCAAGGCGCAGGAGAAGGCCGATCACCGCACGCTTTTGGGTGAGGTCATGGAACAGGCGGTGCAGCATTACCGCTTGCAGTTGAAAACCGGGGCGGCGGCTGAGGCGCGGGAATATTTGCAGCGACGGGGCTTGAGTGTGGCGGCGCTGGACCGGTGGGAAATCGGGTTTGCGCCACCCGGCTGGCAGGGGTTGTGGGATCATCTGCGCGGCAAGGGCGTGGCCGAGGATCTGATCCTGGGGGCGGGGCTGGCCAAGCCCTCGAATTCGGGGAAGAAGCCCTATGACACCTTCCGCCACCGCATCATGTTCCCGATCCGTGATCCGCGGGGCCGCGCGATTGCCTTCGGGGGCCGCGCGATGGACCCCGAGGATGGGGCCAAGTACCTGAACTCACCCGAGACGGACCTTTTTGACAAGGGGCGGAGCCTTTATAACCACGGGCCCGCGCGCGAGGCGGCGGGAAAGGGCCAGCCGCTGATCGTCGCCGAGGGGTATATGGACGTGATCGCGCTGGCCGAGGCGGGGTTTACCGCGACGGTGGCGCCTTTGGGCACGGCGGTGACAGAGGACCAGTTGCGGCTTTTGTGGCGGATCCACCCTGAGCCGGTGATTGCGCTGGATGGGGATACCGCGGGCCTGCGCGCGGCGATGCGGCTGATTGATCTGGCCCTGCCGATGCTGGAGGCGGGGCAGTCGTTGCGCTTTGCCCTGATGCCTGAAGGGCTGGACCCCGATGATCTGATCAAGGCGCAAGGCGCAGGGGCCATGCAAACACTGGTCGAAGCCGCCCAGCCCATGGTCGGGCTGCTGTGGCGGCGGGAAACCGAGGGCAAGGTGGTCGACAGCCCCGAACGCAAGGCGGCGGTAGATCGCAGCCTGCGCGAGGCGATTGGCAAGATCAAAGATCCCTCGATCCGGTCGCATTATGGAGCCGAGATCAAGCGGCTGCGTGAGGATCTGTTTGGCTACAACCGGCGCAAAGGGCCCAGTGGCAAGCGATGGACACCGGGGCCGGACCCGGCGCTGCCCAGCACCAAATCTTCGCTTCTGGCCGCTGCACAGGGCGCGGTTGAGGATGTGTTGCGCGAGGCGGTGATCCTGGCCACGCTTGTCACCCATCCCAGCCTGGTGGAACATTTCGAGGGCGCGCTGGAGACGCTGGATCTGACACTGCCTGAACATGCGGCAGTGCGCGACGCGCTGCTGCGGGAAACGGCGCCCGAGGCCATTCGCGCCGCCGCGGGCGCCGCAGCCCTTGAAAAGCTGTTCGCCCCCCGCCATGTGCAGATTTCGCCTTCCGTCAGGAATGACCGGGATGCAGATTTGGCTGCGCAATGCGTGGCCGAAGAACTGGCCAAGCTGGCCGCCCGCCGTGGCGCCGCGCGTGAGATCGAGGACGCGATGCGCGACCTTGATGATCTGGCCGACGAAGGGCTGACCTGGCGGCTGAGCCAGGCGGCAGAAGCAGTGGCCCGCGCAGGACGGGGGCAGGCCGAGGACAAGACAGAGTATGAGGTGGCGCCCAATGGTGTGCGAATCAGTCGGGACGAAAAAGGGGCGCTTGATGCGCTTATCCGCCAGACCGGCCTCAACCCAGACGCGCCCGAGTGACACATTTCTTAAGATTTTAAGGTAAACGGGTTGCGAATCGCTGATTCGAGCTAAATGATTCGGAACACGTGGGGAACTGCCTAGACCCTGGGGATTGAGGAGAGCCGGATGGCCGCCAAGGACACCGCCGACGACCGCAAGCAGGACGATGCCGATAGCGACGCAATGCTGGATATGAGCCAGACTGCGGTCAAAAAGATGATCGCCGAGGCGCGTGAACGCGGCTACATCACTTATGACCAGTTGAACCAGGTTTTGCCGCCGGAACAGGTGTCGTCGGAACAGATCGAAGACGTGATGTCGATGCTGTCGGAGATGGGCATAAACGTCATCGAAGACGACGAGGCCGAGGAAGACGACACCAAGGGCTCGACCGAGGTGGTCGAAGCTTCGACCTCTCGCGAAGTGGCGGTGGCCGCGACCGAACAGGAAAAGCTCGACCGTACCGATGATCCGGTGCGCATGTATCTGCGCGAAATGGGCTCGGTTGAGCTCTTGTCCCGCGAGGGCGAGATCGCGATTGCCAAGCGGATCGAGGCTGGTCGCAACACGATGATCCTGGGGCTGTGCGAAAGCCCGCTGACCTTTCAGGCGATCACAATCTGGCGCGACGAACTTCTGAACGAAGACATCCTGTTGCGCGACGTGATTGATCTGGAGACCACCTTTGGAAATGCCATGGGGGAAGAGGGCGAAGACGACGCCCAGCCTGTGGTGGATGGCCTGGACGTCGAGGCCAAGACCGAAGACAAGGCCGAAGAACAGCCAGAGCTGGACGCCGACGGCAACCCGATCACCAAGGACGACGACGAGGATGATGACGAGCAGGCGAACATGTCGCTTGCCGCCATGGAAGCCGCGCTGAAGCCGCGGGTTCTGGAAACGCTGGACCTGATTGCGCGCGATTACACCAAGCTGAGCGAGATGCAGGATCTGCGGATGTCGGCCACGCTGAACGAAGATGGGTCGTTCAGCGCGAAGGAAGAAGACAAATACCAGAAGCTGCGGGCCGAGATTGTGGAGTTGGTGAACGAGCTTCACCTGCACAACAATCGGATCGAGGCGCTGATCGACCAGCTTTATGGGATCAACCGCCGGATCATGTCGATTGACTCCAACATGGTGAAGCTGGCCGACCAGGCGCGTATCAACCGTCGGGAGTTCATCGAGGCCTATCGCGGGTACGAGCTGGATCCCACCTGGCTGGACCGGATGGGCGAAAAGGCGGGTCGTGGCTGGCAGGCGTTCATCGAACGCTCCACCGACAAGGTCGAGGCGCAGCGTGCCGAGATGGCGCAGGTTGGCCAGTATGTCGGCGTCGACATCCCCGAGTTCCGCCGCATCGTGCAGCAGGTTCAAAAGGGTGAGAAAGAGGCGCGCCAGGCCAAGAAGGAAATGGTCGAGGCGAACCTGCGGTTGGTGATTTCGATTGCGAAGAAGTACACGAACCGCGGGCTGCAATTCCTTGATCTTATTCAGGAAGGCAATATCGGCCTGATGAAGGCGGTTGATAAGTTCGAATATCGCCGGGGCTACAAGTTTTCAACCTATGCGACATGGTGGATCCGTCAGGCGATCACCCGGTCCATCGCGGACCAGGCGCGGACGATTCGTATTCCGGTCCATATGATCGAGACGATCAACAAGCTGGTGCGGACCGGTCGCCAGATGCTGCATGAGATCGGGCGCGAGCCGACGCCGGAAGAGCTGGCCGAGAAGCTGCAGATGCCGCTTGAGAAGGTGCGCAAGGTGATGAAGATCGCCAAGGAGCCGATTTCCTTGGAGACGCCCATTGGCGATGAGGAAGACAGCCAGTTGGGCGACTTCATCGAGGATAAAAATGCGGTTCTGCCTTTGGACTCTGCGATACAGGAGAACCTGAAGGAAACGACGACGCGGGTTCTGGCCTCGCTCACGCCCCGCGAAGAGCGGGTGTTGCGGATGCGGTTCGGGATCGGGATGAACACCGACCACACGCTGGAAGAGGTAGGTCAGCAGTTCAGCGTGACACGCGAACGGATTCGCCAGATCGAGGCGAAGGCGCTGCGCAAGCTGAAACATCCCAGCCGGTCGCGGAAGTTGCGGTCTTTCCTGGATCAGTAGGCGTGGTCCACGTGGAAAGGGCAGGCCACGCTGTTTTTCAGGCTACGCCTAAACCGTGAGGGTCTGATCTAGCCTAATGGTTTGAGGACCTAGGCCGCCATCGGGGCGGGTTCGTACCATAATAAGCCGCCATACCACCGTATCGCCGTCTTTAAGCCCACGCGTTTTGTCTGGGCGTGCGAAGTCTTCGGTGAAAGGCACGACACGGCGCGGACCTCCAGCTCTGTTTAGGTCTATAAAATGCTTATCGTAGACATAGTATTGCCATGCCATGAGGCCAGTCTTGTTTCGATCAGCGGCAATGAACGGAGAGCTGTTGGTGCCATCTTCAAAGAAGCCTGCTTCATCGGCGTTTGCGTAGACACCGTCAGGGTAAACCCGGGATCCATTGAGCGCAGCTGTGGTATACTGTTGCCCCGATACTGCGGACTCGTTTGCATGAGTAACGGTTATGCTGTCGAGGAATACTTTGCCTGCAACGCTCTCAGTGTCAAAATCCAGAAGTGCCCCAGTAGACGAAACTGCACTGCGTGCAGCAACCATAAGATCAATCACCGGTGCGCCATCATTTACTTCCAAGCTGTGAGCGCGGTAATAGAATCCAGCAATGTCCAAGTTGACGTTAACCATAATAAGATATCCGTTGTTGCTATAAAATGCTTTTGCATGGGTAAATCCCATGTCCGAAACTGTAGCAATTGCGCTGCGATGCGTATACCTAAATTGAAGTATAAATCGCGGACTGTTTGGCAATGCCGACCAATAAGTTGTCCACAGTTGCGGCAGTTTGGTTTTCTTTTTGGGGTGTTAAAGGATATGTCTTTGCTATCTCGACTCTTCGGCGGCGGCGCATCAGCCCCCGCGCCCGAGCCGGAAACCTACCAAGGCTTTGCCATTCATCCCGACCCGATGCCGGACGGGCGCCAGTTTCGCTTGCAGGCGCGGATCGAGAAAGAGGTGGGCGGCGAGGTGCAGTCGCACACCGTGATCCGGGCGGATGTGTTTGAAAGCCGCGATGCGGCGGTCGAAGCCGCGATCGTGAAGTCGAAGCAGGTCATCGACGAGCAGGGCGATCGGCTGTTCCGGTCCTAGGCCCGAGCCGCGCAGCACGGCCGCCGCTCTAACGACCCGTCCCACTCAATAAACAGCACCACACTCAGCGCTGGTTCAGATCAGCGCCCAGTCGTCAAATTCATGGGTTTCGGGCTGAACCGGCCCGGGCTCGCGCGGTGGGCGCGTTTGCGGATCGGTTTCCTCTTGGGCAGCAGGCCCCTCATACGCGTCATCTTCCATGACGGTCTCCTTTCCGGCCCCGAACAGACACCAGGTGGGGCCTTAGGCAGGACACATCCAAAAAATCTAGAGGTGCCGGTCGCCTTACAAAGAGGGGATCACACAGACGTGCCCGGAAGTGGGCCGGGATGTGCCGAATCTGGCACCGTTTCGCGGCATATCCCCCAGACTGCCAACGCCCGTGCCACAAGTGTTACTGAAAACTTGGTGACTGTCCGAAAACAGTTCGTTTCCAACGCCTAGAAGTTGAAAATGTAACCGATATTGACGGAATGTGACGAAAACTCTCCGTCTGTCGTGAAGGCTGAACCGCTTTGGTCCAGCTCGGCACCCGTCACCGTCTTGTAACGGTAGCCGATGTCAATCGCGCCGCCGAACCCGGTGGGGAACCGTAGGCCCGCGCCCACCTGTGCCGCCAGCGCGCTGTCTGATCCCAAAACCATCCCGCCGCCGCCCTGCGTCACGTCGCCGGACACATGCGCCACGCCCAGACCGCCGCCCACATAGGGGTTGAGCAGACCGCCGACCGGCACGTCAAGCCAGCCATTGGCCATTACATAGGTGATCTGAACATCGCCATCGGCGGTTTCGGTGACAGGCGCGGTCAGCACCGTGTCGCGTGTGGTGCCAGACACGCTGGCATCGCTGAGCGACAGCTCAACTTCGCTGCGCAGCCTGGCGGAGTATTGCCAGCCCAGGATCAGACCGCCACCAACCGGTGTGCCAAGATCATAGTCCAGCGAGCCGGGGTCGCCGGCATCGGTGAACGAGGTGTTGGCCGTCGTCGTGTCGCCCGCGCCCAAAAAGCCGCCGAAATAAAAGCGCTCACCCTCGGCCAGGGCGGCGGGTGCGATCAGGCACAGCATTGCAGCAAGCGGGGCCGCGCGGGTCAGCGCGGGCACAGCGGCAGTTCTGGCGTTACGCGTTACAGGCAGCACTTGGGTCACAACGCGACCCTCCGATAAAATACACCCCCGCCAGATCACAGCGGTAGGGGAGCGTGCGTGCCCCTGTCAACCGGGCGAACACCCCGGATGGCGTGGGGCACAAGAGAGATGGCAAAAACACAATGGTGCGGGTTTGGAAACATTCGATGTTGGGCGGCAAACTAGCCCCCCTGTGCAAAACAGCAAGCCTTATTCCACAAGATGTTGTGGTGAATACGCAAGAAGTATCAGAATTTGGTTAACGCTTATCCACAACCCCGATTTGGTCGAGGATCCGCTCTAACTCGGACTGTCCGGTATCGTGGTGCTGCGCGACAAGGGCATCGAACCGGGCGCGCAGGGTGGTCTTTTCCTTGCCCTTGCAGTCGTTCCAGGGCCGGCCCTGCAGGCCCATCTCGATCACATAATAGCCGATGAAATGGGGACGGGTGCCGCCCGCCAACAGCCGGGCATAGGCCGCATCGGTTCCCAGCGCGCGCAGCGCCTCGGCGCTATCGATGCCGACGCGGGCGCAGGCCTGTTCCATGGCAGGGCCAAGGTTGCGGATGGAGGAGACGGGCTGTGACATGTGGCGAGCCTAGCGTTGAGGCGCGCCGATCAAAAGGGCCCCTCGACGCAAACGGGCCCGCAGTTTCCTGCGGGCCCGGCCCCAGCGTATCGGTGGCATTGGCCTAGCTTTCGGCCGGCGATGCCTCTTCGATCGTGGTGTCGGTCTCGGCTTCGGTATTGTCGGTGGTGTCCTCTGCGTCGGTCTCTTCCTCCGCCATCCCTTCGGTCTCTGCACCCTTATCGGCCGCGCTTTTCTTGGCCTCCTCTGCGGGGGCATGGACCGCTGCTGTTGCGCTCTCGTCGCTTTTCGTCAGTCCGGCCTGCTGCGCCGCTCTCTGAGCCTTGTCGGCCACAGTCGCGGCCCGCTTTGCCGCTTTGTCTGCCGCGCTCTCGGTCTTGTCGATGGCAGATTTTGCTTTCTCTGCCTTCTGCGCCGCCTTCTCGGCCCGCGCTTTTGCCTTCGCGATGTTGGCTTCGGCCTTGGCCGCCCGCTCTTTGGCTTTCTCGGCGTTCTGTGCAGCCTTCTCAGCCCGCGCCTTCGCGGCTTCTTTGCCTGACGCGGCCGCTTTCTCTGCCTGCGTTGCGGCACGAGCGGCGGCTTTTTCGGCCTTCACGGCGGCGGCCTTCGCCTTCTGCGCGGCCTTTGCGATGTTGGCGGCCGCCTTCTGAGCGTTCTGCGCTGCCTTAGCGGCCCGGATCTTGGCCTTTTCCGCGCGCGCCTTCGCCTTCTCGGCCCGCTTGGCCTGGGCATCGGCGCGGTCGGCCAGCTTCTTGGCGCGCTGAAGCGCTTTGTCGTTGGGCTTGGGCTTGGCGGCTTGGATCTGTTCTTTGTCGGATGACCCGCCGTCCGTCTTCTCAACCGCTGACTGCACGGTTGCTTTACGCTCTGCCCGGCGGTTCTGCCGGTCGTCGCGGTTCTGACGCTCGACATCTTCGGCAAAAAACCGGGCGCGGAACTTGGCCAGTTTTTCAGCTTCGGACATCTCGGCGTCGGGGCCGGTCTGCGCCTGGGCGGCAGGCGCAGTACCGGCGCCGATGATGATTGAGACCGCCATAAGGGCGGCACAGCTACGCAAAACACTCTTTACCATTTCACACACCTTTCTGGTGACACTCGCTACACATCGCCGTTTTGACGATGATGTTAATCTGGGCGTCGTTTGGGGCGGGAAGCGGGCGTGGGACATGGTTAATCCAAGGTAAGTTCATGCCGTACCTGCCCCAGAGCCGCCAATTGTGGCCGGATTGATGGCGGATCGGGAAACAGTGCGGGGTCGCGCCAAAGCATTGGCCATGAAACCCCGGTTGACGCGCGCGTCACCTGTGACTTCGACACCGCAGAGTGCGCGGGGCGAAAGGGGGCTAGAACTCGGCTCCGATCAGGGCATAGTGCCCCAGGATATCGACGGGGGGACGATGAATATTCTGTTTGTGATGTATGACCAGCTGCGGTTCGATTACCTCAGCTGTGCTGGTCACCCCCATTTGCACACCCCCAACTTCGACCGTGTCGCAGCGATGGGCGTGCGGTTTTCCAACGCCTTCGTGCAAT
Organism: Pseudomonadota bacterium; assembly: GCA_039820585.1. Classification (GTDB taxonomy): domain Bacteria; phylum Pseudomonadota; class Alphaproteobacteria; order Rhodobacterales; family Rhodobacteraceae; genus JBCBGF01. The sequence goes on from JBCBPV010000050.1 coordinate 19,559, forward strand.
CGCCCATTTGTGGCGCCAGCCGGATGAGCTTTTACACCGGGCGCTACGTTTCGTCCCACGGGGCGTCGTGGAACGGGTTCCCCTTGCGCGTGGGCGAACAGACGATGGGCGATCATTTGCGCCGGGCGGGCATGGACTGTTGGCTGATCGGCAAGACGCATATGAAGGCCGATGCCGAGGGGATGGACCGTCTGGGTCTGGCGCCCGACAGCATGATCGGCGCTCGGCAGGCGGAATGCGGGTTCGATGTCTGGGTGCGCGATGACGGGCTGTGGGGGCAGGGGCCGGACGGGTTCTACGATGAACGGCGGTCGCCCTACAATGAATACCTCAAGGGCAAGGGCTATCCGACCGAGAACCCTTGGGCCACGCATGCGAACGCAGGTGTGGATGATCAGGGCGACATCGCCTCTGGCTGGATGTTCGCGAATGCCGACAAACCCGCCAACATCGCCGAGGAGGACAGCGAAACCCCGTGGCTGACCCAGCGCACGATTGATTTCATTGATCAGGCCAAGGGCGACTGGTGCGTGCATGTCAGCTTTATCAAACCGCACTGGCCCTACATCGTGCCCGCGCCTTATCACGACATGTACGGGCCGGAGAATGTACCCCCCGCAACCCGCCACGCGGTTGAACGGGAAGATCCCCATCCCGTCTATGGCGCCTATATGGACAACCGGATCGCGGTGGCGTTCCAACGCGATGATGTGCGCGCCAAGGTGATCCCGGCTTACATGGGCCTAATCAAGCAATGCGACGATCAGCTGGGCGTGCTTCTGGATCATCTGGAGGCGACGGGGCGGATGGATGACACGATGATCGTGCTGACATCGGACCATGGGGATTATCTGGGCGATCACTGGCTGGGTGAGAAGGATCTGTTTCACAACCCTTCGGTGAAGGTTCCGATGATTGTCCATGATCCGCGGGCCTCGGCAGAGGCGACCCGCGGCACTGTTTGCGACGCGCTGGTCGAGGCCATCGATCTGGCGCCCACGTTTGTTGAGGCGGCAGGGGGCACGGTACCGACGCATATCCTGGAAGGCCGGTCGCTGATGCCGTGGCTGCGGGGGGAAACGCCGGCATGGCGCGAATACGTAATCTCGGAGTTCGATTTTTCGCCGACGCCGATGGCGGTGACGCTTGGTCTTGATCCGGGCGACTGCCGGCTCTTCATGGTCTATGATGGGCGCTACAAGATGATGCATTCTGAAGGTGGGTTTCGCCCGATGCTGTTCGATCTGCACGCTGATCCAGAAGAGTTCACCGATCTCGCCAAATCGCCTGGGCATGAGCATCAGATTGCGCGGCTGTATGGGCACCTGGCCGAATGGGGCCGCCGATGTGCCCAACGGGTCACCAAGTCGGACGCCGATATCAATGCCATGCGCGGGCGTTCTGCGCGGCGGGGGATCCTGCCATTTCTGGTGGATGGATCCGAAGTGCCAGACCAGTTGACCCAACATTATCGCGGGCGGGCTGAGCGGGACTATACCACCGACTAGCGCGGGATCGCTTTGTATGGCGCCACCGCTTTCGCCGTTATCTCTTGAGATCTGCGTAAAAAAGCGGCAGATGCCGCGTATTGGGCACTGGCCGGCAGTTCGCGCGTGACAAGATTGCGCTAACCGGCAGGCTGAAGGGGCAGGGCGTCTAGGGTTCCGCCGCACCTCCTCCCGCGGGTCTGGTCCGAGAGACGTCGCCAGCACGGCAAAATCCGTGCCGGTACACGGCGGGACAAAATCCCGGGAGAACACTGCATCTGGATTGACCGGTCTCTCAGGTTCCGCCTCGGTCTTCCCCTTTTTTCTCGTTTGGCGGAACGTCGCTGAAGGGGATCAGCCATGAAAGCACTTCGCCATCTCGCTGCCGCTGCTGCCGCCGCTCTTGCGGTTGGGGTTGCGGCCCCGTCTGTCGCACAGGAAAAAACCGAATTCCGCGTCGCCTGGTCGATCTATGTCGGTTGGATGCCCTGGGGGTATCTGGAAGACAGCGGCATCATGGACAAATGGGCCGAGAAATACGGGATCGATGTCGAGATCGTTCAGATCAATGACTATGTTGAGTCGATCAACCAATACACCGCCGGTGCCTTCGATGGCGTCTCGGCCACCAATATGGACACGCTGTCGATCCCTTCTGGTGGAGGTGTGGATACCACCGCGTTGATCGTGGGGGACTTTTCCAATGGCAATGACGCGGTGATCCTGAAGGGCGACGGCGATTTGGCCAGCCTGGCGGGCAAGCCCGTGAACCTCGTGGAATTGTCGGTCTCGCACTACTTGCTGGCGCGCGCTTTGGACAGTGTGGGCTTGCGCGAGGCGGATTTGGCCAGCGTTATCAACACCTCGGACGCGGACATGATCGCGGCTTTTGCCACCGATGATGTCGAGGCGGTGGTGACATGGAACCCGCTGGTGTCGGCCATTCTGGAGGACCCCAATGCCACGAAGCTTTTCGACAGCTCTGATATTCCCGGTGAGATCATCGACCTGATGGTGGTGAATACCGAGACGCTGGCCGCGAACCCCGATTTCGGCAAGGCCATGGTGGGTGCGTGGTATGAGGTCATGGAGCTCATGGCGGCAGGCGATGAAGAGGTGTTGACAGCGATGGCCGAAGCCTCTGGCACGGATCTGGAGGGGTACAAGGCGCAGCTGGCCTCGACCGAGATGTTTTATGACCCCGCCGATGCGGTGGCCTTTACCCAAAGCGCGGAATTGCCTGCAACGATGGTCAGCGTGGCTGAGTTCCTGTTTGACAAGGGCATCCTCGGCGAGGGCGCGCCATCGGCCGATTTCGTGGGTGTGGCCTATCCCGATGGGTCAACGACGGGGGATGCAAACAACGTGCAGTTCCGCTTCGACACGACGTATATGCAGATGGCCGCTGACGGCGAACTGTAGAACAGCGTCTTTCGGAGGGCAGAGCCCATGCGGCTCATCAACCGCGCGCCCGGTGTCGCGCTGAAAGCGGCACTGATCGCTCTGCCCTTCGTCCTGTGCTTTGTGGCCTATGCCATCGGGTCGAGTATCCGGTTGGCCGAGAATCCATCGGACAAGCTGCTGCCTGCACCGTCGACCATTGCGGCGACGGCAGAGCGGCTGTTCACCGAACCCGACCGGCGGTCTGATCGCATCCTTTTGTGGCACGACACGGCGGCCAGCCTGCAACGCCTGTTCCTGGGGGTGGGCATCTCGGCGGCATTGGCCACGATCATTGGCCTGCTGATCGGTCTTCTACCCCATGTGCGCGCCTCGCTTGCGGGGTTCGTGGCGGTGTTGTCGATGATCCCACCGCTGGCCGTATTGCCAATCCTGTTCATCGTCTTCGGGTTAGGCGAGCTCTCCAAGGTCGTCCTCATCATTGTCGGCATCCTGCCCTTCCTGATCCGCGACATGTCGGGCCGGGTCATGGAAATCCCGCGCGAGATGATCGTGAAGGCCGAAACGCTGGGCGCCTCCAGCCTTGTGATCGGGTTGCGCGTGGCGCTGCCGCAGATCCTGCCGCGTCTGATCCAGGCCGTGCGCTTGTCGCTGGGCCCCGCCTGGCTGTTTCTCATCGCGGCAGAGGCCATCGCGTCCGAGCAGGGCCTTGGCTACCGCATCTTCCTGGTTCGCCGGTTCCTCGCCATGGACGTGATCCTGACCTACGTGATCTGGATCACGCTGCTCGCCTTCCTTATGGACCTCAGCCTGCGCTGGCTATCCCGCCGTCTTTTCCCCTGGGCGGAGGCGCGGTTGTGAGCTTTGTGGCGGCCCATGATATCTTCCAGTCCTACGATGGCCGTCCGATCCTGGAGCGGGTCAATGTGACCGTGGAGGAAGGCGAGTTCATTTCCATCGTCGGCGCGTCGGGCTGTGGCAAATCCACTTTCCTGCGGCTGCTGCTGGCGCAGGAGCGCCCCACGCGCGGCGAAATCCGCGTGGCGGGGGCGGAACCCGCGCAGGAGCCGGGGCTGGACAGGGGTGTGGTGTTCCAACGCTATTCCGTCTTTCCCCACATGACCGTGCGCGAGAACATCGTGGCAGGCGAGAGCTTTCGCACCCGCTGGGGCGCGTTTCGGGGGGCGGAGCGGCGTGATGCACTGGCCCGCGCGGATGAGACCCTCGCCCGCATCGGGCTGGACCATGTGTCGGGCAGCTACCCCGCAACGCTGTCGGGCGGCATGCAGCAACGGCTTGCCATCGGTCAGGCGCTGACCGCCAAGCCTCGCATCCTGCTGCTGGATGAACCCTTTGGCGCGCTCGACCCCGGCACGCGGTTGTCGATGCATGACTTCCTGCAAGACCTGCGCGCCGAGACCGGCATGACCGTCTTCATGGTCACCCACGACCTGGAAGAGGGCTTTAAGCTGGGCGACCGCGTGCTGGTCTTCGACAAGCCGCGCTGGGACCCGACCGATCCGAACGCCTATGGCGCCACCATCACCTACGATTTCGATGCCCGCGATGGCGGCATCCCTTACCAACGCCTTGAGGAGGAAACCCATGTTCTTCGCCCCGCCTGACCGCACACGGTCACACAACCCCGCCGATCTCAGGCGCTGGGATCGCCGGTACCACCACCCCGACCTGACCCGCTTGCGCGGCTGGAAAGCGATGCAGGCCGAGGCCGACATCCCCGACGGCCGGTGGGAGGAAGAGCGGAAGTGGGCCCTGCACATGGGCCTGACCGGGGCCGACAGCATCGAAGACAAATCCATCCCCACTTTTGCGCGGGGCGAGTTGCCCCATTACGCAGGGATCAACACCTTCCTGAACGCCCCCTATGCCGAGGACGTGACCGAGGTGGGCGATTATGACGCCACCGCGCTGGGCATCCCGTTCGACGGCGGCACCACCTATCGCCCCGGCACGCGGTTCGGGCCGCAGGGGATCCGCAAGATTTCCTCGCTGTACACCCCCTACAACTACGAGATGGGGATCGACCTGCGCGAGCAAATGACGCTCTGCGATGCGGGCGATGTGTTCACGATCCCTGCCAATATCGAGAAGAGTTTTGACCAGATCAGCCGGGCGGTCAGCCATGTGTTCTCGTCCGGCTCGTTCCCGATCATGATGGGGGGCGATCACTCCATCGGGTTTCCTTGTGTGCGCGGCATTGCGGAGTGCACGTCGAAGAAGATCGGCATCGTCCATTTCGACCGCCATGCCGACATCCAGGAAAAGGATCTTGATGAACGGATGCACACAACGCCATGGTTTCATTCGACGAACCTGCCCAATGTGCCGGCCAAGAACCTTGTCCAGGTGGGCATCGGCGGCTGGCAGGTGCCCCGCGAGGCGGTGAAGGTTGCGCGTGAGCGGGAGACGAACATCATCACCATGGGCGATATGGAAAAGATGGGTGTTGACAAGACCGCAGAGATGGCGCTTGAGATGGCGTGGGATGGGGTCGACATGGTTTACATGTCCTTTGACATCGACAGCATCGATTGCGGCTTTGTCCCCGGCACCGGCTGGCCCGAACCGGGGGGCTTCCTGCCGCGCGAGGCGCTAGCGCTCGCCTCCAAAGTGGCCGCCGAAGGGATTTGCGGGATGGAACTGGTCGAAGTCTCGCCGCCCTATGACCAGTCGGAGATTACCGCGCTGATGGGCACCCGCGTGATCGTGGATGTGCTGGGCAGCCTCGTCGCCTCCGGCAACCTTGGCAAGCACAAGGCGCATATCGACAAGCCGGTCATCATTCCAAAGGGCGAAGAGGTCGGCCGCAGGAGGTGGTGCAATGCCACATGATATCGTCAACGGATCGATCGGGCATAACCACGCGCACGATCACCTGCATTCGCATCTGAAGCCCGAGGATGAGGCGGCGGACCTGCAACTTCTGACCGCGCAATTCATCGAAGGCTTCGTGCAGGCCAGCGACAAGCCCAGCTATCTGCGCCTGGCCGGTGTGCCGTTCGAGCGCCCCGGTATTCAGGGCGAGACGGCGATGAAGCTGGTGGACGTGTCGCTGAGTACCGACTGGCAAATGGGCACGGCCTCACCCTCGTTCGGGTCGCGCGAGCTGAGCTATCTGCCGTTTCCGGGTGAGATGGTGAGCGAGCGGACGAACATGGCGTTCGTCTACGTTTCGATGGAGGAAAAGGATGTGCTGGATCTGCGCGCCTTCTTGGCGGAGCGGGCGGGGTAGGGGGCAGCCAACGACCGATGGAAATTTGGGGATTTGGCTCCGGCGGTAGGGATCGAACCTACGACCAATTGATTAACAGTCAACTGCTCTACCGCTGAGCTACGCCGGAACACCTCGGCGCATATAGCAAGGGGGGTCAGGCCCGTCCAGAGGGGCTTTGCGATTTTTGGGCGGGGTCTCAGACCGCGGAAAACTCGGCATCGGCGCTAAGACTGGGCGTGGCGTAGACACGGCCGCGGTTCTCCAGATCGATGAGATGGGCCAACACGTTGCGGACGGCTGCGGGCAATAGCGCCGGGGGCGTGTCGGTGTAGATCGCGGTGGCGAGGGTTGTGGCGCCTGCGGGGCCGTTGGTGAGGGCCTCGAGTATCTGCGCCTCGCGCCCTTTGCGGTGGGCCACCAGCCATTCGGTGCGGGCGCGCGCGTCGGGGATTGGCGCGCCGTGGCCGGGGTAGTACACCCGGTCAGAGCGCGCCAGAAGCCGGTCGCAAGACGCCATGAACGCCGTCAGATCGCCATCGGGCGGCGA
>JBCBPV010000051.1:0-26112 GCA_039820585.1 Pseudomonadota bacterium
ACCTACAAGCTCGGCCTCGGCGATTGGTTCCGCGATTATTACCTGGCGCCCTTCTCTGGCGCGATCTGGTCGACGCCAACGGCGAAAATCCTTGATTTCCCGGCCGAAGCCTTGGTGCGGTTTTTCGAGAACCACGCCCTGATGAACTATACCGATCAGCACCAGTGGTACACGGTGCAGGGTGGGTCGGTGGAATATGTGCGGCGTCTTTCCGATAACCTTTATTCCCGCGGTGTGGATATCCGCCTTTCCGCAAGCGTCGATGCGGTGCGGCGCACGGATGTGGGGGCCGAGGTGAAACTGCATGGGTCCGAGTGGGAAAGCTTTGATGAGGTGATTTTTGCCACCCATTCCGACGACACGCTGCGCATGCTGTCGGATGCGACAGGGGTGGAGCGGACGGCGCTGTCGGCGATCCGGTATCAGCCGAATGAGGCGGTGCTGCATTGCGACGAAACGATGATGCCCAAGCGCAAGCTGTGCTGGAGCAGTTGGGTTTACACCGAAGGCAAGGGTGAGAGCCCGGATCGCATCGGCCTGACCTACTGGATGAACTCGCTGCAGCCGATCCCGCATGATGATCTGCACTTTGTGACGCTGAACAACACGCGCAACATCCGTGAAGAGCTGATCTATGATCAGGCCACGTTCCGGCACCCTGTTTATGACGTCGCCGCATTGGCCGCGCAGGACACGGTGCGGGCGATCAACGGGCAACGTCAGACCTGGTTCTGCGGGGCTTGGATGAAGAACGGGTTCCACGAAGACGGGCTGTCGAGCGCGGTGGACGTGGCCGATGCAATCCTGGCCAACAAACCGGTGGAGATCGCCGCCGAATGATCGCAGCGGTCGATCATATCCAGGGCGAAACCTTCCATGGCCGCCGGGGCGCGATTGAAAACGCGTTTCGGTATTCGATCGACTATGTGATGCTCGATGCCGATGCGAATGTGCGCGGGCCATCGCTCTTCCGGCGCAATCGCGGTGGACTGGCGGCGTTGCACGACAGCGACCATGGCGGGGCTCCCAAGGCTGGCCGTGGGGCGGCGTGGGTGCGCGACGTTCTGCGTGAGCATCAGATTGAACACATCGCCGATGGGCGTATCCTGCTGCTCGCGCAGCCGCGGTTTCTGGGGCATGTGTTCAACCCGGTCAGCTTTTGGCTGATCGAGGATCGCGCGGGCAACATCCGCGCTGTGATCTCGGAAGTGTCGAACACGTTTGGCGACCGGCATTCCTATCTGTGCCACCACCCCGATCTGCGCCCGATTACGCGGGAAGACACGCTGGAGGCGACCAAAATCTTCCACGTCTCGCCGTTTCAGGCGGTCGAGGGCGGCTACCGCTTTCGCTTCGACATCCGGGCTGACCGGGTCGGGATCTGGATTGATTACCGCGCCGGCGAGGATGGGCTTTATGCCACGCTTACCGGTCCGCGCGTGCCGCTGACCAACCGCTCTATCCTGCGCGCGTGTTTGCGCCGTCCGCTTGGGTCGCGCCGGGTGCTGGGCCTGATCCATTGGCAGGCGCTGAAGCTGTGGTGGAAAGGGGCGGCGTACCAGATCCGCCCCGAACCGCCAACGCACGAGGTGTCGCGATGACGAATGCGCGCGCTTTGGGATTGCCCGGTTATGCGGTGTTTGCGGCCATGCTCGCTTCGGCGGGCTTGCCGATTTATATTCACGCACCAAAATTCTACGTCGATGAATACGGGGTGAGCCTAGCGGCCCTGGGGGCGGTGCTGTTCGGTTTGCGGCTGTTCGACTTTGTGCAAGATCCGATCCTTGGCTGGGTGTCTGAGGCCGCGCGCGGGGCACGGCGGATGCTGGTGCTGCTGGCGGTCGCGGTGATGGCGCTGTCGATGGTGGGGCTGTTTGCGATCACCCCGCCCATTGCGCCGCTACTGTGGTTTGCGCTGACGCTGACCGGGTTGTTTACCGCATTCAGCTTTCTGACGATCAACTTCTACGCTCAGGGCGTGCGCAAGGCGGATGAGCTTGGACCCAATGGCCATGTCCGGCTGGCAAGCTGGCGGGAAACAGGGGCGCTGCTTGGCGTCTGCGTGGCCGCAGTGATCCCCACCGCGCTGGCGTCGACGACCCAGTCCCCGTTTGCGATGTTTGCCGCGGGCTTCGTGGGCCTTGCCATCCTGGCCGCGTGGGCGATGCGCCGCGAATGGGTGGCGCGTCCTGCCGCCGACACGACGCCCGGCTTTGGGCCGGTGCTAAGCGACGGGATCGCGCGACGCCTGCTGCTGATCGCATTGGTCAATGCCACACCAGTTGCCGTCACCTCCACGCTCTTTCTGTTCTTCGTCGAAAGCCGTCTCGCCGCCCCCGGTTGGGAAGGGCCGCTTCTGTTGCTCTTCTTCCTCGCCGCCGCCGTCTCTGCGCCGTTCTGGGGCAAGGCCGCCGCACGCTATGGCGCGAAGCAGGCGCTCCTCGCAGGCATGGCCATTGCCATCGCGTCCTTTGCTTTTGCGGCCTTCCTCGGCCCCGGCGATACGCTCGCTTTCGCGGTCATCTGCCTGGCATCGGGTGCTGCGCTGGGCGCAGACCTGACCTTGTTGCCCGCCATCTTTGCCCGCCGTATGGCGCGCATTGCCCCCGACGCAGGCCAGGCCTTTGGGCTATGGTCCTTCGTCTCCAAGTTCACCCTCGCCTTTGCGGCCGTCACTCTGTTGCCGCTTCTCGATCTGGCGGGGTTCCAGGCGGGCGCGACAAACCCCGCCGAAGCGCTAACTATGCTCACAATCCTCTACGCACTGGTTCCGTGCGCCCTGAAACTGATTGCGATCGCGCTGCTTGCCGCGACGCCCCTTAAAGAAAGCTGAACCAATGGACCCGATCGTTCTGATCCTGACCGGCGCAGCCCTTGCCTTCATGGCCGTCTGGCTGCGTCAACGAAACATGACCTTCATGGCGCAATCGCCCGAGGATTTCGCGGGCAAGGGCCCCGAGTTCGATCTGCGCGAACACCTGCGCGGCCCGATCCTGTGCGAAGGTGTGATCTACGGTCCCACGGGGCGCGTATCGTCCCGTTTTGTTGCGGATATGGACGCCAAGTGGGACGGCAATGTGGGCGTGATGACCGAGCACTTCAAATACGACACTGGCAGTTCGCAAGACCGCGAATGGCGTCTGACCCTGGGCAATGACGGGTCGATCAAGGCCGAAGCACCTGACGTGATCGGCATCGGCACGGGCCAACAGAAGGGCCCCGGCGTTCTGCTCAAATACCGCATCAAGCTGCCCGAGGAATCCGGCGGTCACGTGCTGGATGCCACCGACTGGATGTATCTGGTGGACAACGGCACGATCATGAACCGCAGCCAGTTCCGCAAATACGGCTTCAAGGTCGCTGAACTGGTCGCCACGATGCGCCGAAAAGACGCCGCGTGAGGGAATGGGCCGGCAAACGCTATTGGCTGATCGGCGCATCCGAAGGGTTGGGCCGGTCCTTGGCGCTTGCCATGTCGAAGATGGGCTGCCAGCTGGTGTTATCGGCCCGCAACGCCGAACGATTGCAGGCACTGGCCGATGAGCTGCCGGGGAAGGCCGAGATCAAGACGGTTGACGTGGGCGACCGGGCCGCACTGGAAGCGGCGGCGACAGAAATCGGGCCCATAGACGGGATGGTCTACCTGGCCGGGGTCTATTGGCCGATAAATGCCAAAGAGTGGAACACCGAACAAGCCGAGGCGATGTGCGACATCAACATGATGGGCGCGATACGGTCGGTCGGCGCCGTTTTGCCCGCGATGCTCGAGCGTGGGGTGGGGCACATCGTTCTGACCGGCTCGCTATCTGGGTTTCGGGGCTTGCCGGGGGCCGTGGGCTACGGTGCGTCGAAAGCGGGGATGATGTCGCTGGCCGAGACCATGCGCATCGACCTGAAAGGCACCGGGGTTGAGGTACAGCTGGCCAACCCGGGCTTTATTCGCACGCGGCTGACCGACAAGAACGACTTCCAGATGCCCTTCATCATGGAGCCGGAAGATGCGGCGCAGTCGATGATGGACCTGATGAATTCCGATCGGTTCAGCAGGAGCTACCCTTGGGTCTTCGCGTCCTTCTTTCGGCTCACGCAGTTTATGCCGAACTGGATGTACTACCGGATATTCTAGACCGGGGGCTTGCGCCGCGCCGCACACTGGGCTTCACTTGGCCACGCATCGCGGGAGATCCAAATGCTTAACATCAGTACCGGCAAGGTGGTTCGGATTATCTTCCTGGCGCGCGAGTACGGGCCGGAAAGCGGGCATATGCACGACTACATCGCGGGGCTGAACGACGATGAAAAGGCCAACCTCGTGGCCCTGATGTGGGTCGGTCGCGACAGTTTCGATGCCAGCGAGTTCGAGGAAGCGAAAGCCACCGCGCGGGCCGAGGCGACGGCGCCGACCGAAGACTATCTGAGCGGCATTCCGGAATTGCCCGACTATCTGGAGGATGGTCTGGAAGCGATGGGCATCAACGTGGCCGATGCCGAGGATCACCTCTGACCCACCCGACCGAGCCCCTTATATTCGACGGCCATAACGACCTTCTGCTGAAGCTCTGGTTCGCGGGCGCCGATGCTATCCCCACCTTCGCCACGGGAACCGGCGGGCAGATCGACCGGCCGCGTGCGCAGGCGGGTGGATTTGCGGGCGGGATGTTTGCGATCTTTGTGCCGGGGGGTGCCAAGTTCGACATCGCGGCCTTACGTGCTGCGACCTATGACCTGCCGGAGCCACCGCCGGTGCCGTTGGCCGAGGCGCTGCAAGTCACGCTGAGCCAGGCGGCTATCCTGCTGGAACTCGATCGCCGCGGTGACCTCATGCTGTGCCGGAACGCGCGCGACATCCGCTCTGCCATGGCGGCGGGTCAGATCGCGGCAGTGATGCATCTGGAAGGGGCCGAGGCGATTGGCCCGGATCTGGAGCAGTTGATGGTGCTACATGCCGCGGGCCTGCGATCCATCGGCCCGGTCTGGAGCCGTCAGACGATTTTTGGCCACGGTGTGCCGTTCCGCTATCCCGGGGACGGCGATGTTGGTCCGGGCCTGACCGATGCGGGCAAGGCGCTGGCGCGCCGGGCGCAAGAGCTGGGGATGGTGTTTGACACGAGCCATCTGAACGTGGCGGGTTTTTGGGACGTGGGTGAACTGGGCCTGCCGCTGGTGGCGACACATTCGAACGCCCATGCCGTCTGCGCCCATGCGCGCAACCTCTTGGACGATCAACTGCGCGCCATTGGAGAGACGGGTGGCATGGTTGGTCTGAACCTTGCCACCGCGTTCCTGCGCCCCGATGGCCGCATGGTGCCGGAAGGCGCGATGGAGCCGCTGATCCGCCATCTCGACCATATGATCGCGATGGCGGGTGAGGATCATGTTGGCATCGGCAGCGATTTTGATGGGGGCCTGATGCCGCAAGAGATCGGGTCGGTTGCTGGCCTGCCGGCGCTGCGACAGGCGATGACGGATGCGGGGTATAACGACGCCTTGATCAAAAAGATCTGCCACGGCAACTGGCTGTCTGCGTTGGAGCGGATCCTGGGCGAGTAACGCCGGTCAACGCCGCAAAACCGACCGCTTTTGTCGCGCCAGAGCACCTTTCGACCCGGGCAAGGTGCTTCTATGCTCATGCGCGCAGGGAGTTTTTCGCCATGTCGGACACGGTTCGCTTCACGCTGGACGGGCAGACGGTTGAGGCCGCACCCGGTGAGACCATTTGGGAGGTCGCCAAGCGCGCAGGCACCCTGATCCCGCATCTGTGCCACAAGGATGCGCCTGGCTACCGCGCTGACGGCAATTGCCGCGCCTGTATGGTGGAGATCGAGGGCGAGCGGGTCTTGGCCGCGTCCTGCATCCGCACGCCGTCTGACGGGATGGTCGTGACCTCGGACAATGCGCGCGCCCGGACGGCGCGGAAGGCGGTGATGGAGCTTCTGGTGGCTGATCAGCCCGCCCAGGACGTTGCGCATGACGGGTCAGCGCATCTGTGGGACATGGCCGAGGCGCAAGGGGTCGCGGAAAGCCGATATCCGGTGCTGGAACCCGATCGTATCCCGCTTTTGGATGACAGCCATGTGGCGATGCGCGTAAACCTTGATGCCTGCATCCAGTGTGGCTTGTGCGTGCGGGCCTGTCGTGAGGTTCAGGTGAACGATGTGATCGGCATGGCGGGCCGTGGGCATGCGTCCTACCCGGTGTTCGATTTCAACGATCCGATGGGGGAAAGCACCTGTGTGGCCTGTGGCGAATGCGTGCAGGCTTGCCCGACGGGCGCGCTGATGGAGGCGAGCCTGCTTGATGACGCGCAGGTGGGCGACAGCGCGGCGCATGAGAAAGAGGTGGCGAGCATCTGCCCCTTCTGCGGCGTGGGCTGTCAAGTCTCGCTCAAGGTCAAGGACGACAAGATTACCCATGTGGACGGGATCAATGGGCCTGCGAATGAGGGGCGGCTTTGCGTTAAGGGGCGCTTTGGGTTCGATTACATCCACCATGCACACCGGCTGACGAAGCCGCTGATCCGGCGCGAGGATGCGCCGAAGGGGATGAATGTGGATCCCGCCGATCCGCTGACCCATTTCCGCGAGGCGTCGTGGGATGAGGCGTTGGAAGCCGCAGCTGGTGGGCTGAAGGCGCTGGGGGGCGCGAAGGTTGCGGGCTTTGGGTCGGCCAAGTGCTCCAACGAAGAGGCGTATCTGTTCCAGAAGCTGATCCGGCAAGCGTTTGGTCACAACAATGTCGATCACTGCACCCGGCTGTGCCACGCCTCGTCTGTCGCGGCCTTGATGGAGAATGTGGGTTCCGGCGCTGTAACGGCGACGTTCAACGAGGTCGAGAACGCCGATTGCGTGATCGTCATCGGCGCCAACCCGATTGAAAACCACCCGGTTGCCGCGACCTATTTCAAGCAGTTCGTCAAACGCGGTGGCACCCTGATCGTGATGGACCCAAGGGGCCAAGCGCTCAAACGCCACGCGACCCACATGCTGCAGTTCCGGCCCGGTGCGGATGTGAGCCTTTTGAATGCGATCATGCATGTGATCGTGGCAGAGGGGCTCTACGATCAGCAATATATCGACGCCTATACCGAGAATTGGCAGGCCGAAAAGGACCACCTTGCCGGGTTCCCGCCCGAAGAGATGTCGAAGATCTGCGGCATCGACGCCGAGACGATCCGCACCGTGGCGCGGGCGTTTGCGACTGCGCAGGCGGGGATGATCTTTTGGGGTATGGGTGTCAGCCAGCATGTCCATGGCACGGATAACTCGCGCTGCCTTATCTCGCTCGCGCTGATGTGCGGGCAGGTCGGGCGGCCCGGCGCGGGGCTGCATCCGCTGCGGGGGCAGAACAACGTGCAGGGGGCGTCGGATGCGGGGCTGATCCCCATGGTGTTGCCCGATTATCAAAGCGTGGCGGATGCGGAAAAGCGCCGCGTGTTCGAGGCGCTCTGGAACAGTGAGATTGACCCGGAGCCCGGGCTGACGGTGGTGGAGATCGTGAATGCGATCCATGCGGGCGACGTTCAGGCCATGTACATCCTGGGCGAAAACCCCGCGATGTCGGACCCCGATGTGGACCATGCGCGGGCGGCGCTGGCCAAGCTCGATCACCTTGTGGTGCAGGATATCTTCCTGACCGAGACGGCGATGTTCGCCGATGTCGTGCTGCCTGCGGCGGCGTTTTATGAGAAATCAGGCACCGTCACCAACACCAACCGCCAGGTCCAGATGGGCCGCCCCGCCGTGTCGCCGCCGGGCGAGGCGCGCGAGGATTGGGCGATTACCGTTGATCTTGCGAACCGGCTGGGCCTGGGGTGGACCTATACCCACCCGCGCGAAGTGTTCACCGAGATGACGCAGGTGATGCCGTCGCTGGCCAACATCACATGGGATCGGTTGGAGCGGGAAAATGCGGTGACCTACCCGTCGCTGTCGCCCGACGATCCGGGCCAGCCAATTGTCTTCGGCGATGGTTTCCCGCGGCCTGAGGGACGTGCGAAGTTCACGCCTGCGGCGGTGATCCCACCCGACGAGGTGCCGGATGCGGACTATCCGATGATCCTGACCACGGGGCGGCAGTTGGAGCATTGGCACACCGGTGCCATGACCCGGCGGGCGACCGTATTGGACGCGGTGGAGCCAGAGGCGAATTGTTCGCTGCATCCGCGCACGCTGCGCCGCTTGGGCGTTGAGCCTGGCGGCACCGTCCGGCTGAGCACGCGGCGCGGGACGGTGGATGTGATGGCACGGGCGGACCGGGCGGTGGCCGAAGACATGGTGTTTCTGCCCTTTGCCTATGTCGAGGCGGCGGCCAACCTGTTGACCAATGCAGCACTTGATCCCTACGGCAAGATCCCGGAGTTCAAGTTTTGTGCGGTCAAGGTCGAAGCCGTCGAAGGGCAGATGGCGGCGGAGTGATCCGGGCTTGCCTTTGAGGTGATCCTCGCGCGACTGTGTTTTGATGCCTCTCAACCCCGCGCGCTTTCTCTCTGACCTTACGGCCCTTCGCCAGATTGGTGCGGTCGGATGCGGCGTGGTGCGCCCGGCCTATAGCGACGCAGACATTGCCGCCCGCCGCTGGCTGTTGGCGCGGATTGCGGACGCAGGGCTGACGCCACATGTGGACGCGGTGGGCAATGTGTTCGGTCTGGCTGAGACGGGTGGCGTCCTTTTGGGCTCGCACACAGATACACAACCTGAAGGCGGGTGGTTGGATGGGGCGCTTGGCGTCATTGCCGGTCTGGAAGTGGCTCGTGCTGCGCGGGAGGATGGCGGGCCGCCGATTTCGGTCGTGTCGTTTCAGGATGAAGAGGGGCGGTTCGGGGCGCTGACCGGCAGCGAGGTATGGACCGGGTCCTTGTCGCTGGCGGATGCGGACGCCAAGGTGGATGCTGCGGGTCTGCGCTTGTCCGAGGCGCGGCGCGGCCTTGGCGACCTTGCTGGTCCGCACGTGCCCCTGTCGCGGTTTCGGGCGTTCCTTGAGATGCATATCGAACAGGGGCCGGTTCTGGATGGTGGCCCCGATCGCATCGGTATCGTGACCGCGATCGTGGGTGCGCGGCAACTGCATGTGACGTTAGAGGGGCAGCAAAACCACGCCGGCACAACGCCAATGCACTTGCGGCGCGATGCGATGCAGGGGGTTGCTGATGTGGCCGTGGGGTTGCGCACCGCGCTTCAGCCGATTGTGACGGCGGACAGTGTTTGGACGATGGGCCAAGTGACGCTTGCCCCGAACGCCCCGTCCGCCGTGCCGGGGAAGGCAGAGTTCACCATTCAGTGGCGCGATGCGGATGCCGCGCGGCTGGCCGATATGGAAGAAGCGGTGCGTGAGACGTTGACCCGTGTTGGCGCAGACAGGGATCTGCGCGTGGCAATCACCGACAGCTGGGCGCTGGCGCCGACCCAGATGGACCCCGGGGTTGTGGCGGCGTGCAGTGATGCGGCGGAAGAGATCTGCCCAGGCGCTTGGCGGGCCATGCCGTCGGGTGCCTTGCATGATGCCAGCAACGTGGCCGCGCACCTGCCGACGGCGATGATCTTTGTGCCGTCGATTGGCGGGATCAGCCATGATTTCGCGGAAGACACAGGCGAAGATGACCTGATTTTGGGCCTTCAGGTCCTCGCCCGGGCGGCGGGGTTGGTTTAGCGCAAACACCGTCAAGTATATCATTGACCTATCGGTCGGATTTGCTGCACCATCTCTGATGAAGACTTCCGCAAGAGAAGATTTCAGCCGGTAATTTCCGGCAACGGGAGGAAAATTTGACAGAGATTTCGGCAGCATCGGCCGCCCTGACCTCTATCCCCGCGCTGCTGGAACGCAATGCGCGGAAGTTCGCGGCGCGCCCCGCATATCGTGAAAAAGAATACGGGATCTGGCAAAGCTGGAGCTGGCTGGAAGCCCATCAAGAGATCCGTGCCCTGGCGTTGGGCATGATGGACCTTGGGGTGGCCGAGGGCGATCACGTTGCGATCATCGGGGCGAACCGTCCGGCGCTGTATTGGTCGATGGTGGCCGCGCAGATGTGCGGGGCGGTGCCTGTGCCCTTGTACCAGGACGCGGTGGCCGAAGAGATGGCTTACGTGCTGGAGCACTGCGGCGCACGGTTCATCGTGGCAGAGGATCAGGAGCAGGTGGACAAGGTGCTCGAGATCCAGGACCGGGTCGGGCATATCGAGCACATCATCTATCACGACAAGCGGGGCATGCGGAAATACGACCATTCCCGCATGAACGCGTTGGAGGATGTGCAGGCCACGGGCCGTGCGGCGCATCACCGGTTCGAAGATGAGATGAAGCGGCGGATCGCGGCGTTGGATTACGACAGCACCTGTGTGATGCTTTATACCAGCGGAACGACAGGGCGACCCAAGGGCGTGGTGCTGTCGAACCGCAACATTATCGAGGCGTCGAAATCGTCGTCCGAATTTGACCATCTCACTGAAAAAGAGAGCGTTTTGGCCTATCTGCCGATGGCCTGGGTGGGGGATTTCATCTTTTCTATCGGGCAGGCGATGTGGAACGGGTTCTGCGTGAACTGCCCGGAATCCACCGAGACGATGTATGAAAACCTGCATGAGATCGGGCCGACCTATTTCTTTGCCCCACCGCGGTATTTCGAGCAGCGCATCACCTTGCTGACGATCCGGATGGAGGATGCGGGGCCGTTCAAGAAGTGGCTGTTCAAGCATTTCATGGAGCATGCGCGGAAGGTCGGGCCGAAGCTGATGGATGGGCATTCGGTCGGGTTTGGTGATCGGCTGAAATACGCGCTGGGCAATGTGTTGGTCTATGGGCCAGTGCGGAACCGGGCGGGGATGTCGAAGGTTCGGATCGGCTATACCGCTGGCGAGGCGATTGGGCCCGAGATCTTTGAATTCTGGCGGTCGCTGGGGATCAACCTCAAGCAGCTTTATGGACAGACCGAAGCGTCGGTGTTCATCACCCAGCAACCCGATGGCGAGGTGCGGGCCGATACCGTGGGCGTGCCGTCGCCCGGGGTTGAGGTGAAGATCGGCGAGACGGGTGAGGTGTTCTATCGCTCACCCGGAACCTTCGTGGAGTATTACAAGAACGCTGAAAGCACTGCGTCGACCAAGGACGCGCAAGGGTGGGTGGCGACGGGGGATGCGGGGTTCTTCGAGGAGGGGACCGGGCATCTGCGGATCATCGACCGCGCCAAGGATGTGGGCAAGATGGCCGATGGCAGTTTGTTTGCGCCTAAGTATGTTGAAAACAAACTGAAATTCTATCCCAATATCCTGGAAACGGTGGTCTTTGGCGCAGGGCGCGATCGGTGCTGTGCATTCATTAACATTGACTTAACGGCTGTGGGGAACTGGGCGGAGCGGAACAATATCTCTTACGGGTCGTATCAGGAGCTGGCGGGGCACCCTGAAGTGCTGGCCACGATCCAGGCCCATGTCGAAGAAATGAACATCAGCCTGGCCCAGGACAAGATGCTGGCGGGGTGTCAGGTGCATCGGTTTTTGGTGCTGCACAAGGAACTTGATGCCGATGACGGGGAGTTGACGCGGACGCGGAAGGTTCGACGCAGGATCATAGAGGAGAAATACGCGGATCTGATTAACGCGCTGTACGATGGGTCCAAATCTGTCTCAACCGTTACCGAGGTGACCTATGAGGACGGGCGCAAGGGTTCGATCTCGGCGACGTTGGAGATCCGGGACGCCAAGGTTGCGGACGTGCCCGTGGGGACGCTGGAGGCAGCAGAGTGAACGAACTTGCCCCCGATACCTACCTGACCCAGGATGGGCGGCAGATTGGGCCGCCTGTTCTGGAGATGAAGAACATTACCCTGCGATTTGGCGGGGTTACGGCGATCAAGGATATCTCTTTCGACATCCGCGAGGGCGAGATCCGGGCGATTATCGGGCCGAATGGGGCGGGCAAATCGTCGATGCTGAACGTCATCAACGGGTTTTACCATCCGCAAGAGGGCGAGATCTGGTTTCGCGGCGCGCGGCGGCCCACGATGAAACCCTATGAGGTGGCCCGTCAGGGGATTGCGCGGACGTTTCAGAACATCGCGCTGTTCAAGGGGATGAGCACGCTCGACAACATCATGACCGGCCGGAACACGATGATGACGGCGGGGCTTTTTGCGCAGGCGCTGTGGTACGGCAAGGCCGAGCGGGAAGAGATTCACCACCGCGAACAGGTCGAGAAAGTCATTGATTTCCTTGAGATTCAGCACATCCGCAAGACTCCTGTGGGGCGGTTGCCCTATGGCCTGCAAAAACGGGTGGAACTGGGGCGGGCCTTGGCAGCGGAGCCGAAGCTCTTGCTTCTTGATGAGCCGATGGCGGGGATGAATGTCGAGGAGAAAGAGGACATGAGCCGCTTTATCCTGGACGTGAACGATGAGTTCGGGACGACCATTGCCCTGATCGAGCACGATATGGGCGTGGTGATGGATATCTCGGACCGGGTTGTCGTGATGGATTACGGCAAGAAAATCGGGGACGGGACGCCCGATGAGGTTCGCAAGAATCCCGACGTGATTGATGCCTATCTGGGGGTGTCGCATGATTGAGATGCAACACCCCAGCGCCGGATGTGCGCAACGTACATTGCGTAAACCCTTAACGGGGCGTGCGCCGTTGGGTGTCTGCACAACCCGTACACAACCTGTACACAGGCCGTACACCGGGGAGTACACATGGAGACGTTAAGAAAGATCTTAATAGATCCTTTCGCGGATATGGTCGCGGCCCCCGATTTCCTGATGCAGGTGCTGTGGGAAGGGCTGGTTTCAGGCGTTCTCTATGCGCTGATCGCGCTGGGGTTCGTGCTGATCTTCCGGTCGAGCCGGATCTTCAACTTTGCCCAAGGGATCATGGTGGTGTTTGCCGCGCTGACGCTGGTGGGCCTGCATTCGGCGGGGTTGCCCGCGTGGCTGGCGGTGATTGCGACGCTGGGGGTGATGTTCGTGCTGGCCGTGGGGATCGAGCGGATCGTGCTGCGGCCCCTGGTGAACCAGCCTGACATCATTCTGTTCATGGCCACCATCGGGATCACGCTGTTTCTGGTCGGCGGGGGTGAGATCATCTTTGGTGGTGAGAACAAGGTGATGATTTCCGATGAGCTGGGGATTCCGGATGGGTCGCTGGAGTTCAATCCGTTTGACGGCTTTGTTTTGATCGAGGCGCGGGATGTGACCGTGGTTTTGGGCGCTGTGGTGATGGTGGCGGCGCTCTTGGCGTTCCTGAACTACTCGCGAATGGGCCGGGCGATCCGGGCCTTGGGCGACGATCACCAGGCGGCGCTGTCGGTGGGCATCTCGCTGACGACGATCTGGGTGCTGGTGTGGTTCCTGGCGGGGATTATCGCGCTGATGACCGGGATCGCCTGGGGATCGCGCGCGGGTGTATCCTTCGCGTTGGAGATTATCGCGCTGAAGGCGTTGCCGGTGCTGATGTTGGGCGGTTTGGAGTCGATTACCGGGGCAATTGTTGGCGGCATTGCGATTGGGCTGCTCGAGAAGCTGTTTGAGATTTACTGGGGGCAGCCGCTTCTGGGCGGATCGACGGAGGCGTGGTTTGCCTATGTGCTGGCGCTGGTGGTTCTGCTGTTTCGTCCGCAGGGGCTGTTTGGGGAGAAGATCATTGAGCGCGTGTGAGGAGATGCAGGGCTATCACCACACTGTTTCGTGGTCATTCCGATCGGGCGCGGGCTATGCTGGCCAGGTGCGATTTGTGAGTGATGGGAGTGGCGATCATGCACAGGTGGGGCCCCTTGGCCTGGGCCGTGGCAGCCGGGGCGTTCGCGCTGACGGCCGTGATCTATCTGAATGCGGCACAGGATTTGCTGACCCCGGCCTATGGGCTGGCACCCGTGGTACAGCCTTTGGACGTCTGGTCCGTGGTGGCGCGCGGCGTGCTTGCCGCGTTTTGTGGGGCGCTGTCGGCGATTATCGCGGTGCTGCGGGTGCGGGTGCCCCCGGGCGAACGCCAGACCTGAATACCCGGCCTTTGTGTGAGGGGACCACCTGATGCTCTACCGCACAACGGGCCAGTTCAAGACGACCTACCGCACCGATCAGGCGCTGTTTCCAATCCGGCAGGATGCGTTCCTGCTCATGATCATCCTGCTGTTCGCCTGGGTGATCCTGCCCTTCACGGCGAGCGAGTTCGTGTTCCAGACCCTGCTGATCCCCGTGCTGATCTATGCGCTTGCGGCGACGGGGCTGAACATTCTGACGGGTTATGCCGGGCAGTTGTCGTTGGGCACAGGCGCGTTCATGGGGGTGGGGGCTTATGCGTGCTATAAGCTGATCACGATCTTCCCCGAGATGAACCTGGTGATTGCGGTCCTGTTGTCGGGCGTGTTCTCCGCCGGGGTCGGCGTGATGTTCGGATTGCCGAGCCTTCGGATCAAGGGGTTCTATCTGGCGATTGCGACCCTTGCGGCGCAGTTCTTCCTGGTCTGGCTGTTTGAGAAATGGCCGTGGCTTTACAACAACAACGCCAGCGGCGCGATCCAGGTGCCCAATGTCGATATCTTCGGCGTGGCGGTGGCGGGGCCTTTGGCGACCTCGACCACGCAATACTATTTCGTGCTGGGGATCGTGACGCTGCTCACGATCGTGACGATCAACCTGACGCGCGGGTCGCTGGGCCGGTCGTGGAAGGCGGTGCGCGATATGGATATCGCGGCAGAGCTGATCGGGATCAACCTGCTCAAGTCCAAGCTGATGGCCTTTGCGGTGTCGTCCTACATCGTGGGCGTGGCGGGGGCGCTCTTCGTGTTCCTGTGGCGGGGGGCGGCAGAGCCGAACCTGTTTGATATCGAGCTGTCGTTCCGCGTGCTCTTCATCGCGATCATCGGGGGGCTGGGGTCGATCATGGGCAACTATCTGGGGGCGATCCTGATCGTGGCCTTGCCTGTGGTGCTGAACACGGTGCCGGGGGTGATCGGGCTGGATATAAAATCGGCGACTGTGGAGCATATCAACGTGATGATCGTGGGCGCGCTGATCATCTTTTTCCTGATCGTCGAACCCCACGGGCTGGCGCGCCTGTGGCAGCTTATCCGCGAGAAACTGATTATCTGGCCGTTCCCGCATTAGGGGCGGATCAACCGAGAAGACCAATAATGGGAGGAAGATCATGAAACATCTGACGAAACTGGCCCTTGCCGGTGCGCTTGCCGTCACCACGGCGGGGGCCGCGCTGGCCGAGGGCCTGTATCTGCCGAACCTCAGCTATCGCACCGGGCCGTTCGCGGCGACGGGCATTCCGCTGATGAACGGGCAACGCGACTATATGGAGATGCTGAACGCCCGCGATGGCGGGATCGGCGGCGTGCCCGTAATCTTTGAGGAATGCGAAACCGGCTATTCCACCGAGAAAGGCGTGGAGTGTTATGAGCGCACCAAGGGTGAGGCGCTGGTGACCCAGCCGTGGTCCACCGGCATCACGTTGCAGGTGCTGCCCAAGACCAATGTGGATCAGATCCCGATCCTGGCGCCCGGCTATGGCTTTAGCCCGATGTCGGATGGCAAGACGTTCCAGTGGGCGTTCAACCCGCCCGCATCCTATTGGGACGGGATGTCGATGATCCTGCAGGAAATCTCTGGTGGGAATCTGTCTTCGCTTGCGGGCAAGAAGATCGCCCACCTGCACCTCGACCACCCGTATGGGAAAGAACCGCTGCCGCTTCTGGAAGCGATGGGCGAGCAGCACGGGTTCGAAGTGCTGCCAATCCCCGTGGGTCTGAGCGAGATGCAGAACCAGTCGGCCCAGTGGCTGCAGATCCGGCGCGAGCGTCCGGATTTCGTAATCATGTGGGGCTGGGGCGCGATGAATGCCGGTGCGATCACCGAAGCCGTCAAGACGCGCTATCCGATGGATCAGTTCGTGGGTGTCTGGTGGTCGGGTCACACCGATGACCTGCAGCTTGTGGGCGAAGAGGGCGCGGGCTATCGCGCGATTTCGTGGTCGTTGCCCAATGCCGAGGCGCCTGTGATGGCCGATATCCGCACCCATGTGGTAGATACCGGCAAGACGCTCGCCTCGGAAGAAGAGCTGAATGAGGTGTTCTATGGCCGTGGTGTCATCATCTCAGCGATCCTGGCCGAGGGGATCCGCGTGGCCCAAGAGATGCATGGCACGGGCGAGATCACGGCCGCGCAACTGCGTGACGGTCTGGCCAATCTCAACTTCACGCCGGAGCGGATTGAAGAGCTGGGGCTGGCGGGCATGATGGCACCGTTTTCGACCAATTGCGCCGATCACACCGGGCATTCGGGTGGCTGGATGATCGAATGGGATGGCACGCAGTTTGTGCAGGCGTCCGACCTGTTGTCAGCCGACCGCGATGCGATTGAGCCGCTGGAGGCCGAGAAAGCGGCAGAGTACGCCAGCGCCAATGCGCCCTGGCCGATGAACGAGGCGTGCGAAGCGATGTAAGCGATCTACCCCGGCGGCCTGCCTGTGGCCGCCGGGGCATTCCGATCCGGAGACCTATGATGCTCGACGCTGGCGCGACGGACGAGACCCTGCTTGAGGTCAACAATATCGAGGTGATCTATGATCACGTGATCCTCGTCTTGAAAGGTGTGTCACTGAGCGTGCCCAAGGGCGGGATTACCGCGCTGCTTGGCGGCAACGGGGCGGGCAAGACCACGACGCTGAAGGCGATCTCGAACCTGCTTCGCTCTGAACGCGGTGAGGTGACGAAAGGCACGATCAACTACCGCGGCCGCGATATTCGTGAGATGGACCCTGCGGCGATGGTCAAATCCGGCGTGATCCAGGTGATGGAAGGCCGGCACTGTTTTGAACATCTGACGGTTGAGGAAAACCTGATGACCGGCGCGTATACCCGCAAGGATGGGCGTGCCGAGGTCGAGAAAGATCTGGATCTGGTCTACACCTATTTTCCGCGCCTGAAGGAACGCCGCAAAAGCCAGGCGGGCTATACCTCTGGCGGGGAACAGCAGATGACGGCAATCGGGCGCGCGTTAATGAGCCGGCCTGAGACGATCCTGTTGGATGAACCGTCGATGGGCCTGGCACCCCAGCTTGTCGAAGAGATCTTCACCATCGTGAAGAACCTCAACGAGGACGAAGGTGTCAGCTTCCTGTTGGCCGAACAGAACACCAACGTGGCGCTGCGGTTTGCGCATTACGGCTACATCCTGGAATCGGGTCGCATCGTAATGGATGGCCCCGCCGCCGATCTGCGCGAAAACCCGGATGTGAAGGAATTCTATCTGGGCATGTCGGACGAGGGCCGCAAAAGCTTTCGCGATGTGCGCAGCTATCGTCGCCGCAAACGCTGGCTCAGCTAGGCGGGCGCCCGCATTCTCTTTGGTCCAGAAATATCCCCGCCGGAGGCATCGCGCGCCGAGCGCGCGTACTTTAAAAAACTGCGCGCAGAGCGCGCGTACAATAAAAGAGTATGCGCCCGTTGGGCGCGACACAGGACAGTATCAGCCGCCCGCCCGCATCTCTGCGATCCGCGCAAGCGCCTCCGTCCGCGTGTTGCGTATGTTCGGGCGGAACCCCTGGCTTTCGGCGCGCAGGCGGATGTCGGTCTCGGTTTCCGATCCCGGCGCGTAGCGGACAGAGCCCAGCGACGCCGCGATGTTCAGTTCTTTGCCCCGGCGCGCATATTCCACCCAGGCCTTTGGCATGATCTGGCAGTTCTCGTAGTTCACGAGGAAGTACCACTTGCGGTCGGTCTTCTTGATCAGCTCTTCGATGTAGTCATAGAAGTCGGCCACGTCGCGGGCGTGGTGGAAGGTGAAGTTGGAAAAATTCACCTCCATGATCTGGTCTTCCAGCAGAAATTCCACCCGCTCGGCAAAATCGGCGCGGGCATAGCTCGGCTCATGCACGATGCGGGCGCGGCGGCGGGTGGGCATGGCGTCGATGCGGGCCAGGGCTGCGTCACGGTCGGCAAAGAGGTTGGGATCGAAGGCTTCGGTGCCCGCGTCGCGTTCGATCTGGCGGCGGGTTTCGGGCGACGCGTCGTAGCGCACCGTGCCCATGGAGTGACCGAGGTTCAGCGTCTTGCCGCGGCGCGAAAACGCGATCCAGGCGGCGGGGTCGATCTTGCAGCCCTGGTAGTTGATCAGAAAGAACCACCAGTCTTCGCCGCTGTCGCGGATCCGATCCTCGACGCGGTCGTAGAAGGCGTTGACGTCGGCGGAGTTGCGGAAGTGGACATGGCTGAGGTCGACTTCCAGCGTCTCATGCGCGTCGATAAAGGCCAGGCGACTGTCGATCCCGGCATCGTCGAAGGCGATTTCATCAAGCATGTCTTGCACAGCGGTTGCCATGGCACTTCCCCATCCTTTGTGCACAAATTAAAATGCTGCAGTGCAGAAAACAATGGCGCAACCTGTCGCAACGGGGAAAACCGCCGAAAACCATCTGAAATGCCGCATCGGAGGCCGATTTGACCGATTACTTTGACAATCTGGAAACACGCAGCGCCGATGAGCGTGCGGTATCGCAGCAGGAAATGCTGCAGGTGCAAATTGAGCGGGCGCGCGGGTTGGCGGGTTATGCGGGCGTGCTGGAGGGTGACGCGTTGGCCACGCTGCCGGTGTTGCGCAAGGGGGCGTTGGTGGCTGCGCAGGGCCCTGAGGATCCGCTGGGCGGGTATGCGGCCCTGCCCGCGCATGGCTTTGCGCATGTGTTCCAGTCGCCGGGCCCGATCTATGAGCCGGGGCAGGTGACGCAGGATTGGTGGCGCATGGGGCGTTTCCTGCATGCGGCGGGTCTGGCGCCGGGCGATATCGTGCAGAACTGCTTTAGCTATCATATGACGCCGGCGGGCATGATCTTTGAAAACGGCGCGCGGGCGGTGGGGGCGACGGTGTTTCCCGCGGGCATCGGGCAGACCGAGTTACAGGTGCAGGCCGCCCATGATCTGGGGGTCACGGCCTATGCGGGCACGCCCGATTACCTCAAGACCTTGCTGGAGGCGGCGGACGCCGCGGGCCTGCCGCTGAAGATCTCGAAGGCGGCAGTGAGCGGGGGGGCCTTGTTCCCTGCGCTGCGCAGGTTTTATGCCGACCGGGGCATTGCGTGCCTGCAATGCTATGCCACCGCGGATCTGGGCAATATCGCCTATGAAAGCGCCGCGATGGAGGGGCTGATTGTCGATGAAGGTGTGATTGTTGAGATCGTGCGTCCGGGTACCGGCGATCCCGTACCGGACGGTGACGTGGGCGAAGTGGTTGTGACCACGCTGAACGCCGACTATCCGCTGATCCGGTTTGCCACCGGCGATCTGTCGGCGGTGTTGCCGGGGACGAGCCCCTGCGGGCGCACGAATATGCGCATCAAGGGGTGGATGGGACGTGCGGATCAGACCACGAAGATCAAGGGGATGTTCGTGCGGCCCGAGCAGGTGGCCGCCCTGGTCGCGCGCCATGAGGAGGTTGGGCGCGCCCGCGTTGTCGTGACCCGGGCCGAGGATCGCGATGTCATGACCGTGCAGATCGAGACAGAACGGTGCGCGCCCGAGGTCTATGCGGCCTCGGTCGAGGCGGTGCTGAAGCTGAAGGGGCAGATCGACCTGGTGGCGCCGGGCAGTTTGCCCAATGATGGCAAGGTGATTGACGACCAGCGAGAATATGACGCCTGATCTGGTGGCCTAGTCACGGTCGGTGGATCGCCAGGTGAGCAGGGCCTCGTTATGGCCGCGCGAGTCGATGATGCCGTAGCTGGTATGCGCGATGCGCCATTTTCGATCCTCACACAGTTTCAACAGGGAATAGACAGGGTAGGGGGCGCGCAAAGGCTGACCGTCGGCTTGCACGAGGCTGGCAACGTGAATCGTTTCAATGGCGTCTTCGGCGATGTACTCGGCTTCGACGATCGTGCGGACCACGTCTGTCACGGCGCTTTTTTCAAGGAAGTCGCGCACACCCTTGAAGAGCTGAAGCACATCATCGGGCTTGCGCAGGACGCGCGCGCCTTCGGTGGTCTCGATCATTTGGGGCAGGACAAAACAGTCCTCTACCCCGGTGAATTGGCCATTCACCAAGGCGAGCCCAGTTCGGTAGAGCAAATCGTCCGAAATGTCTTCCGCGGCTACGTTGCGGGTCTTGTAAGTCATAACTGTGGTGTGCCGGCGAGAGTGATCCGTCAGCGCATAGTTGACGCAGGGTCGTCGCAAAAACAAGTCACTACGGATCACGTAAGGGAAAACCAGCTGGGCACAAAGGTCATGTGTGACATCTTGCGTGTGGCGGCCCCGACAGGATTCGAACCTGTGACCTACCGCTTAGGAGGCGGTCGCTCTATCCTGCTGAGCTACGGGGCCGTTCCTGGCTTTTCGCGATATTGGGCCGCGCTTTCAAGGGCGTGTTGGGCCGGTGACAAGGGTGCGGTATTTTTTGTTAGCGATAACGCGATCTATCGACCGCGCGGGTGTGCCGGGCTAGGATTGCGACAGCAGTTAGGATACCGACCATGACCGATCAAACCCCGCCCGATCCCAACCGACCGCTGACGCTGCGCGATGTGTCCGAGGCGTCGGGCGTGTCCGAGATGACCGTCAGCCGTGTTTTGCGCAATCGTGGCGACGTCTCTGCCGCCACGCGCGAACGGGTGTTGGACGCGGCGCGGACGCTTGGGTATGTGCCCAACAAGATCGCGGGTGCCCTGGCCTCTAGCCGGGTCAACCTGGTGGCGGTGATCATCCCCAGCCTGTCGAACATGGTGTTCCCAGAGGTGATGACCGGCATATCCGAGGTTCTGGATGATACCGAGTTGCAGCCCGTGGTGGGGGTCACGAATTACCGCCCCGAGCAGGAAGAGAAGGTTCTGTACGAGATGCTGTCCTGGCGTCCGTCGGGGGTGATTATCGCAGGGATTGAGCACAGTGACGCGAGCCGCGCGATGCTGGCGGCGGCGGGTATTCCGGTGGTTGAGATCATGGATACCGATGGCAAGCCGGTGGATTCGGTCGTGGGGATCAGCCACCGCCGTGCGGGGCGTGAGATGGCGCGGGCGATCGTGAAGGGGGGCTATACCAAGATCGGGTTCCTTGGCACGAAGATGCCGCTCGACCACCGGGCGCGGAAGCGGTTTGAGGGGTTTACCGAGGCGTTGGCGAAGGTCGGGGTTGAGGTGTTTGACCAGGAATTCTACGAAGGCGGCTCTGGCATGGCGAAGGGGCGCGAGTTGACCGAGGCGCTTTTGAAGCGGTCGCCCGAGATTGATTTTCTGTATTATTCCAACGACATGATCGGGGCCGGTGGGCTGATGCATTGCATGGATGCCGGGATGAATGTGCCCGGTCGGATCGGCCTGGCGGGGTTCAATGGGCTGAACCTGTTGAACGGGTTTTCCCGGAAGCTGGCGACGATGGATGCCGGGCGGCTGGAGACCGGGCGGGCGGCGGCGCGGATCATCGCCGAGGGGTTGTCTGGGCAGCGCATAGAGCTGCAACCCCGGATGGAGCCCGGCGATACGCTGGGCCGCAAGACGGTGTTCGACCCCGAAGACTAGCGCGTGATCACAACGGCCTGTCGGCTGTATGATCCATCCTCCGCCGCGCCCACCATGAAATCGGCCACCGACGCGCGCGAGATCACGCCGTTGCGCCATGTCTTTGGGTCGGTCAGCACCTTGTAGGGGCCTTTGGCGTTGTGGGTCAGGATCGTGGGGCGGACGAGCGTATAGTCGAGGTTCGAGGCGGTGATCAGCGCCTCTTGCCGGGACTTGTCGTCATAGGCTTTGCCGAGAATGGCGTTGAAGCCCAGGCGTTCGGGTTTGCTGTAGACCGTGCGGCTGTCGCCTGCGCCGAGACCGGTGAGGCAGATCAGGCGGGTGACGCCGGCGGCGTCCATCGCGGGGATGAGCGCTTTCGTGGCGTCTGAGAACAGGTGCACCTCTTTCCAGATCATCGAGACGCTTTCCTTGATGCCGAGGGTGAGAAGCACGGCGTCGACGCCTCTGGCGGCTTTGGTGAGGTCTGGCGGGCTTGTGGCATCGCCTGGATAGGGCTCAAACTCTGGATCGGTGATCGGAATATCGCTGGCCGAGCGGCTGAAGGCACGGACGGTGTGGCCGCGCGCCAGCGCCTCATCCACGCATTTGCGGCCAACGCCGCGGCTGGCCCCGATGATAAGTAGGTGCATGTGTCGTCTCCGACCGGTTAACGAAGGGCGCGACCCTTGATGATCGCCTCATGCCCGAACTTAGCGCGGATGCTGTCGGCGGCACGTTCCGCCTTGGCCCGTGTTGCAGCGCCGGGGTCGAGCAGATCGCCGGAGATATCGGCCGCGCTTGCCGGGGCGATGTCGCTGACGCCCACGCCCAGCAGGCGGAAGGGGCCCTTGTCGGCGGCCTGATCGTACATCGCGCGCGCGATTTTGTAGATCCGGTCGGCGATCTGGGTGGGATCGGTCAGGCTGGTCCGTCGGGTCAGGATCGTGTGGTTGGATTGTTTGAGCTTCAGCGTGACGATGCGACCGGCAGTGTCCTTGGCCTTGAGCCGGTCGGCGAGCTTTTCCGACAGGCGCCAGATATGGCCATCGAGCACATCCGCGTCGGCGGTGTCTTCGCTGAACGTGGTTTCGTTGGAGACGGATTTGACCGGCGCATTGCGCGACACGCGGCGCCGATCCTGTCCGCGCGCCAGGTGCCACAGCCGGTCGCCCATGGACCCGAAGCGGGCCTGCAGATCCTGCCTGTCCCAGCGCAACAGATCGGCGAAGGTGCGGATGCCCGCCTTGTCGAGCGCGGTGCGCGTGGCGGTGCCCACGCCCCAGATCAGGCTGACGGGTTTGTCGTTGAGAAAGCGCGGCGTCTCTTCCGCGCCGATGATGGAAAACCCGCGCGGTTTGTCGAGATCAGAGGCGACCTTGGCCAGGAACTTGTTGTGGGACAGCCCGATGGAGCCTGAGATCCCCAGTTCGGTTTCCATCTGGCGGGTGAGGCGGGCCAGCAACACCGCAGGTGGCGCGCCGTGCAGGCGCCGGGTGCCCGACAGATCGAGGAACGCCTCATCCAGCGACAGGGGTTCGATGGCGGGCGACAGCTCCTCCATCAGGGCGCGCACCTGGCGGGACACCTCGACATAGGCATCCATGCGGCCGCGCACCACGACCGCTTCGGGGCACAGGGCGAGCGCCTTAAACATAGGCATCGCCGAGCGGACGCCCTTGACCCGCGCGATGTAGCAGGCGGTGGAGACGACGCCGCGCCGGCCCCCGCCGATGATGACGGGCTTGTCGCGCAGCGCGCGGTTGTCGCGTTTTTCGACGGCGGCATAGAATGCATCGCAATCCATATGGGCGATGTTGAGATCGAAAAGTTCGGGATGGGCGATCACACGCGGCCCACCGCATGCGGGGCAGCGGCGGCCAGCGTCAAACGTGGTGAAGCAATCACGGCACAGAGCAGGCATTACGTGCAAAATCTAGCAGATTTCATTTGGGTATTACATGGTGCGATTCTGGTTGCACCTGCCAACCAATTTCCGGCAAGGGTATTGATTAATAGAGAGTAATTCGTCTTCATTCACATAGCGGACGAGAGAGATCTCTCGTTTGTTAACACTTGGGGTGGGACTTTGCAGACAGGATCAAGCTTGGACGAGTGGCATGTTTCGCAGCGGGGCGCAGGGCGTTCCGGTGATGCGATCTGCGTGCGCGTCGAAGCCCGAAAGCCGCGTAAGCGGCGCGATCCAGTAAGTGGTTTACACCGTCAGAGCAGTTCGTCGTTTGGTCGTTATAACATTGATGTTGAACAACAATATCGCCGACCAAGACCTGGAACAAAGCTGGTGTAACCGCTTAACACGAAAGACGACAACATGGATCTCACGCTGCCGTCGAGTGTCGGCATAACCGTTGGCGCGAAAACGCGCTCTGACACGCTTGTGGTGTTCTTCGCCGGGTTGGGGGGGAACTCGCCCCACACCAAATTCCAGTTCATCGAATCGTCTGAAGACCAGATCGATGACGTGAACCGCGTCTTTGTCCGGGACACTGCGAAGGCCTGGTATCAGCTTGGCGCGCCGCCTTGTGCCCAATCTGTAGGCGATTTGTGCCAGGAGCTTAAGCATATTATCGCCGATTCCGGCGCGACCAAGGTGGTGTTTGTGGGCAGTTCGATGGGGGGCTTCGCGGCGATCCTGTATTCATCGCTTTTAGGGATCGGCAGCGCCATTGCCTTTTCGCCCCAGACCTTTATCGGCCCGCTGAACCGGCTTGCCCATGGCGATTTCCGATGGGCGCGCCAGATTGGCAAGACCTGGGCGCGGTCGTTCCGACGGGACCGCTGTTGGGATCTGGTGCCTGTGCTGCGGCGCAAGCAACCGCCCGTGGGCATCACCGTGTATTATGCCGCGCAGCACCGGTTGGACCGGGCGCATGCGATGCGGCTGGCCGAGGTGCCGAATGTGAACCTTGTCGCGATCGAAGGGCAGGATCACAACATCGTCCGGGCCGTGCGCGATACCAATCGGCTGCGGGGCGTTCTGAAGCAACACGCTTCGGGCGTCTTGCGCTGACGCCCCGAATGTCCGGTGTTTTGACGCAACAGGCCCGGCCTCTCGCAGCGCGCGATCATTGAAAACCCGGTCCATCACGCCCTAGTGGCGTGGTGGGGGGCGTACCTAAGGATCGCTCATGGGTTTCGAAGACGTTCTCGACCGGCTTGGCGGTGGTGGCATCACCATTGTCCTTCTCGCCGCATTCATCATCCTTTGCATTTTTCTGGGTGTGCGCATCGTGTCGCAATCCGAGAAGCATGTGGTGGAACGGTTCGGGCGCCTGCGCTCGGTCCTGGGGCCGGGGATCAACTTTATCGTGCCGTTCCTAGATAAGGTGGCGCACCAGATTTCGATCCTGGAACGCCAGCTTCCCAATGCCAGCCAGGATGCGATCACGTCCGACAACGTGCTGGTGCAGGTTGAGACAAGCGTGTTCTACCGGATCATCGAGCCTGAGCGCACGGTCTACCGGATCCGCGATGTTGACGCAGCGATTGCCACGACTGTGGCAGGGATTGTACGCGCCGAAATCGGCAAGATGGAACTGGATGAGGTGCAATCGAACCGCGCTCAATTGATCGTCCAGATCAAGGCGCTGGTCGAGGACGCGGTGGACGATTGGGGGATCGAGGTGACGCGGGCGGAAATCCTGGACGTGAACCTGGATCAGGCGACGCGCGATGCGATGTTGCAGCAGTTGAACGCAGAACGCGAACGCCGCGCGGCGGTGACGCGGGCCGAGGGTGAAAAGCGCGCGGTTGAGTTGAACGCGGATGCCGAGCTTTATGCCGCCGAACAGGCGGCCAAGGCGCGCCGGGTCGAGGCGGATGCGGAAGCCTATGCCACGGGCGTGGTGGCCGCGGCGATCCAGCAGAACGGTCTGGAGGCGGCGCAGTATCAGGTGGCGTTGAAACAGGTTGAGGCGTTCAGTGCGCTGGGGGCCGGGCAGGGGCAGCAGACCATTGTGGTGCCCGCCCAGGCGATCGAGGCGTTTGGCGATGCGTTCAAGATGCTGAAAGGGCGGTCCGCATGATCTGGTCGCTTTGGTGGGCCTGGATGATCGCGGCGCTGGCGCTGGCGTTTCTTGAGGTTCTGATCCCGGGCTACATCTTCCTGGGCTTTGCCATCGGCGCCGCCGCCACCGGGCTGGCGCTGGGCGTGGGCGGGCCAATGGCGCTGTGGCTTGGGGCATCGTTGCCGATGACGCTGTTGTTCTTTGCGGTGGTGTCGCTGGTGGCGTGGCTGGGCTTGCGCCGGGCGCTTGGCATCCGCAAGGGTCAGGTCAAGATCTGGGACCGAGATATCAACGAAGACTGATCCGCCGCTTCTTCTTGTTGAAAAATACGCCCGCCGGAGGCGGTTACGCGATCTCGGACAGGATGGCCTCTGCTGCGGCGCGCGGGTTGTCGGCGCGGGTGATCGGGCGGCCCACGACGATGTGGTCGGCGCCATCCGTAAGAGCGTCGGCCGGGGTTGCCACGCGTTTTTGGTCGCCAAGCTCTGCGCCTGCGCGCCGCAATGCACGGGGCCGCAGGCAGCAACACGAAAATCCTCGCCGTGACGATCCTGACCTCGCTCGACCGCGATGACCTCGATGCCTCCCTCATCAAAGACGGCACCCCC
>JBCBPV010000052.1:0-26050 GCA_039820585.1 Pseudomonadota bacterium
GGGGACCCGGCGCTATCCCGCCCCCGGTCGTCGGGCGATCAGGGCGGTATGGGCATGCAGGCTGCGCCAGGGTTCGGGGCCAAAGGGGTCCAGCGCGTCGCGCATCGCCGCCTCCATCGTGCCCAGCCGGTCACCCAGCTTTTCCGCGGTGCTGCCGGAACGCGACAGGACGTAGCCCATAAAGCTGTCGAAGTGCCAGGTATGCCAGCGCAGAACCGAGATCTCGATCAGATCGGAAAACGCCGAGGCGAGCAGTCTCTCTTCATGCCGGGCATAGGCATCAGAGTGGCGATGGCGGCCACAGGCGTCGATGACGGAGTATTCGCTGGCCACTGCATTGGCTGCCCGGTACCAGCCGTTGGCCGCCGTCTCACGCACGGTGTCGCTCAGGATGGCCACCGCCCCGCCCGGCGCGGTCAGGCCATCAAGCGCGGCCAGCGTCGCCGCCCGGTCCATCCAGTGAAACGACCGGCCCATGGTTGTCAGATGCACAGGGCCCGGCACAATCGACAGATCATAAGAGCTGCCCACCAGGTAGGTCGCATTTGCGGGCGCCTCATCCTGTGCCGCCGCGATCATTGCCGCACTTGGATCGACACCGATCACGCGGCCCACCTGCCCCGCCACCGCGTTGCCGATGAACCCCGGCCCGCAGCCCAGGTCAAGCACGGTCGCGCCCGCGCCCGTCCCCGTCTCGCGCAGCATCCACGACAAAAGCTCGGGCGCATAGCGCAGGCGGTGGGCGACGTAGTGATCGATGGCGCTGTCGAACCGGTCGGGCAGATAGGGGGCGATGTCCATGGGCAGGCTCCTTTTGCGGGGCAGCGTAGACGCCCTGTGTCAGAGATCTGTGACGCCCGCCACGCAGACTTACGCCAGACAACGGATGGATCCAGACAATGAAGCCTGCTGCATGCCTCACCCTCCTTGTCGCCATAACCGCTTGCGCGCCCACCGGCAGCCCTGGCCAGATAACCGAAAGGGTGATGGCCGCCGACACAAATGCCGACGGCGTGCTGACACTGGCAAAGATTGCGGTGTTTACCCAATCCCGAGGGGGCTAGCGGCTTATTCCGCCGCCTCCAGATACTCTTCCAGCGGCGGGCAGGTACACACCAGATGCCGGTCGCCATAGACGTTATCCACGCGGTTGACCGGCGGCCAATACTTGTCCACCCGGAACGCGCCCGCCGGGTAGCAGCCCTGTTCGCGGGTATAGGGCCGGTCCCAATCGCCCACCAGATCCTCGACCGTGTGGGGGGCGTTCTTCAGCGGGTTGTTTTCGGCATCGACCTCGCCCGCCTCGATCTGGCGGATCTCTTCGCGGATCGCCAGCATGGCGTCGCAGAAGCGGTCAAGCTCGGCCTTGGTCTCGCTTTCCGTGGGTTCCACCATCAGCGTCCCCGCGATGGGCCAGCTCATGGTGGGCGCGTGAAAACCGTTGTCGATCAGGCGCTTGGCAATGTCGTCCACGGTCACGCCTGCCTCGGCGAACGGGCGTGTATCCAGAATACACTCATGCGCGATGCGGCCGTTCTTTCCGGTGAAGAGGATGTTGTACGCCCCCTCCAACCGCTTGGCGATGTAGTTGGCGTTCAGGATCGCCACCCGCGTGGCCTGCGTCAGGCCCGCGCCCCCCATCATCAGGATATACGCCCAGGAGATCGGCAGGATCGAGGCCGAGCCAAAGGGCGCCGCCGCCACCGGCCCCTCGCGCCCGCCGGTCTCTGGGTGGCCGGGCAGGAAGGGGGCGAGGTGGCTTTTCACCCCGATGGGGCCCATGCCGGGGCCACCACCGCCATGGGGAATGCAGAAGGTCTTGTGCAGGTTGAGGTGGCTGACATCCGCGCCGATCTCACCGGGTTTCACCAGCCCCACCAAGGCGTTGAGGTTCGCGCCATCCAGGTAGACCTGCCCGCCATGTTCATGGGTGATGTCGCACACCTCGCGCACGGTTTCCTCAAACACGCCATGGGTCGAGGGATAGGTGATCATGCACGCAGCCAGCCGGTCGCCCGCAGCCGCGGCCTTGGCCCGGAAATCCACCAGATCGATATCGCCGTTCTCAGCCGATTGAACGACCACCACGTCCATGCCCGCCATCTGCGCGCTGGCCGGGTTGGTGCCATGGGCCGATACCGGGATCAGGCAGATGTTGCGCTCTTCCCCCCGTGCGCGGTGATAGGCGGCGATGGTCAGAAGCCCCGCATACTCGCCCTGCGCACCAGAGTTCGGCTGCATCGACATCGCCTCATAGCCGGTGATGTCACACAGTTTCGTCTCCAGATCGGCGATCATCTCGTGATAGCCCGCCACCTGCTCGGCCGGCGCAAAGGGGTGCAGGTTCGAGAAATCGGGCCAGGTGATCGGCATCATCTCGGCCGCGGAGTTCAGCTTCATCGTGCACGACCCCAGCGGGATCATCGCACGATCCAATGCCAGATCGCGGTCTGCCAGACGGCGCATATAGCGCATCATCTCGGTCTCGGCGCGGTTGAGCTGGAACGTCGGATGGGTCAGGTAATCGCTCGTCCGCACGAGCCGCTCTGGCACACGGTGGTAATCGGCGGGGAAGTCATCGCGGCTGTGGTTCAGACCGAAGGCCCGCCAGACGCCTTCCAGCACCGCGGGGCGGATCGTCTCATCCACGGTTATGCCGATCTTGGTGTCACCCACTTTGCGGAAATTGATCCGCTCGCGCCGTCCGGCCTCCAGAATCACGCCTTGCAGCGCGCCGACCTCGACCGTGAAGGTATCAAAGAAGTGTTCGGGCTCAATGGCATAGCCGCCAGCCTCCAGCCCGCGCGCCAGCCGGTCGGTCTTGCGATGGATCCGCTGCGCGATGGCTTTCAGCCCCTTCGGCCCATGGAACACCGCATAAAACGAGGCCATCACCGCCAGCAAAGCCTGCGCCGTACACACGTTCGATGTCGCCTTCTCGCGCCGGATATGCTGTTCGCGGGTTTGCAGCGACAGCCGGTAGGCCTTGTTGCCGCGCGCATCCACCGACACGCCCACCAAACGCCCGGGCAGCGCGCGCTTATAGGCATCGCGGCAGGCCATGTAGGCCGCGTGCGGGCCGCCATAGCCCAGGGGCACCCCGAACCGCTGGGTCGAGCCCACGGCGATATCGGCGCCCATCGCGCCGGGTTCTTTCAAGAGCGTCAGCATCAGGGGATCGGCGATGACGACCCCGATCGCCTTGGCGGCATGAAGCGCCGCCATTTCATCGGTGAAGTCCCGCAGATGCCCGTAAGTGCCGGGGTACTGGAAGATCGCGCCGAACACCGCCTCGGGCTCCAGGTCCTCAGGCGCCCCCACGATCACCTCGATCCCCAAGGGTGCCGCCCGCGTTTTCATCACCTCGATATTCTGCGGATGACAGTTCTCATCGACAAAGAACGCGGCCGCCTTCGACTTCGCCACCCGCTGCGCCATCGTCATCGCTTCGGCCGCCGCCGTCGCCTCATCCAGAAGCGAGGCATTGGCCACCTCCAACCCAGTCAGGTCGCTCACCATGGTCTGGTAATTCAAGAGCGCCTCAAGCCGCCCCTGACTGATCTCGGGCTGATAGGGCGTATAGGCGGTGTACCAGGCGGGATTCTCAAGGATATTCCGCTGGATCGCCGGCGGCGTGACCGTGCCGTGATAGCCCTGCCCGATCATCGTGGTGAAGATCGTGTTCTTCTGCGCCACCTGCCGCATCCGCCAGATCAGTTCACGCTCGGACAGGGGCTTGCCGAAATCCAAGGGCGTGTCCTGCCGGATTTCCGCCGGGATCGTCTCATCGATCAACTGACCCAGATCGCCCACCCCAAGCGCGTCAAACATCTTCGCCATCTCTTCGGGCGAGGGTCCGATATGCCGCCGGTTGGCGAAGTCATAGGGCAGATAGTCGGTTGGTTCGAAAGCCATTCCACATCTCCAATGGGGCGCTCAGCCCCGGCACTCTTTGGTCCCAAAATATCCCCGCCGGAGGCTCCCACCCCCGCGGTCAGGCTCAGCCGATGAAGTCCTTGTAGCCGTCTTCATCCATCATCTTGTCCATCTCACCCAGATCCTCGGCCTTGATCTTAAAAAACCACGCCGCCCCCAGCGGATCCTCGTTCACGAGCGCGGGGTTGTCGGCCAGCGCCTCATTCACCTCCACGATCTCACCATCCAGCGGGGCCAAGATGTCTGACGCCGCCTTGACGCTTTCGATCACCACGATCTCATCGCCCTTGGCCACCTGCGTCTCCAGCTCGGGCAGTTCGACAAACACCACATCGCCCAGCTGCTCGCTGGCATGTTCGGTAATCCCCACCACCACGACGTCGCCATCGACGCGCAGCCATTCATGGTCTTCGGTGTATTTCATTGGTCCCTCGCTGTTAGCGTTTGAAATTCGCAGGCGTGAACGGCAGTGCCGTCACCTGTGCTGGCAGGCGCTTGCCGCGCACTTCACCGTAAACGGTCGTGCCAATGGCAGAATGCGGCGCGGTGACATAGGCCATGGACATCGGGCCCGCGATGGTCGGGCCGAACGCACCAGAGGTGACGGCGCCGATCTCTGCACCGTCTTCGGTGAAGATCACTGTCCCGGCACGCATCGGCGCGCGCCCGTCGGGGCGCAGCCCCACACGCTTGCGTGCAGGCCCCTCGGCCATCTCCGCCAGGATCCGCTCGGCCCCGGGAAACCCACCTTCGCGGTCGCCACCAGCCCGCCGCACCTTCCCGATGGCCCAGGTCAGCCCCGCCTCCACCGGGCTCGTCGTCGCATCAATGTCACTGCCGTACAGGCAAAGCCCCGCCTCCAGCCGCAGCGAATCCCGCGCGCCCAGACCAATCGCTTCCACCTCATCCATCGCCAAAAGCGCGCGCGCAAACCCCGCCGCCTCAGCCTCTGGCACCGACACCTCGAACCCGTCCTCGCCGGTATAGCCCGAGCGCGAGACCCAGATTTCGCCGCCCGACACCCCGATCACGGCCACATCCATGAACCGCATCTCCGCCACCTCTGGCGCGATCCGCGTCAAAGCCGCCTCGGCCTGTGGCCCCTGCAACGCCAGGAGCGCGCGGTCCGTCACAAGGGCCACCTCGCAAGCATCGCCCAGCCCCGCGCCCATCAGCGCCAGATCCGCCTCCTTGCAGGCCGCATTCACCACGACGAACAAATGATCCCCCCGATTGGCGACCATCAGATCATCAAGGATCCCGCCGCTATCATCGGTGAAAAACCCATAGCGCTGCCGCCCCGGCGACAGCCCCAGCACATCCACCGGCACCAGCGCCTCTAACGCCCGCGCCGCATCGACCACGTCGCCCGACCGCGGCCGCAGCAGAACCTGCCCCATGTGGCTCACATCAAACAGCCCCGCCGCCGCGCGACAGTGCAAGTGCTCTTTCATCACGCCCGAGGGGTACTGCACGGGCATCTCATAGCCCGCAAAGGGCACCATCTTGGCCCCCAACTCCACATGCAGATCGTATAGCCCCGTGCGCTTCAGCTCAGCCATCGTCTCTCCCGCCGTTCACCGGGATCTGGCCGCCCGGCATCGCCCAAGGCGCGGCAAACGCGCCCGTCGATGCCCCCTCTGTCCTTTCGCCTGAGATCGTTATCCCTTCGGCGCCCCAACCGGGGTCTCTCCAGAGTGTCGATGCCTGCCACGGTCCTGAGGCCTGAGAGTTTACCGGGGCGGTTGCTCCTTCGGCACCGGGGTTTCCCCCGAATTCTCCCGTCGCTGACAGCACAAGCGATACTGCCAAACATGGCGCCTCGCAAGGGGTTGCGTCACGCGCGCGGCCCGGCCACAGATCACGCCCATGCAAGACCCCTATTTCTTCGGCTATGGCAGCCTGGTGAACCGCGCCACCCACGCGCATGACGATGCCCACCCCGCCACCCTGCGCGGCTGGCGGCGCATGTGGCGCCACACCGCGCTGCGCCCCGTCGCCTTCCTCACCGTAGTGCCCGCGCCGGGATCCCAGATCGACGGGCTGATCGCGGCGGTTCCCGGTGCCGACTGGCTGGCGCTGGACGAACGCGAACACGCCTATGACCGGGTCGCGGCAGAGGTCGCGCACCCCCTGCCCCACAGCCCTGACGTCCATCTCTACACCATCCCCGACGGCAAGCACGGGGCGCCCGACCGCACCCACCCGGTGCTGCTCAGCTATGTCGACACGGTCGTGCAGGGGTTTCTCAACGAGTTCGGCGAAGACGGCGTCGCCCGCTTTTTCGCCACCACCGATGGCTGGGACGCACCCATCGCCGATGATCGCAAGGCCCCCCGCTACACCCGCCACCAGACGCTGACGCGGGCCGAACGCGCCCTCGTCGACCAGCATCTCGAGGGCCTATCGGCGGTGGTTCAACAATTGGAATAGCCGCGCCTGGCGGGCAAACGGTTCCCGCTCCACCGGACCGCCCCGCTCATTCATCACCCGCAGGCCCAGCCAGATCGAGATCACGCCAAACAGCAGCCCGCCCACCGCCTGCCCGATCAAAACCCCCGCCGCCCCGAACCAGGCACCAAAGATCAGAACCGGCACAATCGTGCCCACCGTGTGCCGGCCCCAGTTGATCCAGGTGGAGTAATAGGGATGGCCGAGGTTATTGAACGCGGCATTGCCGACAAAAATCATCCCGTTGAAAAAGAACGCCAATGCCAGCGGCCCGCAGAACAAAAACACCAGCTCTGCGGTGATCCCCGTGGCTGAAAACAGCGCCACAATCGGCCCCCGCAGAAAGAACAGCGCGACCGAGATCACCACCACCACGATCCCGGTAAAGATCAGCGCATCCCAGAACGCGCGGCGCACCCGTGCGTGATCCTTCGCCCCGTAATTCTGCCCGATGATCGGCCCCACCGCGCCCGACAGCGCGAAGATCACGCCAAAGGCCACCGGCGTCATCCGCGCAATGATGGCCATTCCGGCGACCGCTTCCTCGCCATAGGCCGACATGGACCGCGTGACATAGGCCTGCCCGATGGGCGTGGCCAGCTGGGTCAGGATCGCGGGGAAGGCGATGGTGGCCAGCGGCGCGAAATCCACCCCCATATCCGCCGGTGTTGGTCGCCCCAGGCCGCCATGGTGGCGAAAGATCGGATAAAGGGCGGCCACCGCGATGCCTATGCGCGCCGCCACACTGGCCAGCGCCGCACCGGTCAGTTCCAGGTTCAGCCCGAAGATCAGGATCGGATCGAGCACCGCGTTGATGACCCCTGCCCAGATCGTGGCCATCATCGCCCGGCGCGCATCGCCATGGGCGCGCAGGATCGCGCCGCCCACCATGCCGATCAGCAGCAAAGGCAAGCTCGGCACGATGATCGCCAGATACCCCACCGCCAGGTCCAGCGTCGCCCCCGAGGCGCCCATCAGCATCGCCAGCGGTCGCAGGTTCAGCCACACCGCGAGCGCAAACAGCGCCCCGAATACGACGCCATAGATCAGCGCCGTCGCCGCCCGTCGCCGCGCCAGATCCTCATCCCCCTCGCCCAGCGCCCGGGCCACGAGGGCACCTGCCGCAATCGCCATGCCGATCCCGAAGGACGAGGTGAAAAACAGGATCGCGCCGGCATAACCCACGGCTGCGGCCAGTTCCTCTTTCCCAAGCATCGAGATGAAGATCATGTCGATGAAATCGACCGCGAACACCGCCATCAATCCGATGGAGGATGTCAGCGACATCACCGTGATGTGGCGGAAAATGTTGCCGCTCAGAAACTTGGCCTGTTCCGCCATAGCGTCAGACTAGACGCCCGATGTGACGCGAAGGCAATGCCCTTCTTTGGTCGGGAAATATCCTCGGGGGGCCACCGCAGGTGGCGGGGCAGACAGCCCCGGCCAACCTCAGCTCAGGCGCGGTGCGCTCTGCAACAATGGCATCACATCGGCCATCTCCGGCCCCCGCTGCCGCCCGGTGATCGCGTGGCGCAGCGGCATGAACAGGCCCCGCCCTTTGCGGCCCGTGGCGTCTTTCACGGTGCGCGTCCACTCAGACCACGTCTCTGGCCCATAGGGGGGCGGTGGCAGCATCGCAAAGGCCTGCGCGACAAACTCCCGGTCTTCCTCGGCCACCTGCGGGGTCGCCCCGTCGCGGAACAGCGTCCACCACTCGGCGATGCCTGCGCGGGTGTCGACATTCTCGCGCACGGTGTCCCAGAACTGCGCCGCAATCGCGTCCGGCACGCCCAGCGCCGCGATGTCGCCCGCCATCGCTTCAAACGGCAGCGCGGCCACGACACGGGCGGTGAGCGGCCCAAGGTCCTCCGCATCGAACTTCGTCGGCGCGGCGCCGAAACGGGTGATGTCAAAGCCCTCGATCAACTCGTCCACTGAGCCGCGGATCTCCACCGGATCGGAGGACCCCAGCCGCGCCAGCAGGCTGAGGATTGCCATCGGCTCCACCCCCCGCTCCCGCATATCGCGCAAGGCCAGCGTGCCCAGCCGCTTCGACAGCCCCTCGCCCTGCGGCCCGGTCAAGAGCGAGTGGTGGGCAAAGCGGGGCGACGTGCCGCCCAACGCCGCAATGATCTGAATCTGCGTCGCCGTGTTCGTCACATGGTCCGACCCGCGCACCACGTCGGTCACGCCCATCTCGGTATCGTCCACCACCGAGGCCAGCGTATACAGCACCTGCCCGTCGCCCCGGATCAACACCGGGTCCGACACGCTGGCCGCATCAATCGAGGTCTCGCCCAGAATGCCGTCGACCCATTCGATCCGTTCGTGATCGAGCTTGAAGCGCCAATGCCCGCCCCGTTCCGCCCGCAAACGGTCCCGGTCCGCATCGGACAGTGCCAAAGCCGCCCGGTCATAGACCGGCGGACGCCCCATGTTCAGTTGTTTCTTGCGCTTGAGATCCAGCTCGGTCGGCGTCTCGAACGCCTCATAAAGCCGCCCAGCGGCCCGCATCGCGTCCGCCGCAGCGGCATATCGGTCCAACCGCAAGGATTGCCGTTCAATCCGGTCCCATGTCAGGCCCAGCCATTCCAGATCTTCCTGGATCGCATCGACATACGCGTCCTTCGATCGCTCGGGGTCGGTGTCGTCGATGCGCAGGATGAAGGTGCCGCCCGCCTTGCGCGCGATCAGATAGTTGAACAGCGCGGTGCGCAGGTTTCCGATATGCAGGTAGCCCGTGGGCGACGGGGCAAAGCGGGTGACGGTCATGGGCGGGTCTCCGTTTCAGCCGCGTCCTCTTCCACAGGCGGTCCGATTTGTCCATATCTGGGCAATGGACTGGTCCGAGATCACCGCCCCCGCAGCGCAAGAGATGGCCGAGATGGCCCGCGCCGCGATTGCCGCGCTGCCAGAGGCCTACCGCGCCGCGGCGGGTGAGGTGGCTTTGCGCGTGGAGGATTTCGCACCCGAGGCGATGCTGGCCGAGATGGAGATGGACGATGCCTTCACGCTGACCGGGCTGTACGAAGGCATTCCACTGACGCAGAAATCAGTGATGGATCAGCCGGTGGCGCCCGATACGATCTGGCTGTTCCGGCGGCCCATTCTGGATGAATGGTGCGCGCGGGGGGATGTGACCCTGCCCGATCTGGTGGCGCATGTGTTCGTGCATGAACTTGCCCACCATTTCGGGTGGTCCGACGACGATATCGCCGCGATTGATCGATGGTGGGAATAGTGGGGTCCTAAGACGCCTTGCGCCACAGCAGGGATTTCGACGGGGGCCGGGTGTCCGAGGGATCGGTCGGCGTCGTCTCAGGTGCCGCGGGAGCTTCCGAGCCGGACCGTTGCAGCCCGAAGTCGAGCAGTTTGCCCAGCGACCGGACGGTGTGACGGCGGCGGGCCTCTTTCTCTTCCGTGGACGCGCAGACCGTCTTGGACAACGATCCCGGGGAGTGGGGCCGGAATTCCATCGTCACACGCGGGGCGACGTGGTCGGATTCCATCTTGCCACCGGGTGAGGCGGCCCAGCGTTCGCGTTCCAGCGTGTCGCGGTTGAACTCTTCCACCCAATCGGGGCGGGCCAGGGATTTCGCGGGGGCGGGTTTGGCGGGCTTGCGGGCGACCCGGGGGGTCGGCGCGCTGCGCACCGCGGCGTTTGTCTCTTCCACCAGTTGCGACAGGACGCGAACCAGATCGGCGCTGAGTTCGGCATCGTGCGCAGGCGCTGGTGCGGGGGCCGGGGCGACGGGTTGGGCGGGGGCGACGGGTTGGGCGGGGGCGGCCGGTTGAGCGTGTGCGGCGGCTGCCGGGGCCGGTGCGGGTGCAGTGGCTGGCGCACGGGCCGGGGCTGCGGGCTTGGCGATGATGCGCCGCCATTCGGCCGCCGATTGCAGGCGGTCGCCGGGGTGGATCCGCATCGCGACATCGATGGCTTCCAGAAAGCCCGGCGCATAGCCCTCGATCCGCCCGGCCAGCGGGCGGCACGGATCGGGGCGGCGGCCTGCGATTTCGACCATGCGGGCCTGGCTGTTGGCGGGCACTTCGCCGCTGATCGCGTGATAAAAGGTGGCCGCCAGCGCGTAAAGATCGCTGCTGGGGCCCTGCTCGCTGCCTGCGACGTAGAATTCCTGGGGCGAGTATCCGTCCTTGACCACCAGCATCGACGACACCGCGCGGGTGCGGCGACTGGCATCGCCACGGGCGGCGCCGAAATCGATCAGGACGGGGGTGCCCGTGGGCTCGATAATGATGTTGTCAGGTGAGATGTCGCGGTGCAGCAGGTCCATTGCGTGGACCTTTTCAATCGCCGCCAACATCTGCATCAGAATGCCCCGGATCTGCGCGGGCGACAG
Source organism: Pseudomonadota bacterium (assembly GCA_039820585.1). Lineage (GTDB taxonomy): Bacteria > Pseudomonadota > Alphaproteobacteria > Rhodobacterales > Rhodobacteraceae > JBCBGF01. The sequence goes on from JBCBPV010000052.1 coordinate 10,746, forward strand.
TTTCGCCTTGCGCGATTCCATGATGCTGAGAAGCTCGTACCCTTCGATCAGGTCCAGCGCCATGTATGCGGTCTGGTTTTCCTCGAACGCGCGGTGGACGCCCACGATATTGGGATGGCGCAGCTTGGCGAGGCTGCGCGCCTCGCGGATGAACATCTCGACCGTGGAGCGGAAGGGGGCGGCATAGGCCTCGGCCCGGGGAACGACATTCAACCCGTTGCGGGTGCAAAAGTCTTCGGGGAAGCATTCCTTGATGACGATCGTGCGGCCCAGCACATTGTCTTCTGCGCGATAGGTCTTGCCAAACCCGCCGACACCAAGATGCCCTGTAATCGTGAACTGACCGCCCGACAGCGTTGCACCGATGGGCAGCGCATCGTCGGCCAGCGAAGCTGTGTGTGGCGTATCCGTGTCAAACATCGAGCCGTGTCACCGCACCTATCGCCCCCGCGTTGTGTCAGGGTTCGCCCTGAAATGTGGTCGAATTGCGATGGGAGTGGGGCAAAGTTGGGACTGCGGACGCGCGTTTGTTAACCATTTGGCAATAATCCCTAAGCGGGGGTAAAGATTGGGCCTGCCGGGCGGAGTGAAACAAGGCGATTGTGGCGCGGCGCTGGCGTTGGGTTGGGCCAAGTTCTGCCATGATGGCACGACGCCTTAATTTATTGTTTTATAGTGTGAAAATACGGCTTTTGACGGTGCCTGACACTGAACCGCCAGGCCCATATTGCCTGTGTCGGCGCGGCCCCTGCCCCGAACGCCCCCCGCCGTCAGGGTTTACAGATCGGAAAAAATACGCCGCGCCCCTCGCAAAAACGTGAGTGCCACTTCTTTGGGCAGGGGCCTGTGCACTGGTTTACCCAACCCTAACCTGCGCTATCTGCTGCGGCAGCCTGTCGCAAACCAAGGATCACCCCCCAATGTCTTACAGCACATTCTCTCGCCGCGCCGCGTTGACCGCCGGCGCCACCCTGCCCTTTGCCGCCGCATTCCTGTCCGGCGCCGCCCCGGCGCAGGCCGCCGCACCAATGCTGGGGGCCTCCAGCCAGATGTTCAATCGCTTCACGCTGGGCAGTTTTGAGGTGACGGCTCTGTTGGCCGGGACCCGCACTGTCACCGATGACCCGCAGGGGATCTTCGGCATGAATGTCGATGCCGACACGTTTCAGGCGGTGTCCGAACAGAACTTCATCCCCTCTGACAAGGCGCAGTTCTATTTCACGCCAACGGTCGTGAATACCGGCAGCGAGCTGGTTCTGTTCGACACCGGCCTGAACGGGGCGGGCATCACCGGGGCGCTGGCCGCCGCGGGCTATACCCCCGATCAGATCGACGTCGTGGTGATCACCCATATGCATGGCGACCATATCGGCGGATTGCTGACGGATGGCACCGCGACCTTCCCCAATGCGCGCTATGTCACCGGACAGGTCGAATTCGATGCCTGGGCGAGCCAGGGTAATGAGCGGTTCGAAGGCAACGTGCGCCCGTTGGCCGAGCAGTTCACCTTCATCGGCGATGGCGGCACCATCGCGTCGGGCATCACCGGCATGGCCGCCTTTGGGCACACGCCGGGGCACATGGTCTATATGATCGAAAGCGATGGGGCGCAGCTTGTCCTGATCGCGGATCTCGCCAACCACTTTGTCTGGTCGCTGGCCTATCCCGATTGGGAAGTGCGCTTTGACATGGACAAGGCGGCGGCCGCCGCGTCGCGCCGTCAGGTGCTGGACATGCTGGCCACCGACAAGATCCCGATGATCGGTTATCACATGCCGTTCCCGGCCATGGGCTTTGTCGACACGCGCGATGACGGGTTCCGCTATGTGCCTGTCACCTATCAGATGATCGTCGAGGGCTAAGGCCCCCTCGCCGGGATTGGACAAAGGCGCGTCCAAGCGGCGCGCCTTTTTCGGTTGACGGCCCGGGGTCCAGCGATGACGGTGGCGCGACCTATTCGTTAGCGCAAACATCGCATCGGGACCGGCCATGAAAGCCCATATCCTTACCATCACGCTGAACCCCACCGTGGACTACGCCACCTCCACCCCCGAGGTGGAGGCCGGTCCAAAGCTGCGCTGTGATGAGCCGCAGATTGATCCCGGCGGCGGCGGCATCAATGTCAGCCGGGCGATCCGGCAGCTGGGCGGGCAATCGACCGCGCTGGTGGCCATCGGCGGGGCGACGGGGGCGCATCTGTTGCAGTTGCTCGCAATGGAAGGCGTGGCGACCGTGGCGTTCCAGGGCCCGGGCGAAACGCGGCAATCGGTGTCGGTGACCGAAGGGGCCAGCGGGCAGCAATATCGCTTTGTGATGCCGGGCCCCGCCTGGGGCGAAGATGACGTGCCGCGCGCGCTGACCACGGTGGACCAGGCCACGGGCGATGGCACGCTTGTGGTTCTGTCGGGCAGCCAGCCGCCGGGCGTCGCCAAGGATTTCCCCTCGATCCTGTCGAGCCATGTGGCCGGTCGGGGCGCGCGGCTGATCGTCGACACGTCGGGGCCCGCACTGTTCAACCTGGCCGAAGAGCCCAACGAGGCGCTTTATGTCCTGCGCATGGATGGCGAAGAGGGTGAGGAATTGGCGGGCGAGGCGCATCCACGCCCCGAAGACACCGCCGCCTTCGCCGAAAGACTGGTGAAGAAGGGCGTGGCCCGGCATGTGATCGTGGCGCGCGGGGCGGATGGTTCGGTCCTGTCCTCGGCCGCGGGCAGCTGGCACGCGGTGGGCGCCCCGGTTGAGGTGGTCAGCGCGGTGGGCGCGGGCGACAGTTTCGTGGGCGCCTTCACCCTGGCCATGGCGCGGGAATGGGCGATCGAGACCTGCCTGCAATTCGGCGTCGCCGCCGCCGCCGCCGCCGTGACGACAGAGGCCACACGCCTGTGCGACCGGGCCGTCACCGAAGAGATGTTCGCCAAATGTGTCGTGCGCGCATTGTAGGGCGCGCAGGGCAGGCGGTTCGCATTCTAGATATTTCGTTGCGAAAGACCGCACCACCATTAACCTTCTGCTGAGCATGGCGGGCCTATGCAGGGTCAAGTGCATTCGATTTCACTTGGGGGCATTTCATGCTTGATGATGCAAGCCGGATTTCACCGGCGGGCTTGCTGCGATCCCTGCAGCTTTTTGAAAATCCTATGTTTGTGGTCACGGTCGGACCGGATGAGGAATTGCGCTTTGGCGGGCTGAACCACGCCCATGAACGCGACACGGGCCTATCGAGCCGCGCCATCGCCGGCAAAACCCCGCATGAGGCGTTGCCACCGCGGATCGCCGATACGGTGGTCGCCAATTACCTGGCCTGCCTGCGCGCGGATGCGGCCACCACCTATGAAGAGCTGCTGGAACTTCCCAGTGGGCCACGCTGGTGGCGCACCAGCCTGACCCCGGTGCGCGCGGGTACGGCCATTGTGGCGATGATCGGCTCGGCGGTGGATATCACCGCGGTCAAGGAACGGGCCGAACTGCTGGCCGCAGACAGCGACATGATGCGCCGCCAGATCGCCGCGTTGCAGACACTGGCCTTTGCCGCGACCTCGCGCATGCGGGGGCCGTTGAACAATATCGTCACCCTGGGCCGGATGCTGCGGGCCGAGTTCAAGCCACCCCTGCGCCAGAAGGAAGAGCTGTTGGGCCTGGTCCTGGACACCGCGGTGCACGCGCTCGATGAGATTGACGTGTTCGAGCGGGATCAGGACCTGGCCCAGGTGTCGGCGGCGTTTGGCGATAGCGAGATTGACTTTGGCCACCTCTGCCGCGATCTGGCCGCGCTGATCGACCCCGGGCGCAGCCTGAGCGTGTCGTTCCCCGACACCCACATCATCGGCCCGCCCGCGCGCGTGCAGCCCGCAATGCAGGCCGCGCTATGTTATGCCGCGGCCCACGCGGCCAATCGGATCGATGTGAAACTGCGGCCCGATGCGCACCGGGCCGCGGGAGTGCAGGTGAGCATCACCTGGGAGGCCCACGCGAGCCCGGCCCCCAATGCGCTGACCGAGACGCGGTTGCGCACCCGCATCGACGCGCTGGGCAGTCGGGTGTCGCTGACCCAGAACGCGCAGAAAGAGGGGCGTACCGTGCTGGACCTGACGCTGCCGGGCACGATCATGGGCGCCGACCGGATCGCCACCGGGCCCTAAAGCAATTCCCGCCATCTCGGACTCGTCTGTCGCTGTCTCTCACCTTCGGCTCGCACGCAAAAAGACGACGCATGTGACATACCAAGCCGGAAACGCTCTAAAGGAATTCCCGCCATCTCGGAACCGTCTTTCGCTGCCTCTCACCTTCGGCTCGCACGCAAAAGACAACGCATGTGCCATACCAAGCCGGAAACGCTCTAGTGCGAGCTGTCCCGCCAGCGGTTGACGATGGGGTAGCGGCGATCCAGCCAGAACGCGCGCGGCGTTAGCCGGGGACCGGGCGCGGATTGGAAGCGCTTGTATTCGCTGATGTAGATCAGGTGCTCGACCCGCTTGACCGTGGCGTGGTCGAACCCGGCGGCCACCAGATCGGCCACGCTGTCTTCGCGGTCGATCAGCCCTGCGAGGATCGCATCGAGCACCTCATAGGGGGGCAGGCTGTCTTCGTCTTTTTGATCGGGGCGCAGTTCGGCAGAGGGCGGTTTGTCGATCACGCGCGGGGGGATCACCTCACCCGCCGGGCCCATCATCCAGGGGCGGTGATTGGCATTGCGCCAGCGACAGGTTTCAAACACGCGGGTTTTGTACAGATCTTTCAGCGGGTTATAACCGCCTGACATATCCCCATAGATCGTGGCATAGCCCACCGCGACCTCGGACTTGTTGCCAGTGGTCAGAAGCATTTCCCCGAACTTGTTCGACAGGGCCATCAACATCAGCCCGCGCAGGCGGGACTGGATGTTTTCCTCGGCCACCCCCGGCTCGGTGCCATTGAAAAGGTCCGCCAAGGCATCGGTCACCGCCGCGCGCGAGCCTGCGATCGGCACCGTGTCAAGCGGACACCCCAGCGCCGTTGCCACCGCGGCGGCATCTTCGAGCGAGTGGTCAGAGGTGTATTCTGACGGCAGCATCACGCAGCGCACATTCGCAGGGCCCAGCGCATCGGCGGCGATGGTCGCGACCAGCGCGCTGTCGATCCCGCCTGACAGGCCCAGAAGCACCTTGGAAAATCCGGTCTTGCCGCAATAGTCGCGCAGGGTTTCGACCATCACGCGGTAGTCCTGCTCCCACGCGTCGGGCAAGGGCGCGATATCGCCCGGCACCGCGCGCCAGCCGCCATCTGCCCGCTCAAACACCACCTGCACCAGTGCCTCTTCATGCACCGGCAGGCGCAGCGCCAGATCGCCGCCGGGGTTCAGAACGAAACTGCCCCCGTCAAACATCTGATCGTCCTGCCCGCCCACGGTGTTGAGGTAGACAAGCGGCAGCCCCGTCTCGACCACGCGGGCGACCATGTGGTTGAGCCGCGTGTCGTACTTGCCGCGGTAATAGGGCGATCCGTTGGGCACCAGCAAAAGCTCTGCCCCGCTTTCTTCCAACGTCTCGGACACATCCGTATGCCAGGCATCTTCGCAAATCGGCGTTCCGATCCGGGTCAGGTTGTCGATGGCAAAGGGCCCGTTGATCGCCCCGGAGGAGAACAGCCGCACCTCGTCAAAGACCGTCTCGTTCGGCAGGTGATGTTTCAGCACCTGGGCGACAAGCCGCCCGTCTTTCAGCACGTGATAGGCGTTATAGAGCTTGCCACCCTGCAACAGCGGCCCGCCAATGGCCAGCGCGGGACCATCGGTGCAGGCCGCCTGCAACGCCTCGACCCGGGCCATGGCATCGCGGGAAAAGGCCGGTTTCATTACAAGGTCTTGGGTCTGATAGCCGGTGATGAACATCTCGGGCAGCGCGACCATATCGGCGCCCGCATCGCGCGCGTGTTCCCACGCGGTACGCGCCTTGGCGGCATTGCCGGACAAATCGCCCACGGTGGGGTTCAACTGCGCCAGCGTCAGGCGAAAATGGTCCTTCATCGCAACCCCTTGTGTCACTTTGGCCGTCTTAACAGAACCGTGTCCAAGGGAAAGGGATAGGGCAAAAAGCGTTGCGGGCCATGGGCGGCTCACTTAGGATTAACGCGTCCCGAACGGTCGGCACCGCACGAGGCCGGGGACACAGGAAAGGGAGCCTGACATGACACTGCCGAAACTCGTCCGGATCACGGGCGCGGGCCTTGCGTTCGCTTTTGCCGCACAGGGTGCGTGGGCCCAAAGCGACGGGGAAGTCCTGACAAAGCAGTATGATGACGGTGGCATCTACGAGGGCACCTTCCGCGATGGCAAGCAGCACGGGCAAGGCACCTACCGCTTGCCCAACGGCTATGAATACACCGGCGAATGGGTCGATGGGGAGATTCGCGGCCAGGGTATCGCACGCTTCCCCAATGGCTCGGTCTACGAGGGCGCGTTCGCCGCAGGCAAGCCAGAGGGCCAAGGCAAGATAACTTTTGCCGATGGCGGCACCTATGAAGGCGAATGGCTGGATGGGGAGATGACGGGCGACGGTGTGGCGACCTATGCCAATGGCGTGGTCTATACCGGCGGCTTCGTTAACGCCCAGCACTCGGGCCAGGGCCGGATGGAGAGCCCGTCGGGCTATGTCTACGAAGGCGGCTGGGTCGATGGCGTGAAAGAGGGGGCGGGCCGGATCGAATACCCCGATGGCGCGATCTATGAAGGCACGTTGGTGGCCGGCAAGCGCTCGGGCGAGGGCACGCTGACGATGCCCGATGGGTTGGTCTACGAAGGCGGATGGCTCGATGGGGAAATCCACGGCCAGGGCCGTTTGGTGCAACCCAATGGTGATGTCTACGTGGGTGCGTTCGTGAACGGCCAGCGCGAGGGCGAAGGGATCGTGACCTACGCAAATTCCGACGTCTACGCGGGCGAATTTCTGGCCGACAAGCGCCATGGCCAGGGCACGTTCACCGCGACGGACGGCTATGTCTATGACGGTGCATGGGTCGAAGGCTCCATCGCGGGGGAAGGCACCGTGACCTACCCCGATGGGTCGGTCTATACCGGCAGTTTTGCGGATGGGGTCGCCGATGGCATGGGCAAGATCACCTATGCCGACGGGTCCACCTATGAAGGCCAGTGGGTGAACGGCGTGATCGAGGGTGAGGGCCGCGCGGTTTATGCCAATGGCCTGGTGTATGAAGGCGAGTTCCGCAACGCCCAGAACCACGGGCAAGGCGTGATGACCTATACCGACGGCTACCGCTATGAAGGCGCATGGGTCGACGGCCAGCGCCACGGCCAGGGGATTGCGACCTATGCCGATGGCACGGTTTACGAAGGCGAGTTCGTGAACGGGCTGCGCGCGGGTCAGGGCACGATCCGCATGGCCGAGGGCTTTGTCTACGAAGGCGAATGGGCCGAGGGTGAGATCAACGGCATGGGCGTTGCGACCTATGCCAATGGCGATGTCTATGAGGGCAATTTCGTCAACGGCCGGCGCGAAGGGGCGGGGACGATCCGCTACGCTTCGGGCGAGGTGGCCGAGGGCACCTGGGTGAACGGTGCGCTGACCCAAAGCGCGGGGGATGGTGAGACGGCGACAGAGTGACCCCTCTCCCTTACCCTCTCCCACGGGAGAGGGGATTGTGTCGGAATTTGAGATATAGACCATCCCTTCAGTAGGACAGGTCCCCTCTCTCCCAGGGGGAAACGGGTGAGGGGGCTACACCACCTCGCCGCGATCCAACCGGTCCAACACCGCTTCTGCCTCTTCCAGCACCGTGGCGCGCCGCGTCTCATCCATCCGGTCCCATGTCCGGTACATCTGCCCCATGCGCGGGTTCCCCGAGAACCGCTCACGATGCCGGATCAGGAACTGCCAATAGAGCAGGTTGAACGGGCACGCCCCCTCCCCCGTCTTGGCCTTCACACGGTAGTGGCATCCTTTGCAGTAATCCGACATCCGGTCGATGTAAGCCCCTGACGATACGTAGGGTTTCGATCCCACCACCCCGCCATCGGCAAACTGGCTCATCCCCACGGTGTTGGGGCTTTCGACCCATTCGAAGGCGTCGATATAGACCGACAGATACCACTCATGCACCGCGTTCGGATTGACCCCGGCGAGCAGCGCGAAATTGCCCGTCACCATCAGCCGCTGGATGTGGTGGGCATAGGCATGGTCACGCGTCTGGCCGACCGCATGGGCGATACAGTTCATCTTCGTCTCGCCGCCCCAGTAGAAATCGGGCAACCCACGCTGGTGGTTCAGCGCGTTGCGGCGGGGGTAGTCGGGGCCTTCGCGGAAATAGACGCCGCGAATGAACTCTCGCCAGCCGATGATCTGGCGGATGAAGCCTTCGGCGGCGTTGATCGGGCAATTGCCTGCCTCATAGGCGGCCTCGACCCGCCGGCAGATGTCGAGGGGATCCAGCAGCCCAATATTGAGATAGGCCGAAATCATCGCGTGGTAGAGGAACGGATCCTCTTCCAGCATCGCGTCCTGATAGTCGCCGAAACGGGGCAGGGCGTGGGCGATGAAATGGTCAAGTGCGGCTTCGGCGCCGGCGCGATCGGTGGCCCAGACGAAGGGGTGCAGGCGCCCGAAATTGCTGGGGAATGCGCGGTCAACGAGGGTGAGCACCTCATTCGTGATGGCGTCTGGTTCGGTGTCGAGCCTGGGTTCACGGAACAGATCGGCCTTGGCCGGTTTGCGGTTGTCATGGTCGAAGTTCCACTTGCCGCCCGCGGGTTTGTCGCCCTCCATCAACAGCCCGGTCTTCCGCCGCATCTCGCGGTAGAAATACTCCATCCGCAGTTCCTTGCGCCCCGCGGCCCAGCTGTCGAACTCGGCATGGCTGGCGATGAAGCGGTCGTCTTCAAGAAGGGTCAGGTCGAGGGGCACGTCTTCCAAAGCCTCGATCAAACGCCACTCGCCCGGCCGGGTGGCGATGACCTGGGTGGCCCCGGTGTCCTCGGCCCGGCGCAGCAACTCACCGGGGATAGAGCCCGCGTTGTCGGCGTCGTCGTATCGGGTATAGGCCACGGTCCAGCCCGCGCCGCGCAACTCCTCGGCGAACTTGCGCATGGCGGCAAAGATCAGCGCGATCTTTTGCGGGTGGTGGCCCACATAGCTGGCCTCATCGCGGACCTCGGCCATGACCACAGTGTCGGTGGCCGGGTCGCCTGCGCGCAAGGCAGCGACGGTTGGGGTCAGTTGGTCGCCCAGCACAAGGATCAAACGGCTCACCACGGAATTTCCCGCCCGGCATAGTCGTAAAAACCACCCGATTGCTCGGGCGTCAGGCCCGCCACCACGCTGATCAGGTTCGCCGCCGCCTCGCTCGGCGGAACTGTCTTGTACCCCCCCGCGTATTTGGCGGTGAAATCGGTGGCCACTGTTCCGGGGTGCAAACACACGGCGATGGCTTGCTTATGGCTGCGCTTCATCTCGATCGCCGCGCCGTGGATCAGCTGGTTCACCCCCGCCTTCGCCGCGCGGTAGCTGTGCCAGCCGCCCAGGCTGTTGTCGCCAATCGATCCCACCCGCGCCGACAGTACGGCAATCACCGCCCGCCGGTCGCGCGGGATCAGGGGCAGCGCGTGTTTCAGAACCATCATCGGGCCGATGGCGTTCAATAGATACTGGTCTGCCAGGGACTTGGCCGTCACCTGCTTGACCGCCTTCTCGGGCTCGGCCCCGTCGATCACCAGCGCCCCGGTCGCGATGAACACCAGATCGAACGGTCCCGTCAGCGCGCCCAGATGCGCCGCAACGCGCGCCTCATCGGTCACATCCAGCCCGTCGCCGGACCGCGATAGGCCCGTCACCTCGATGCCGCGCGCGGTCAATTCCGTCACCACCGCCGCGCCGATCCCCCCCGACGCGCCGACCACCAATGCCCGTTCCATGCCTCACCCTTCGTTGACCTCCGGCGAGATAGGGCCAGTTCGTAGAATGCCCAGCCCCAGGAGACGCCCATGCGCTTTCTCGCAGCCCTCGCCCTTTTGGCCACGCCGGCCGCCGCGCTGGAACTGGAGCTGCGCGATTTCTATGAGATCAGCCGCCCCGCCAGTCTGGAGTTCGATCCCGATTTCTGCGGTCTCTGGGTCGCCAATGAGGGGCCAGAGGCGGTGCTTTACACCCTTGATGGGCTGGAACTGCGCCGGGTGACGAGCGATCTACGGCGGATCAAGGCGATCACGCGGGAAGGCGTGAACCTGCTGGTGGCCGATGGGTTTGGCGGGTTCCAGCGTCTGACACGGGATGGCGAAACGCTGGGCGCGCCGTTCCGGCTGGGCCGTTCCGTGGACACCGAAGGCTTGGCGATCACCGCCGATGGCACGATCCTGGCGGTAGAGGATGAGCCGGGGCATCTTTTGTGGCTGGCGCCCGATGGCACGGTTGAGCGGCGGGTCGATGGCTATGCGGTGGATCCGATCATGCACGAACCCCAGGGGTTGGAGGTGGATCCGCGCAATGGGCACATCTTGGTGACTGATGATTGGGAAGGGACGAACAGCTTGTTCGAGTTCTCGCCCGAGGGGGAGTTGTTGGGCTTGGTGTCTTTGCTGCCCTATGGGCGGGATCCCGAAGGGATTGCGTTGCGGCCGTCGACCAACACGCTGTTCATTGCTTTTGATGGTGGCGCGCGGATTGCGGCGTTCGATTATGTGCCGACAGGCGGGATTGATGAGGATGCGGTGGTGCCGGGGGCGGATTGTGTGATGTTTTGAGCCGGGCGGCCGTTCACAAACCCCCTTCCCTTCCCTGCCAAGTTTTGCCATCCTCTGCCCCATGACACCGACGACACATATCCCGCACGCGGCGCCCCACGGCGCCCTGCTGTCGTCGCTTCTTCTCCTTAGCCGCCTCTGAGCGTGCCTTTCGGCGCGACCGCTCAGGGGAGGATCAGCGCCGGATCAAAACGCTAAGGACCAAGGAACAAATCAATGAATACAGACAAAAACCGCGTGGTGATCTTCGACACCACCCTGCGCGACGGCGAACAAAGCCCCGGCGCGACCATGACCCATGACGAGAAGCTGGAGATTGCCAGCCTTCTGGATGAGATGGGCGTCGACATTATCGAAGCGGGCTTTCCCATCGCCTCCGACGGTGATTTCCAGGCTGTGAGCGAGATTGCCAAACGCGCGCAGAACTCGGTCATCTGCGGGCTGGCGCGGGCGAATTTCAAGGATATCGACCGTTGTTGGGAGGCGGTGAAGCACGCCTCCAAACCCCGCATCCACACCTTTATCGGCACCTCGCCCCTGCACCGCGCGATCCCGAACCTGACCAAGGACGAGATGGCCGAACGCATCCACGACACCGTCACCCACGCGCGCAACCTGTGCGACAACGTGCAGTGGTCGCCGATGGATGCCACCCGGACCGAGTGGGAGTATCTGGCCCGCGTGGTGGAAATCGCGATCAAGGCGGGCGCCACGACAATCAACATCCCCGACACGGTGGGCTACACCGCGCCGGTGGAAAGCGCCGACCTGATCCGGCGGCTGATCGCCGAGGTGCCAGGGGCCGAAGACGTGATCTTCGCCACCCATTGCCACAACGATCTGGGCATGGCGACGGCGAACTCGCTCGCCGCGGTTGAAGGCGGCGCGCGCCAGATTGAGTGCACGATCAACGGGTTGGGCGAACGTGCGGGCAACACCGCGCTGGAAGAGGTGGTGATGGCGCTGAAGGTGCGCCACGACATCATGCCCTACACGACGGGCGTTGATACCACCAAGATCATGAACATCTCGCGCCGGGTGGCCACGGTGTCGGGCTTTCAGGTGCAGTTCAACAAGGCGATTGTCGGCAAGAACGCCTTCGCGCATGAGAGCGGGATTCACCAGGACGGGATGCTCAAGAACCCCGAGAATTTTGAGATCATGCGGCCCGAGGATGTGGGCCTGAAGGAAACCAACCTGGTGATGGGCAAGCATTCGGGGCGCGCGGCGCTGCGCTCCAAGCTGAAAGAGTTGGGGTATGATCTGGCGGACAATCAGCTGAACGATGTGTTCGTGCGGTTCAAGGCCCTGGCGGATCGCAAGAAAGAGGTGTTCGAGGATGATCTGATTGCCCTGATGCGCGACCAGGCCTCGGGCGAGGTGCATGATACCATCCAGGTGAAGTTCCTGCGGGTGATCTGCGGGACCGAAGCGCCGCAATCGGCGGATCTGACGCTGTCGATTGAGGGCGAGGACAAGCAGATCACCGCCCAAGGGGATGGCCCGGTGGATGCGGTGTTCAATGCGGTGAAGGCGCTGTTTCCCCATCAGGCGCATCTGCAGCTTTATCAGGTGCATGCGGTGACCGAAGGCACCGATGCGCAGGCGACAGTCAGCGTGCGGATGGAGGAAGACGGGCGCATTGTCACCGGCGAGGCGGCGGATACCGATACGGTTGTGGCGTCAGCCAAGGCTTACGTGAACGCGCTGAACCGGCTGATCGTACGGCGGCAGAAGTCGGATCCCGACGCGGATGTGAAGGCGGTGAGTTATAAGGATGCGGGGTAGACCCGCTCACCCTAACCCTCTCCCCCAGGGGGAGAGGTAACACCGTCGGCAATAGTGGGATAGGCCACCGTCATAATCGGAAAGGTCCCCTCTCCCCCTGGGGAAGAGGGTCAGGGTGAGGGGGTTACTCCCCCGCCCCTCCGCGCTACGCTCCCACCATGGACACCGCCCCCCTCCTCCTCGCGCTTGGCGGGCTTTTCGCCGCCGGTCTCGTCGCCGATCTCGTCGGCCGCCGCACGCGGCTGCCCCGGGTCACTCTGCTGCTTGGCTGCGGCCTTCTGGCGGGCAGTCCCGGCTTCAACCTGATCCCCGCCGCGCTGACCGACTGGTTCGACACCATCTCGGTCATCGCGCTGACCATGGTGGCCTTCGTCCTGGGCGGCACGCTGTCGCGCAGCACGCTGATGGCCCATGGCTGGGCAATCCTCGCGATCTCGATCCTGATCGTGGCGATCACACTCGCAGGCGTGGCGCTGGGGCTGACGGCCCTGGGGCTGGACCTGGGCCTTGCCCTGATCCTTGGCGCGATTGCCACGGCGACCGACCCCGCGGCGGTGCAGGACGCGATCCGGCAATACGGGCGCGAGACCGGGTTCACCAAGACGCTGAAAGGGATCGTCGCGGTGGATGATGCCTGGGGCGTTCTGGTCTTTGCGCTGGTGATCGTGCTGGTCCAGCAGATGGCGGGCGACGGGGGATCGGGGATGCTGGTCCACGCCGTCACCGAGGTGGCGGGATCGATCGCGCTGGGCCTTGTGATCGGGGTGCCTGCGGCGTTCATCACCGGGCGGATCAGCGGCGGAGGCCCCATCGAATCCGAGGCTTTGGCCGTCGTGTTCCTGACCGCCGGGGCCGCGCTGTGGCTGGATCTGTCCTATCTGATCGCGGGGATGACGGCGGGGGCGGTGATCGTGAACACCGCGCGCCACCACAAGCGCGCCTTCCACGAGATCGAACATATCGAATGGCCGTTTCTGATCCTGTTTTTCGTGCTCGCCGGGGCCTCGCTGGACTGGACCGCGCTGATCGCGGCGGGGTGGATCGGTGTGGGCTATGTCGTGCTGCGCGCGCTGGGCCGGATCGTGGGCGGCTGGGCCGGGGCAATTGTGGCGGGCGCGCCGGTGCGTGAACGGAACTGGTATGGCCCTGCGCTGATGCCCCAGGCCGGCGTGGCGGTCGGAATGGCGCTGGTGGCGAGCGAGGTGTTCCCGGAATGGGCCGCGACGATCATGGCGCTGACGATTGCGACGACGGTGATCTTTGAGCTGGCAGGGCCGCCCGCCACGCTGTGGTCGGTGCGGAAGGTGGAAGAGGGTCGGTAGCGCAGTCGAAGGCGTCGGGCGAGCGGCGATCCGCGGGATGGCGCAGCGACAGACCGACGAAGCGCTTTATGGCAGCCAGGCACATCTTCGCGAACGCCAGCGCGTGCCGAAAGCGACAGCGCCAGCCCACTGGGGCGGGCCGCCGCGCGCCCGGCGCGGCTCAGCATCTCAATACGCCCTGCCCCGATCGACCTTATTCTGAAACGCCTCGCCCGCCTCACCCCGCCGGATGTTTTCGGCAATCGACTGGCTGGCGGTTTCCTTGCGCGTGGCACTGGCGATATGCGGCGTGACCGTGACGCGGGGGTGCGTCCAATAGGGGTGATCTGCGGGCAACGGTTCCACCCGGAACGCATCCAGCGTGGCATGCGCGATCTGGCCCGTGTCCAGCGCGGCCAAAAGCGCCGCGTCATCAATCAAGCCACCGCGACCGGGGTTCAGGATCACCGCGCCTTGGGGCATCGCGGCCAGGCGGGCCGCGTTGATCAGGGTCTCGGTCTGGGGCGTCAGCGGTGTGAGAAGGACAATGATCTGCGATCGGGCGAGCACCCGTTCGAGCCCCGCTTCCCCGGTGAACGCCGCAACCCCGTCGATCTGTTTCGCACTGCGCGCCCAGCCCGCAACGTCGAAGCCCAGCCCCGCCAACGCCGTCGCGCAGGCCGTCCCAAGCTTTCCCAGCCCCAGCATCCCGACCGTGCGCTGATGCGCCAGCGGCGGCGTCTCTGTCCGCCAGACGCCGTCCTGACCCAGCACATGGGCATCCATCCCAAGGTGATGGCGCAGCACATGGCCCATCACCCATTCGACCATGCCTTGGGTCATCCCCGGCTCGACCATCCGGCAAAGGGGGATCTTCAGGGTCGTGTTATGCACCACATCTTCGACGCCTGCCCAAAGGTTCAAGACCGCCTTGGCCCGCGTGTACGGGGCGAAATCCTGTAGCGGGCTGTTGGGCGCATAGACGATGTAATCCACATCGTCCGCAGGCAGATCGCGGGCAAGCGTGATCGTCACCCCCGCCGCGTGGCAGGCCGCGATGAGCAGCGGCTGATACTCTGCCCAGCGGCGGTCATCGGCGGCGAACAGGACATTGGGCATCTCAGTTCCCGCGGGGGCGGTGCACATGGGCGGACTGGACCAGGCCAAAGGCGATCAGCAAGACCAGCATGGCCGAGCCACCGTAGCTGACCAGTGGCAGGGGCACGCCAACCACGGGGGCAAGGCCCATCACCATCGACATGTTCACCGCGAAGTAGAAGAAGAACGCCGCCGCAATGCCAAAGACCAAAAGTGATGAGAACCGGTCCTTCATGGTCATGGCCGAGGCGATGCAGAAGAAGATGATCAGACCATAAAGCGACAGAAGCGAAAACGCCCCCATGAAGCCGAACTCTTCAGCGAGCGTGTTAAAGATGAAATCGGTGTGCTTTTCGTGCAGGTAGTTCAGGCGTGACTGTGTGCCCTGCATGAAC
>JBCBPV010000053.1:0-24765 GCA_039820585.1 Pseudomonadota bacterium
GCGTCGCCACACCATCAAAAAGTCCCATGGACCCTTCGGCCACGCAGATATCCGCCCCGGCCGCCTGCGCCGAGATGGCCGACAGCAGCCCGTCATCCATCGCCCAGGTGTCCAGGTTGAACGAGGCTCGCCCCGCCGCCGCCTGATGAAACGCGGGGTCGATGTAGTCAGGGCCGGATTTGAACGGCTGCACTGTCAACCCGCTGTCGCGCAACGCGCGTAGAAGCCCGAGCATCACGGTGGTCTTGCCCGTCCCCGACGCGGGGGCCGAGATCATCAGGCCGGGCACGTCAGGCATCGTCACTCCAGTCCGACCAGGGACTTTCGGCGCTTTGCGGGCGGTAGCGGCGGTCATAATCCGGGGCGTAAAGACAGCTCTCGACAAAGCCTTCGGCAGCCAAGGCGGGCCCCACAAGAATCAGCGCGGTGCGTGCGATGTCGTCGGGGACGGACTGCACGATGGTGGCCAGCGTGGCGCGGATGATCCGCTCGTCAGGCCAGCTTGCGCGGTAGACGATGGCTACCGGGCAGTCTGCGCCGAAACTGGGCGCTAGACTGTCAACGACATCGCCCAGGTTCTGGATAGACAGGTGAATGGCCAGCGTCGCGCCGGTGGCTGCGAAATTGGCGAGCGTCTCGCTTGGAGGCATCGACGATGCGCGACCGGGGGTGCGGGTCAGGACGACCGATTGCGCGACGCCAGGAAGCGTCAGTTCGGCCCCGAGCGCGGCAGCCGCGGCTGAGAAGGCGGGCACGCCAGGGGTGACGGTGAAGGGGATACCGGCGGCTTTGAGGCGGCGCAACTGCTCGCCCATCGCCGACCAGATCGACAAATCGCCGGAGTGCAGGCGAGCGATGTCTTGGCCTGCGGCATGGGTGGTCTCGATCTCTTCCATGATCGCGTTGAGGTCCAGGGATGCGGTGTTCACGATCCGGGCGTCTGGTGGACAATGGGCCAGCACCGCACGGGGGACCAATGATCCCGCGTAAAGGCACACCGGGCATCCCGCAATCAGGTCGCGGCCGCGCAGGGTCAGAAGGTCCGGCGCACCGGGGCCCGCGCCGATGAAATGCACGGTCATGGCTTGCCCCCTTTGGCAATGGCGCAGGTGGCCAACCGGTCGCTGGAAATCACGCGCGGAACGATCAGCCGCGCGCCCGGCCCGGCGGCGGCAAGGGCGCTCGCTTCGGCAACGCTGGCAAGATCGTGGGCATCTAGCGAAGCATTGGAGCGCGTGGCGGTGGTTTGTGCGCGTGCGAGGTAAGGGGCGACCGCACACGTGGGCAGGGCGGCCTTCGCTGCAAGACCCTCAAATGCTGGCTCCGTGGCTTTAGTTTCCAATGTCGCCAAAAGGTCTGGCGTTGTGCCACCTGCGACGCGCAAGGCATCGGCCAGGCTTTCGACGCTGGCCGCGCTGCGAAATCCGAACCCTGCGACGATCATAGTACCACGCTCCACTGTACGACCGGATATGCGGCCTTCCACCCCAGCCGCGCGCCCAGCGGCTCGGCTGAGGATAGCGCAATCCGCGTCAGTGCACCGCCGCGTTCCGACTGCCAGGCGACCAACAGCGTCTCACTGTCGAGCGTGACCGCGTTGGCGACCAGCCGTGTGCCGGGCGGGACGCGCATGGTGACTTCGGTTAATACCGCCTCAGACAGGCCGCCCCCGATGAAGACCGCATCCGGCGGGCTAAGGTCAGATAGCCCCCCGGGTGCCTGGGCGTGCTGTACGACCAGACGGTCCACACCCAACCTGTCGGCGTTTCTGCGGATGCGTAAGGCACGCGTCACATCCGCTTCGATCACCGTGGCGGTGGTGGACGGGTGCGCGAGACACCATTCGATGGCGACGGACCCCGCGCCGCCGCCGATATCCCACAAGTGCTCACCAAACCGCGGGGCGAGTGTCGACAGGGTCAACGTGCGGATGTGGCGTTTTGTTATCTGGCCATCGTGCTCATACAGCGCGTCGGGAAGGCCAGGTGTGTGGGGCAAAACCTCACCATCGCCCGCGATCTCAAGTGCCACGGCAACGGGATGTTGGAATGAATGTGCGCCGAGTTCAGTCACGGTCGTGGCAGTGATCCGCTCCCGCGCGCCGCCTAGCGCCTCCAACACCGTCACGTGCGTCTCACCGAAACCGGTCGCGGCGAGGTACTGCCCCACCTCTTGCACCGCAGCCCCGTCGCGCATGAGGCACAGCACCCGCTGCGACGGTGCGAGGTGGGGGCGCAGACGGCTGAGCGGCGCGGCATGCAGGCCCAGGCAGAGCGTTTTTTCCAGCGGCCATCCCAGCCGAGCGGCGGCCAGTGAAAACGTGGACGGTGCGGGCAAAACGCGCAATGCATGGGACCCATAGCGGCGGGCGAGGGTGGAGCCTGCACCGAACCAAAACGGATCGCCGGAGGCCAGCACCACGACGCGGCGGCCCTTGAACCCGTCAAGCAACGGCAAACCATCCGAAAAGGGCACTGGCCACTCTCGCATCTCAGCTGTCAGTTCGGGCAACAACGACAGATGACGCGGTGGTCCAAAGACGATCTCTGCCCCTTCCAGCGCAGTTCGGCTTGCGGGCGACAGCCCCACCGGTCCATCTTCGCCCAGACCGACAATGGTAAGCCAGGGATCCTCAGCCATGCGCCCCAACCTTCTGGTCCTCGGCGGCACGACCGAGGCGACGCAACTGTGCCGTGTGCTGGCGTCCGAGGGCTTGGGGGGTACAATCTCGTTTGCCGGACGGGTCGAGCGCCCAGTGCGCCAGCCTTTGCCCCAGCGCGTGGGCGGGTTCGGTGGAGTGCCGGGGTTGGTCGATTACCTGCGCCAAGAGAAGATCACCCACGTGATCGATGCCACCCACCCCTTTGCCGCGCAAATGAGCCGGAATGCCGTGCAGGCCTGCGCCGAGGCGGGCGTGCCCCTGATCGCCTTCACCCGTGCGCCGTGGGAAGCTATTGCTGGGGACGCTTGGACGCAGGTGGACGACACCGCCAGCGCGGTCCGCACCCTTGAGCGCCCGGCTGAGACCGTACTTTTGGCCGTCGGGCGCCAGTCGCTGCCCGATTTCGCGCGCAATCCGCAGCACCGCTACATCCTGCGCCTCGTCGATCCGCCAACTGCACCGCCGCCTTTTCCCGATCATCACGTAGTTGTCTCGCGCGGGCCGTTCACAGAGGGCGGGGACCGGGCGCTGATGGAGGAATACGGGGTGACACTGGTGGTGTCGAAGAACTCTGGGGGCACGGGCGCTTACGCCAAGATCGCTGCCGCGCGTGCGCTGAACCTGCCTGTGATCATGATCGCGCGACCGCAGATGCCGCTGCGGGATGAGGTGTTTTCGGTCGAAGCCGTACTGCATTGGATCGCTCATTCCGGTACCGATCTGGGGGTATAGACGAACGGCGTCCCGTCGCGGTCGATCATGCGCGTGCGCGATGAGCCAACGATGACAACAGTGCGCATATCGGCCATCTCTGGCGTTGCGCCAGTCAGGGGAACGATGCGGATCACCTCTTCTGGTGTCGACACGGCGCGGGCAAAGATCACGGGGCGCGCGTCGGCGCAACTTGTTTTCAGGACATCAAGCGCGCGCGCGAACTGTTCCGGCCGGGATTTTGAGCGCGGATTATAAAAGGCCATGGCAAAGTCCGCCTCGGCGGCCAGGCGCAGGCGCTGTTCAATCAGTCCCCAGGGTTTGAGGTTATCGCTGAGGTTGATGGTGCAAAAATCATGACCCAAGGGCGCGCCCGCCCGCGCGGCTGCCGCAAGCATCGCGGTGATCCCGGGCAGAACCTCGATGGAAAGCGCGCGCCAGGGCGCAGGTCCGGCCTCCACCGCCTCAAACACTGCTGCGGCCATGGCAAAGACGCCGGGATCACCCGATGAGACGATCACCACCTGTCCCCCGGCAACGGCCAGCTTCAATGCGTGGCGTGCGCGGTCCAACTCTTCGCGATTGTCAGAGAGATGCTTGGTCAGCCCAGGGCGGTCGGCGACACGGGTCACATAAGGGATGTAGCCCAGCACATCGGTCGCGGTGGCAAGCGCGTCCGACACCTCGGGTGTGATCAGCCGCTCACTGCCAGGGCCAAGACCGGCGATCACAAGCCGACCGTTCACGGCCGCCGCCCCTGACCGTGCACCACGACGATGGAGAAATAGGGTGCCGGGCGCCCCTCAACCTCTGCTAGACGCATCACCTGCTGGTTCTCCATCGCAGCATGTTCCACCAGCCAGGCGTCGTCGTACCGGCCCGCCGTCTTGAGGGCCTGGCGCACCTTGTCGAGGGTGCGGCCCAGTTTCATGACCACAAGCGCATCGGCCTCTGCCATCCGGGCGGCGAGGGTATCTTCATCCAGTGTGCCCATCAGCACCGTCAACACATCATCGCCCCATGTGATCGGCTCACCCGTGGCGGTCCAGGCGGCGGACATGCCCGTGATGCCGGGAATGACGGTGATCGGCACCGCATCGCGTAAGCGGGTGTAGAGATGCATGAAAGAGCCGTAGAAGAACGGATCGCCTTCGCACAGGACGATGACATCTTCGCCGCTTTCAGCGATGGCGCGAAGACGGTCGGTACACTTGGCATAGAATGCGGAAAGGCAGGCATTGTAGCTTGGGTCGCTGACCGGGATCTCGGTTGTGACCGGGTATTCCATCGCGATCTCGGTGGCACTAGGGGCCAGCAACCCCTCTACGATCCGTCTGGCGTGCCCGGCGCGGCCAGCTTTGCGGAAAAACGCCACATGTCGGGCGCTCCGCACCAACCTGTGGGCCCGCACGCTCATCAAATCAGGCGAGCCTGGGCCAAGACCCACGCCGTAGATCGTGCCCAAAGAGCTCATTCTGCGCGGCTCGCAAGCGCGTTGATCGCGGCCACGGTGATCGCGCTGCCGCCCAGACGCCCCTGCACGATGCAGCATGGCACCGGCTGAGCAGCCCAGAGCGCGTCCTTGCTTTCCACCGCGCCGACAAAGCCCACCGGGCAGCCGATGATGGCTGCTGGATGGGGGCAGGCGGGGTCTTCGAGCATGTTCAGCAGGTGAAACAGGGCCGTCGGCGCGTTGCCGATTGCGACCACCGCGCCGTCCAGATGCGGGCGCCACAGCTCGAGCGCCGCGGCAGAGCGTGTATTGCCCATTGCGCGCGCCCGCTCTGGAACGCCCTCATCGTGTAGTGTGCAGATCACCGCGTTGTCGGCGGGTAGGCGGGCGCGAGTGATCCCTTCGCTGACCATGCGCGCATCGCACAGGATCGGCGCGCCCGCGTCCAGTGCGTGCCGCGCCGTGCGCACGCAGCCTTCTGAGAACTGGACATGGGGCGCTAGGTCCACCATTCCTACAGCGTGGATCATGCGCACGGCCACCTGCTCTTCATCCGCGTCAAATCGCGCGAGATCCGCTTCTGCGCGGATCGTGGCGAAGGACTGCCGATAGATGGCGGCGCCGTTGGTCTCGTACGTGTGGGGCATGGTCCTCAGGCCGTTAGACTGGCTGCTTCCGCGGCGCTAAGCCGGGAAACCGCAGGCTCATCCCACGAACAGCCGTCGCGAACAAGGTCGAACGCGCCTGCGCGGCCTGTGAGCGTTAGCACCGCGGGGGAGGGGCGGGCACATCCCTTGGCGCAGCCCGAGACATGAAGATCGCCGCCCATTCTTGCCGCGAGGGTGCGGGCAAGTGAGCGCGTTTCGACGGTAGCTTGCGGGCAAAAGGGCGCGCCGGGGCAGGCATCGGTGGTAAGCAGTGGATCGGCGGGGTCGCTGATGAAGGGAGACCGGGGTGGGGCCGTGACACCTTCCAGTAAGAATAGGCGACCGGGTGCACAGCGGAGGGCGGTGGCGCTGGTTTCAGTCAGGACCTTGCGGAGATCTGCTGCGGGGATCTGACCGAAGGGAGCGCCGAGCAGGATGCCGTATTCGGTTGGGCCGGGCGCTAGTTTTGTGGTGGCAGTGGGCTTTGCAACGCTCCAGGCGGATGGCAACTGCGCGCGCGCCGCGACAGGCGCCATCCGCCGCGCCTCGGAGCCAATGTGATCTGCCAGCCACTGCGCCAACTCGATCACTGCCTGCACCGCGTCCGCCTGTCCAACGGGTCTGCCCCGGGCCACCCCATCGGCACGTACCAACAGTCCGCCATCTGCCGCGCGCTCGATCCGGATGTCAGCCGAGGCGTTGCTGAGCATCCTTGTCGACCCGGTATCCACCGCAAACCCCACTTTGGCAGGAAGCTCGGGCAGATCGCCCAACGCCACTGTCAGAGCCTGGACCAGCCGATGGGTTTGATCGCCGTCATCCCAAAACGGCGTCACGAGGATGTTGCGACGCCCCTCAAGGCGCGGATCGGAATCAAGCACGCCATGCTTGCAGAGTTCCGACAACAAAGGCGCGTGATCATCCTCTCGCACGCCGCGGATCTGCAGGTTGGCCCGGCTCGTCAGGTCAAGAATACCGTTGCCAAAGCGCTCTGCCAGATCGGCCAGCCCATGCGCGGTCTGTGCATCCACACGCCCATCATGGGGCCGCACCCTTACCAAAAGACCGTCGCCGGACATCATGGGGCGGTGGGCCCCAGGGCACCAACCTTTCACCATCGGCGCGCTCATTCCGCCGCCCCAAGTTGAGCGACAATTGAATTTCGCATTGTCTGCCAAAGGCCTGCCGCGCGAAGCTCACTAAAATGCTCTTGCATCGCCTTTAGGGCCTCTGGGTTTTCTCGAGCCAGGAAGTCGCGCGTCTCCGCATCGCCCAGCGTCGCCTCGTGATAGGCATCGAACAGGTGCGGGCCCACGGCATCGGCCAGATGCGCAAACGCTGCCATGTGCTCAAGCGTTGCCGCAATCTCTGCCCCGCCGCGGAAGCCGTGGCGGCGCATACCGGCGATCCAGTCAGGGTTGGCGGCGCGCGCTTGCACGACGCGCGCGATCTCTTCGCGCAAGGCTCGTGCGCGCGGGCGCTTGGGATCAGTGTTGTCCACGTGATAAAGCGCCGCCGTTCCGCCGGTCAGCGCCTGCGCTGCGGCAAAGCCTGCCTCATGGGCGGCATAGTCTGAAGCGAGCAGCAGATCCGTCTCGGGCAGGTCTTGCAGATGCACGAAGCTGTCCGCTGCCCCGACGCGCGCCCGAATGCCAGCGGCGTCCTTGGTGGCCGTGTCGCCGTCCAGCGCCCAACTTGATGCCGCCAGCCAGGCCTCTCCCGCGCGCCGTCGTCCCTCGTCGGAATAATCATCCAGCGCGTTGCCCAGCCCAAGACCAAAGCTGCCAGGTCGCGGCCCATAGACCCGTGCGGAGGCTGCGCGACCTGCATATGGATTCCAATCCGCCGCCTCATCGCGCCCCGCCAGCGCCCGAATCGCGGTGGCATATAGCGCCGATAACGTGGGAAACACGTCTCGGAACAGGCCCGAGACGCGCAAGGTCACGTCGATGCGCGGGCGGTCAAGCTCTGCTATGGGCAGCACTTCGATGCCCGACACGCGCTCAGATCCCTCGTCCCAGACCGGGCGCACGCCCAGAAGGTGCAGGGCCATCGCGAATTCTTCCCCCGCGGTGCGCATGGTAGCAGAGCCCCACAGGTCCACGATCAGCCCTCGGGGCCAGTCGCCGTGGTCTTGCAGGTGCCGCCTCACCAGTTCCTCTGCCAACGCCACGCCTTGGGCGTAGGCCGCGCGGGTGGGCACACTGCGCGGATCGGTGGTGTAGAGATTGCGCCCGGTGGGCAGGACATCGGTGCGTCCGCGATAGGGTGAGCCGGAGGGGCCAGCGTCTATGCGTTTGCCATCGAGCGCATAAAGCAATGACTGACGCTCTGACGCTGCGGCTTGAGCGGTGTCGAACTGATCGCTCGCAGTTGTGGCGCGACCCCAAATGTGCAGGCCGTCGCCGAACTGGCTTTCCTTTAGGTCGCAAACGAAACGGTCGATGCGGGTGATGGCTTCTGCGGGGCAGGATACAGTTGATAAGCCCAGGTCATCCTCAACACCAATGGCTTGCGCCTCATCCCTGATGTCGATTTGCAACCTGTCGCGGCGCTTTGGATCCAGTCCGTCGGCGTTCGAAAACTCGTCCAGCAGCGCTTCGAGCCGGGTCATCCGTTCTGGCGCGGCGGACGGGCGCAGGGGCGGCGGGATGTGACCCAGGGTGACCGCCCCGATCCGGCGTTTGGCCTGAGCGGCTTCGCCCGGGTCGTTGACGATGAACGGGTAGATCACTGGCATTGCCCCGGTCAGCGCGTCAGGCCAGCAATCGCGCCCCTGGGCCACTGCCTTGCCGGGCAGCCACTCAAGCGTACCATGGGCACCCACATGAACGAGCGCATCGGCTTGCCGGCGCAGCCAGAGGTAGAAGGCGACGTAGGCATGGCGCGGGACGCGGGAAAGGTCGTGGTAGTCGTCGTCACGGGCGGCGGGCGTGCCACGTTCGGGTTGCAGGGCGACGAGAACGTTGCCCAAGCGCAGGGCGCGGAAGCGGAAGACGCCATCCTGTGCGTCTGGATCATTGTCAGGGGCACCCCAAGCGTGGTGAAGATCGGCTTGTAGCAGATTGGAAAGATGGGATAGTGCCTGCCTATAGCTACCCACGTCCCAAGTGATCTGCGCAGTTTTGAGCCGCTCGGCAAGGCGCGCGTCGTTTCCCGCCTTGTACCCAGCCTCCGACAGATCACTCAGGATCGCCTCACCTGAGGCCAGAGCATCCAGCCCAACCGCATGGGCCATGTTCCAATCCCGCCCCGGATACGTTGACAGCACCATAGCCACCCGTCGCTCTGCCGCTGGCGTTTTTGACAAGCCGTGCCAAGCCGCGACCTTGTCTGCCACGGCCTCAATCCGCTCTGGCTCTGCCGCGTGACCGTAGCGGGCAAACTGCAGGTCTGGATCGTGCTGGCCGGGTTCCTTGAACGACGCCACGCCTGCGAACAGGCGTCCATCGACCTCTGGCAGCACCACATGCATGGCCAGATCTGCGGGTGACAGCCCGCGCTCGGCCTCGGACCACGCCGCGCGGGTCGACGTGGCCAGCGCCACCTGGAACACCGGCACCCCAGCAGCATCGAGGGGCGACGTGCCTTGGGTGCTTTTGCCGGAGAAGCTGGTGGCATTGACGATGGCCGCCGGGGCCAGTGCAGCGATCTGGCGCGCAAGCCAGGGGGCGGCGTCGGGTGCCTTCAGCGATGGCGCGAAAAGGCCCAACACGCGAAAGCCACGCGCGTCCAATGCCGCGGCGAGCGTTGCGATGGGATCAAGGTCAGCCGCGGCGAGGTATGCGCGATAGAAGCTGATCAACACCAATGGGCGACTATCGGTGCTGAGATGGGCGAGCGCAGGGCATGTGGGGCCGTGCGCGGGCGTCCAGCCACCGACCGAGGGCAGTGCTTTGCTGCCATGCACCGGGCCAGCATAAAGCCCTGCGGCCAGCGCCAGTTGCGCCAGCGCCGCTTGGGCGGCAACAGCGCCGCCGGTATCGCAAAGATGCTGCAACCGGCGCAGCGTCGAGGTGGGCAGGGTCGAGACCTCATCAAGCCGCGGATCTGGGCGGCCATCGGCAGGCAGAACGGCCAACGCCAGGCCTTTGCGCCGGCAGAGCGCCTCGATTTGCTGCAATCCGTAGGGCCAATAGGGCACGCCGCCAATCAGGCGGATAAGTATGCCCTTCGCCCCCTCCAGCGTCTGTTCGACATAGGTGTCGACCGACAAGGGATGCTTCAGCGCAGCGATGTTGGCGAGCCGCAGCGTTGGCAACCGCTCCCGTCCCTGATGCCATGCTGCCGCGAATGCCCCGAGGTCCGAGTCCGAGAAAGACAGTACCACCAGATCAGCCGGGCTTTGCCCCAGATCGGTGGGCGTCTCGGTCTCTTCCAGCCCGTGGCTTTCGCGGAAGACGACGTGCATGGGGTTACTCGGCGGCCTGAGCGGTGGGCGCAAGGATCGCGGTCAACGCGGCGCGGTCGATGTCATCATGCTCTGCGATAACGACGAGCCGACCTGCGCGGGCCTCGGATGGCCCCCATGGGCGGTCGTATTGGTGCCGCACGCGGGCGCCGACGGCTTGCACCAGCAGGCGCATGGGTTTTCCTGCGACGGCCGCGTAGCCTTTGACCCGCAGGATATTGTTTTCCCGTGCCAATCTCTCAATCCGGCCGACCAGTTCGGCGGGATTCGTCAGTTCGGGGATTTCGACCACGATGCTGTCAAACTCTTCATGGTCGTGGTCATGGTGCCCATCGTGATGGCTGGGGCGTGCGTCTAGGTCATCCTCTGCCGCAGCGCCCAGGCCCAGGATCACGCGGGGATCTACTGCACCTTCAGCCACTTCGACGACGGGCAACGGGCGGGGGGCCCCGGCGGCAATCACCGCCTTGGCGGCCTCAACACCCTCTGGCCCAGCCAGATCCGGCTTCGTGAGCAGGATGATGTCCGCACAGGAGATCTGATCTTCGAACACTTCGGAAAGGGGTGTTTCATGGTCGATGGACTCGTCGGCGATACGCTGGGCGTCCACTGCCGCGACATTCGTCGCAAACCGTCCAGCCGCGACTGCTTCGGCATCCGCTAGCGCAATCACGCCATCGACGGTGATCTTTGAGCGAATATCGGGCCAGTCAAACGCCTTCAAAAGCGGTTTCGGCAGCGCCAACCCCGAGGTCTCGATCAGAATGTGATCGGGCCGCGGCTCCAGCGCCATCAACGCCTCGATCGTCGGGATGAAATCATCGGCCACGGTGCAACAAATGCACCCGTTGGCCAGTTCCACGATGTTTTCCGCCGGACAATCGGGGATCGCGCAGGATTTCAGGATATCGCCATCCACCCCCACATCGCCGAACTCATTGACAACAACGGCAAGACGCTTGCCCTGCGGGTTTTGCATCAGTTGCGATATCAGCGTGGTTTTGCCTGCGCCAAGAAACCCGGTGATCACCGTCACGGGCAGTTTTTCGAGATCAGCCATCTGTGGCCTCCATTGGGGGAATGCGGGCAATACAGTTCTTGCGGAAGTGTTGAGAGCGTTCGCGCCAAGGAACGAGACCGTCCGCAGTGGCCTGATAGCGCGCGGCGCCATGAAGGATCATTTCGGCGTCAGCGGTCTCATCAAGGTTGCCGTAGACGTAAGACCAACGACCCACCCCGCGCAGGGCAACCGAGCAGCCGTAATCGCAGTTTGAAAGGCATTCGACGCCGCGCACGCGCACGCCTTCGGGCACGTCGCCCGCCAACAGCCGGTCCAACAGATGCGCGCCGGGCCGGGTGTCATCTTCGGGGATCTCCCGCCCTTTGCGACACTTAACGCAAACCAGCAGGTCCACGCCCGGCAGTGTTTCTGCAGTATCTTTCACGCGCCCATCCATATGGCGGGATCAGGGGTGCAGGCGGGCGGCACACTGCCATCCCGACACCGGCACACCCCGTCCGGTTTCGTCGTCTTATGCCGGCAGGTCTCCCGGCTTACGGATGTCAGAGGGGTCCTCTGGCGGGCGCCCGCCTTCCCGGTTCGGTGGAACCAGTGGCTTGGGCGACCTCTCCGGTCACGGTCGCGGGGGCGGCTGCGTCGGACCGGTTGCCCGATCCCTTGCATTCCCTTTTCACCCGTTTACACGGGCACCAACATGTCGCCAAATGATCCCGGTCCGCAGGGGCTGTCAAGCGCAAGGATGATCCAGATGGAAGACGTCGCCGCCCGTCACAACGCGAAAATGAAGAAGATCAAGGCCGCGCGGGACAAGATGATGGCCACCAAGACCGAGGAAAAGGGCCTGATCATGGTCCATACCGGGTCGGGCAAGGGCAAGTCGTCGTCGGGCTTCGGCATGGTGATGCGGTGCATTGCGCATGGGATGCCCTGTGCCGTCGTGCAGTTCATCAAGGGCAATTGGCAGACGGGTGAAAAGACGTTTCTGCGCGAGCGTTTTGCGGAGGAGTGCCGGTTTTTTGTGTCGGGCGAGGGCTTTACATGGGAGACGCAGGACCGCGACCGGGATGTGGCGGCGGCGGAAAACGGGTGGCGGATTGCGCAAGAGCAGATCCTTGACCCCGAGATCCAGTTCGTGCTGCTCGATGAGATCAATATCGCGCTGCGCTATGAATATCTTGATATCGACACGGTGGTGGAGTTTCTGCTGACGCAGAAACCCGCGATGACGCATGTGTGCTTGACCGGGCGCAATGCCAAGCCGGAGTTGATTGAGGCGGCTGATCTGGTGACCGAGATGTCGCTGGTCAAGCATCCCTTCAAAGAGGGGGTGAAGGCGCAAAAAGGCGTTGAGTTCTAGGCGCGCCATGCCCGCATTGATGATCCAGGGCACTGGCAGCAATGTCGGCAAATCGATGCTGGTCGCCGGGCTATGCCGCGCGGCTCGAGCGCGTGGAATCAGCGTGGCGCCGTTCAAACCGCAAAACATGTCGAACAACGCTGCCGTGACAGAGGATGGCGGCGAGATTGGGCGGGCACAGGCGTTGCAGGCGCTGGCCTGTGGGTTGCAGCCGCACACGGATATGAACCCGGTTCTGTTGAAGCCCGAGACGGATGTGGGCGCACAGGTCGTGGTGCAGGGCAAGCGGCGGGCCACAGTGAAGGCGCGGGAGTATTCGGCTTTGAAGCCTGAGTTGATGGCGCCGGTGTTGGAGAGTTTCCATCGTTTAAGTACCGCCCACGATCTGGTGCTCATCGAAGGCGCGGGCAGCCCGGCAGAGGTCAACCTGCGCCAAGGTGACATCGCGAACATGGGCTTTGCGGAGGCCGCGGATGTGCCCGTTGTGCTGGCTGGCGATATCGACCGCGGCGGTGTGATTGCCCAGATGGTGGGCACACAGGCGGTGATGTCGCCTGAAGACGCAGGCCGTGTCGCGGGGTTTCTCATCAACAAGTTCCGCGGGGATCCGCGCCTCTTTGACGATGGGTATGCGTTGATCAAAGAGCGGACGGGATGGCCAGGGGCGGGCGTACTGCCGTGGTTCCCCGACGCCTGGAAGCTGCCCGCCGAAGATGCGTTGGACATCGCTGCACCGTCCCGCTCAGAGGGCTTGCACATCGTCTGCCTCCGCCTCAGTCGGATCGCGAATTTCGATGATCTGGACCCGCTCGCGCAGGAACCCGGCGTTCGGCTGACGATGCTTGGCGCGGGCGAGGCGTTGCCGGGCGATGCGGACCTGGTGATCATCCCGGGCAGCAAATCGACGCGGGGGGATCTGGCGTACCTGCGCGCGCAAGGCTGGAATGTTGATCTGGCCGCGCATCACCGGCGCGGGGGGCAGATCCTTGGGATCTGCGGCGGGTATCAGATGCTGGGGCACAGCGTGGATGACCCCGAAGGTATCGAAGGCCCACCCGGACGGGATCCGGGCTTGGGGTTGCTCGATATCGAAACAGTGATGACGGCGGATAAGCGGTTGAGTGAAGTGACGGCCACCCATGGGGCGACGGGTGCGCCGATGTCTGGCTATGAAATCCATATCGGGCGCAGCGAAGGGCCCGATCGCGCGCGCCCCTTTGCCCACGTGGCGGGCCAGCCCGAGGGCGCCATCAGCGCGGATGGTTTGGTGCAAGGCAGCTACCTGCACGGCATGTTCCGCGATGACGGCTTTCGCGCGGCGTGGCTTGCCGGATTTGGTGTGACGGCGGGGGCGCAGGGCTATGGCGCCTCGGTCGAGGCCACGCTTGATGCCCTGGCGACCCATATCGAGACGAATCTGGACGCGGACCGCCTATTCGGCTGGGCGCGTTAAAGCCGCCTCAAGGCGTGCATAATGGGCGGTGCGGCCGGGCAGGCCAATGCGTAGCCAGGTATCGGAATAGAGGAAACGACGTGTCCAGATCCGGCGGCTGGCGAGGTGGTCCTGCGCGGCCAGAGCATTCGGTGTGGCATAGGTCCGAAACAGCGCGGTGCCCCCGACAAGGCCCCATCCGGCCGCGGTGGCCAGTGCGTCCACCCGCGCGGTCTCTCGCGCCAACCGCTTGCAGGTGCGGGCGTGCCAGATCGGATCAGCCAGCGCCGCCTGACCCGCCGCAATCGCCGGGCCACTGACCCCCCAAGGGCCGGTGAGCGCCGTCAGACGCTCGGCCAACCCCGTCCCGGTCAACGCAAAGCCCAGGCGTACGCCCGCCAGCCCGTAGAACTTCCCGAAAGAGCGTTCCACCACGATCCGCTCGGTCTCTGGCGTGATCTGCGGGGCCAGCGACAGCTCCGGCGTGGGATCGGAAAAGCTTTCGTCCACTACGAGCACACCGACGTATTGCGCCAGTGCGATCAGCGCCTCGGGCCGGTGGGTGCGGCCATCGGGATTGTTGGGGTTCACTACAATCGCCAGGTCGGCGCCAGCCAGATCATCCAGGCGCGCCACTTCGACGACACTCCACCCAGACGTCCGCAATGCTACGGCGTGTTCGTTGTAGGTGGGGCCGAGCACGCGCGCGGTGCCGGGGGCCAAAAGGCGGGGCACAAGCTGGATCGCCGCCTGAGCCCCGGCCAGTGGGACGATCTCGCCCGCTGTGTCGTAGGCGCGCCGTGCCGCATCCACCAGCGCCGACATGTCGCTTTGCGTAGGCAGGGCAGTCCAGGCGCGCGGGGGCATCTCTGGCACCGGATAGGGGCGGGCGTTGATCCCGGTCGACAGGTCGATCCAGCCTTTGGCGGGCCCCCCATAGGTCGCCACCGCCCAGTCCAGATTGCCACCATGATCGCGCATCGCTGCCCTCACAAGACCGCCAACGCGGCCAACAGACCGGCCGTCAGGATCATCGCGCGTCGGTATAGCGCAAGCCCCCGGCGGATATCCTGCGCCCCTGGGTCGCGCGCGCCTGGGTTCAACCAGGGCTCATCGGCAATCCGGTCCGCATAGCGCCGGGGCCCCGACAGCCGCACGCCAAGCGCCCCGGCCATCGCGCTTTCCGGCCATCCTGCATTGGGTGAGCGGTGTTGGCGCGCGTCGCGGCGCATGGTGGTAAGGCTCTGTTTGGGATTGCCGGAGACAGCTGCGAAGAGCAGCCCACTTAACCGCGCTGGGATCAGGTTCACCACGTCATCGACCCGCGCCGCGAAACGCCCAAAGTCGCTGTGTTCGGGCGTCAGGTGCCCGATCATCGAGTCGAGCGTGTTGATCGCCTTGTAGGCCCAGAGCCCCGGTGGCCCAAGGATCACCCCCCAAAACAGAGGCGCAATCACCCCGTCAGAGGTGTTCTCCGCCAGGCTTTCCAGGCTTGCCCGTGCGATACCGGGCGCGTCCAACTGCGCAGGGTCGCGGCCTACAATCTGCGCAACGGCGTGGCGGGCAGCTTGGGTGTCGCCAGAGGTGAGTGGGGTCGCGACGGCGGCAACATGGGTGAGCAGCGAGCGGGCCGCAATCATTGGCCAGGCGAGAAAGCCGCCGAGAAGGATACCGAGAGGGCCGCTGGGAAAGATCAAAGTGAGGATGAGGACCGGCACAGAAGTTGCAGCGATGACGATGCACGTGGCGATTGCGCCAGCCCTACGGCGCTGTTCTGCGGTGCCGGTGTTCCAAACGGCATCGAGCCGGTCAATCAGCGCCCCGGTCCACGTCACCGGATGCCCGAGCGTGTTATACAGGCCCCTGGGCCACCCAATCAGCGTATCCAAGATCAGGCCCAACAGCATCATCGCGGCGAAACTCACGACGTGTCACCGGTGCGGAACTTGAGCACGTCTTGCACCCCCGCGTTGTGCAGCGCGTCCGTTGCACCGTTGGGCACACCGCCTGTCGGAAAGAGAAGCCCACGCGCAGAGCCGGTATGGGCACGGATATGCCCCATGGCGCCCAGTGACGTCGCAAGCGCGGCTGTTGGGTCGTGAGACGGCCCGCGCAGTGCCGTCGTTCTGCTTGCCGATTGGCTTGCACAGCGGGCAAAGAGCGTGGCGTCACCTGTTTCCGCCGCGCGGCGCCATTCGGGGATCAGATCGCTGATGTCGGGAAACGCAGTGTCCTCAGGATCGGTGATCTCGCCGTCGCCCAGAAAGCCGCCGATGACCTCGACCGCCGGCGCGGCAGGCAGCCTTTCGAGAACTACCGCGCGCCGGGGGGCCCAGAGCAGACGCTCAGGTGCGTCGTGCATCACCGGATCGCTCGCACCCTCTACGGCGCAGCAGGCCCGCGCGATGGAGACCGCATCGTGTGCGCCAAAGGCCCGCGCAAGCGCCACCAGAGCCGCGGTAGAGGCCCCCGCGCCGCGCCCGGGGGCCATTGTCGCCGTCACGTGAAGCGACCCGCGTGCGGGATAGCCCAAAGCCGCTAGAAGCCGTGCCGCCTGCGCTGGGGGCAGGGGCGCAGGATCTGGTTGAACAATCCGCATATCGCCATCCCCGGATAGTGTTACCTCCACGTACAATGCAGGGCAGGGCACCGTCACCAATGCGATCGGCCCGTCGGAACCCAACCGACCCTGCAACCACTCGCCGAAATGCCCTGCCACGCGGGCGCAGGTCTGCGGGATCATACCAGCCCACCTGTCAGGCGGCGCTCAGACAGCATGTGTCGCATCAAGAGGGGGCTTTCCTTTCGCAGGCCTTTTTGCTTTGTCCCCCCGTCATGGGCAAGTCGATCCTCATTACCGGCGGCGCGCGGTCCGGCAAAAGCCGGTTTGCCGAGGAATTGGTGTTGGGCATGGCAGGGCGGGGCATCTACATCGCCACGGCCGAGGCGCACGATGCTGAGATGGCCGACCGCATCGCCGCACATCAGGCCCGCCGCGGGGCGGAATGGCAGACGATCGCCGCGCCGTTGGACCTGGCGCAAGCTTTGCGAGCAACCGAAGGCGAAACCCCGCGCTTGGTCGATTGTCTGACGCTGTGGTTGACCAACCAGATGCTCGGCAATCACGACTGGACCACCGCCACCAACACCATGGCCGAGACGCTGCGAAAGATTACAGCGCCTACCGTGCTGGTCACCAACGAAGTTGGCAGCGGCATCGTGCCCGACAACGCCCTCGCCCGTCAGTTTCGCGACGCGGCGGGGTGGATGAACCAAACTATAGCGGCCGCCTGTGATGAGGTCTACATCGTCGCAGCCGGCTGCCCCTTGAAAGTCAAACCCTATGCGTGAGTTCACGTCCCTCACCCAGATCGCGGCACTTGTCCCCGACCTGCCCGCGTTCGATGAGGCCGCAGCTGCGGCGGCACAAGATCGGCAGATGCAACTGACCAAACCGCCCGGATCGCTCGGGCGGCTAGAGGAGTTCGCGGCATTCCTTGCCGGATGGCAGGGACGTGAGCGCCCGCAGATGGAGACGTTGCAGGCATTGGTATTTGCCGGGAACCACGGCGTTTGCGCACAGGGCATCAACCCGTTTCCGCAAGATGTCACCGTTCAGATGGTGGCAAACTTCAAGGCGGGCGGGGCGGCGATCAATCAACTGTGCAGTGTTGCAGGTGCGGCGCTGGATGTGATCGGTCTTGATCTGGAGCGTCCGACGGCGGATTTTACGGAATCCCCCGCGATGAGCGAGGATGAGTGTCTCGAGGCGATAAACCGCGGGGCTGCAGCGATGCCTCACGATGCGGATTGTCTGGTTCTGGGTGAAATGGGCATTGGCAATTCGACGGTGTCCGCCGCCCTCGCCGCCGCGCTCTTTGGCGGGGTCGGCGCTGCTTGGGTTGGTCGCGGGACTGGTGCGGATGAAGTCGGCATGGCGCGCAAGGCCCAGGTCGTGGACCGCGCCGTTGACCGGCACGCGGGCCTGTCGCCGCTTGAGACGCTGGCCGCCCTTGGCGGGCGGGAGCAGGCGGCGATCTGCGGTGCGGTGCTTGCGGCGCGGATGGCCCGGATCCCGGTGGTTTTGGATGGGTATATTTGTACAGCTGCGGTGGCGCCGCTTTATGCAGATGATCCCGCATTTCTGGCTCATTGCCTTGTTGGTCACACGAGCGCCGAGCCGGGCCACAAACGCCTGCTTGCGGCGATGCAGAAGGACCCGGTGCTGGACCTGCGCATGGCACTTGGTGAAGGAACCGGCGCGGCGCTGGCGCTTGGCGTACTGAAAGGCGCCGTGGCCTGTCACAACGGCATGGCCACCTTCGCCGAGGCTGGCGTGGCCGGCGGATGAGCCTTGCCCGCAGGGTTGCTGAGGCGCGCATCGCGCTGATGCTGCTGACCCGGCTGCCTATGGGGCGGGTCGCGGACCCCGCGCCAACGCTGGGCGCGGCGCGGTGGGCGTTTCCCTTGGTGGGCCTGCCAGTTGGTCTGGCAATCTGGGCCGTGTTTACAGGGGCTGAGGCGCTGGGTCTGGGGGCAACGCTGGCGGCGTGGTTGGCGCTGGCTGCCGCAGCGATGATCACCGGCGGGCTGCACCATGACGGGCTTGCGGATTTCGCAGATGGCATCTGGGGCGGCCACACCGTTGCCCGGCGGCTGGAGATCATGCGCGACAGCCGGATCGGCAGCTACGGCGTGGTTGCGTTGATCCTTGTGATGGCCGCGATGGCGCAGGCGATTGCCACGGTGCAGCCCAGCCTGGCGGAGTTCGTTGCCGTTGCCGTCCTGTCCCGCGCGGCCATGCTGGGACTGTTAGCCGCCCTGCCACCGGCACGCAGCGATGGGTTGGGTCAAACGGCGCGGGCCAACAGCTCCTGGCACATCGTGGCCGGGATGGGTATTGCCGCTAGTGCGGCGCTTGCTTTGGGCTCGGCGGGTGTGGTGGCCCTACTGGCGATGGCCGTTGCCGCCGCCTTGACAGGCTATATCGCCCGAAAGGCGATTGGCGGACAGACCGGCGATGTCCTCGGAGCCTCACAAATGCTGACCGAACTCACGGCATGGTGTGCGCTGGTGGCCGTTACTTGACCTAAAGCAGGCTCGGCAACCACAGCACGATCCCTGGGAACGCGATCAGCACCGCGACTGTCGCCACATCCGCCCCGAAGAAGGGCGTTGCCCCGCGGAACACGTCCTGCACTGTGATCGGCATCTTGGCGTCCTGCGCCACACCCGCCACCACAAAGCAGTTCAACCCAATGGGCGGGGTGATCAAACACAGCTCGGCCATTTTCACCACAATGATCCCGAACCAGATCGCGCATTCTTCACTCGTCATGCCAAAGGCGCTTTCGGCGCGAGCTACGCCTTCCCCCCCGTTTAGCGCGATGATCGCTGGGAACGTGACGGGCAGGGTCAGGATCAGCATTCCGATGGCATCCATAAACATGCCGAGGATCACGTAGATCAAGAGGATGCAGAGCAGGATCACGTATGGCGAGTATTCAAGCCCGCTGATCCAGGTTGCGAATTCATCGGGAAGCCGCGCAAAGCCGAGGAACCGCACATAGATCAGGACGCCCCAGATCATCGTGAAGATCATCACGGTGAGTTTCGCGGCCTCCATCAGCGCGCTTTTCAGCTGGCCCCACTTCATGCCCTGCCAGACCGCCATACCCAGGACGACAAATGCGCCCAGCGCCCCCGCCTCGGTTGGAGTGGCCCAGCCGAAGTAGATCGAATAGACGATGATGAAGATTACCAGCAAGATTGGTAGCGTGCCGGGCAGGGACGCAAAGCGTTCGCGCCAGCTGTAGCCCCCCACGGCGGGGCCGAGGCTGGGGTTCAGGCGGGCGAGACCAACGACGAGACCGCCGTAGATCAGGGCCGAGACCATGCCGGGCAGGAATCCAGCCAGCAGCAGTTTGCCCACCGATTGCTCCACGATGATCGCGTAGATCACCAGGATTGCCGAGGGTGGGATCAACGAGGCGAGCGTGCCGCCAGCCGCGACAACGCCAGCAGCAAAGCGCTTGTCATAGTTCTCGCGCAGCATTTCTGGGATCGCGATGCGCGCAAAGACGGCAGAGGTGGCGACCGACGCGCCAGAGACGGCTGCGAAACCGGCGGTGGCGAAGACAGTGGCGACGCCCAGGCCGCCGGGCAGCCAGCCGAGCCAGCGTTTGGCGGCTTCGAACAGGTATCGCGTCAGTCCAGCATAGTAGGCGAGATATCCGATCAGGATGAAAGTTGGGATGAGGCTCAGCGCGTAGGTCGTTGATTTTGAGTGTGGAATTTGCCCCGCAAGCTTCATCGCGGTAATCAGGCCTTGGTCAAAGCCCTGGCGCTGCATAAAGAACAGGCACAGTCCCAGAAATCCGATGAACGCCGTGGCAAAGGCCACGCGCACGCCGATCAGCACCAGCACGATCAAAAACCCGGACAACCACAATGACAGGGTGAAGATATCCACCCCCTCCATCACCGCGCGCATGTCTATCAGGTTATCCATCGGCGCCCTCGACGGACTTGGCCTCTTTGTTGGCCTGGGTTGCTGCATCCTCGATCAGGGGCACGCCCACTGGGCGCGTCTCATTCAGGCGAAACGCGCGCCCATACGCCCAAAGTTGCAGGCACAGACGCAGCCACAAGATGCCGAGCGAAAGCGGCACCAGCAGTTTCGCGGGCCAGAGCGGCAGGGCGATGTCGATGGAACTGTCGCGCGACCAGAGCGGCGCGTCGATGTCGAAAGATCGGTCGAAATGGAACCACGCGCCATAGATCAGCGCGGTTGTCAGAAGCAGCATGAACAGGATCGACAACCACTCCGCCGCCCAGAGAATGCGGCCTCGGAGCTGGCCAACCACGATATCCATACGAATATGCCCGCCCTCGCGCTGGCAAAACGCCAAACCCAGAAAGGCGAAGGTGGCCATAAACTGCTCGGTCCAGTCGACATAGCCGGGGACCGGTGCGTTGAACAGCTTGCGCCCCACCACGTTGTAGCAGGCGAGAAGCACCAACGCGAAGATCACCATGCCGGAGATGAGGTTGAGAAACGCCTCTACCCGTAGCCATGCGCGATCCCAGCGAGAAACGGCGCTATCATTTGTCAGGACGGGGGAGGTGGACATTGCGTCGGTTCAGTAGGCGGCCCCGAACGCTGTGTCCAGGGCCGCCAAAGCGCTTAGTTCATGCGCTTTTTCTCAAGGGTCGTGTTGACTAGGTCGTAGAGTTCCTGCGCCGGCAGGCCCTGTGCGCCCATATCAGTGATCCACTGCTCATGGATCGGCATCGCCACCTCTTTGAACTTGGCGATTTCATCATCGGGAACAGATACTTTCGTGACGTTCTTCTCAGCCAGGATGCCTTCCCAACGCTCGATCAGTTCGGCGTAGTTGGCCAGGTAATGCTCAATCGCCTCTTCCACGCTTTCATCGAGCGCGGCGCGGTGTTCGTCTGACAGTGCCTCATAGGCGTCGATGTTGACCACCACGGGGCAGTTCACCGTGCCGGGGTTGAGGTTTTCGGTCCACCAGTCTGCGATGTCGATGGTGCGGAACGACAGGTGGGCGTGCTGGGCAAAGGCCACCGTGTCAACCACGCCCGATTCCATCGAGTTATAGGCTTCCGTCGCCGTCACCGACGTGGGGACCGCGCCCACAGCCTCAAACGCCTGACCGATGCCGCCCGTCGCACGCACCCGCATGCCCGAGAACTCTTCCACCGCATCGCGAGGATCGCCGGTGCCGACGATGTTGTATTGCGGCATGGGCGAGGTCATCAGCAGCTTCGCGTTCCACTGCGCCATCTCTTCGGCAACGGCGGGGTGATCGTAGACTGCGTGGCTGACAGCCACTTCCTCTTCAAGGTTCGACACACCTAGGAACGGCAGTTCCAGCACAGTGATCGCACGGTTCTTGTCACGGTGATAGCCCGCGCAGAACTGTGCCATCTCGAACGCGCCGATGGAAATCCCATCGAGGTTTTCACGGTTGCTGGACAAACCTCCATAGCTGATCGCCAGCGTGAACTCGCCACCGGTCTTGTCGCTGACCAGTTCGGCGAGCTTTTCGACATGTTCGGTAAAGGCGCGGCGTTGGCCCCATAACGACACATTCCATTCGGTGGCAAGGGCTTCGCCTGCAAAGGCAATGCACAACGCGGCGGTGGCCGCCCGACCCAAAAGCTTGTTCATTTCATCCTCCCAAAGGCAAACTCTAGTGTTTTGCTTTTATTACACTACCTCTATGCACAGGATATTCCAGACCAAATTGCGCGAGAGCGGAGGCAGGGGCAGATGGCAGCACCGAAAAACACCCTCAAGGCGGCCCTGTCCCAGGGCGAGGTGCAACTAGGCATCTGGCTGGCGTTGGTCAGTCCCGCGGCGGCGGAAATCGCGGCTGAGGCAGGGTTCGACTGGGCCTTGATCGACGCCGAACATGGGCCAAACGACGTGGCCGCGATCCTCGCACAATTGCAGGCAATGGGCGGCGGCAAAGCCGCCCCGGTGGTGCGCGTGCCTTCCGCAGATGACGCCTGGATCAAGCGGGTGCTCGATCTGGGTGTACAGACGATCCTCGTGCCGATGGTGGACACGCCCGAACAAGCGGCGGAAGTCGTGGCGGCAACGCGCTATCCCCCCGATGGTAAGCGGGGTAGCGGTGCGGTGCTAGCGCGGGCCACGGGTTACGGCGCGGCGTCGGACTATGTGACCACCGCCAATGATGAGATGTGTGTGATCGTTCAGGTGGAAAGCCAGCGGGCGCTGCAGAATATCGACGCGATTGCGCGCACCGATGGGGTGGATTGCGTGTTCGTGGGGCCCTCGGATCTGTCCAATGACATGGGCTATCCCGGCAATCCGTCTGCGCCCAATGTCGTGGCGGCGATTGACCAGGCCATTGATCGGATCCGTGTGGCGGGCAAGGTTCCGGGCATCGTAACCTTTGATCGCCATGAGATCGCGCCATATGTGTCGAAGGGCGTGACCTTCTTGGGCGTTGGCGGGGATGCTCTGCTTCTGGGCGAGGCGATGCGCGATCTGGCCCAAGGCGCGCGGGTCGCAGCGGCAGGCGAGTGAGCGTACCAAACGGCGCGTGCGAAATCGGGGCTTTCGGCCACCCGGCGTCCATGCGATAGGGACGCGCAAAACGACACAACCGGGCAGGAGCAGGCCATGGAGATTCGCGAGGCGCTTACCTTTGATGATGTTCTCCTGGTGCCTGGTGCGTCGCGGGTTTTGCCATCCACCGCCGACACCCGCACCCGTGTGACCCGCGATATCGCGATGAACATTCCCCTGCTCAGCTCGGCCATGGACACGGTGACGGAATCCCGCATGGCCATCACCATGGCGCAGGCGGGCGGAATCGGCGTGATCCACCGCAACCTCGATATCGATGCGCAGGCGCGCGAGGTGCGGCGCGTGAAACGGTTTGAATCAGGCATCGTCTACAACCCGATCACCCTGACACCCGACCAGACGCTATTCGATGCCAAGGCGCTGCAAGAGCGTTACCGTGTGACCGGCTTCCCCGTCGTCGATGAAGCGGGCCGCGTAGTGGGGATCGTGACCAACCGCGACATGCGCTTTGCGACGTCGGACGACACGCCCGTGCGGGTGATGATGACAGCCGATAATCTGGCCGTGCTGACCGAACCTGCCGATCTGGATGAGGCGAAAAGCCTGATGAAGGCGCGGCGGATCGAGAAGCTGCTTGTGACGGACGGGCAGGGCAAGCTTACCGGGCTTTTGACGCTGAAAGACACCGAACAGGCGGTGCTGAACCCGCAAGCCTGCAAGGACCATCTGGGCCGCTTGCGTGTAGCCGCGGCAACGACGGTGGGCGATGCGGGGTTTGAGCGGTCTGAGGCGCTCGTCGACGCGGGCGTCGATATCGTGGTGATCGACACCGCGCATGGCCACTCTGCCGGAGTGGCGGACGCGGTCAAGCGAGCCAAGACATTGTCGAACGAGGTGCAAATCATCGCAGGCAACGTGGCCACGGCAGAGGCGACACGGGCGCTGATCGATGCTGGCGCCGATGGGGTCAAGGTGGGAATTGGACCCGGCTCTATCTGCACCACGCGGATGGTGGCGGGCGTGGGCGTGCCACAACTGACCGCGATCATAGACGCGGCAAGTGCGGCTGGCGATGTGCCGGTGATTGCCGATGGGGGGATCAAGTTTTCGGGTGATTTCGCGAAGGCGATCGCCGCGGGCGCGTCTTGTGCGATGGTGGGCAGCATGATCGCGGGCACTGATGAAAGCCCAGGCGAAGTGATCCTGTACCAGGGCCGCAGCTTCAAAAGCTATCGCGGCATGGGCAGTCTGGGCGCCATGGCGCGCGGCTCTGCCGACAGGTATTTCCAGTCGGACGCGGCCTCTGACAAGCTGGTGCCCGAAGGAATCGAGGGCCAGGTGCCCTACAAGGGCGCGGCAGGCACCGTGGTGCACCAACTGGTGGGCGGTTTGCGGGCGGCCATGGGCTATACCGGTTGTGCCACAGTGGATGAGATGCGCCAGAACTGCCAGTTTGTGCGCATCACCGGGGCGGGGCTGAAGGAAAGCCACGTCCACGATGTGCAGATCACCCGCGAAAGCCCGAACTACCGCATCGGCTGACCCCGTACTGTGCCTTGAATGAGCCAACACCTGCCGTTTGCAGGCGTTGACTGTCGTCATCTGAGAAACAGTCTGGTACTCTATCGGCGTTAATGGCGATCGCTTGATTTGGATCGCAAACCTGGCTTCCGTGGGGGATGGTCATGTCACGTCATTCAGAGCATCCGACTGCGCCGCGCGGTGCACCCGTGGGGAATGCGCGTGTGCTCAGCGACATCAGCGGATCCGACCGTATGGAAGAAGCGCGGCGTCGGCGGGAACGTGCGCTGGCGGTGACAGCGCCTGCGAATACCGACGGTGCGGCCGTGGCGGCCCCGATGGCGGTAGCGGCGATCCCACCTGCACGGCTGGGGCGCCGCGTTCTGGATGGCGCGTTGGTGGCGGGGGCTTTTTTGTTGGGTGCGGCGCTGTTTGCGCCTTTGGCCGGGTACGCGGCGATGGGCA
>JBCBPV010000054.1:0-24299 GCA_039820585.1 Pseudomonadota bacterium
CACGAACTGGAGCACACTCGGCAGCTTCACACATGCGCTCGACCTGACCGCGGCGGGCGTGTTCGCCGGGTCCACCGATGACGACTTCGCAGGCCCCGGATACACCGCGCAGATCGACTACTTCGAAACCGCATCCGATCCGATAGTGAATGAAGATGCACACCTTCCTGAGCCGCCTATCGGACCGGATATCATCACGTGGTATGGGAACTCCCAGTCGTTTGCAGTGCGAGGGGAGGCACAAGTCTATGCGAATATCCTCGGTAACGTGAACGTATCGGGACTGCTTCGCCTTGAATACTCTCACAATAGTAGTGCCTTCGTCGAGCTCAACTTGGGCCCAGATACACGGCGCCTTCATGACACAGGTGATTTCAACATAGACATCTTGTTTGAAGACTTGGACGGGACCTCGCAAAACGACCTAATCGAGATCCGCGCCATCTATGACGATGGTTCAGTCACCGCGGAAATGGTATCGATCGACTACCTGGCAGGGCGTTCCTGGAGCCCTGATTTCTCGATCGACTGGTCAAACCTCAATCACTTGGATGAGGCAGTCCAGGTTATCGATGGGAATTGGGGCTTTACAAGCGAAGGGTTGCGGCCAATCGATACGGGCTACGACAGAATTGCTGGAATTGGCGACCGCAATTGGGACAATTATGAAGTAAGCTTAACGTTTACGCCGCATGATTTGGCTTCGGAAGACCCGCGCGGGCGCGACGGAGGTGGGTTCGGCATAAACACATTCTGGAACGGGCATACTGACAATCCCGTGGCCGGTTGGGACCCCAAGGCCGGTTGGGAAGATGTGGGCTCGCTCTGGTGGGATAACGACGAGATCCGGATCTTGTCGTACAAGGGGGACACCGTCCTTGGGCAGGGCAGTGTTCCACTCAGCGTCGGCACAGAGTACCACATGGTCTTCAGTGTCGAGCAGATCAACGCGTTTGATCGGGCCTATGGCGTGAAGGTCTGGGAAGTTGGCAGCCCTGAACCGGGCGACTGGACCGCTACCGGATTCGAGCAACTTGATGCGCCTTCGACGGGATCCTTCCTGCTGAATGCACATTATACCGATCTGACGTTCGGCGACATTATGGTCACCGAAATCACCGGCAGCGACATAGCTTATGGAGGCGCGGACGACGACCGCATGGTCCTTGCCGACGCCTCTGACCCGAGTCCTGGCCGCGACGAAATAGATGTGTTCATTGGCGAAGCTGGCGCCGACGAATTCGTTTTTGGGGAAGCTGGCGAAGTCTATTACGACAATGGGATCGCCGGCGATAATGGCGAAGCGGATTATGGTCTGGTTTGGGACTTTGATCCGACGGTTGATTTCATTCGGTTGGCCGGAACCCAGGCGGATTATGAATTGGGTCTTTCTTTCGGCGATCTTCCCAGCGGTACAACGATCTCCCACATCAATCAGACCAATGATGCGGAGTTGATTGGCGTATTTGCGGATGCCTTTGGGCTGAACCTTACTGCCGATTACTTCGTATTCGACAACGCAATTGCCTAATATCCCGGATTAAGTGGTCGCAGTCATCTAAATGTGATGA
The DNA here is from genome assembly GCA_039820585.1 of Pseudomonadota bacterium. Taxonomy (GTDB): domain Bacteria; phylum Pseudomonadota; class Alphaproteobacteria; order Rhodobacterales; family Rhodobacteraceae; genus JBCBGF01. The sequence continues at coordinate 1,572 of JBCBPV010000054.1, forward strand.
ATCCTACTTTTCGTGCTTTGCTTGAAGATAGAGCGAGGCAAGTTGCTCAGCCGAATTCTTGGCTCCAAATAGCTTTGCGGCCTTGGCAGCGCCGGCTGTGCCCATTTGTATCGCGAGGCCCGGTTCCAGCAAAACCCGACGTAGTGCTAAAGCAAAGGTGCTGTCGCTGCCCGGCGCTACGACAAAAGCGTTTTCCCCGTCCACAAGGATTTGCTTTAGTGACGGCAGCTCATTGATTACAATAGGCAATCCTGCCGCCATAGCTTCACAAGGGGCAAGTCCAAAGCTCTCAGACTCTGACGCGAAGACAAAAACATCCGAACCACTCAGCAGCTCCGGTACGTCGGAGCGGTTCCCCGCAAACACCAAACGGCTCTCCACCCCAAGCGCTTGTCCAAGATCGCAAAGCCTATCTCGCAATGGTCCGTCGCCCACAAAAAGAAGGTGCGACTCAGGAACCTCATCGGAGATTGCGGCCAACGCTTTGATCAGTTCCTCGAGGCCTTTGCGCTCGACAAGACGCGAAACCGTAATTGCAATCTTTGCGTTTTCCGGCAACCCGAACTCATCGATAATACGTCTATGAGTGGAAGCCCGATCAGGTGAGGTAAAGCGATCAAGCTCAATTATAGGTCGGATCGTTTTGATCTTGTCGTTTGCAAGACCCAAGTCTCGGAAATGTGCTTGCCAGCTTTCACGTACAGGCTCAGATACCGCAATTACGGCGGACAAGCGGCGCGCCGCGCGTTTCCACAACTTGTTGAAACGGCGTTGTTTCTCTGGGGATCTGCTACTGCCATTATAGCCGTGGAGCGTAACGACTAAGTGACGCTTTGTCCAAATGCTCAAAGGCACGGCAAATCTCATGTCTGTGTGCGTGTTGTTTGCATGAACGATGTCGATCTGTCGGGAGAACGTGAGCCAAATCAGCTTCAGAAATGCCGTTGCGAGATGTCGTTTGCGGCAGACACCAAGTCCAATCACGTCTAGTCCTGCGGCGCGATACTGATCCGACAGATCATCTTCGTTTCGGATGTAACACACAACATGGCGCAAGAGTTGCGCATCAGATGCCTTCAACTGAGCGAGAAGTAGGGTCTGCCCGCCACCCGTCTTCATGTCCGGCAGCAAGTGAAGCACGGTCGTGGGCTTATTCATTGCCATCCCTTGCCACGAGAAAAACTTCCTTTCCATCAAAGAAAGCGCGGAGAAAGTCGTCGTTTAGCTTGGGCCAATCGGCACCACCTGGCACAGTCCCCATTTGGGAGTGGTGACAGGCCAAAGCCGCGCGTTTAGTTGCTAGTTCTGCAGAGACTTCGGATACTAAAACATCGTTCTCCATAAGCATGGACCTCTGTTTTCTCATCACAGCGCGGGCGTCAAATGGAAACCTGGGCGCACCTTCGCACCAGCAGTGGTACTCCCAAAACCAGACTGGGTATTGCAGGAGCCTGAATTTCGCTTCCCTCATGGCGCCCCGTGCGGCCTGATAGAGAGCTTTATGATCAGGGTGAGCATCAAATCCAGAGCAAACAAAGACATCTTCAGCGCCGGTACGTAGGACTTCTTCTGCAATCGTGTTTGACAGATCGGGTATCCTGTTTTCCAGAGAACCGTCAGGATGGCGCAAGAATCTGCATTCCTCTTTGGCGACGCCTAGTTGCGAGCACGCACTGTAGGCTTCGGCTTCACGCATTGACACGAGGTTTTTCGATGCAATATGGCGTGCTTCGTGGGAACCAGCCCCATCCGTCGCAAAGATCACGCGCACAGGCGTGCCGGCGCTCCTTAACGAAGCTATTGTGCCGCCGCAGCCAAGGGTTTCATCATCTTGGTGTGGAGCCAGGACAATCACCGGTTTGACGGGATCCAAGGAAAGCGGACTACCTTTAGACAGGACCCAACGGCGAAACCATCGCGACCAAATCGGCAAGCCGAATTGCCTAAGTCTTTTCAAGCCAGGTTTTGTTAGAACGGAGGCTGGGCTACTGTTTGAAATCATCAACCGGAATTCTCTTGGTATGAATGGCGTAGCCAAAGACTGCTCGCCCTTCTCGGTTGGATCGGTCTTTGCCTTGCGAAAGACACCAATGGACTGGCTGACGCCCGCTTGCCCGTGAGACCGTGGTATGTGACGTTCGGACTCCGAGAGTCTTGCCGAACTGCTTAGAGAATGGCTGGCGAAAGTTTTCGTTCATGTCCACAACTGCTGTTCAAACTTCATACAAGCGCAAAGCGCTTTGAATGCGCCAACGCAGGCTATAACCGTACGGCATAGGATAGCGATACCCGACACGCACTTTGTTGCTGATCTGCAGCGACCAGTTTGTAGAGTCCAGCGTTCCCATACTCGGCCGCGGTTTCTCAGCATACCTCTTCCGCCAACTGTAGAACGTTGCTTGGATAATCCCGGCCCTGCAACAGACATGGCCGGTCGGCACGCCATCTTCCGCATGCTTCTCGATGAACGCCTTCTGCGGGTCCGGGAACTTCGATGTTTGCATTGTTCTTTGATCCCCTCCCAACCAACGTGAGCAAATGACATGCCGCCCGAAAGCCCAGTTTCGAGCAGCACAGATTTCAGGAGGTAGAGCACGGCGAGGGTCAAAAGGTGATTCATGCAACTACAATGGCACGTGGGAAGCGTGGCCACCCTTAAGAACTCAATTAGTCGTCCCGTCTGAGCGTTGACCAAACCCGTTCCCACCAGCGCCAGCTTGTCATTTCCAATGCGATGTGTTGGCGGTACTTGGCGGAGACAAATATGGTTCGTAATCGGGAGGCAACCAATTCGAGCGCTCCCCTACGACGCTTGATCGGCGCATCGCCAAACGCGCTCAAAGCGCTGCGGACAACCTCGTTTTTGGGGCGCTCCCCAACGTACTCTTTTTCGAGGTAGGCCCCCACATGATTGAATTCGTCCAGTTTTCTTTCGAAGCCACTTTGCGCCAAGCGCGCACGTACATCCTCTCCGGCGCACATGGGGGCCAAACGCACCCAATCAATCCAAGCACGCAAAGTCACCGCATCCCCATGCCGTGCCGCATGAGCGATCAGATGACATGCACGATCGTCAGGATTCATAATTGAGACGCCAGGAATTGAAGTTGGTGTGCTCCGTCCGATGACTATTTCCGCCGGCAGAAGATCGGCCATCTTGCCGGAACCCACCAATCTGTGAAGCTCTACGGGAAACTGCCAGTTTTCCGCGGTGAGCTTTGGCAAATGATGCTCCGGAACCCTTTCGCCGCGCCAGTTCAAATCCGAGTCTTCGCTCAGCTTTTCGTAGGGCTGCATTGCATCCAGTTCATCGAATAGCAGCCGCTCTGCGCGCGACACGTACCCACTTGGGACAAGGATATCGAGATCCGCCACGAACCGCATTGCCGGGTCTGGATGCAGGGGTTCTAGCATGTCCCCCCCACCCTTCAACGCGACAGCAGGGATATTCGCTGCGGAAAAGATGCTTCCGATGGACCTGAGCTGCGAAAGGCCTTCCGAAAGACGCTTTTGATTGGCCGTGTACATCGCTAAAAAGAAGACCTTCAGGTCCCTTGGAACTGCACCCGAAAGCTCGGCATGCCTCGCGAAAACGTGCCCCACCATCGTGTGAACCTGGTGCGCTTGCGCCGATTTGGCCAAGTCGACCGGATCGCAAGCCTTGAGAGCCGCTTCTATTTCATCTGGTACTCGCCCGCGGATCGCAGCCATCGCCAAAAGGATCAGCGCGCGACCTGAGATCGAACTGCATGCGTCTAAGTCCTGCAATCTTCCAGTATCTCCAAACAAGCCGGAACAGATTGCGTAGACGCGCCGAAATCAAGCCGAAAAGCTGGAACTTCCCCGCAGAGTCGCGCAAGCGGCCCAATCTGAGGATCCTCGCGCGTCGGACGCGCACCGGCAGCGATGGACTCACTAAAGGCCTCTTGAGGCGTGAGTTCTGTAAGGCCCAGAGACGCACCGTTCGCATATTGCGGAAAAACCAAGGCCTTCACTGGGATTTCTTCACCCACCCCGGCGGCCGCAGGAATGGACAGGTATGTGACCCCATCGCGCGCACGGGAAGTCGCACCATAACGCCGGGCCAATCGCTTTATTTCCGAAAGCCGCATGGCACGCGGCTTCACAGCGCTTCGCGTGGGGAAGGAAAGCACACTACGCCCGCCGACGTGTAACGGAAGGTGATCGTCGGAAACATACCCGCAACCGGCTGCGACAAGACCTTGGGCCAAGGTAGATTTGCCACGACCGCTGTCACCCATGATCAATAAGGCACCATCGCCGTTCGAAACGGCCGAGCCATGCATTACTGCTCCGACCCGACCGGCGCCGCACAAGACTTCTGCGGCTTCTCTAATGATAAGAAACCGCGCCTCATCAAGCGTTGCGCGGCCCCAAATCGCTTTGCCCGAAAAGACGCCAAAGCCGCCGCCAGAGCAGGACACGCAGCGCAAGGATCTTTGGCTTTCGGATCGCCTCTGCCGCGCGTCCGACACGACGCCGAGAATTTCATTGAGTTGATCGGCAAGGAGTTTCGTCTCACAAGCGACCTGAAAACTACCAAAACGTGTGTAGTACTCTGCTTTTTGTCGCAACGGCTTGCCGTGATCCGCCACGGGATCTGGGTACTCAAGGCGGTCACGCGCGAGGAGACCAGCTTCAGACCACTGGGCAATCAATGCGTCCACGACTGTTCTCAATGGCGCGGCACGCCGGCTTGGCTCCACGCCATAGGCTGCTGCTAAGGCAGGTGCGACCTCGACGGGATCGACTCCACTTTCCAATTGGCTGACAACCGCAGCGCCCAACGCATCTGTCGTAACAATTGCCCCCGACCGGGCATTAAAAAGTGCAGTGCCCGTCCCCAAGGCAGCACGCTCAATCATCACCTTGCGCGCACCTTCCCAAAAAGAAATGCGCGCCAAAGATTAGCGCGCAATCCATGAAGCTTCCAGTTATCCCTGCGGCTATGGGCTCTATCCAGCCCGCCTAGAAGCGCGACCTCCACCACCGGCGAATCCGACGCCGACGCCTACGCCTACGAGGCGACTTCCCGTTTCCACCAACGTGGCCGCTCACACTCGCCAGAGATACAGACGCCGACGCGGACAACACCACCGTGGACGCGCCAGCTACACCGGCATACTTCGCGAGAGCACCAAGGACTTCGCGGCGCTCGATGTCGACGCTTTCCCCGTCGGCGCCAGCTTGTTTATCGTTCATTGCTAGACCCCAAGTAACAAAACCACTGCATTTCTAAACATAGCAGAGAGATCATGTTTGGCAACTAACTTGGCCTCGAAATTTTCTTAATTCGATTTTTTTTGGACCGCGTACAATTTGTACAGTAAGTCGACCTGCGCCGCTTCGCACGGCAAGCCAAGCCCCAGCTTGTGGAATGCACGTCAGTCTCGAAACCGTTCAGCCCGCATTACGCCGAAGTGGCGGCAATACCATCAGTTTGCTTCCGGCGCACCAAAACCAAAGCCGCGTTGTCTGACCTGCCCTTCCTGAGGGACGGCCTATTTGGCGCCAAATCCCGTTGCGATCACCGCAATTGTCTTTGCGATTACGTATGCTTCCAAGCGGCCAGATGATCGCCGGACATAGAAGTGATCAAACCGAGCCTTTCGTCGCACCGCGCTTGGGTTGTCCGCGTATCCTCCGCGGACCTGCGCCAAACCAGTAATACCGGGCTTAACCCGGAACCGCTTGTTATAGTTCGGAACACTACGAATATACTCTTCCGCATGCTTGAACGTGTCGGGGCGTGGCCCGACCAAACACATGTCTCCAGTAAGCACGTTCAAAAAGTTTGGAAGTTCGTCAATCCGAAGACGCCGCATAATACGCCCCAATGGGGTTATGCGACTGATCTCAAGCGGATCATCAGCATTCCGGACGCGCTCGTCGTCGGGTACCATCGTGCGGAACTTCCACAGTGTGAAACGCTTTCCGCCAATCCCCATCCGGGTTTGCTTAAAGAAGAGTGGTCCTGGGTTTGCAACTGGATTTAGTGCAAGCAGAACCATTCCAACTCCCACCACCACAGGCAGCGCGATCAACGCCGACATATAATCAATCGTACGCTTTGCAATACGAAACCGCAGGGACTTGGTTCTTTTGGCTTTGCGACGCCCCTTAAAAAATAAAATCAAATCCGTTTCGGGAAACGAACCTACCCGAGTACCGATCATAACGATTATCCACCAACTAAAACGCGACTTATAATCCAATAATGACACGACTCCTCAAAAAAATAAAGCGGAATAGTATGTTAGACGCATTTTGTCACTGCATCCGTTGAATACCAATAGATTATTGTTTCCCGACAGGAACAAATCCGAAGGTACGTGAATATCGTTTTAGATTTATCCCCTGCTACCTGTGGATAAGCATGAGCGGTAAGCACTTCGTCCGCTCACAAAACGATCTCTATTTCATTTCGCGAATCACCGACGACATGCAACAAACGCCCGCGCGGCGAAAACGCAGCATCTTGCCCAAATGGATATGTTGGCGCACCAAAGCATCTTGGAACCGAACCGATGAACCCGAACATTGCAGGGAAACGCTTGACGCCAACCACGCAAAGACCTATCGCGCGTGCACTGGGCGAGTTGGCGGAGTGGTTACGCAGCGGATTGCAAATCCGTGTACACCGGTTCGATTCCGGTACTCGCCTCCAAAGCAGTCGGCGGCACTTGGTTATCAACGTGCTTGAAGGCCGCCAGCGCATTGGACGACAGGTCCTCGAGGAACGACACGGTCCAAGCTGACTTCACTCTTGCATCTGGCCTTGGATGCAGGCTGAAGGTGTCACATGGCCAAAAACGATAGGTTTCCGTAATGCGTCCCAACTTGCCATCGGTCACTGTCGGCCCAGTTGAGTTCGGCAACAACCGCCCATTCGTGTTGATCGCAGGTCCCTGTCAGATTGAATCGTTGGATCATGCGCGGACGATGGCAGAGCGAATATCGATGGCTGCCCAAGCCGCAGGTGTGCCCTGGGTCTACAAGTCGAGCTTCGACAAAGCCAACCGGTCGTCACACGCGACGCCCCGTGGCCTTGGTTTGGAAGCTGGGCTTGAGATCCTAGGACGCATACGCGCCGAGTTCGCCGTCCCGGTCCTGACCGACGTACACCTCCCCGAACAGTGCGCCCCGGTCGCCGACGTCGTAGATATCCTGCAAATCCCGGCTTTCCTGTCACGACAGACCGATCTTTTGCTTGCCGCCGGTGAAACCGGGGCCGCCATCAACGTAAAAAAAGGGCAATTCCTCGCGCCATGGGATATGGCAAACGTCGCGTCCAAGATTGCTTCCACGGGCAATGAAAAGATCCTGTTATGCGAACGCGGAACGACATTTGGATATAACACTTTGATAAATGATTTCAGAGCCTTGCCGATCATGGCCGAGGCCGGGTACCCGGTTGTCTACGACGCCACTCATTCCGTGCAACAACCCGGTGGCGAGGGAACCAGTACCGGCGGGGATCGCCGGTTCGTGCCAATGCTTGCTGCGGCGGCGCTGGCAGTGGGATGTGCTGCGCTGTTCATCGAGACCCACGAAGATCCCGACAATGCGCCGTCTGACGGTCCGAACATGGTGCCGGTGGCACAGCTGCCGAGTCTTTTAAAACGACTGAAGGCAATTGACGAGGCGACCAAGTCGGAAAATGTCGGTGTAGAACCTGCAATCAGTTCTTAATGGTCGGCCTGCTGTGCACCTACGCGGCGTGCCGAGGCCCCACCTACCCCCGCATCGACCGATCAAAATAATCCATCAAGGGCGACGTCAAATAACTCAGCGGCGTCCGGTCGGTCGTGCGAATGAACACTTCGACCGGCATGCCAGGCAACAGCACCTGATCCCCCAGGTTCGTCAGTTCATCCTCACGCGGAATCAGCTCGACGTCGAAATAGTTCTGGCCCGTGGCCTGATCGGTGATCGCATCCGCCGACAACGCCGTCACCAGCCCTGAAATCTCGGGCGTTGTCCTTTGATCCAAACCCGAAAACTTCAGCACGGCCTCTTGCCCCATGAACACCTGATCGACGTCGATAGGATCGACCCTGGCGGCGATCACAAGGGGCTGATCCTGCGGGATGACATACATGATGGGCTCGCCGGGGCGGACCACGGATTGCAGCGCGAACACCTGTGAATCGAAGACAACACCGCTCACCGGGGACCGTACGTTTAGGCGCGACAGTTGCTCGATCAGCGCGAATTTGCGTTCGCTCAGCTCGATTTCACGGGCTTCGAGATCGCGCAGGTCGGTGATCGCTTCTTCGCTGCGCCGCGTGGACAGTTGGATGATTTCTATCTCGACTCCCGCGATCGAGCCGCGCACCTGCGCGACCCGCGCCGTCAACTCACCAATCTCACCAGTTAGCCGCGCGCGGTCCCTGCGCAATTCCGAGACTTGTGAGACCGGGATAAGCCCGCGCTCGAACAGAGACTCCCTGTCTGCCAACTCTTCTGAGACCAACGTCAACTCTTCCTGCAGCGACTCCAGTTGCGCCTCCAGGCCGTCAATCTCAGCCGAGAACTGGGCCGCCTGCTCTTCCAGCTTCTCGGCCTCGCGCGCCAGCGTAGAGCGCCGGGCCCGAAACAAACGGAACTGGCCATCCACCTGTTCTGACACTTCCGGACTGTTCGCTGCTGCGGTCAGCAACGAGGTGGGCGGTGACATCTCTGACAATTGATCCCGCTCGGCCTGCAGCCGCGCCTTGCGCGCCATCAGTTCCGACAACTGCCCGTCAATGATCGCAAGCTCGGACCGAAACAGCGTGTCGTCAAAGGTAAGCAGCGTATCACCGGCATCGACCCAGTCGCCGTTGCGGGCCAGAATTTCGCCCACAACGCCACCATCGGGGTGCTGGATGACCTGCCGGTTTGACTCAACCTGTACCATTCCTGACGCGATGACGGCGCCGGCCAACTGGGTCCGGACGGCCCAATAGCCAAGGCCGCCAACCAGAACAGCGATCGCGACGAAGCCAACCAGGATCGGAAGGCGCGCGCGCCACGGGTTGGGTTGAGGGGTTGCTGCTTGCATTGCTGATACTCAATACGCGTCTGGCCCCACCGCGCGAGGTTACTCGGCCGCGGGTTTGGGGCTGGGTTTCGATCTGATGACCTTGTTGATCTGGTTGGCGTTCTTGAACTGCCGTCCCAACACATCGTCGCGCGGCCCGGTATCGAGAACGGCCCCGTTGTGCAGGATGACAAGGGTTTCACACTGCGAAATCGCAAGCGGGCGGTGCGTCATGACGATGACGGCCTTCCCGCGCTCTTTGAAATCCTGCACCGTGCGGTTCAATGCCTCGCCACCCTCAGAGTCCAAGGCAGAATTTGGTTCATCCAACACCAGCAAGACCGGATCGCCATAGAGCGCACGCGCCAGGGCAATCCGCTGGCGCTGACCGCCGGACAGGATGTTGTGCTCGCCATTGATGTAGGTGTCGTAACCCTTTGGCAACGCTAGGATCATGTCGTGGGCATTTGCGCGCTTTGCAGCATTAACAACCGCTCCGGCGTCAAGGTCGATATCCATCCGTGCAATGTTCTCGGCCACGGTCCCGCTCAGCAGCTTCACCGATTGCGGAAGATAGCCAATATGCTGACCCAGTTGGTCAGGATCGTACTGGTCCAGCGTGGCCCCGCCCAGACGCACCTCGCCCATCGCGGGCGGTAACAGACCCACAAGCGTTCGCGCCAGCGTCGATTTTCCCGAGCCGGATTTGCCGACGACGCCCAGCGCTTGACCCGGCGCGACGGACAGCGACACTTGCCGAAGGATCGGCGGCTTTGTTAGTTCAGAGAACACGCTGACGCCCGAAACCACCATATGCGCTTCGGGTACAGGCAGCGGCGTTGGCGACTTCGGCGCAGGGGATGCCGCCAAGAGCTTGTCCAGCGCATGCCACGATTGGCGTGCGCGTTGCAGAACCGACCACTGACCAAGGGCCTGCTCGATCGGCGCTAAAGCCCGGCCCAAAAGGATCGAGGCCGCGATCATCGCCCCCGCCGTCAATTGGCCCTGCAACACCAGGTAGGCCCCAAGGCCAAGCATGGCGGATTGCAGGAAAAGCCGGAACGACTTGGTGAACGCTGTGAAGCTGCCGGTCCAATCGTTCGAGGATATCCGCTCGGCCAGCGCCTCTGTCCGGCGCTCATTCCAGCGTGTGCGCACCGCGGCGCGCATCCCCTGGCTGCGCACGACCTCGCTGGCCAAATGGGCCTGATCGGCCATATTCTGCGCGCCCTGCGACACACCGTGGGCGCGCTGGACCTTCTTATAGGTCAAGAGCTGATTGAGCAGCGTGATCGTCAGCAACAGCACGCCGCCAGCCACTGCCAGCCAGCCGAGCCACGGGTGGAAGATGAAGATACCGGCAATAAAGATCGGCGACCACGGGATATCCATGAACGCCAGGAACACGGGCGATGCGACCGTGGTCTGTATTGTTTCAAGATCCCGTAAACCGCTGGTCGGGGGTTCGCCAGGCTTCGACGGGGCATTGATCGAGGCGTCGAACACCAACCCGTCGAGTTTCGATTGAAACTGTGCGGCATAACGCGCCACGATCCGCCCGCGGGCAAATTCCAACAGCGCCATGAGCCCGTAGAGAAACCCCACCAGCAAAGACAGCGCGACCAGCGTCTCTTCCGAGCGGGATCCAAGTACGCGGTCATAGACCTGCAGCATATAAAGCGGTCCGGTGAGCATCAAAAGATTGACGAATATGCTAAAGCCGAACGCAATGAACAACAGCACCGCCCCAGAGCGACGCGCCTTTCTGAGTGCACCAACTTGCGAGTCCTTGCGCGGTACGCCTGGCAATCGACAAAACCCCCACCAACCGGAAAACCGGGACTGTGGATGTTTGCCACACTTCTGCACCGGATTGAAGCCAAACTGCCGAAAATGGACGAAACTCAGTGAAAACCCGCCGCTTTAGGTCGTCTGTCGAAGCGTTTGAAACATCGCGGATTTCATTGCCATGGCCGGACCGGTGGCTTTAAACGCAAACCCTTGCCCGTTCGGCCAGCGCCGACACGGCGCTGCGCACCTCATCCCGCACCGCTCCATCCCGCGCCGCATCCCGCAAGGTCGTAAACCACTCCTCAGGCGGCATCTTCCCCCGGCTGTGCCCCTGCCACTGCAACCCGCGCAGCACCGCCTCGCCTTCTGGCGGCAACCTTTCCGGCACGTCCAACCCGTTCAACACCGCCCAAACCCCCGCCCACAGCCGCCCGACAGACCACGGGTTGTACCCCCCACCGCCCAATACCAGCAGCCGATCCGTCATTGCCTGCACCGCCGCAACCACCGCCCAATGCGCATTATTCGACAACGCCAGCCGCGACAGCGGGTCTTCCTCCACCGCGTCGGCCCCGCACTGCAACACAATGGCCTCGGGTCGAAATGCCGCCAGGCGCGGCAAGATCACCTCGTCTCGCACCAGCGCCATCTCGCTATCGTTGAACCCACGTGGGACGGGCAGGTTCCACACCTCCCCTGCCCCGCGATCCTCCAAAAGCCCGGTGAAGGGCCAGCGGCGTTCTTCGTGGACTGAGATCAGGAGAACATCGGTGTCGCCCGCAAACGCATTCTCCACGCCATCAGCATGGTGCGCATCGATATCGACATAGGCGATCCGGCGCAGGCCTGAGGCGCGCAGGGACAGGATCGCCAGCACCGGGTCGTTAAGATAGCAAAACCCCGCCGCGCGGTCAGGGAACCCGTGATGCGTCCCACCTGCGGGGCTGTGGATCACGCCGGGGCTGCGCAACAACTCTCCCGCCAGGATCGAGGCGCCAGCCGCGGTGGCGGGGCGGCGAAACATCTCCGAAAAGACAGGGTTCGACACGGTGCCAAGGCCATGGCGGGCACGGGTCTCTTCGCTCACCTCGCCGTCACGCTCGGCCTGTTGAAGGGCGTCCACATAGTCCGGGGTGTGCCAAGCGGTCAACGCCGCAGGGCGCGCGCGGGGACTTGTGATGTATTTTTCCGCCGGCAGCCAGCCCAGCGCGCGCGACAGATCCAGCACGGTCGAGACGCGGGGAATGCGCAGTGGGTGCCAAGGGCCGTAGGTCGAGGTGCGATAGATCTCGGCCGCGATCATCCGCGGCGCGGGCGTGGTCATTTCGCAAGCAGCGCTTCAATCCTGGTGGTGATCTGCGGCGCATCGGGGCGCACGCGTGAGCCCCAAAAGTCGATAAACGACCCATCAGGCCCGATCAGCACCTTGTTGAAGTTCCAGCGCGGGGCAACGCCATGCGCCTCAGACAGCCACTGATAGAACGGATGGGCATCCCGCCCGCGCACATGGGTGATATCGGTCATTGGCAGGTCGAGGCAAAAGTTGATCTCACAAAACTCCCTCACCTCTTCTGCGCTGCCAAGTTCTTGTGCGAAATCGTCCGACGGCACAGCCAGAACCACCAGCCCGCGGTCGCGGTAGCGGTCGTAAAGCGCCTGCAGCGCATCGTATTGCGGGGTGAAGGCGCACATCGAGGCTGTGTTTGCTACCAGAACCGGACGCCCGCGCCAATCGTCCAACGCCAGATCGCCACCATCAATGGACGGAAACGTGAAACCCGATGCTGCGCCGGAAACGCTGGCCGATGCGGCAAACAGGGCGGATGCGATGAAAAACTGACGTCTATGCATGAGATCAGACGTAACCCACCCCGCGGCCCGGTCAAGCGACGCCGCATCGCCACAGACCCGCCACATTCATGCCTGTGACATGGTAAACGACTATGCCAATGTCGATGTCCGAGATCACCCAAACCCCTGTCACGCTTGGTTCCGGGCGCAAGCGTGATGTGCGCACGCAGTTTGGCGCGCTGTGTTGGCGCATGCACAAGGGGCGGCTAAAAGTGGCGCTGGTGACAAGCCGCCACTCAAAACGCTGGATCCTGCCCAAAGGCTGGCCGGTGAACGGGGCAACGCCCGCCGCCGCCGCCGCGCGCGAAGCTTACGAAGAAGCCGGGCTCGAGGGCACGGTCCGCGATATCTGCCTGGGCGTCTATTCCTATCAGAAACGGCGCAAAGGGGCGGCGGCATTGCCCTGCGTTGTCGCGATCTTCCCGATGGAGGTCACCAAGCGCCATACGAATTGGCCCGAGGCGCATGAACGTATCCTCACCTGGGTCACACCATGCGAGGCCGCCGATCTGGTGGAAAGCCCCGAACTGGCGCAGATCCTGCTGAATTTCGCCGCGCAAGAGGCGTTGGTGCAGCACAGCGGCTGATCCGCGGCTGATAACCATTTGATTTCCCGCGTGCGATACATAATTGTGGACCATCGCAAAACGCCAGGACGCAGATGATCCGCTACGCGCTGAAATGTGCCGAAGGGCACGGGTTCGAAAGCTGGTTTCAGTCCGCTGACGCCTATGACACGCTGCGCGGCAGGTCCCTGGTGGAATGTCCGCATTGCTGCGATACCGAAATCTCCAAGGCAATGATGGCGCCGCCCGTACGTCCCGGCCGCGCGGCGAAAGCCGCGCACGACGCGCCGGTGCCCGCCGCGGCGCCCGATCCGAAAGTGCAGGCGATCGCCAAGCTGAAGGCCGAGATTGAGGCCAATTCAGACTATGTGGGTATGAGTTTCGCCAAGGAGGCCCGCGCGATCCATGAGGGCGAGGCGCCCGAACGCGCGATCTATGGTGAGGCAAAGCCGGAAGAAGCCAAGAAGCTTCTTGAAGACGGCGTGCCGGTGGCCCCCCTGCCCTTCATCCCGAAATCCCGTACCAACTGACGGAGCCCGCCGATGACCGTTTTGATTACCGGAGCCAACCGGGGGATCGGCCGCGCGCTCTACGATGCCTACGCCGCCGACGGCACACCCGTTATGGGCACCCGCCGCGAGGCCGGAGATGCACCTGGTTGGTTGTCGCTCGACGTGCGCGACCCCGCACAACACAGGGCGATGGCGGATACGCTGAGGAATCAGCCGGTCTCTCTTCTGGTGTGCAACGCAGGCGTCTACCCTGACAAGGGCGCACGGCTCGACGATGGATACGGGGCGGAGATGTGGGCTGAAGGATTTGCCACTAACGTCACGGGCGTGTTTCTGAGCATTCAGGCGCTTGTGCCAAACCTGCGCCAAGCCAAAGGAAAAATTGCCATCATCTCCAGCCAGATGGCATCGCACACCCGTGCGCCGGGCGGGTCGTACATCTACCGTGCGTCCAAGGCGGCGGCGCTGAACCTGGGCCGGAACCTGGCCACCGACTTGGCGATTGAGGGAATTGCCGTGGGCATCTATCACCCCGGCTGGGTGCAAACCGACATGGGCGGATCAACCGCCGAGATCACCGTGACGGAAGCGGCCACCGGACTGAAGGAACGGTTCACAGCGCTGTCGCTCGACACGACCGGGTGTTTTGAAACGTGGGACGGACGACCCCACGCCTACTGACCACGGATTTCGAAAACTGTGCAATACGAGAGACTTCCGGGCGATTGTCACATGACAATCGCCGTGGCTCCGCGCTGACAATGCGTCAGTGGACGTTGACGGCGGCGTAGTCATGCTCTCGCGCGAGGAAAAACGCCATCTGACGGTCCTTCACCAGTGCCAAACGCTCTCCATCCGAATTATGGACGGCGTAGATCGTGTCCACGCCCATCGCCTGTTCGCGCACCTCACGGGGCAGTTCGGCCACGGCAACGGGGCGGATATAAACGATGCGGTCATCTTCTTTGGCATCAAAGCTGTACGGCGTATCCATCTGCTCACCCCTTCTTGTTGATTTCGATTGTCTGAACCACACGTTCCGGCTCGGCCCGGTGCAGATCGACATGCAGAAGACCATTCTCGGTCCGGGCGCCAGCAACCTCGACCACATCTGCTAGGACAAAGCTACGCTGAAATTGCCGCGCGGCAATACCGCGATGCAAAAAGACCCGGTCGCCTGTGTCATCGGCCTGCCGCCCACGGACCACAAGCTGACTGTCTTCGATGGTGATCGACAGGTCTTCTTCGGAAAACCCCGCAACCGCCAGCGTAATGCGATAGCTGGTCTGGCTGGTCTGTTCGATATTGTACGGCGGATACCCGTTGCCTTCGCTCTTGGCAGTGCGTTCCACCAAGCGTTCCAGCTGTTCGAACCCCAACAGGAAGGGGTGCGATCCAAGGGCAAGTTTCGTCATGACACGTCCTTTGCAAGCGACAGTCGGCGAAGGTCCCATTTCGGCAACCTTCATTCAATATATGGGTCGTCATGCAAAGCCCCGCAAGGTTAGAACATTTGGAAATCGCAGGGTTTGTTCCTATGCTGTTGAAGCCCAAACGCAGCGAGTCGCGCAGATCATGAACATCGCCAGCGAAATGATGACCGAAGAGGTGCTGCAGATGAAGCTAGAGCTTCTGCGGCGCGAACATCGCGACCTGGATGAGGCGATCAGCGCGCTTGAGGCCAAGGGCACCGCCGATGCGCTGACGCTGCGCAGGTTGAAAAAGCAGAAACTCAACCTAAAAGATCGGATTGCTATCATCGAAGACCGCCTGACCCCGGATATCATTGCCTGACCCCGCAAGAGGCGTATAGTGCGCCGCTCTGAAAACGGGTGGCGCACGGGGGGCCTTTGGCCATGTCAGCAGATGTCGGGATCATCATGGGCAGCCAGTCCGACTGGGAAACCATGAGCGAAGCAGCCCGGATACTGGAAGATCTTGAAGTGGCGCATGAGGTGCGCATCGTCTCGGCCCACCGCACACCGGATCGGTTATGGGACTATGGCAAGACGGCCGTGGATCGCGGGCTGAAGGTGATTGTCGCGGGCGCCGGTGGGGCCGCGCATTTGCCCGGGATGATGGCGTCGAAAACGCGGGTTCCGGTGATCGGTGTGCCAGTGCAAACGAAGGCGCTGGGTGGTCTGGATAGCCTGTACTCCATCGTCCAGATGCCGCGCGGGTTTCCGGTGGCAACAATGGCCATTGGCTCGGCGGGGGCGGCCAATGCTGGCCTTATGGCGGCGGGCATCCTGGCTTTGAACGATCCGGCGCTAGCTGACCGCCTTGACCAGTGGCGCTGCGCCCTGTCGGCCAGCATTCCCGATGCGCCCACCGATGGCTGATCCTCTGCACCCCGGAGCCGTGATCGGTATCCTCGGCGGCGGTCAGTTGGGCCGCATGCTGTCGGTTGCCGCCGCACGGCTGGGCCTGCGGTGCCACATTTTTGAGCCTGGGGCGCATCCACCGGCGGGCCACGTGGCCGAAAGGGTGACGACTGCGGCCTATGATGATCATGCCGCATTGGCGCGCTTCGCCGAGACGGTCGATGTGGTGACCTATGAGTTTGAAAATGTGCCGACCGACGCGCTGGATCTCGTTGAGGCGCGAGTCCCGATCCGACCCGGACGGCGCGCATTGGGGACAAGTCAGGACCGGCTGGCAGAGAAGGCGTTTCTTGCAGGTTTAGACCTCGCCACCGCGCCTTTCGCCCCGGTAGACGACACGACCACACTTGCCGACGCCATCGCCGGGATCGGCACACCTGCAATCCTGAAAACCCGGCGGTTCGGCTATGACGGCAAGGGCCAGGCCCGGATCACCGCGCCGAATGACGCAGACCAAGCCCTCGCAGACATGGCAGGCGCCCCGGCCATACTTGAGGGCTTCGTCGACTTCAGCCATGAGGTTTCCGTCATCGCCGCCCGCGGGCAAGACGGCCAGATCGCGGCCTTTGACCCCGGCGAGAACGAACATGAGAACGGCATCCTGCGCACCACCCGCGTGCCCGCCCGCCTCAGCGCAACCCAGAAATCCGACGCAGTCCTGATTGCCGCCAAGATCCTGAACTCACTCGACTATGTGGGCGTGATCGGCGTAGAGTTGTTCGTCACACCGCGGGGCCTGATCGTCAATGAATTCGCCCCCCGCGTCCACAACTCGGGCCACTGGACACAAAACGGCTGTACCATCGACCAGTTCGAACAGCACATCCGCGCCGTGGCAGGCTGGCCTCTGGGCGATGGCACCCGCCATTCCGACGTCGAGATGGAGAACCTGATCGGCGACGACATCCTGCGCGTGCCCGACATCGCCGACACTGACGCGGCCATCCACCTCTACGGCAAGGCCGAGGCGCGCCCAGGCCGTAAGATGGGCCATGTCAATCACCTGCGCGGCCCCGCATGACCGCCCGCCCCCGCGTGGCCGCCCGCGGTATCGTGATGGCGGACGATCGCCTGCTTCTGGTCAACGCCTGGCCCGGCAACCAGAGCCGCTTGCTTTGTGCCCCAGGCGGCGGGGTCGAACCCGGCCAATCCCTACCCGACAACCTGATCCGCGAAATTCACGAGGAAACAGGGCTCACAGTGGAGGTGGGCGAGGTGGTTCTGGTCAACGAGTTTCACGATCCAAACAGCACCTTCCACCAGATCGACATTTATTTCCGCTGCGAGATCGTGGCGGGCCAGTTGGACGACACGTGGCAGGATATCGACGGCGTGGTCCACGACCGCCGATTTGTCACCCGCGATGAAATGGCGACGCTCATGGTCAAACCCGACAGCCTGGCAGACGTGGCATGGGGCACCGGCGGGATCACTTACGATCCGTTGGAGCCGGTCTTGCGCTAGGCGCCAGGCTGCCAATCGCCACGCCCGCCAGCACCAGCGCGCCTGAGATCAGCGTGCGGGCGTCCAATACCTCCGCCAAAAACAGCGCACCTCCCGCCGCGGCGATCACGGGCACCGTCAGCTGCGCCAAAGCGGCCGCAGACGCCTCAAGCTGGGGCAGGACGGTGTACCAAAGCGCGTAGCCCATACCAGAGGTTACGACACCGGAAAGCAGGGCCAAAACAACGCCTTGCCACGTCACCGCCACCACATCGGGCACCGCCAACCAAACCAACGCCCCCACCGGGATCGCCAAAGCAAAGTTCGCCGCGGTCGCGGGCAGCGGGGCCGTGCTCCCCCGACCCAGCAATGAATAGAGCCCCCAGCCCAAAGCGCCCAACAGCATCAGCATGACGCCGCCCGGATCCAGCCGCACCGCGCCAGCAGGCCAAGACAGCCAGATCAGCCCGGAAAACGCCACCGCCGCCCCCAACCAGCGCCGCGGCCCTGGACGTTCGCCCAGCCACAAGGCGCCGGCAAACATAGTCACCTGCACGCCGCCAAACAGGATCAGCGCACCCACCCCCGCATCGAGCGTTACATAAGCAAAGGAAAACCCAACGAGGTACAACAACAGCGCCGCCGCCCCATAGGGCCGCCGCGCCATCCCCCAAGGCACCCGACCGCCCGAGGCATAGACCAACGCGACCAGCGCCATCGCCCCGCTCGCCAGACGCAACGCGGCGAAATCCGCGGGCCCGATCCAGCCATCGGCCAGCGCGATCCGGTTCAGGACCGAGTTCGCCGCAAAAGCCACCATCGTCAGCGCCGTTAAAAGAAACAGGCGCACCCGGCGTGCTCTAGTTCAGGAACGGCATCGGATCGACGCTGTCAAAGCCTTCGCGCACCTCAAAGTGCAGAAAGCTGGGGCTGCCATCGCGCACCGCAGCAATGGTGTCGCCCCGTCCCACGCTGTCGCCCTTTTCCACCGCAATCCCATCAACGCCCGCATAGACGGTCAAAAGGTTGTCGGCATGGCGCAAGACGATGATCGGCACCTGATCGGTATCGCGCGTGATTGCTGCCACGGTGCCCGCATCGGCGGCGCGCACGGTTGTGCCGGCGGCGGCGGCAATGCCGATCCCGTCGTTTGTGCCAGCCTCATAGGGGCGAATGATGCTGCCCGCGACGGGCATCAACAAGCGCCCGGTGTCAGAGGCTTCGGTGGCATCCTCTGCCATCTGGGGCGATGGCGGCGTGGGCGCAGCCTCGGGCGTGGCATCCACTGGCGGCAACGGCGTTGCCGCGCTTGGCGGCGGCGGGGCCACACTGCCCCGGCCGGGAGGCACCGGTGTTGTCGCAGGTGGCGGATCCAGTGCCACGGGGATCAGCAGGAACTGCCCCGTGCGCACCTCAAGATCTGCGCTCAGCCCGTTCCAATCGGCCAATGCGCGCGGGGTCACGTTATAGATGCGCGCAATGGAAAAGGCCGTCTCCCCAGGCTGCACCTGGTGGCGCACCGGCTCTGCCCCGGTTTGCTGGCCGGGAATGATCGGAGCGGCACTGGCGATTTGCCCGCCTGCACGGTCAATCGCCCCGCCGGCCACCGTGTTCACGTCGATGGTGCCCGCGGGCATGATCGGGCCGGTGCCGATCGCGCCGGTTGCAGGCGAAGGCTCTGCCACGCGGTCTGGCAGTGCCAAAAGTTCCCCGGCGCGCAAGGGTAACCCATCGCGCATCCCGTTGAACGAGGCCAGCTCCACCGGATCAGCCCCGATCCGGGCGGCCACATCGGTGACCGTGTCGCCACGTCTGGCCATCGCGACCTGGTAGCTGGGGTACGAGATCACACCCCTGTTGTCGGGCTGCGGCCGTGGCGCGGTGACCTGTTGCACCGACTCAGACGTATCGAAACCGTCGCCGATGCTGCGCAGGTCGGCGTCAAACGTGCCCCCACAGCCCGCCAGCACCACAACGGAGCCGGCCATCAGACCGCCCCGTATCGTCATCTTTGAATTTCCCATCGCTCAACCCTCACTCGCGGCCCGTCTGTCGCGGGCTCTGCCAATTCACCGCCTTTAGTCCTGGCTCATGCCTTCCACAAGGGGCACGAACCGCACCGGTAACAGTTCGTCATAGTCATAGCCTGTCTCGGTGCGCGTCACTTTGATCAGGCGCTGCACCGTGTCGGACTGTCCTACCGGCAACACCATGATACCGCCTTCGCGCAACTCCGCCAAGAGCGGACCGGGCGGGTCTTCGGCCGCGGCTGTCACGAGAATGCGATCAAAGGGGGCCTGCTCGGGGTAACCACGGCTGCCATCGCCAGCGATGCAGGTGATGTTGTTGAACCCCTCGCGGGTAAACAGCGACTGCGCGGCGCGTGCCAGGCGCGCATGGCGTTCGACCGTATAAACCCGCCGGGCCAGGTGGCTGAGCACTGCGGCCTGGTAGCCAGAGCCTGTGCCGATCTCAAGCACCTTATCGCGGGGTTGCACGTCCAGCGCCTGGCTCATCAACCCAACGACCGAGGGCTGGCTGATCGTCTGTCCGCAAGAGATGGGCAACGGCATGTCTTCATAGGCCCGGTCCGCGAAGACGCCGGTGACAAACAGACCCCGGTCGACCTTTTCCATCGCCTCCAGCACCCGCGTGTCCCGGACGCCACGCGAGCGCAGCGCAAACAGGAACTGCATGGTGCGTTCGGCGTCCTCGGACGTCATTCGAGGCGATCTTTCAACTGCGCAACACTGTCATAGGCGGTCATGTTCGCGCGAAGCGGGGTGACAGAGATGTAGCCATCCACATTGGCGGTCACATCGGTGCCGGGGCCAGTATCTTCGTGCTGGGGGCCACCGGTAACCCACATGAACATCCGGCCCGAGGGGGCCACATGCGGCTGCATCCCGAACTTGGTGTTGCGGCGGTAGCCTTGCGTGGTCACGCGCAGGCCTTTCACGCCGCTTGCCGGGATCGGCGGGAAATTCACGTTGTAGAACAGTCGATAATCCGCGTCGTCCCAGATCGCTTGGTCCAAAAGCTTGCGCACCGTGGCCGTGCCGGTTGCCGCCGCTGCCTCAAACGGATCGTCTAGGTGATTGTTCTCGGGCCCGTAGAACTGGCTCAGCGCAATCGCGGGCAGGCCTTGAAGTGCAGCTTCCATTGCGGCGCCGATCGTCCCGGAGTAAAGCACATTTTCAGCGGCATTGTTGCCCCGGTTCACGCCAGACAGCACCAGATCTGGCCGCGCATCCTTCATCACCTGATAGAGCCCCGCCAAAACGCAATCCGCCGGTGTTCCTTCGGCGGCGAACCTGCGGGGGCCAAGTTCGGCCAGCATTGTGGGATGGGTATAGCTGATCGAATGGGCGACGCCCGATTGCTCAAAAGCGGGCGCGACGACCCAAACTTCGCCATCCGGCCCTGCGATCTCGGCCCCGATCGCTTCCATCACCTTGAGCCCGGGCGCATTGATACCGTCGTCATTTGTGATGAGAATGCGCATGAAAGAGGCCCCGGTTCGCGTTTCAACCTTCCTATTTCAGGCAGGGCGGCGCGGCAAGCGCATGCGGTCAGGGCGCGGTGGCCACGTAGGCGGCACTGGTGCGGCTGGGCGGCCCTTTGGCAAAGGGGATGTGGCAGATATCGGTGAAACCCGCCTGCCGCAGTATTGCCTGCATCTGGTCCGGACGATACGCGCGGTGGCCCCACTTCCAGCGCAAAAGCGCGGTGCACCAATGAGGGCGGCTGACGGCAAGGTAGAGCGTGCCACCGGGGCAAAGGCACGTGCGGCACCAGGACAGCGTGTGGGCGGGGTCTTGGGTGTGCTCGATCACGTGGACGGCAAGCAGGGCGTCGCATGCGCGTGGGGCGGGGATATCGCCGCCTAGGGGGGTGACAGCGGTGTGGGCCGTGATCCCCTGCCCCGCGATTTCGCGCCGGGCGATGTCCAGCATGGCCGCGGATGTATCGAGAAGAATGCAGGCGTCGGGTTTGCGCGTGCAAGCCCCGAGGTAGGCGGCTGCAAACGCGCCCGTCCCGGTGCCAAGGTCGGCGATCCGGCGGTGGGTGAGCGGGCCGAGACCTTCGAAAAACGCCGAGTAGGCCGCGCCATAACCCAGTCGTTCGATCGTGGACTGCCAGCGATCGGCCATGGCGTCGTAGAGGTCGGAAAGCTGTGCGCGGGCGGGTTTTGGGGTGTCGAAAGGCATAAGGGTGCTAGGTCGTCAATTTTCTTGACGATAGGCCTACGCGTTCTGATCGTCAAGAAAGTTGACGATCTTCCTGCAGCACCCGCATCGCATCACGCAACTGAGCGAACCGCGTGCTGCCGATCCGGGCGACATATGCGGCCTCGATCTGCCCTTTGATCCGGTCGGCATCGGCCAGCATCGCACGCCCGGCCTGGGTAAACTCCACCCGGTTTTGCCGCCCATCATCTGGCGCAGGCACGCGGACGATCAGACCCTCCGCTTCCAATCTGTCGAGATGGGCCTGTACCGCCTGCTTCGTCATGCCGGACAGGGCCACCAAACGCGACTGGTCGATCCCGCGCCGGCCGACATAGCGGATCACACGGGCGCGGGCGTCGCCAAAAACCGCATGCCCGGCGGCCACCATGCGGGCGTTAAAATCACGTTCCCACGCCTCGGCGGCCAGGACGAGCGACAGGCCGATGTGATCCGGGGCGTCTGGATCGCCTGCGGTCATCCCAAACGGGCCAGTATCGCGCGGGCTTGATCCGCAGGGCTCGCCAAAGCTTCGCGATCCTGACCGGGGAAGAACCGAGCGCGCGTTGCGGTGGGCATGGGATCGGGCGTCTCGATCAGCACGCGCGGGCCGATCTTGGGCGTCTCGGCCTGCCAACTGCGGGCCAAAGCGATTTGCGCGGCCTTGGTGGCACCATAAGCGCCAAAGAACTTCTCGCCCCCGCGCGGATCGTCCAGAAACAGCGCGGTGCCCGCATCTGCGGCCAGCAGAAGCGGCTCTACCATACGTATCAGCGTGCCTGTGGCGGTGACGTTGATCGCGATGCTTTTGTCCCAGTCCTTCACCGCGATATGGCCCGCGGGCGACAGCGGCGCGGCATGGATCGCGGTGTGGATCCACAGATCGGCATGCCCCCAGCGATCATG
>JBCBPV010000055.1:0-24031 GCA_039820585.1 Pseudomonadota bacterium
ATTCAGGGCTTGCTCCAATGCGTCGCGCGACCAGCTATCATTTTGCAGGTGCGGCGTCAATTCTGACAGTATACCACGGGATACCGGATCGAGCGACTTGGCCGCCTTCTCATCGGGGTCTATGGGGCGCTTTGTCAGGATAAAGTGCGCTTTTTCAAGCAGTTCCGGGAATCGACGCGCCCGATCCTTGAGGCAATACATCGCACGGGCCAAATCATGCCGCTGCGCAGCATCAAGGGCCGGTTTTCCTGCAGCTGCGAGATAGGCATCGATCCCCTTCAGAACATCGTCATCCGCCATGGCGGCGATATGCTGAGATGACAGATTGTCGAGCTTCTTGGCGTCAAGCCGGGCAGGGGACTTCTTGATGCCGCCCAGATCGAACCACTCCAGCGCCTGCGCGTCGGTGAAAAACTCATCATCGCCATGGCCCCAGCCCAGCCGCGCCAGATAGTTGCGCAGGCCCGCCGCGGGATACCCCATCTCTGTCCACGTCTCGACCCCCAGCGCACCGTGGCGTTTCGACAGCTTCTTGCCATCCTCGCCATGGATCAGCGGAATATGCGCCCAGACCGGCACGTCCCATCCCATGGCGGCGTACACGGTCATCTGGCGCGCCGCGTTATTGAGGTGATCGTCGCCCCGGATCACATGGGTCACGCCCATATCGTGATCGTCCACCACCACGGCCAGCATATAGGTAGGCGTCCCGTCCGAGCGCAGGATCACCATATCGTCCAGTTGGCCGTTGCGGATTGTCACATCGCCCTGCACCTGATCGCGGATCACCGTCTCACCCTCACGCGGGGCTTTCACGCGGATAACGAAGGGCGCATCGGGATGCGTCGCCGGATCGGCATCGCGCCAGGGCGAGCGGAACAGGGTTGAACGCCCCTCGGCCCGCGCGGTTTCGCGGTAAGCTTCGATCTCGTCCTGGGTGGAAAAGCATTTATAGGCCCCGCCGCTCGCCAACATCGCATGGGCCACCTCCGCATGGCGATCCGCCTGCGCGAACTGACTGACCGCCTCGCCATCCCAATCGAGACCCAGCCACGTAAGCCCATCGAGGATCGCCTGGGTCGCCTCAGGCGTCGACCGCGCGCGGTCGGTGTCTTCCACGCGCAACAGGAACGTGCCCCCCCGCCCCCGCGCGTAAAGCCAGTTGAACAACGCCGTCCGCGCGCCCCCGATATGCAGATATCCGGTGGGCGAGGGGGCAAAGCGGGTGACAACGGGCTGGTCAGACATGCGCACGTTAACCTTTTGGAAACCATGGGGAGCGAAGTTGCGCGAGGTGTAGCCATCCCACCCGGAGAGAACAAGAGTGGCGCCCATCGCCCTGGCCCCCGTCCGCCTTGGCGCGGCTGTCCTCGATAGCCAGCGCGGGCATTTGTTCGGCTGGGTGCCCGTCGCCTTCGCTGGCGGGATCGGCGTGTACTTCGCGCTGCCGTGGGAGCCGGGGCTGTCGATATGGATCGCGGTTGGCGTGCTGGGCGCACTGCTCTTGGCGCTGAGCGTCTGGTGGGGCCTGCGCGCACCATTGCTCATCGCTTTTGTGGCCCTGGCCGCGGGGTTTGCCATCGCTGGCGCCCGCACCCACGGCGTCGCCGCCCCGGTGCTCAGCTTCCGCTACTACGGCCCGATTGAGGGGCGGATCGTCGTGATCGACCGTTCCGCCTCGGACAAGGTCCGCCTGACGCTGGATCAGGTCGTGCTCTCCAGCGTGCCCCCCGCCCGCACACCTGCCCGGGTGCGCGTCTCCCTGCACGGACCGCAGGGGTTCATCGACCCACGCCCCGGCCTGACCATCATCCTGACGGGCCACCTCGACGCCCCGCGCGGCGCGACGGAACCGGGCGGCTTCGACTTCCAGCGCCACGCCTGGTTCAGGCAACTGGGGGCCGTGGGCTACACCCGCACCCCGGTTCTGGCGCTGACCCCCCCGGATCCCGATGCCTGGCGGCTTTTTATCCACCGCACGCGCATGGCCATCTCGCGCGCGGTGCAGGACGCCGTGCCGGGCCAGGCGGGCGCCTTTGCCGCCGCCGTCACTACCGGCGACCGGTCCGGCATGGCGCTGACCACGATCGAGGATCTCAGGCGGTCGAACCTGGCGCATCTGCTGGCGATCTCGGGTCTCCATATGGGCATGCTGACGGGCTTTGTGTTCGCGGCGATGCGCTATGGTCTGGCGCTCTGGCCCTATGCGGCGCTGCGCTGGCCCTGTCACAAGATCGGGGCGCTGGCCGCGCTGGCGGCGGGGGCGGTCTATCTGCTCTTGTCGGGCGGCAATGTCGCGACCGAGCGCGCATTCATCATGGTCAGCGTGATGCTGGTGGCCGTGCTCTTCGATCAACGCGCCCTGACCCTGCGCGCGGTGGCGCTGGCCGCACTGATCGTGCTGGTGCGGCGACCTGAAGAGCTGATGGGTCCGGGGTTCCAGATGTCGTTTGCGGCCACCGCAGCCCTCATCGCCGTCTTCGCAGAGGTTCGCGACAGGTCGTTTTTTGGCCAGTGGCCCGCCTGGGCCCGCTGGGGCGCGGCGCTGGTGCTCTCATCGGCGGTGGCGGGGCTCGCGACCGCCCCGGTGGCTGCGGCGCATTTCAATCGGGTGCCGCATTTCGGGCTGATCGCGAACGTCTTGTCGGTGCCGGTGATGGGCAGCGTCGTGGTGCCCGCCGCGGTGCTGGCCGCAATGCTCGCACCCCTTGGCCTGTCGGGCGCAGCACTTTGGGTGATGGAGAAGGGCACAGCCTGGATCCTGAGCGTCGCGGCAGAAGTCTCGTCGTGGAATGGCGCGATCAGCCACGTGCCACAGCCATCGGCGGCGGTACTGCCGCTTCTGGCCCTCGGGGGCGCGTGGGTGATCCTGTGGCAGGGGCGCAGCCGCGCCCTGGGGTTCGCGCCGATGGCGGCGGCGTTTGTGGTGTGGGCGGCGGTGGAGCGGCCAGTGGTCCTGATCTCGGACACCGGTGGGCTTGTGGGATGGATGACGGCAGAGGGCCGGGCTCTGTCAAAGCCGAAAGGCGAAAGCTTCGCGGCCGAGAATTGGCTTGCCCATGACGGAGATGCAGCCACGCAAGCGCTCGCCAATGCCCGCGCAGATGACGCGCCACTGGCCCCCGCCGGTCAGCTCTGGCGTCATGAAACCGGGCGCGGTGCCGCAGATCGCGCAACTCTGGCCTGCGAAACCGCCGAGGTGGTGATTACGTCTGCGGTGATAGAGACAACGGGGCCAGGTGCATGCCGCCTATACGATAAATCCGCGCTCGCGCGCACAGGCCCCGTCGCGGTCTATGACGACAACGGCACCCTGCGCTTCGTCCCCGCCCAGCGGATTGCACGCCGCCCCTGGCAGCAGCCAGCGGACTAGCGCGTCAACAGCGGCTCAGTACGTCCGGATCAACCCGACAAGCCGCCCCTGCACCTTCACCTGATCGTCGCGATAGACCCGCGTCTCATAGGCCGGGTTCGCCGCTTCCAACGCAATCGCGTTGCCATTTTGCCGAAACCGTTTCAGCGTGGCTTCTTGCCCTTCGACAAGCGCCACCACGATCTCACCAGTCTCGGCCTTGTTTGTCTCGCGGATCACCACGACATCGCCATCGTTGATCCCGGCATCAATCATCGAGTCGCCCTTGACCTCAAGCGCATAGTGATCTCCCGCCCCCGACAGCATCTGCCCCGGCACGGCAACGGTATGTGACACCTCGCTGATCGCCTCGATCGGAACACCCGCAGCAATCCGGCCCATCACGGGCAGTTCCAGCGCATGCGCCTCCACCGGGATGGCCTTGGCGGGCGGATCGGCGCGGTCGCCTTCGATGACGCGCGGCTTGAACCCGCCGACCGGGGTTTCCAGCGCATCGGGCAGTTTCACGATCTCGATCGCGCGCGCCCGGTGGGCGAGCCGCCGAATGAAACCACGCTCTTCCAAAGCGGTGATCAACCGGTGGATCCCGGATTTCGACCGCAGATCCAACGCTTCTTTCATCTCATCGAAAGAGGGCGGAACACCGTCACGCGCCATACGCTTGTTAATGAAATCGAGCAGTTCCAACTGCTTGCGGGTCAGCATTGCCTGTTCCTTTCCGCCAAATATCCTGCGCCCGCTCACGGAGCGTTCAGTCTATGTTCTAGCGATGTTCCTGATTTGTGTCAACGCCGGCTCATAGCGGCAGGTAGTCCACCGTGTCACCCGCCCGCCGCGCCGGGTCGCGCACAGGCCGGATCAGGAGCGCGTTTGCGTCTGCGATCACCGACAAGAGCGAGCTGTCCTGGCGGTCAAACGGCGCAATCCCGTCGGGCGTCAGGCGCGCCCGCATGTAATGCTCCCGTGGCCCGTTTTCGGGGATGTCCCGGGCCAACTGAACCGTCCGGCGCGGCGCGGGCCCCGGCTCAAACCCCAGCATCGCGCGCAGCAGGGGCACAATGAACACCGTTCCGCACACCAGCGTCGAGACCGGGTTCCCAGGCAGCCCGATCATCGCCGCCCCGTCCAGCCGCCCCGCCATCAGCGGTTTGCCAGGGCGCATCGCGACCTTGTAGAACGCGGGCGTCATCCCCCGTGCGGCGGCGACCGGCCCGACCAGATCGTGATCGCCGACCGAGGCGCCGCCCATCGTCACCACCAGATCCGCGCCCTTCGCCAGATCAAGGGCGCTGTGCAGGGCCGCTTCGGTATCCCGCGCAATCGGCAAAAGCCGCGCGGTGCCCCCGGCCCCCTCGATCAGTGCCTTCAGCCCCATACCGTTCGACGCGATGATCTGATCGGGGCGCGGCGTCTCGCCCGGCATCACCAGTTCATCCCCCGTGGCCAGGATCGCCACATCCGGACGACGCCGGCAGGGCACCGTTGCGTGGTTCATCGCCGCCAAAAGCGACAGATCCGCAGGGCCCAGCACGCGCGGGGCCGTGACAGTGTCGCCCGCTTTGAAATCCCCGCCCGCGGGGCGCACGTAAGGCCCGGCATCCGGCGCGTCACCAATGGTGATCTGGTCGCCCGCGCGGGTCACATCCTCTTGGATCACGATCCGGTCCGCGCCGTGGGGCACCGGCGCCCCGGTGAAAATGCGCAGCGCCTGACCCGGTCCGATGGCGATGTCACTGCCGTGACCCGCCGCCGAGATGCCCACCACATCGAACACTGCGCCCGGGCGCAGGTCAGCGCCGCGCACGGCATAGCCATCCATCGCCGAACTGGGAAAAGGCGGCTGATCGCGGGTGGCCGACATCTCACGCGCCAGCGTGCGGCCCGCCGCCGCGCTTAGTGGAACCTCTTCAATCCCCACGGGCAGGGCGAGGGCGAAAAGATGCCCCAGCGCCGCGTCCACGCTGATCATGGGGCCTCGAAACGTCCGGATGTCCCGCCGTCCTTCAACGTGACGCGGATGCCGCCCAGCTCCATCCCCCGGTCGACGGCCTTCAGCATGTCGTAGATCGTCAGGCAGGCGGTGCTGACGGCGGTCAGCGCCTCCATTTCCACGCCGGTCTGGCCGGTGGTGCGCACGGTGGCGGTCACGCGAATGCCTGGCAGACTGCGGTCGGGGGCAAGATCCAGCGTAACCCCCGTGATCGGCAACGGATGGCAGAGCGGGATCAGATCGGCGGTACGCTTTGTCCCCATGATCCCGGCGAGCCGCGCAACGCCCAGGACGTCACCTTTCTTGGCCGTCCCACCTTCAATCATATCAAGTGTTTGCGCGTCCATCTTGATCCAACCGGCCGCGGTCGCAATCCGGTCGGTCACGTCCTTGTCCGACACATCCACCATATGCGCCGCACCGGACCCGTCGAAATGCGTGAGCTTGGCCATCACAGCCCCCCAGTCGAGGTCAGCGGATTGGCCAGGATCGCACGTGTCGCCTGAGCCAAATCATCTTGCCGCATCAGGCTTTCCCCGATCAGAAACGCCCGCGCGCCGTAGCGGGCAAGATCGGCCAGATCGCCCGGGGCGCCTAGCCCGCTTTCGGCCACCAACATGCGGTCAGCTGGCGCCATGCGGGACAGGCGGCGAGTCGTCTCAAGATCGGTCTCGAACGTCTTGAGGTTGCGGTTGTTTATACCCAGAAGGGGGGAGGTCAGGCGGCTCGCCCGCTCAAGCTCCACCTCATCATGCACCTCGATCAGAACATCCATGCCCCAGTCAAAAGCTGCCGCCTCCAATTCGGCGGCTTGCGCGTCTTCGACGCTGGCCATGATGATCAAAATGCAATCAGCGCCCCAGGCCCGCGCCTCGGCGACCTGATAGGTGTCGTACATGAAATCCTTGCGCAACACCGGCAGATCCACGGCGGCGCGGGCGGCCACCAGGAACTCCGGCGCCCCCTGAAAGGATGGCGTGTCGGTCAGCACGGACAGGCAGCTTGCCCCGCCCTCGGAATAGGCGCGCGCAAGGGCAGGCGGGTCGAAATCGGCGCGGATCAGGCCCTTCGACGGGCTGGCCTTCTTGATCTCGGCAATCAGCGCATAGCCTTCGCGGGTATCCCGCGCCAGAGCGCGGGCAAAGTCACGGGGGGCATCGGCCTCGCGCGCCGTGGCCTCGACATCGGCAAGGCGGCGCGCGGCCTTGGCCGTGGCGATCTCCTCCAGCTTGTAGGCTTTGATTTTGTCGAGCACGGACGTCATGGGGGATGGATAGCGGGAGGTGGGGGGAAAGGGAAGCGGTGCCCCTAACCCTAACCCTCTCCCCCGCGGGGTAGAGCGGATCTGTCCCGGAAGGGCGATGGTCTATCTCTAAACGTCGCACGCCGTTCCCTCTCCCCTCGGGGGAGAGGGTTAGGGTGAGGGGGCGCCCTGCGTCACCCGCGCCAACCCCTCAACCGCGCGCTTGGCTGCCCCACTATCGATGCTCGCCGCCGCCATCTCCGCCCCCTCGGACAAAGACGCCGCCTTTCCTGCAATCCCCAGCGCGCAGGCCGCGTTCAACACAACCGCATCCCGATAGGCCGACGCTGCCCCGTCCAGCAACGCCGCAAACGCGCGCCCGTTTTCCTCCGGCGTGCCGCCCAGGATCGCCTCGAACGGATGCACCGGCAGGCCTGCATCCTCTGGGTGCACTTCCCGCGCGCTCACCCGGCCCTTGGACAGCTCGGCCACATAGGTCACGCCCGTGATCGTCACCTCATCGGTCCCGTCCGACCCATGCACCAGCCACGCCGCCTCAGACCCCAACGCCCCCAGCGTCTCTGCCATCGGCCGGATCATTTCACGCGAAAACGCGCCCGTAAGCTGACGCTTTACACCCGCCGGGTTCGTCAAGGGCCCCAGAATGTTGAAAATTGTCCGCGTGCCCAGTTCGGCCCGTGTCGGCATCACATGGGCAATCGCCGGATGATGCATCGGCGCCATCATGAAGCCGATCCCGACCTCTTCCAAAGCGGTTTCAACCACTTCCGGCCCGACCATCACGTCGATTCCCATTTGGCCTAACGCATCCGCCGCGCCGGATTTCGAGCTGAGGTTGCGGTTGCCGTGCTTGGCCACCGTCACGCCGGCGCCTGCCACCACAAAAGCCGTCGCGGTCGAGATGTTCAGCGTCCCCTTGCCATCCCCGCCCGTGCCCACGATGTCCATCGCGCCCTCAGGCGCGCGCACCGGCTTGCACTTGGCGCGCATCACGGCGGCGGCGGCGGCGTATTCCTCGACCGTCTCGCCCCGGGTGCGCAGGGTCATCAACAGCCCGCCGATCTGGCTGGGCGTCGCGGCCCCGTCAAACAGGATACCAAACGCCTCCTCGGCCTCGGCGCGAGAGAGCGGGCGATCCACCGCCGCTGCAATCGAGCGCTTCAGCGCCTCGCTCATGCCGACACCGGCACGATATCAAGGAAGTTCTGCAACAGCTTGTGCCCATGCTCGGACGCAATCGATTCCGGATGGAACTGCACCCCATGGATCGGCAATTCGCGGTGCTGCAGCCCCATGATGATCCCGTTGTCCAGCTCTGCCGTGACCTCCAGCGCCTCGGGCAAGCTGTCCCGTTCCACGATCAGCGAATGATACCGCGTGGCCGGGAAGGGCGAGGGCACACCGGCGAACAGCCCCTTACCGCCATGCGAAATCGTCCCCATCTTGCCATGCACAATCTCGCCCGCGCGCACCACCTTGCCACCAAACGCCTCGCCAATCGCCTGATGCCCCAGACACACGCCCATCAGTGGTGTCTTCGTCTCAGCCGCCGCCGCGACCAGCGCAAGGCAAATCCCCGCCTGCGATGGGTCGCACGGTCCTGGCGACAGCAGGATCGCGTCCGGGTTCAGCCCCATCGCCTCTTGGACGTTCAGCGCATCGTTGCGTTTCACCAACACTTCCGCGCCCAGCTCGCCCAAGTAATGCACGAGATTGTACGTAAAGCTGTCGTAATTATCGATCAGTAGCAGCATGTCGCGTGTTTCCCACGAAAGGGGATACCCCCGACCCCCGGTGCGCGCTATACTTCGGTCACGCGCCCCTTCGGGTCAAGCGCACATCGGCGGGGAACGGCCCGCACAAGACGGCAGAAGACAGGCAACGATACGGAGAAATCACAGGTGTTACGCGGACTACTCGCTGGGGGGGTCTGGGGGGCAGTAATCGCAGTCGTCGTTCTTGCGCTCACGTCGCAGGTTGCCGATTGGCGCGACCTCACGCCTGCCATCACGGAAGATGTGGCCTCGGCCGAACCGGGCGTGGGCTTGCCCGCCGCCGAAGCTGACGCGCCAAGTGCGGTGCCCGGATCCGAGACGCGCATCGTCGAAAGCCCGCTGCCAAACGTCACGCCGGGCGATACCGAAGCTGTCGCCGCACCGTCGCTGGAAACCGCGCCTCCCGCCTCGCCTGAGGCACCGGCGGCGATTGCCGGACGCAGCGCTCCCGCCGAAGACGTTGACATCGCCGCTGCGCCTGCACCCGATACTGGCGTTTCAGCGCCCGCCCCACTTGCCGCCGCGCCTGCACCGGCCCTGCCGCGCACCGTACCGCAGCCAGAGCCCTTGATCCGCAATCGTGTGTCCACCGGCGATACGCCCGTGGCCCCCACCGCCCCGCCGGTAACCGCAGCACCCGATGCGCCGCAGGACAGGTCCGCCCCGCAACTGGCCCAGCGTTCGGTCCAGCGCCCGGCCCCTATCCCTTCCGGCGGCACAACCCCGCCCTCTGCCGAAAGCGCCACAGCGCCCGCGCCAGAGGTGCCGACCCTCAACGCCGCGCCCGCGACCGATGCGCCGGATGAAGACACCGCCATCGCGCTGGCCGAGGCAACGCGGCCCGTCGCCCCGGCACCGGCCCCGTCAGAGCCTGTGCGCCCGGAAGCCGATCAGATCGCGGTGGCCGATACCACCCCGGCCGCGCCCGCCATGCGCGTGACGCAGCGCGAGACGCCCCGCGTCACCACGATCCGCGTGAATCAATTGCCCACCATCGCGGTGCCCGCCGAAACGCCCCCGGCACCCGCGCCAGCCGACGGCACGGCCGCCGCCGATCCTGCACCCGCGACGGAAGCCGAGGCGCAACTGGCCGCTGTCACGCCAGACCCGGGCACGGCTGAAACACCGCCGGCGCTTCCGGGCCAGGCGACGGGGACGTCCTTGCCCGGGCAATCGGTAACTGGCCTGCCGGGCGATGCGACAGCGACGGAAACCGCCGAGGGCACGCGCCCCGCCGGGTTTGAACTGGACGTCCTGTCCGACCTCGCGCTTGAGCGGAACGCAGCTGATTTCACCGCCGAACCCGATGAGCCGCTTGTTTCGGTCATCCTCGTCGATACCGGCGCGGCCCAGCTTGACGCCAGCCAGATCGAGGCCTTGCCCTTCCCGATCACCATGGGCGTCGACGCCGCGGCGGAAAACGCGCGCGATCTCGCACAGACCTATCGCGGGGCGGGCAGCGAGGTCGCGCTGATCCCGACCCTGCCAATCGATGGCCGGGCGCAGGACATGGCGATGGCGCTGTCGTTCAACATCGACGTTGTGCCCGTCGCCGTGGCGATCATGGATGCCACCGGCAGCGATTTTCAGACCGACCGCACCGCAACAACCGAAGTGGTGGCCGCCGCGGCCTCCTCGGGCCATGGGATCGTGACCCATGCACGGGGCCTCAACAGCTCGCGCACCATTGCCGCACAGGCGGGCGTGCCCGCCGGCCAGGTGTTCCGCGCGATTGACCCGGAGTTGACGGATGCACGCGCCATTGGCCGCTTCCTCGATCAGGCGGCGTTCCGCGCGCGGCGCGATGGCTCGGTGATCCTGGTGATGCCCGCGCGGCAGGACATGCTCAGCGCGCTATTGGCCTGGTCATTCCAGCCCCGGTCGTCCACCGTGACCCTGGCGCCCTTGTCAGCGATCTTGCGGGGCAGTGGCGCCTAAGCGTTCCCACCCCCGGTGAACAGCCCCGCATCCGCCGCGGCTCGGCGGATGGCCTTGGCCTTGTTCACCGTCTCCTGATACTCGGCCTCGGGATCGCTGTCATAAACGACGCCGCCCCCCGCCTGAACGTATAGCGTCTGATCCTTCAACACCGCCGTTCGCAGGGCGATGCAGATATCCATATCCCCGCCCGAACTGAAATACCCCACGCCCCCGCCGTAGACGCCACGTTTCTCAGGCTCCAACTCGTCAATGATTTCCATCGCCCGCACCTTGGGCGCGCCGGACACGGTGCCTGCAGGCAAACCGGCCAGCAGCGCTGACAGGGCGTCATGCTCGTCGGCCAACTCACCCACCACGTTCGAGACGATATGCATCACGTGGCTATAGCGCTCGACTATGAACTCCTCTGTCGGGCGCACCGTTCCGATCTTGGCCACCCGGCCTACATCGTTGCGGCCCAGATCGAGAAGCATCAAATGCTCGGCACACTCTTTCTCATCCGCCAGAAGATCCGCCTCTAACGCCCGATCCTCATCCGGCGTGGCGCCACGGGGGCGCGTCCCGGCGATGGGCCGGATCGTGACCTCATTGTCGAACACGCGCACGAGGATCTCGGGGCTGGCCCCGATCACCTGGAACCCGCCGAAATTGAAGAAGAACATAAACGGCGACGGGTTGGTGCGCCGCAAAGACCGATAAAGCGCGAAGGGTGGCAACTCAAACGTTTGCGCCCAGCGTTGCGAGGGCACGACCTGAAAGATATCGCCCGCCCGGATATACTCTTTCGCGGTCTCGACGGCGGCGAGATAGTCCCCGTGGCTGAAGTTCGACACCGGCTCCTCTACCGTCGCCGTTTGCCCCAAACCACGCCCTTCGCCGGGCACCGCACGTTCCAGATCGCGCACCGCGTCCATCACCCGCTCGGCCGCCTGCGCATACGCCGCTTTTGCGGACAGCCCCGATGCGACCCAGGCGGGCGACACCACTGTCACTTCGCCCTTCACCCCGTCCAGCACCGCCACCACCGATGGCCGCAACATCACCGCATCGGGCAGGCCCAGCGGATCGGGGTTCACATCCGGCAGATTTTCCACCAGCCGGATCATGTCATAACCCAGATAGCCGAACAGACCCGCCGCCGCGCCGGGCAGATCGTCGGGCAGCTCAATCCGGCTTTCCGCAATCACCGACCGCAGTGTGTCCAGCGGATTGCCTTCCAGCGCCTCAAACGTCTCGCGGTCATAGCGCGCCGCGCGGTTGATCCGGCTCGTCTCGCCCCGGCATTCCCAGATCAGATCCGGTTTCATGCCCACGATCGAATACCGCCCGCGCACCTCGCCCCCGGTGACGGATTCAAGAATAAAGCTGTCCGTCCGCGCCTCGGCCAGTTTCAGCATCAGCGACACAGGCGTGTCCAGATCCGCCGCCAGGCGGGTATACACCACCTGGTTCTCGCCTGCGTCATAGGCGCGGGCGAAATCATCATAAGCAGGGGTCAGCGCCATCAGGGGAACTGCGCGTGCACGGCGTTCAGCGTCTGCTGGTTGATCTGGATCCCGGCCCGTGACTGCAGCGCGCGGGTGTACAGGTCCAGCACATCACCCGCCATATCCTGTGTCGCCTGGCGCGACAGTTCCGACAAAAGCTCTGCATCCTCGCCCGCATCCGTCTCGGGCGGCAGGATCGCATCAAGCCGCACCAAGGCCGCGGCCCCCGCATCCTCGAACACGCGCAATTCGCCGGGGTCCATCTCGAACACACCGGCGACAAAGGCAGGCGGCGCGTCTTCGATGAAGGCATCACGCAGGATGCCGCGCGCGGTTTGCAAGGGCACGCGCAAGGATGCCATCTCACGCCCGCCCCGCACCTCTTCGGCCAGCGCCTCGGCCTGGGCCACCAATTGCCGCCCGGTTTCTTCGGCGGCCCATCCCTCGACCACGCGGTCGCGGACCTCGTCCAGCGGTTGCAGGGCAGGGGGCCGGATCTCATCAATGCGCAAGGCGAACAGACCGCCTTCCTCCAGCTCGATCACCTCGGGAAAATCGCTCTCTTGCGCGGCAAAGGCAGCCTCGCGGAACCCGTCATAGGCCGCAATTCCCGTATCCACATCCGGGCGCCAGTCGATCTGGCCCAATTCCAGCTCGGTTTCTGCGGCGACTTCCTCGATCGTCGCGCCACCGGCGAGCAAATCGTCCACTTCGCCAATCATTTCACCGATCACCCGGCGCGCGCGGTCCATGGCGTATTCGGGCTCCAGCAGTTCGCGCGCTTCCTCAAACGGCACCTCGCGGGCATTGAGGATGGCGTTCACCCGGAACAGCGCGGGACCAAGCGGGCTGGTGTGGGGCCCCGAGACGCCGGGCTCTGACAGCGCAAAGACCTCGGCCCCCGCACTGCCCAGATCGCCTTCGGTCACTTCACCCAGGTCGATATCCTCAAGCGTCAGACCACGGGCTGCGACCAGATCGTCAAACGTCGCCTCACCGCTCTCCAACTGCGCCATCGCGGCGGCTGCGGCGTCGTCATTGCCATAGACCAATCGCTCCACAAGACGGCGCGGGGGCTGATCGAACTCACTGATCCGCTGGTCATAGAGCGCGCGCAAGCCGGTCTCGTCGATCTCTACCGTGTCGAGGATCATGTCAGGCGTCAGCCACGCATAGGTGATCGCCCGTTCCTCGGCCAGCGTGAAAAGCGCCTCGTTCGCCTCATAGTACCCCTGCAAATCCTCTTCCGACGGCTCCGCGATCGGCTCTGCCAGATCGGCCTCGGTCAGCCGGGCCCAGGTGATATCGCGCCGCTCGCGCGCCCAGTCGAAAATTGTCTGCGTAAACGTCTCCGGCGCCGATACGCCGCCCACCACGGCACTTTGCAACAAGGTGCGGCTCGTGTCGTCGCGCACCTGATCTTCGAACTCGGCCACGGTCATGCCCGACTGTTGCAGGGTAAAGGAATAGGCGTCGCGGTCAAAACTGCCATCGAGCCCCCGGAACGCCGGGATTTCCAGAACCTGTTCGCCCACGACCTCATCCCCCACCGACAGACCAATGGCCCGCGTCTCATTGTCCAGCGCAGCGCGATTCACCAGACGCGACAGAACCGTGCGGTCGATGCCAAACTGCTGGGCCTGTGCGAAGGGGACGGCCTGACCGAACTGGGCGGTGAGCGCGCGCAATTCCTGCTGCAACTCGCGCGCGTAGGCGTCGGTTTCAATTTCTTCGTCGCCGACGGTGCCAAGCACCCGGACAGAGCCGCCGAAATTGGTCGCGCCGAAGCCGGCAAGACCGACGATCAGAAGGCCCAGAATGATCCAGACGAAGAAACGCGAAGCCTGGCCTTTTGCCATCGGAGAATGCCCTTAGATGAGATGTCGCGACGGTTTAAGTCACCGACGGCAGGGCCGCAAGCCTCGCCGGATCAAGGCTGCGTAATCTGTCGAACAAGGTGGCAATTCCGGCGGTGTCGCTGTTGGCAAACGCAATACGCAGCTCGCTCCGCCCGGCCGGATCGTCCCCGGGTCGGAACATCGTTCCGGGCAGCATCAAAAGCCCCGCCTCATGCACCAGCGCCGGGGCAAGCTGGTCAGAGGGCAGATCGAAGGGATGCCGGACATAGGCGAAATACGCCCCGCACCCCAAAAGCGCCCAGCCCTGAAGTGTGGGAAACCCGGTTTCCATCGCAGCACGCCGCGCCAGGATCTCGGCGCGCTCGCCGGCCAGCCATTGCCGCAGGTTCTGCATCCCCCACAGCGCCGCGCGCTGACCCAGTTGCGGCGCGCAGATCGTCACTGTGTCGAGATACTTTTCAACCTGCGCCAGACGCGCCGGCGCGGCAATGATCGCACCCACGCGGTGGCCGGTCAGACGGTACGCCTTCGAGAAGGAATAAAGCTGGATCAGCGTATCGTCCCACCCCGGATCGGTGAACAGATCATGCGGCGCCCCATCTCGGCTGTGAAAATCGCGGTAGGTCTCATCCACGATCAGCGCGATTCCCCGTGCGCGGGCCAGATCACGGAACGCGGCGATGGTGGCGGGCGGATACTCTGCCCCACCAGGATTGTTGGGGCTTACCAGCACAATCGCGCGCGTGCGCTCGGTGATCAGCGCGCCCACGACCTCAGCGTCGGGAATAAGGCCGGGACCCGTGGGCAGGGGCACGGCCCCGACACCCGCCATATCCAGCGCCATCTTGTGATTGAAGTACCACGGCGTCGGCAGAATCACCGCATCGCCGGGTGCCGCCAGCGTGGCGAGAATGGCCGTGAACGCCTCATTACACCCCGCCGTGATGCCGACATGAGAGGGTGAAATCGCCCCGCCATACTCCTCCGCCCAACGCCCCGCCAACGCCTCGCGCAGCGCAGGCAGGCCCAGAACCGGCCCATACAGATGCGTGGTCGGATCGCTCAGGATCATCTCGGCCATCGCCTCGCGCATGGGCGCGGGCGGCGGGTCTACCGGGGCGGCCTGGCTCAGGTTGATCAGCGGGCGATCGGCTGGAAACGTCACGCCCTCGATCCAGCGCCGTGCCTCCATCACCGGGGGCGCCATGGTTGCGGCCATGTTGGGGCTCAGGGGGGCCGCGCCCGCCATCGTCAGGCAGCGGCTCGGTTTTGCAGCCCGTCCAAGAAGGTCATCGCCTTTGACCCCGCGAGCACGGTGTTGATTGCCGCATCCATCCGCGCCTCCGGCACGTCATGGCTGTGCCCCTTGGCAAACAGGGTGTTGCGGGCAGAGCGGACCTTTTCCGCATGCGCTTCGGTGAACTCCAATCCCAGGAAACCGTACAGCTTCTCAGCGGTTTGCACCGGCTTTTTCACGCTATCGGCATAGAGGAACGGCATATACCGTTCCGAATGCCCGATCCGGTCGATCAAAGTCTCCTGGATATAGCGCCACAGCCAAAGCTGCGTCTCAAACAGCGCATCTTCCGAAAACGCCCCGTACCGGTCTGGATCCTCACCATAGTGGCGCAGGATCGACGGCACCTGGGTCATGTTGTCGGCAAAGACCTTCTGCGGGCTGCCTGCGGTGCGGATGATATAGCGGTTGTACCAAGACCGAAGGTTGCCCTTGGGGTCGCGGATCATGTGGGCCACGCGCTGGTGCGGATCCTGGTCATGGGTCGCCGTGATCGGTACGGGCGAGCGCAGGATCTTGAACACGGGATAGCTCTCAGCCAGCCGTCGCGGGTTGATGTAAAGGCTTGGGCACGGCCATTCGAGCGTGCTGTACGCGGGATTGATAAAGCTCAGCGCACTGCGCGCCCGACGGCGTTTGAAGATGTTCAACCCCAGCGCGGGCAGGGGCCCCGCGCGGAAATAGCGCTTGCCCTCTTGGTCAAAGCGGTCGCGTTCGCCGCTATGGGTCGCGCAGAACCGCATCGCGTGGTGCCAATCCGCCATCGTGATGTCAGGCACCAGGTCTTCGGCCAGTTCTTCGGACATCGGGAAGACCGGGTTGGTGTCCAGCGCGTGCGGCTCATTCCGGCAAAAGGTGTTGTCGTGGCAATCCATCAGGTCGAGCAACATGTTCGTGCCCGAGCGTCCGCTGCCCGTGATAATCAGGTAATCGCGATCAAAGCCGCTGGTCTGTCCGCTCATCCGCGCATTTTACCTTTCGCCCCGGCCCCAGCCGTCAGGCACCCCGATAAGGCTCCACATACTGCAAGGCCATGTCCCATGGGAAGAAGATCCAGGTGTCCTGGCTCACTTCTGTGATGAACGTGTCGACCATGGGACGCCCCTTGGGCTTGGCATAGACAGTGGCAACATGCGCGCGAGGCATGCAGGCCCGCACCACCTCCAGCGTTTTGCCCGTGTCGACCAGGTCGTCGATGATCAAAATGCCGGTGCCATCGCCCACCAAGTCCATATCCGGGGTCTTGATGATCGTGGGCTCGGATTGTTCCTGGTGGTTGTAGCTTTTGATGCTGATCGTATCGACCGTGCGAATGTCCAACTCGCGGCTGACGATCATCGCGGGCGCCATCCCACCGCGCGTGATCGCGACAACGGCTTTCCACGCACCACCATCCGGGCCTTGCCCGTCCAGCCGCCAGGCCAGCGCCCGGCTGTCGCGGTGGATCTGGTCCCAACTGACATGGAACCCTTTCTCATGGGGAAGACGATCATTCATCGCCGCTACCTTTCTACCAAAAGCCGGGCACCCAGCCCGCCAAGGATCATCGCAGTGACCCGGTCAATGGCGGGCTTGGCGCGCAGATAGCCATTGCGCACCGGCCCGCGGCTCAACAGCAGTGCAAAGAGCGAATATGCAATAACTTCGACGACGAAGTGATTGGCCATAATCAGGAATTTCTGCGTGAGGGTAAGGTCTGGTGGAAAGATCACCACCAGTACCGCAGCAGCAAACAGCACCGACTTGGGGTTCAGGATATTGACCGCAACACCGCTCAGAAACGCCCGCCGCCCGGTGCCCTTGGCCTCACCCACCGGCACGCGCGCCCCGCGCCATGTGGTCCACGCGATGTAAAGCAGGTACAGCGCACCGGCGGTTTTGACTGCTGTATACGCCCAGGGAAACAGCGCGAAGACAGCATTCAGCCCCATAAGCGCGGCCATCGTCCAGATCGCCGCGACCAGTGCAAGGCCCAGCCCGGTGGCAATGCCCGCCGCCTGACCACCCGCCAAGGTATTGCGAATGGCCAACAAAAGGGCCGGGCCAGGGCTCGCCAACGCGGCAAGAAGCGCAAGGTTGAAGGCGATCAGGTGGGTGATTTCCAAATCAGATCCTCCTTATCCAGCGGCGATCCGGGCGCCCAGGCCCGCAACGATCGTGCCAAACAGCCGGTCCACCCAACCCTTGGCACGCGCATAAGCGCGACGGGCCGACGGTTGCGCAAAGACCAGCGCCACAAGGGCGTACCACACCAGTTCGACACTAAACACGATGGCCAGAATCAGCGCGGCGTCCAAGAGCGTGGGGTTCACCGGCAAAATGCCGGTGAAAACGGCTGCGAAATAGGCCAGGGCTTTGGGATTTGCCAGATTGGTGAAAACGCCCAGGCGAAACAGGGCCATACCGCTCTGGTTGGCCACCTCACCGGGCGCGACCAATGGCGCATGAGCGTGGCGGAACATCTGGATCCCGATCCAGATCAGGAACAACCCGCCCATGACCCGAAGCGCCGTTTGCAGCCAAGGGGCCACCTGAAACACGAGGCTAAGACCGGCCAGTGCCGCGCTGGCCCAAATCACGATGGCGATCGACAGGCCGAACGCAAATGTCAGGCCCGCGCGAAGACCCTGCTTTGCCGACGTGCGGATCGTCATGACCGTCGCCGGTCCGGGGCTGGCGGCAATGGCAAGCTGCATCCCGGCGAGGGTGATCAGGGCAGGGGCCGCAATCTCCATCCCGCTCAGACCGTCGAGATGTCGGGCGCGTCGACCGCCTTCATCCCCACCACGTGATAGCCCGCATCTACATGCAGAACTTCACCCGTCACCCCGTCGCCCAGATCCGACAACAGATACAGCGCCGATTTGCCCACGTCCGTCGTGGTTACATTCCGGCGCAGGGGGGAATTCAGCTCATTCCACTTCATGATATAGCGGAAGTCCCCGATGCCCGATGCCGCCAGCGTCTTGATCGGCCCCGCGGAAATCGCGTTGCAGCGGATACCATCCTTGCCCAGGTCCTCGGCAATATAACGCACCGATGCCTCCAGCGCCGCTTTGGCCACGCCCATCACGTTGTAATGGGGCATGACCCGCTCGGCCCCGTAATAGGTCAGCGTCAAAAGCGACCCGCCGGGCTTCATCATCGCGCTGGCGCGTCGGGCAATCGCCGTGAACGAATAGACCGAGATATCCATCGACATCGCAAAGTTGTCCCGGCTGGTGTCGACATAGCGTCCCCGAAGCTCGTTTTTGTCTGAAAACCCAATCGCATGGACGACGAAGTCCAAGTTGCCCCACCGCTCTTTCAGATCGGCAAAAACCGCATCCATGGATGCCTCATCCGCCACGTCACACGGCAAGACGATATCCGACCCCACCGACGCGGCCAGCGGGTCCACCCGCTTTTTCAACGCCTCGCCCTGGTACGAAAACGCCAGGTCCGCCCCATGGTCGGCACAGGTCCGCGCGATACCCCAGGCAATGGATTTGTCGTTTGCCAGACCCATGATCAGGCCACGTTTGCCGCTCATCAATTGGGATGTCATGAAAAACTGCGCCTCTTTTCTCAACGTCGCTTCTGGTATGCCATTCGTCGGGGCGTAGCAAGATCGGGCAGGGTGGTTGCGGCGACGTTGCGATGGGCGTACACGATGCGGCTGCCGGGGGTTTGCGGGAAAGGAGCGGTGCCATGGTCGAACGCACAGGGATTTTTGCTGGCGATGATCCGTTCGCGATTGCCAAGGCCTGGCTGGATGAGGCCACCAACTCTGAACCCAATGACCCCAACGCCATGCAGATCGCAACGGTCGACGCGACCGGTCTGCCGAATGTCCGCACTGTCTTGCTGAAA
This sequence comes from Pseudomonadota bacterium, assembly GCA_039820585.1. Classification (GTDB taxonomy): domain Bacteria; phylum Pseudomonadota; class Alphaproteobacteria; order Rhodobacterales; family Rhodobacteraceae; genus JBCBGF01. The sequence goes on from JBCBPV010000055.1 coordinate 18,839, forward strand.
GAGATAGAGACGGACGCGTTTGTATTCTATACTAATTATGACAGTGCCAAGGGGCGAGAGCTTGATGGCAGCGGCAAAGCCGCTTTCGTCATGCATTGGAAGTCGCTTCACCGGCAGGTCAGGGCCCGCGGAATTGTAGAACGTGAGGATGGCCCTAAAGCGGATGCATATTACGCATCGCGCGCATTGAAGAGCCGACTCGGTGCTTGGGCGTCCCAACAATCACGCCCGCTCGCATCGCGAGAGACGTTGATGGGCGAGGTGGCGGTGGCCACGGCAACCCACGGCACGAACCCAAAGCGGCCCGCACATTGGGGTGGGTATCGGTTGCGGCCGCTGGAGATGGAGTTTTGGGCGGATGGGGCGTTTCGGCTGCATGACCGCTTCCAGTGGCGGCGCGATACACTGGCAGATCCTTGGGATGTGGCACGTCTTTACCCGTGACGTTCACGATACGCGAACGGCAAAGCCGCCAATTTTCAACATTTTCCCTTGCAAGCCGACACAGTCGTGTCACTTACTCACCAAAACAAGCCAAAAGGCAAATCGGGACAAAGCGATCTATTATGAGTGACGCGGACGAGCGGGGGCGTAACGTACAGGGACGGGTCAAGTGGTTCGATCCCTCCAAAGGGTTTGGGTTTGTGGTCGCTGACGAGGGCGGCCCCGACATCCTTCTCCATGCCAACGTTCTCAGAAACTTCGGTCAAAGCTCGGTCGCGGATGCGGCGGGGATTGAGATCATCGTGCAAGAAACCGCCCGCGGCGCGCAGGCGGTTGAAGTGCTGCGCATTGATCCACCCGTTGGTGAAGGCGACGCCGAGATGGGCGAAGATGGCGATAGCGGCATCTCCGAACAGGTAGATCTGTCCTTGCCCCGCCTCCCGGCGCGGGTGAAGTGGTTCGACAAGGCCAAGGGCTTTGGCTTCGCCAATGTGTTCGGCAAGCCCGAAGACGTGTTCCTGCATGTCGAGGTTTTGCGCCGTTCCGGCCTGGCAGATCTTCAACCGGGCGAGGCGATCACCCTGCGCGTGGTCGACGGCGCCCGTGGCCGCATGGCGGTTCAGGTGACCAGCTGGGAATCGGCCAACAAGAGCGATCAGTGAAACCGGCCTATGCGCTCGCGGCGCTTTTGGCCCTGGCCACACCCGCCTTTGCGGCCTGCGAAGACACCCGCGTGGATGTGCGCGGCGATTGGGGGCAGGCGCGCTTTACGGTTGAGGTCGCCGATGAACCCGCCGAACGCTCTCAAGGGTTGATGAACCGCCCCTCGATGCCCAGCGGCGCGGGGATGCTGTTCGTCTACCCCGCACCGCAGCGCGCCACCTTCTGGATGCGCAACACGCTGATCCCCCTCGACATGATCTTCCTCGATTCGTCGGGGACAGTGACCCATATCCACGAAAACGCCGTGCCGCTCGATGAAACCACGATTGACGGGGGCCCGGGCGTGCTTGCGGTGCTTGAGATCAATGGCGGAATGTCCTCGCGTTTGGGGATCGCGGTGGGCGATACGCTGCGCCACCCGGCCTTTGATGCCGATTTGGCGGCCTGGCCATGCGAGTAGGGGCTTTTCAGCGCCCGATTGCCCCGCTAGAAGGGCCTTCGTCGGGGCGTAGCGCAGCCTGGTAGCGCATCTGTTTTGGGAACAGAGGGTCGGGAGTTCGAATCTCTCCGCCCCGACCACCACCATGAAAGACCCACCCACACGCTATATGTTGTGTCGTCTGCGTGACTCTCCGTCATGAATCACCGCGTCTGTTTTCAGCCCGCTTGCCTGTGTCCTGATCGGCAGATTCGCGCTTGCCGCGGGCGTTGGCTGCCTTGCCGTGGTTTACAGCCACGTTGTCAGCCCCGGGTGACAGCGTGAGGGGCGGGGCAAGAACCCCAATTACAAGCCTCTGAAAAGGCGTATAAAACAGTAGAAACCGTCGGGTTGTTGTTTCGCGGCCCGCCGTCTGCGCCCGTTAACCTTTTGAGCCGGGGCTCGGGCGCAAATCCCTTTGTAACAACGTCAAGACAAAAAACTTCACGAAACCCGAAATTACCCGTTGACCATGTAGGGCCACCTACGCCAGTTTGTGCGGGCTGACGGCGGCGCCACAACATATAGTGGGTCGAAGACGCGGGACACAAACCTGGAACGGCAAGGCCCTGGTGGCCTGCGCACCTTGAACCGGCAACCATCCGATTGGCCGGACAAGATAGGTTTGACTACCGCGCGGCCGGTGCCAGCACAGACGAAATAGCTGAGCATCGCGGCTGAAATCGCGAGCCGGCACCAAACGCCGAAATGGCGCAATACGGGGCAAGGCAAATGAGAATTGAACGCGCATTCACCACAGCCGGATCGGATGCTTACGCGGGCGTCGAATTCACTCAGACCACATCCGAGATTCGCAATCCCGATGGGACGACCGTCTTCAAACTGGATGCGGTCGACGTGCCGACATCGTGGAGCCAGGTGGCCTCTGACGTGATCGCACAGAAGTACTTCCGCAAAGCCGGCGTCCCTGCGCGCCTGAAAAAGGTCCGCGAAAAGGGCGTGCCAGAGTTTCTGTGGCGCTCGGTCGCCGATGACGCGGCGTTGGCCGATCTGCCCGAAGATCAGCGCTACGGCGGCGAAACATCCTCCAAACAGGTGTTCGACCGTCTCGCAGGCGCTTGGTGCTACTGGGGCTGGAAGGGCGGTTACTTCACATCCGAGGCCGACGCCCGCGCCTATTTCGACGAGATGCGCTACATGCTCGCGACCCAGCGCGCCGCACCCAACAGCCCGCAATGGTTCAACACCGGCCTGCACTGGGCCTATGGCATCGACGGCCCCGCACAAGGCCACTTCTATGTCGACTACAAGACCGGCAAACTGACGAAATCCAAATCGTCTTACGAACACCCCCAACCGCATGCCTGCTTCATCCAGGGCTGCAAGGACGATCTGGTGAACGAAGGCGGGATCATGGACCTGTGGGTCCGCGAAGCGCGCCTGTTCAAATACGGCTCGGGCACCGGCACCAACTTCAGCCACCTGCGCGGCGAGGGCGAAAAGCTGTCAGGTGGCGGCAAATCCTCTGGCCTGATGGGCTTTCTCAAGATCGGCGACCGGGCGGCTGGCGCGATCAAATCGGGCGGTACGACGCGCCGGGCGGCCAAGATGGTCATCGTCGATGCCGACCACCCCGATATCGAAGACTTCATCAACTGGAAGGTCATCGAAGAGCAAAAGGTGGCCTCCATCGTCGCTGGCTCGAAGATGCATGAACAAAAGCTCAACGCGATCTTCGCGGCAATCCGCGCCTGGGATGGTAAGGAAGAAGACGCCTACGATCCCAAGGTCAACGACACGCTGAAATCCGCGATCCGCGACGCCAAGAAGGTCGCGATCCCCGAGACCTACATCAAGCGCGTGCTCGACTATGCCCGCCAGGGCCACACCGCGATTGAGTTCCCGACCTACGACACCGATTGGGACAGCGAAGCCTATAACAGCGTCTCGGGCCAGAACTCGAACAACTCGATCCGCGTCACGGATGCGTTCCTGAAGGCCGTCGAAGACGACGCGGATTGGGAACTGGTCAACCGCAAGGACGGCACCATCGCCAAGACCGTGAAAGCACGCGACCTGTGGGAAAAAGTCGGCCACGCCGCCTGGGCCTGCGCCGATCCCGGCATCCAGTACCACGACACCGTCAACGCCTGGCACACCTGCCCCGAAGATGGCGCAATCCGCGGATCGAACCCGTGCTCGGAATACATGTTCCTTGACGACACGGCTTGTAACCTGGCGTCCATGAACCTGCTGACCTTCTATGAAGACGGTGAGTTCAAGGCCGACGATTACATCCACGCCACGCGGCTCTGGACCCTGACGCTGGAAATCAGCGTGATGATGGCGCAGTTCCCATCCAAGGAAATCGCACAGCTCAGCTACGACTTCCGCACGCTGGGCCTCGGCTACGCCAACATTGGCGGCCTTCTGATGAACATGGGCTACGGCTATGACAGCGACGAAGGCCGCGCGATGTGCGGTGCCCTGACCGCGATCATGACCGGCGTGGCCTACGCAACCTCGGCCGAAGTCGCCGGAGAGCTGGGCCCCTTCGCAGGTTATGAGCGTAACGCCGACCACATGCTGCGCGTCATCCGCAACCACCGCCGCGCCGCCTATGGCGAGACCAAGGGCTACGAGGCGATGAACGTGAACCCCGTCGCGCTCGACCACGCCAACTGCCCCGACGCCCGCCTGGTCACCCTGGCCAAATCCGCCTGGGACGAGGCGCTGAAACTGGGCGAAGCCCACGGATACCGCAACGCACAGGCCACTGTGATCGCGCCCACCGGCACGATCGGCCTTGTGATGGACTGCGATACCACCGGTATCGAGCCCGATTTCGCACTGGTGAAGTTCAAGAAGCTGGCCGGCGGAGGCTACTTCAAGATCATCAACCAGTCGGTGCCGGCGGCGTTGGAGATCCTCGGGTATTCTCCCGCCCATATTGAGGAAGTCGTCTCTTACGCCGTCGGACACGGAACGCTCGGCAACGCGCCCGGCATCAACCACACCTCGCTGGTGGGCCACGGCTTCGGCAAGGCCGAGATCGACAAGATCGAGGCCGCGCTGCCATCGGCCTTCGACATCCGGTTCGTCTTCAACCAGTGGACGCTGGGGGAAGAGTTCTGCACCCAAACCCTCGGTATCCCGGCGGAAAAGCTGAACGATCCGACCTTTGATCTTTTGAAGCATCTCGGCTTTGCAAAGGCGGATGTCGACGCGGCCAACGACCATGTTTGCGGAACGATGACGCTGGAAGGGGCTCCGCATCTGAAGGAAGACCACTACCACATCTTCGATTGCGCCAATCCCTGCGGCAAGAAAGGCAAGCGGTTCCTGTCGGTCCAAAGCCACATCACAGCGATGGCAGCGGCGCAAAGCTTCATCTCGGGCGCGATCTCGAAGACGATCAATATGCCCAACGACGCGACGATCGAGGATTGCCAGCGCGCCTATGAACTGAGCTGGTCATTGGGGGTCAAGGCCAATGCGCTGTACCGCGACGGCTCGAAGCTCTCGCAGCCTCTGGCGTCGGCGCTTGTCGAGGATGACGAGGACGCCCAAGAGGTGCTCGAAAGCGGCTCGGCCCATGAAAAGGCGGCTGTGCTGGCTGAAAAGGTCATCGAGAAGGTCGTGGTCAA
>JBCBPV010000056.1:0-23659 GCA_039820585.1 Pseudomonadota bacterium
GCCGGTTGCACAATCAGAAAGTCTTCTATCGCCCAAAAGACGCGGTCTACATCTCTGGCTAACCCGCCTCGGCCAGCCGCGCGACGTAGCGGGCGAGCGTGTCGATCTCAAGATTGACCACATCGCCCGCGGCAACAACTCCCCACGTGGTAGCCGTTTTCGTGTGCGGAATAAAGTTCACGCCGAACACATCCCCCTCCACTTCGTTCACCGTCAACGACGTGCCGTTCAATGCGACCGATCCTTTGGGCGCAATGAACCGCGCCAAGTCGGCGGGCGCACGAAACTGCACCCGCGTACTCCCACCCTCATCGGCGACCATCGTGACCTCTGCGACGCCATCGACATGGCCCGACACGATATGCCCGCCCAGCTCATCACCAACCTTCAGCGCGCGTTCCAAGTTCACCGGCTTGTCCACCGACCAGCCATTGCGCCCGATATTGGTCTTCGACACTGTCTCTGCCGAGATATCGACCGAAAACCACGGCTCGGGCGAAGCGCCCAGTCCCGTCACTGTCAGACACACCCCGTCACAAGCAATCGACGCGCCGATATCAATGCCGTCGATGTCATAGCCGGTCGCGATTTTCGCATGCAGATCGCCGGCCTGTTCGATCTGTAGCACGCGGCCGATATCGGTGATGATCCCGGTAAACATCTCGGTAACCTCAAATTAGTCCGATCACAGGTAGAGGTGGCTCTGCCAAAGGGCAAGGGCGACAAAACCCCGTGACTCTGCACCTCTATTTCGCGACACTGCTGCGCAACCGATCCCACGGAAATGGGTCGGACAGGTGGGATATGGGCAAAGCACTCGGCCAGGGCCGGACATTTCTGTTCCTTCAGGGGCCGCACGGGCCGTTTTTTTGGCGACTTGCAGGGCGGTTGCGCAGGACTGGTGCGCGGTGCCTGCGCGTGGGCTTCAACCTGGGCGACCGGGTGTTCTGGCCCGAACGGCGCAGCTTTTTTCGCCACACCTCGGGGCTGGAGACGTGGCCCGCCCGACTGGATACGCTGATCGCCAAGCATAGAGTTACCGATCTGGTGATCTATGGCGATACGCGGCCCGTTCATGCGCTGGCCACTGCGCGAGCCAAGGCTGCGGGCGTGACGGTGCATGTGTTCGAGGAAGGTTATCTCAGGCCCTGGTGGATCACATATGAGCGGGACGGGGCGAACGGCCATTCGCCGGTGATGCATATGACCATTGACCAGATCCGGGCCGCGCTGGCCACAACCCGCGCCGACCCGGTAGAAGCGCCAGATCGCTGGGGTGAGATGCGTCAGCATGTGGAGTATGGCGCGCTCTACCACGCCTGCGTCCTCGCCGGTGGCGGCGCCTGGGGCCTGCCACCCCATCGCGCGATCTCCGTCCAGCGCGAGTTTGCGCTATACCTGCACCGCCTGGCCTTCATGCCGCTACATTGGGCCGCGCGCACGATCGCCACCACCCGGATCAAAAGTGGGGGATTTCCCTATCATCTGTGCCTGTTACAGCTCGACCACGATGCCAGCTTGCGCCACCACGGGGCCTTTACCTCAACGGCGGAATTCCTGCGCCATGTGATCGCGGGGTTCGCGGAAGGCGCGCCCGACCACCACCACCTGGTGATGAAAGCGCATCCGCTTGAAGATGGGCGGGTGCCCCAGCGCAGCCTGATTGCGGCCTTTGCGCACGCGCATGGCATCGCTGGACGGGTGCACTACGTGCGCGGTGGAAAGCTTGCCTATCTCTTAGGCGCCGCGCGCAGTGTTGTGACCGTCAATTCCACTGCCGCGCAACAGGCGCTCTGGCGGGGGTTGCCCACGCGCGCCTTCGGGGCGGCGGTCTATGCCAAGCCCGAATTAACCTCGGACTTGCCGCTCGATCGCTTCTTTGCGGACCCGCCGCCGCCGGACCGCGCTGCCTATGCCGCGTTCCGGCAGTTCCTGCTGGAGACCTCTCAGATCTCAGGCGGTTACTACTCGGGCCGGGGGCGCCGACAGCTCTATCGCCAACTCCCCGATATGCTGCTTGCGGCTCAGGGACGCTATGCAGATAGCGAAGAAGCAGGCGCGGCGCAGGCGCAACACCTTAAGCTGATTACCGCAAACCGCTGAAGTGCGGTCTGGAAATGCACGTATTGCTCGGCTAGCTTGCCAGACAAAATAAGAACGTGCAGGCAACATACAGGTCTAGGAGACCGAGCAGTGATGACCCTTAAATCGTGGCGGGCAAAACCCGTTGCAGCACTTGCCGTCGTGTCAGTGCTCGCAGGCTGTGGCCTGCCCCGATCCGGTCCGACCAAGTCGGAAATTTTTGCGGGTTCCGAACAACGTGTCGGGAATGCCTTCATCGTGGAGGTGGACGACCGCGTGGCCCGCGCCACGTCGACCCTGCCCGCCCTTGGCTTTGGCGACGGGTTCCTTGGCGCTGGCGTCGTCGGGTCGGATACGATCCGCCCGGGCGACGAATTGGCGCTGACAATCTGGGAGAACGTGGACGACGGCCTTTTGGCGCAAGAGGGTGCCAATGCCAGCTCGCTTGAGCAAGTACAGGTCGATGGCGACGGCTTCATTTTCGTGCCTTACGCAGGTCGCATCCGCGCGTCCGGCAACACGCCTGAGGCGATCCGCCGGATTATTACCGAAAAGCTCAGCGCTCAAACACCCGACCCGCAGGTCGTGGTGCAACGGATGGCGGGCGACGGCTCGACCGTGTCGCTGATCGGCGGCATCGGCGGCCAGGGTGTGTATCCCATCGAACGCCCCACCCGAACGCTGACGGCAATGCTGGCGCAGGCAGGCGGCGTGACGATCCCGCCTGAAATCGCGCAGATCACCGTTATCCGAGGCGGTCACACCGGCACCATCTGGTTGAGCGATCTGTATGAGGATCCGCGCCTTGATATCGCTTTGCGCGGTGGCGACCGGATCTTGGTGGAAGAAGACTCGCGGTCGTTCACGGCCCTTGGCGCTACAGGCGCGCAAAGCCGCGTGCCGTTTGAGACGCAGACCATCACCGCGATTGAAGCTATCGCGACCGTCGGTGGCTTGAATTCCAACCTCGCCGATCCCACAGGCGTGTTCGTGCTGCGCGACGAGACACCTGAAGTGGCCGCAACAATCCTGGGCCGGCCCGACATTGCCGCCCCCCAGCAAGTGGCTTATGTTTTGGATCTGACCGAACCCAACGGGCTTTTCGTCGCGCGATCGTTTGATATTCGCGACGGGGATACGGTTTACGTCACCGAGGCGCCGTACACGCAGTTCACCAAGGTCCTGTCAGCCGTCGTGGGCCCGCTGAATTCGGCCAACTCGATCGACCAGCTTATCAACGAATAGCGCGCCTCCCGTGAGCGCGCGCTTCAGCGACCAAGCCGCCGGGACGGAAACGCCCCGGCGGCTTTGCGTTTACAATGGCGGTTTTCTCACCCAGCCACGGATTAAGCGCATCCTGGGGCTTGCGGGATGGCGTGTGCGCGTGGGTCTGCCCGATGAGGGCGACTGGATCGGCGTCTGGGGTCAAAGCCCCACTGCACCGCGGGGCGAAGCTGTCGCCGCGCGCACCGATGCTCCGGTAGTGCGGGTCGAAGACGCATTCCTGCGTTCGCTCCATCCCGGCCGGGCGGGTGAGCCGCCGCTTGGCCTGTTGATCGACAAAACAGGCGTGCATTTCGACGCCTCGCGACCGTCGGATCTGGAAACGCTGCTGGCCACGCACCCGCTGGAAGACCCGACCCTTCTGAGGCGTGCCCGCGCGGCGATGGCGCGGATGGCCCATTGGCACTTATCGAAGTTTGCCGCGACGGACCCGGATCTTGATTTGCCGACCGAAAGCTATGTCGTGGTAATCGACCAGACCAAGGGCGATGCCGCGGTCACCGCAAGCGGGGCCGACACCGCCACCTTCCGCACCATGTTGATGGCTGCGCGCGCCGAAAACCCCGGCCACCCGATCCTGATCAAGACCCACCCAGAGACCACGGCAGGCCAACGCCCCGGCCATTTCGATGACACAGCCCTGAGTGATGGTATCCAGGTCCTGTCTACCCCCGTCAGCCCTTGGGCCCTGTTTGAGCGCGCACACGCGGTTTACACCGTCTCATCGGGCCTGGGGTTTGAGGCCATCATGGCAGGCCACACCCCGCGCGTCTTCGGCCAGCCATTCTATTCTGGCTGGGGCCTGACGCAGGACCGCCGCCCGATCCAGCGCCGCACGCGCGTTTTGAGCAGAGCACAACTGTTTGCCGGTGCGATGATCCTTTATCCAACGTGGTACGATCCCTACCGCGATCGGCTCTGCACACTCGACACCGTGATCTCGACCCAGGCGGCCATGGCGCGAGCCTGGCGCGAGGACAGACATGGTTGGGTCGCGGGCAACATGTCACTTTGGAAACGCGGGCCGATCAAGCGGTTCTTTGGCGCCCATGGCGGTGTGCGTTTTGGCGATGCCCCTGCCCCGCCACGTCGGCGCATGGTCTGGTCATCCATTGGCAACATCGAGACAGGCGTGGTGCGGGTGGAAGACGGCTTTCTACGCTCGCGCGGGCTGGGCGCGGCGCTGACCCCGCCCTTGTCGCTGGTGACGGATGATCTGGGCATCTACTATGACCCAAAGCAGGAAAGCCGTCTCGAGCGCCTGATCGCCGCTTCGCCTGACCTGCCCATTGCCGAACGCGACCGTGCCGACCGCCTGATCGCCCGGATCCGACGCGATGGGTTGACCAAATACAATGTGGGCCATGATGGCTTGCCGATGCTGCCCCAGGGCCGGCGCATTCTGGTGCCGGGGCAAGTCGAAGACGATGCCTCGATCATCCGAGGCGCGGGGCGGATAATCACCAATGTGGGGCTGTTGTCGTTTGTGCGCGCGCAGAACCCCAATGCGGTGATCATCTACAAGCCGCACCCAGACGTGGAGGCGGGACTGCGCAGTGGGTCTGTACCCCTAGCGCAAGTGCTGGAGCATGCGGACGCTGTGGCCCCCAACACCCAGGCGCATACCCTAATTGAAGAGGTTGACGAGGTTTGGACCATCACGTCGCTTTTGGGGTTTGAGGCGCTATTGCGCGGGGTCGCTGTGACCTGCACCGGCGCGCCGTTCTATGCGGGCTGGGGACTGACGCAGGATTTGGGTGAAATCCCTGATCGCCGCACCGCGCGCCTCGATCTGACGGCGCTGGCCCACGCCGTGCTGATCGGCTACCCGCGCTACGCTGATCCTGTGACCGGGTTGCCCTGCCCCGCAGAGGTCGTGGCCGACCGGTTGGTACGCGGGGAGATTCCGGTGCCGGGGTTCGGTAACAGGGTGGTGTCGAAATTGCAGGGGATGTGGGCGACGGTGATGCCGCGGTGAGAGGGGGCCCTCACCCTAACCCTCTTCCCTGAGGGGAGAGGGTTAGGGTAACGGGCCACGCTCCCAGACATGCACCACATCCGCACCCACGCGCCCCGTCTCGACCAGCACAAACCGCGGCGCCTCATCCAACTGGCTCACACCCAGCGCGCCAAGCGAGGGCCGTCCCTCGGCCCCCAGCATCAGCCCAGCGGTAAACCCCATCACCCGGTCCACCAGATCCGCTTGCAACAGCGAAGCGGCCAGCGCGCCACCGCCTTCGCAAAACACCCGCGTTATCCCGCGGGCGCCCAGCGCGCGCAGCATACTGCCCGCGTTCAACTGGCCGCCGGGGTCTGAGGTTGCCTCAATCAATTCCACCCCTTGCGCCGTCAACGCCGCGGCGGCCGGGTCATCGCCGGCCATCCGCGCGGGATCATGGACCACCCAGACCGGACCTTCGGCCACCGAGGTGACCAGCCGCCCGTCCACTGGCAGGTTCAAATGGCGCGAGGCCACCGCGCGCACCGGTTGGCGCGCCACGCCCAGATCGCGCACGCGTAAATCGGGGTCATCGGCCCGCGCCGTGCCGCCGCCCACCAGCACCAGGTCATGGGCAGCCCGCGCGGCATGCACGCAGCGGCGGGCCTCCGGCCCCGTAATCCATTTGGAGGCACCTGTCGCCGTGGCGATCCGGCCATCAAAGCTGGAGGCGAGCTTGAGCGTTACCATGGGCCGGCCTTCGGTCACGCGGGTCACAAAGCCCTCGTGTACACGTGCCGCCGGGTCGCACAGCACACCAGTCTCCACCACGATACCAGCGGCTTCAAGCGCCGCGTGCCCCTGCCCCGCAGTCCGCGGATCAGGGTCTTCCATCGCGCTGACGACCCGCGCAACACCGGCGGTGATCAGCGCGTCGCAACAGGGCGGCGTCCGCCCGTGGTGGGCACAAGGTTCCAAAGAGACGTACACCGTCGCCCCCCGCGCGGCATCGCCGGCCTGCGCCAAAGCCTGGGGTTCGGCATGCGGACGCCCGCCCGGTGTGGTGGCACCGCGCCCAACGATCCGCCCGTCTTTGACAATGACGCAACCGACGGCGGGGTTCGGCCAGACCTGTCCCAACCGCTGCGCGCCCAAGCGCAGCGCAAGTGCCATGTACCTTGCGTCGGTCTCTAAGGTCACTCGCCGTCGGGCGTGGGCGGGCGCAGCTCGCTCACGAATTCCTCGAAATCGTCGGCGGCCTGGAAGTTCTTGTAGACGCTCGCGAACCGCACATAGGCGACGGTATCGATCCGGGCGAGGCTTTCCATCACGATCTCACCGATGGTCTTGGATGGGATATCGGTCTCGCCCATCGATTCCAGCCGCCGGACAATGCCGCTGATCATCTGATCGATGCGTTCGGGTTCGATCGGGCGCTTCTGCATCGCGATCCGGATCGAGCGTTCCAGTTTGTCACGATCGAAATCTTCCCGCTTGCCGTTGGTCTTCACGACCACAAGATCGCGCAATTGCACACGCTCATATGTTGTGAAGCGACCGCCGCAGGCCGGGCAGAACCGCCGCCGCCGAATGGCCACGTGGTCTTCAGCGGGGCGCGAGTCCTTCACCTGGGTGTCGATGTTTCCGCAAAACGGGCAGCGCATGGTGGTCCCCCAAAATTCCGCCTTTGGGGGCGCTGCCCCCGGTTTCCACTGGCACTATAGGTGTACCTCTAAGGATTGGGTAGGGGGGAACGACGCCTCTAGATATTGCGTGTGGCAATGCAACACTTCACCGCAAAACCCGCAACTAAGCGCATGATATTGGGAGAATTCGCGCCCGTTTCCCTAGGTCAATTTGCCGGCCGCATGTGAATTTCTCGGATCACTACATGGGGCGGCGCGTTGATCGCATGTAGCACCGCATCGGCCACGTCTTCGGGTTTCAACTTGTCGGGTTTGGGATCATCGAAGAACGGCGTGTCAACCATCCCCGGCGCGATTACAGCACAGCGCCCGCCCCAGCGGGCCATCTCATCGGCCATGTTGCCCCCATAGCCGTGCACAAACCACTTTGTTGCGCCATAGATCGAGCCGGGAATATGCCGCCGCCCCGCAGCCGAACCGGTCAGGACCAGCGTGCCTTTGGTCTTCTCCAGTTCCGGCAAGCAGACCCGCGCGGTGTAGAGAAGCCCCATGATGTTGAGGTCAATGAGCTGTCGCCATTCTTCAGGGTCGCCCGCCACCGTGCCGGGTGTGTCGATCCCTTTGCCCGCATTGGCAAAGGCCGCGTCCAGTCCGCCAAAGGTCTCCACCGTCTTGGCCACCGCCGCCTCCTGCTGCGCCAGATCGGTCACGTCCCCCGGCAACGCCAGGGCAACCTCGCCAATCTCCGCCGCCAAAGCCTCCAGCTTCTCCGCACTCCGCGCCATAAGCGCCACGTTCCAACCCGCGCCCACCGCTGCCTTCGCCGTGGCCGCGCCGATCCCGGTGCTGGCCCCGGTGATGAAAATCGTCTTCGTTGCCAAAGCCCTAACCCTTCATGCCAAATGCGCTGCCACGCGCCGCCGATGCGGGCGCGTGCGGTGTTCAAACAGATAAATCCCCTGCCACGTGCCCAGCGCCAGACGCCCGTCGGTCACGGGAATAGTCAAGCTTACCGGCATCATCGCCGCCTTGATATGCGCGGGCATGTCATCCGGGCCTTCAGCGGTGTGATCCAGATACGCCATCGAGGGATCATCCGACGGTGGCACCAGCCGCTGAAAGAAGGCCTGCAGATCGCGTTGGACGTCCGGATCGGCGTTTTCCTGGATCAGAAGCGAGCACGACGTATGGCGCACGAACAAAGTCAGCAGGCCGATGCCCTTTGCCCAAGCATCCACGTCGCGGGTGATTTCATAGAGGCCCGGTCCGCGCGTTTCGACGGTGAATTCAGTCTGCACGTGGCGCCTAGATCTCGATCTCATCGCCTTCGGGTGGCACCACCTCACCCGGCGTTTTACGCCGGATGATGATATCGCCATTGGGCAGAACCTCAGGCGGGTGGTACCGGTTCAATCCCTCCATCTGGTCAGAGAAATCGCGCAGCGCAGGCTCCAGCTCATCGGCCAGACCGCGTAGCAGCAGTTGCATCCCCTCGCCAAGAAGGCCCAGCCCCTCTTCCATATCACTGGTATCTTCATTGGCAGCGGCAGGCGCAGCAAGGGCGCAGGTGAGTGCGGCGGCACAGAGTGTTTTCATGGTCGACCCTCCCAAGGCGTCACTTATCTAACATGGCTTGTATACCGTCGAGACAAAAGCCTTCGAAGGCTTTTGGCAAATCTCTTCGAAGAGATTTGAACGGTCAAAGCGCAAGATCCAGCGTGACGGGAAAATGGTCCGACGCGGTCAACAGCGCCTCGCGCAATTCCCGCACGCGGTAGCAGCCGGGATCATCGAACGGATGCCAGATCCGCCATTTCCCTGCCTTTTCCGCCAGGTCAGGCGAAACCATGATGTAGTCCAGAAGCGCCTGCAGCCACCGTTCTTCATGGGAAATCCAGAACCGCGCCGTGGTGGGCCGGGCCGCCACCCGGCGGCTGGTGGCCTGGCGGGCGTGGGGATCGAAAAGCTGCACCTCCCCTTCCTCACCAATCACAATCTCAACGCCCGAACGCCCGAACAGCCGTTCATATTCGTCCAGACCTGGCCCATCGTTGAAATCGCCCAGCACGATCAGCGGATCGCCCGCTTCCAGATGTTGGGTTACGCGCTGGCGCAACCAGATGCACTGCGCCAATTGCTTGCGCCGGTTGGCGATGGCGGCACGCATGATAGCCTCGCGGCCCCGCGCGCCATGGGGGGCCTTTGACTTGGCGTGCACCCCGATCATCCGAAACCGCGCGCCGCCCGCGGTCTCTACCACCAGCTCCAGGGGCGGCTTCGACCAGCGCACCGTGTCCAGCGTATTGTCGACATCGAGATCAATGCGAAACACCCCGTCAAACCGCGGCGCGTCGCCCGAGCCCTTTTTGCCGGTTTCCGGCCCCAGCGGATCATGCGCCGGGGTCAGGACATCGGGGTCATAGAGGAGCGCGATCTCTTGTTGGGTGTCGTTGACAAAGCCCATCACCGCCTTCCGCGTGCGCAATCCATAGGTCGCGGCAAACCGCTCCAACGCCGCCACGCCATCGCGTTTGCGGTGGCTATCGGGCGCCTCGATTACCATCACCGCATCGGAATCCATCGCGGTGAAGACAATGCCCAAAGCGGCCGCCTGATCGGCGCGGGTCACGTTGTACCGCCCCGACCAGCCGTCATCGGCCAACAGCGTGGCATCGTCGTCAAACAGATTGCTGAACCATTCCACGTTATACGTGGCAATCCTCACGCGGCCCGACCCTCGGAAATCTCTTCCCAGGCGCGATTGATGGCGATCATACGCTTTTCGGCCAGTTTCACCGCTTCTTCAGGCACGCCGCGGGCGATCATCCGATCGGGGTGGCTGTCGCGAACGGCTTGTCGCCAGGCCGCGCGGGCCTCGTCGTAGCTGGCGGTCGGGGTGAGGCCCAACACCTCGTAGGGATCGGGTTCGGCATCGGGCACAAAGCGGGCGCGCAGGGATTTAAACTCACGCTCAGGCACCTCAAAAATCGCGGACACGCGGGAAAGGAAATCATCTTCCGAGGGGTGATAGTGCCCGTCGGCCATGGCGATATGAAACAGCCCCTCCAGAAGATCGGTCAGCGCCTGATGCTCTTCCCCGAACATCGCGCGGATGCGGGCGGCGTAATCCTCGAACCCCGCCACGTCCTGACGCGCCATGTTGAAGACCCGCGCGGCATTGGTTTCTTCACCCTTGGGGATGGTGAAGACCTCGCGAAACGCCGTCACCTCATCGCGGGTTACCAACCCATCGGCCTTGGCCATCTTGGCCCCCAGCGCGATCACCGCGATCGCAAAGGCCACCGTGCGTTCAGGCGGGGTACGCAGCTTGTCGAACACCGCGCCAAGCCCCTCGCCGGAGGTGAGCGCCGACAGCGCGTCTGCTATGCGGGTCCAAATCGACATGAGGCAATGATTAACGCCCCGGCCCGGGGGGTTACAGGAATTTCTGCATTAGATGCAGGTCAAGCCACTGGTCCCACTTGAACCCCACCTCTTTCAGCGTGACCACATCGGCATATCCCATGGCGGCATGAAACGCGCGACCCGCCGGATTGCCGCTAGAGACGCCTGCGAAAAGCGAGTGGTGCCCCGCGTCCCGCGCGTGCGCTTCCAAGGCGGTCAGCAATGCCCGTCCGATGCCCTGCCGTTGCGCGGCGTCAGTGACATAAATCGTGTGCTCCAGCGTGTGGCGATAGCCAATACCGCCGCGAAACTGGAAATAGTGGCCGAACCCTGCAAACTCGCCTTCGGTTTCGGCAACCAGAAAGCCATGGCCCGCGGTCTGCCGCTCGGCCAAAGTGGCCGCGATGTCCACCGGGGTCTTTTCGGTTGCGTTGAAGGTTGCGAGGCTGGTGCGGATGATGTGGTTCCACAGCGCGCAGATTGCCGTCAAATCGCCCGCTTCCGCCGGTCGGATGATCATCGCAGGTGCCGCAGCCCGTGGGGCGTGATGATATCGGCGCGCACGCTGGGACGGGGTCCGGGGCCGATGCGCACCTTGGGCAGTTTCAACAACGCGGGAAAGGCCGACATCATCGCCATCGCGCGCGGGTGCTGGATTTCCAGCCGCTCCAACCGGCAGCCGCGGTCGGGCAGCGATTTCGCCGGATGCGCGTCTGACGTCCATTGCATCAGCGCCGGGCACGCCCCGTCAAAAGGCAATACCCCATCCTCTGGCACCGCCATGTTCCACGTAAAGCCATTGCGCTTGAACGACATTGCATCGCCGATGCCCTCAGGCGCTTCGTGACAGGCGTTGTCCAGATCATCGGTCCGAAGTGCCCAGTTCGTGGTCCGGGCCTTGCCCCTGAATCCATCCAGCGCGAACCAGCGCGCGTGGTTGGGCGCGGTCGCAGCGGGATCGGTTGAGATCGCTTCCAGATATAGCCCCGGTCCCAGCGACAGCACCTTGTTGTGGGTTGCCATTTCCGCATGGTGGCCACCCGGCGTCATCTCTACCCCCAGCGCATCTTCGACAAATCCCACGGCCTCATCCAGCGTCTCGCCAGAGACTACGATGTGATCCAGTTCAACCCGCATGTGCGTCCCCTTCTTCCGCTGGTTCCCACAGCTCGATCTCGTTGCCCTCGGGGTCGCGGATCCGTGCAAATTGGCCCAGTTCAGCGCTGTCCCACTCCTCCCGGCGCTCCACCGGAACCCCCGCCGCCTCAAGCTGTGCTTCCAACGCCTGCAAACCCCTGACCCGCAGATTCAACATCCACTGCTTGTCTGTCGACCAATAAGTCGTCCTGGCCTTAAATGGCGAAAACACCGCATTGCCCGGCTCTTGCGGCCAGAAGTCTTCGACGGTGATACCCAGATGGGTGGTGTACCAATCGGTCATCGCCTTTGGGTCCTGCGCCCGGAAGAATACACCGCCGATCCCCGTCACACGGCCTGTCATGGCAAGGCTCTTTCGAAAAATGCGATCAGGCGAGACCAAAGCTCGGGCTCGCGGTCGAAATCCAGCCCATGCCCCTGCCCATCGGCCACCAGCAGATCCGCTGGCCGGCCTGCGACGGCCAGACGATCTGCCAGGCGCAACGTCATCGCATGGTCCCAGACCTCATCTGCCGTACCGACGGACAGGAAGATTGGCCCGTCATAGCGCTCGATCTCGATGGGCGTGCCGGGCGTCAGCGCGTCCTCTTCGCCCGCCAGCACCCAGGCGCGGGGACCACCCGGGCCCAATTTATGCCGGTCTTCGCCCGCGCGCATCGCCGCAGGATCAAAGGCATTCACAACAACGTCGGAGGGCGCATGGGCGGCCACGCAAGGGATTGCCTCGGCGCCGAACAAGCTGGCAGCAAGCAGCACCATCTCGCCGCCCCGCGACCAGCCGAAGACCCCGGCACCCCGGCAGCGCGGGTGATCTGCCAGCGCGCTTACCGCGCGCGGGATCATGCCCAGATCCACGTCTCGGATTGGCCCCGCGCCCCAGACATCGCCCTGACCGTAGCCAATCGGCAAGCCGAGCATGCCATGCCCTGCCAGAATCGCCGCGAACCGGTGCGCCCAGCCCGCCATCGGCCCTTCAGAGCCATGGACGATCACTACGCCGATCAGATCAGCCCCCTGGTTCGGCCCGTAGACCGGCCCGATCCCGGGGATCACCTCAAGCGACAGGCCCACCCGTCACACCTGAATGCCGGTGAACGCATCGCGCAGCGCCTGGCTCCACGCACGGCTCATGTCCTGAAAATTTTGATCATCGGGCTCAATCCGCCGTTCAACCGCCACAGCACAGGCATCTTTTGGGATCACCGTCAGATCGAGCGGCATCCCTACCGACAGGTTCGAGCGCAGGGTGGAATCCATCGACAAGAGGACCGCCTTGGTCGCATCGGCCAAGGGCGTTTCCGGCACCACGACCCGGTCAAGGATCGGCTTGCCGTATTTATGCTCTCCGATTTGCAGGTAGGGCGTATCGGCCGTGGCCTCGATGAAGTTGCCCTGGGGATAGATCAGAAACATCCGCATCCCCCCGCCTTTGCGCTGGCCTGCCACGATCATCGAGGCGCTGACATTGGGCGCTTCCTGATCCATCCGCTCGGACACATCCGCCGAGACATCTGACAGGGTGCGGCCGACAATCTGCGCCACCTGCAGCATCGTGGGCGCATGGAGGATCGAGGTCGCGGGGTCAGGCTCCATGTCGGTCATCGCCTCTTCCAGCCGCGCGATGGTGGTTTGGGTGACACTCAGACTGCCCGCAGTCATGATCGCAATCACCCGTTCGCCTGGTTGCTGGAAGACAAAGCTTTTGCGGTAAATCGCAATATTGTCGAGCCCGGCATTGGTGCGGGTATCGCTGAGAAGCACGATACCTTCGCGCAAGAGAAGGCCCACACAGTAGGTCATTGGGGTTCGTCCGGGTTGGCGTGTTTGGCCGGAGACTAGGGGCGCGGTGGGGGGAGGGCAATGGCTTTGACATTGCATTATTGCGCCCTTGCGCAACACGCTATTCCGCCCGGAACAAGCCGAAGGCGCCGAGCAAGCGCTTGCCCGTTCTGGCGGGCTGGCGTTTTGCACACCTGCGCGCACGGGCGTCCCCGAAGATGTGCTTTGCTGCCATTAAGTGCTTTGTTGAGTGGTCGCAGCGCCATCGGACGGGCAGTCGCCCACCCGGTTCGCGATGCGCGCAACAGCAAGTCTTCCAAAACGCCCTCTCCACACGCATATACTATGAAGTACAGGAGTCACCCATGCCCCTACCCAAGCTCATCACCCTTCTTGCGATCGTCCTGATGGCCGCAACTCTGACCATTGCCATCGCCGCATTGGCCACCCCCGCGCTTGGTACCGGTGCGGCGCTGGCCAGCATTGCTCTGCTCGCCACCGCCGCCGCACTGCGCCTATGGCCCCGCTAGCCCCCGACGACAGCGCACTGACCGCCGAGGGCCTCGCGCCCACGCAATCGGGCCGTGTTCTTCTGCTCGCCTGCGGGGCGCTGGCGCACGAGATCCTAGCGCTGAAGGCGCTGAACGGGTGGAACCACCTGGACCTCGCCTGCCTGCCCGCGATCTTGCACAACACCCCAGACGCCATCCCAGACGCGGTGGCGGCTGCGGTCGCCAAACACCGCGCCGCCTACGACGAGATCTTCGTCGTCTATGCCGATTGCGGCACCGGTGGGCGATTGCAGGAAACGTGCAAGGACTTGGGCGTGGGCATGATCGAAGGCCCGCATTGCTATGCGTTTTTTGAAGGAAACGATCTGTTTCTGGAACGTGCGGAGAGTGAGTTCACCGCCTTCTACCTGACCGATTTCCTGGTGCGGCAGTTCGATGCCTTCGTAACCAGGCCGCTGGGGCTCGACCGGCATCCAGAGCTCAGGGACATGTATTTCGGGAACTACGAGAAGCTGGTGTACCAAGCACAGACCGAGGATCCGGCGCTGACGGCGAAGGCGCGGGAATGTGCGGACCGGCTAGGGCTGGCGTTTGAGCGGAGATTTACGGGCTATGGGGATTTGGAGCGGGCTTTGGTTGGGGTGGCTGCCCCGTCACCCTAGGCCTTTCCTTGGGGCGAGAGCGTCAGGGTGAAGAGAACGCTCACCAATTCTTGCACCCAACCCAACCACGCCCTATCTTTCGCTTATGGATATTGCCCTACCCCCCACCGTCACGCCCCGCGCTTTCGAGCGTCTGGCCGAGATCAATGACGGCACCGACACCCCCAAAGCCCTCCGCGTGGCTGTCGAGGGCGGCGGTTGTTCGGGCTTTCAGTATGAGCTCAAGCTCGACGAGCCGGCAGACGACGACCTGATCCTCGAAGGTGAGGGGCAAAAAGTAGTGGTCGACAGCATCTCTCTGCCGTTTTTGTCCAACGCCGTCATCGACTTCTCCGAAGAGCTGATCGGCGCGCGGTTCGTGATAGAGAACCCCAACGCCACCTCAAGCTGCGGATGCGGTACGTCCTTTTCGATGTGACCTAGACAGCCCAGCACGGCAGTGCCACACATCCCCGACTTCAGGGGAGCCCTATGCCACACGCCATTACCCGTGCCGACGTCGAAGGCGCCTATCCGATCATCGCCCCCCATATCCGCCGCACGCCTGTCATCACCGTGGCCGCTGCCGATCTGGGCCTTGACCCCGCGCTGCCCGATATCGCGCTGAAGCTGGAACAGCTTCAACACACAGGCAGCTTCAAGGCCCGCGGCGCGACGCTGAGCCTGAAAACAAGGGATGTCCCGCCCGCCGGTGTCGTCGGCGCCTCGGGCGGCAATCACGGTGCCGCGCTGGCCTTCGCTGCGCAAGCTGCTGGCGTTCCCGCGAACATCTTCGTGTTTGACTTCACACCCCCCGCCAAGGCGGACCGCATCCGCAGCTACGGCGCAAAGGTGCATCCTATCGAGGGTGGCTTTGACGCGCTGATGGCTGCAACCGATACGTTTCAACGGGAAACCGGCGCCCTTCTCGTCCACGCCTTCGACCAACCCAAAACGCTGGCCGGTCAAGGCACGGTGGCGCTGGAGTTCCTTGACCAGGCCCTCCTTGATACGCTTCTGATCGCCGTTGGCGGCGGTGGCCTTATCGGGGGCATGGCCGCCTATGTCGAAAATCGTGCCAAGATCATTGCCGTCGAACCACACGCCGCCCCAACGCTCCACAACGCGCTCAAAGCCGGCGCGCCAACCCAATCCCCCGCAGGGGGCATCGCCGCCGACAGCCTCGGACCCGGCCAGGTGGGCGACCTGATGTACCCCATCGCGGTCGACCATGTCGACGCCGCCGTCCTTGTCACCGACGACGCCATCGACGCCGCGCGCCACGTTTTGTGGGACAAACTGCGCCTCGTTGTAGAACCCGGCGGCGCCACAGCACTTGCAGCGCTGATCACCGGTGCGTACCAGCCCGCAGAAGGCGAACGCCTCGGCGTTTTGTTGTGCGGGGCCAACACGGATGTGGTGAATTTCGGTAGTTAGCCAAGCCTAATCGGCGGCCACAGTTTCGGCCCTTCCCAATCCCGCGGCAACTGCCGGGCGTAGTAGAGACCCAGCCCAAAAGCCACCAACGCCATTGGCAGCAACAGATAGGCCACCTCTTTGCGCGTATACACCGGACGCAGCGAGGTGAAATGCGCCTCGGGGCGATCGGGCAGATAGGTCACTTCGATCTCGCGCCCCACCTTGACGGGCCGGCGGTAGTCGTAGGACTTGCGCAAGGTCGGCGTCAGCACCTGCCCGTCTGCCGTCTCGAAGCGATACGTCACAAGCTCGGTCCGACCGCTGGTGGTGGGGCGGTGGTTGCGATAATTCCGCGTGGCTTCCACCACGGCGACCGTCGTAACCCCGCGCGCGTCCAACGCCTCTTGTACCGGCATCCGGACAATCAGAACCCATGCCGACATGCCAAGAAACAGCACGCCCAACAAAAGCGTCAGCACCATCGGGTAAGGAACGTTAAAGAGCCGGGCTTTGAACTTGTAGCGCAAGGCGATCCTCCTGACCGCCTGCAAACCATGAAAACATGGCGATTCTGGGCCGATCGCCATCCGCTCCATGCCCAGATGAACAACACGCTGTCCCCCAAGGCCACCCGCCACCCGATCGGTCCGGTGGCCACCAGACATCGGGTTGCCCAGGCTTGTGCCCGCCCCCCGCTTGCGCCAGAACGTGTCCGATCCGGGGAGCCGCCACATGAAAATCGCCACCTTCAACATCAACGGAATAAAGGCCCGCGCGCAAGCCCTGCCGGACTGGCTGGACGAGGCGCAGCCCGATGTCGCGCTTCTACAAGAGATCAAGTCGGTGGATGAGGCTTTCCCGCGCGAGATGTTCGAGGATCGCGGCTATAACGTTGAAACCCACGGGCAAAAATCGTTCAACGGGGTCGCGCTTTTGTCGAAGTTCCCGGTCGAAGACGTGGTGCGCGGATTGCCTGGCGATGACGGCGACGACCAGGCCCGCTGGATCGAGGCGACGGTGGTGGGCAAGCGTGCGGTTCGGGTCTGCGGGTTGTACCTGCCCAACGGGAATCCGACGCCAGGGCCGAAATACGACTATAAGCTTGCCTGGATGGAGCGGCTTTACGCCCGCGCGCAGGATCTCTTGGCGTCAGAGGAACCGGCACTGATGGCGGGCGACTACAACGTGATCCCACAGGATGAGGATGCCGCCCGGCCCGAGGCCTGGCAGACGGACGCGCTGGCCCTGCCCGCGTCGCGCGCGGCGTTCCGGCGGATTGTGAATCTCGGGTTTACTGAGGCGTTTCGGGCGCGTGTGTCGGGCCCGGGGCACTACAGTTTTTGGGACTACCAGGCGGGGGCCTGGAACCGGAATGATGGCATCCGGATTGATCATTTCCTGCTGTCGCCGCAATGCGCTGATCTGTTGGTGGACTGTCAGATAGATGCAGATGTGCGGGGGCGAGAGAAGCCGTCGGATCATGTGCCGGTTTGGGTGCAGTTGGATGCGTGAGCCCTTCACTTTAACCCTCTGCCCCCGAGGGGAGAGGGTTAGGGTGAGGGGGCAGCGCCTCAGTTCACCAACGCCAAATCCCCACCGGAAGACGTCTCTCGCAGTGTCACAACCGGCGACCCAATCACGTCGATGTCCGAACCACTGGACGCCCGAACGGCCAGCGTCTCCGTCACATGCGCCTCGACATTCGCCCCGCTCGATGTGCGGATCTCGGCTGCGGCACACACCATCTCTTCGGCATCCACACTACTGCCCGAAGACGCCCGCACCAACAACCGGTTGCACGACCCGTTTGCCGTGATCTCGGCACCGGAGGACGTTCGCAGTGACAGGTCCGATGGCGACAACCTCTCTAGCTCAACCTCACTTCCCGAACTCGCCGATACCTCCAGCGCATCGGTCACGGCGCCCGACACCTCGAACTCCGCGCCAGAACTTGCCCCGATGCCGTCCAGCACCGGCAGACTGACGGTCACCTCGTACCGGTCGGCCATCCCCCAAAGGAAGATGTTCGACCCGCGTCGCGAGATTTTCAGGGTATCGCCAGACTGGCGAATTTCTAGCCGGCGCAGCAAACGCTGGCGATTGGCGTTGGCTGTGATCTGATAATCCTCGCCCGCCACGACCCTGACATGCACGCCCCGGCTGGCCTCAATGACAGAGAAATCTGTGTGATCATAACTGTTTGATGCCGCGATCGCCGGGACGACCAGTCCCAGAGCGATGGCGCCAGCGGTCAGGGGAATGGAGTTTTGCATGGGACCTATCCGTTGTAACGATACCTCAATGTTATGTAAATTAACTTTACATTCAAGAGGGCTCGCTCGTTTTTTTTTCCCCGTGAACGTGAATTGACCGGTGTGCGGCGGCAAGGCACACTGCATAAGCTGCTACCGGGGAAATCGCTGCTATGAAGTATCTTGTTGCCACCGCAATTGCGGTGCTGGGTCTCGCCGTTCCACCCGCGGAAGCCGCTTGCCGTATCAAGGGGGCTAAGTGCCTGACCGCACCGCAAAAAGCTAATATCGTCCGTTATGAGCCGGGCGAAATCCTTCCCCGCGGCAAGTACCAGGTGCTTTTGAACACCGAGTATTATGGTCTGCCGGCGACCGACGGTTCCTTCTGGTATTTCAAGGTGGACCGGCGCGTTCTGAAAGTCGTGCCCAGCACTATGGTCGTTCTGGCCGACGTCACGCGAGAGGCCTCGCGCGCGGTCTGGTAGGGCTAGGCAACCGGTGTTAGCAGCGCCACCAGCGCATCCTCGTGCGCGGCGACCAGACTGTGACCGTTCTCAATCGCCTCTGCCGCGCGGTCGAACTCCATCACCGACATGATCCCCGCCAGATCGGCCGACAGCAGCAAATCTGCAGGGTCTTCGGCCAACCGTCCGCGCGTGATCCCCTCCATCATGATCTCGATGGTCGCGTTGATCACCGCGGCATAGCCCGGGCCCCGTGGGGCTGGCGGATCGTCGTCCTCGGCCCCGCCCAGCCCGAACACCTCAGGCAAGCGCCCACGCCAACCTGACAATAGCGCGGGCCAACCTGCATCCTCGGGCGGATGCCAGATCACCCCGTCGATATGCGCGTTTGGATCGACTCCAATTACGCGGGAGGCTCCCAATCTGCGTGCCGCTGACACCGGCACGGGGTTCACGAGACCGCCATCAAGGTACCAGGTGTTGTCGATCAACGCCGGGCTCAGCACGCCTGGCAACGCGGCCGAGGCGCGCACGACTGGGCCAATTGGCCCGCTATCGAACACAACCTCCGCCCCGGTTGCCATGTTGCAGGCCACCGCGGCAAAGGGGACATCCAGATCCTCGATCCGCGCGGGCATATCCAACTCACCGAACACCCGTTCAATCGCGCCGCCTTCGATGATCCCCCCGTTGGTCAGCCGCACATCCATCAACCGCAAGTAGGACTGCCGCGTCAGCCCCCGCGCCCAGTCTTCCAGCGCGTCAAGCTTGCCCGCAGCATAGATCGCACCGACAACGGCACCCATCGACGTGCCAGCCACGACGTCGGGCGCCATGCCCCGCGCCTCCAGCGCGCGCAAGACCCCGATGTGGCACCAACCGCGCGCACCGCCCGCGCCTAGGGCCACACCAAGGTTCGGGTTGAGGGACAGTGACATCGCAGTAGCGTCCTGGGTTGACGGACCCTCGCACCCTAGCGACCGCATCTCACAGCGCCAAGGGGCGCCTGATCGGGCAGGTTTCCATATTTTTGCCATATCCCTCTGACATTTACCTCGCCCATGACCGACAACCTGACACCCCCTGCCCCGCACGATCCCAGCCCATTTCGCTCTTTCGGCTTCTGGGGCCTCATAACCGGTGTTCTGGCGCTGGTCTTTGTCTTTGCGATCATCATTGGCCCAACGCTGCAACCGCAACCCTCGGTCGGCACTCAAATCGGTGAGATTGCAGCGGATATGAAGCGTGCCGCAACGCGGTCGCTCCTGGGTCAGGAACAGCCCGCGCCCGAGATCATGAACCCCACATTTCTGGACTACGCAGCCTTCCTGCCCCCGATTCTCGGCGGCATCGCCATCGTGTTGTCCGTGATTTCTGGCGTAAAGGGCGAAAACTGGCGCTACTCGGCCTATGGTTCGACCTTGGGTGGTACGGCCATCGTCTTCTACTTCTTCTGGTGGGTGGCGCTTCTTGTGGCCGGGGTCATCCTGCTGGTGTCAATCATCCAAAATCTCGGAAGCTTTTTCCCCTTCGGCGGTCTCGATTAACAAGCCAACCTATTCTGCCGCCACCCTTTTCGCCTGAAGCATCCCCTTCAGATATCGACCGGTATGGCTGCGCTCCACATCGGCCACCTCTTCTGGCGTGCCGACTGCAACAATCTCGCCGCCGCCATCGCCGCCTTCTGGCCCGATATCGATGATCCAATCGGCCGTCTTCACCACATCAAGGTTATGCTCGATCACCACGACCGAGTTTCCCTGTTCCACCAGTTCATGCAGCACGTCCAACAGCTTGCGCACGTCTTCAAAGTGCAACCCCGTCGTCGGTTCGTCCAGAATATACAGCGTCCGCCCAGTCGACCGCTTGGCCAGTTCCTTCGACAGCTTCACTCGCTGCGCCTCGCCCCCCGACAGCGTCGTCGCCTGCTGGCCAACCTTGATGTAACCCAGGCCCACACGGACCAGCGCATCCATCTTTTCGCGAATGGACGGCACCGCCTTGAAGAACTCTTGGGCGTCCTCGACGGTCATATCCAGAACGTCCGCGATGCTCTTGCCCTTGAACTTGATCTCCAACGTCTCGCGATTGTAGCGCGCCCCGTTGCAGGTCTCGCAGGTCACATAGACATCGGGCAAAAAATGCATCTCGATCTTGATGACGCCGTCGCCCTGACACGCCTCGCACCGACCGCCTTTGACATTGAAGCTGAACCTCCCCGGTTTGTAGCCGCGCGCCTTCGCCTCGGGCAGCCCGGCGAACCAGTCCCGGATCGGGGTGAACGCGCCAGTATAGGTCGCCGGATTCGAGCGCGGTGTGCGCCCGATGGGCCGCTGGTCGATGTCGATCACCTTGTCGAGATGCTCCAACCCCTTGATCGTCTCGCATGGCGCGGGTGTTTGCCGCGCCCCGTTCAGGCGCATGGAGGCCGTCTTGAACAGCGTCTCGATCGTCAGGGTCGACTTGCCGCCGCCGGAAACGCCCGTCACACAAACGAACTTGCCCAGCGGAAACTCGGCCGTGACATCCTTGAGGTTATTCCCGGTCGCCTTCACCACCGTCAGCTTCTTGCGGTTCCCCTTCCGTCGCCGCCCCGGCACCGCGATCTCGCGTGAGCCAGTCAGGTACTGCCCGGTGATCGAGGCCGCGTCCGCCGCAATCTCCGCAGGCGTCCCATGCGACACGATCCGCCCGCCATGCACCCCCGCACCGGGGCCGATGTCGAACACATAATCCGCCTCGCGGATCGCCTCTTCATCATGTTCCACGACGATCACGGTATTGCCCTGATCGCGCAGGTTTTTCAGCGTCTGCAAGAGCCGCCCATTGTCGCGCTGGTGCAGGCCAATCGATGGCTCATCCAGCACATAGAGCACACCGGTCAGGCCCGACCCTATCTGGCTGGCCAACCGTATCCGCTGGCTCTCACCCCCCGACAACGTGCCCGCATTGCGCGATAGCGTCAGGTACTCAAGGCCGACGTTGTTCAGAAACCCAAGCCGCTCGCGAATTTCCTTTAGTATCGCCCGCGCAATCTCATTCTTCTGCTTCGTCAGCGCCTCTGGTACCGCCTCGCACCAGCCATAGGCCTCGCGGATCGACATTTGCACGACCTGGCCCACATGCAGGCCCGCGATTTTCACTGCCAACGCCTCTTGCCGCAGGCGATAGCCCTCGCAGGTCCCGCAAGGCCGATTGTTCTGATACCGCTCAAACTCTTCCCGGATCCAGTTCGAATCCGTCTCGCGATAGCGCCGCTCCATATTCGGGATCACGCCCTCAAACGGCCGCTTCACCTGATAGACCCGGCCCCCTTCGTCGTAGCGAAAGCTGATCTCATCATCGCCTGACCCATAGAGGAACACCTGCTGAACATGCGCAGGCAGATCCTTCCACTTGGTGTTACGGTCAAACTCGTAATGTTTGGCAATCGCCTCAATGGTTTGCAGGAAGTAGGGCGACTTCCCCTTCCGCCACGGCGCCAGCGCCCCGTCATAGATCTTTAGGTTCTGATCGGGTACCACCAGCCGTTCGTCAAAGAACAGCTCAACCCCCAGCCCGTCACACTCCGGACAGGCGCCGAACGGCGCGTTGAACGAAAAAAGCCGCGGCTCAATCTCGGAAATCGTGAACCCGCTTTCGGGACAAGCGAACTTCTCAGAAAAGGTGAACCGCTCCGGCTCCCCCTCCGACGGCGCCGTCTCGAGAATGGCAATCCCATCGGCCAGATCCAAAGCGGTCCGGAAACTGTCGGCCAGCCGCGTCTCTAGCCCCTCTTTCACGATGATCCGGTCAACCACCACGTCGATGTCATGGCGGAACTTCTTGTCCAGCGTCGGCGGTTCATCCAACTCATAGAACGCGCCATCCACCTTGACCCGCTGGAACCCCTGCTTGCGCAGTTCGAGGAACTCCTTGCGGTATTCGCCCTTACGGTCTCGCACTATGGGGGCGAGCAGATAGGCACGCACCCCCTCTTCCATCGCCATCACCCGGTCGACCATGTCCTGCACCTGCTGTGCCTCGATCGGCAGGCCGGTGGCGGGCGAATAGGGCGTGCCGACGCGCGCAAACAGCAGGCGCATGTAGTCGTAGATCTCGGTCACCGTCCCCACGGTCGAACGCGGGTTTTTCGATGTCGTCTTCTGCTCAATCGAAATCGCGGGCGACAGACCGGTGATGTGATCCACATCCGGCTTTTCCATCATGTCCAGAAACTGCCGCGCATAGGCGCTCAAGCTTTCAACGTACCGCCGCTGCCCCTCGGCATAGATCGTATCGAACGCCAGCGACGACTTCCCCGACCCCGACAGCCCGGTGATCACCACCAGTTCGTCGCGCGGGATATCCACATCCACGCTCTTGAGGTTGTGCTCACGCGCGCCGCGCACTTCGATTTTCTTGAGTTCAGGCATCGGGGGTCCTTCGACTAACAGCCAGCCATGAGACATAGAGGGGTGGCAGGCAGACTCAATGGTGTGAACGGAACATTAAGGGAACATCTCGTAATCGTCACTGTGTTTTCGAAACGTTCCTGTGGATAAGCCTCAGGCCGCACGCTGCCGCGCCAGCCAAACCTGCCCAAAATAGCCCAACACCAGAATTGCCGCTACGCTGAGTAGAAATGCGGTGTGCCCGCCCATCCCGATCACGACCAGCAACACCGGCGTGCCCAGCGTGTTGCCCACATTCCCCGCCTGCGCCAGTGCGCCATTCGCCTGTGCGCGCAACTCGGTCGTCTCGTTCAGCTGCGGCACCGCGGCGAACCCCGCCCCCTGCACCAGCCCCAGCGCAGCGGCCAGCGCCAGCGCCACTGCTGGATTGCCAGGCATCACCGCCAGCGCCACCGCAAAACCGGCCGAGGCCACAAAGCCCACCTGCATCACCACGACCGCTGTCATCCGCCGCAACATCCAGACGCCCAACAAAAGCGAAGACGCGATTGAGATCAGCGGCATCGCCCCGATCACAAAGGCGCGTATGCTTGGGTCCAGAAACGGCGGCAACAGCGTCAGAATGCTCACGAAACTCAGCGTATAGAACAGCCAGCCAAAGGCGGGCGCGCTGACAAAGGGCGA
>JBCBPV010000057.1:0-23512 GCA_039820585.1 Pseudomonadota bacterium
CACTCTTGAACGCGACCGGCGGCACCCGAACGCTCAGCCGCCACCTGTCCGATCTGTTGGCGCGCGCGGATCGCATCGCGGCAGGGCCGGATGGGGGCGCGCATGACCTGTGGGCTGAGGCACCAGGGCGGCAGGCCCGCCAGACCATGGACGAGCTTGTGCGCGAAGGCGATGCGGGCGGGACGCTGGACAGTGCCGAGTTCGCCAACCTCTTGCGATCGATCCTGCAACGCCAAGACGTGCGCGACCCGATACGCCCGCACCCGCAGGTGATGATCTGGGGCACGCTGGAGGCACGGGTGCAGGGGGCTGATCTGGTGATCCTGGGCGGTTTGAACGAGGGCAGTTGGCCCAGCCTGCCTGCGCCCGATCCCTGGCTGAACCGCGCGATGCGGCGAGATGCGGGTCTATTGCTGCCCGAACGGCAGGTCGGGCTATCGGCGCATGATTATCAACAGGCGGTCGCTGCCCCCCAGGCGGTGCTGACCCGGGCGGTGCGCAGTTCCGATGTGGAACCTGTGCCTTCGCGGTGGCTGAACCGGCTGACCAATCTGCTGGCGGGCTTGCCCGAACAAGGCGGCACGGCGGCGTTGGAGCAGATGCGCGCGCGTGGGCAGATCTGGATCGACCGGGCCGAGGTGCTCGAGCGCGCCGAACCGGTGAACCCGGCCGCGAGGCCTGCGCCAAGGCCGCCGGTGGAAGATCGGCCAGACCGCCTGTCGGTCACTGCGATCCAGCGCCTGATCCGCGACCCGTATGCGATCTATGCCCGCTACATCCTGCGCTTGCCGGTGGTCGGGCCGTTGCGCCCGCAGGCGGATGCGCTGGTGCGGGGTGACGTGCTGCACCAGGTGTTTGATGCGTTCGTGCAACCCGAATCGCCCGGTCCGGACGCGAAGGCCGATCTGTTGAACACCGCAGACACCATCCTGTCGCGCGAAGTGCCCTGGCCCGTGGCGCGCCGCTTGTGGCAAGCCCGGCTTGCGGGGGTGGCGGATTGGTTTCTGGACTTGGAAGCGCAGCGCAGGCGCGAGGTCACCTTTGTTGCGTCTGAGTGCGAGGGGGCGATCACACTGGATGAGGTGGGCTTTACCCTGCACGGCATCGCCGACCGGATCGACCGCACCCGCGATGGGCGGCTGGTGATCGTGGATTACAAGACCGGTGCCCCGCCCAGCGCCGGCGTCATGGAAAGCTTCGACAAACAGTTGCTGCTAGAGGCAGTGATGGCCGAGGCGGGCGGGTTCGCAGGTGTGCCTGCCGCGCCGGTGGATCATGTGGCCTATATCGGGCTGGGCGCGTCGCCAAAATTCGCCCCCTACACGGTGGAAGACAGTGACGGCCGGCACTTTGCCACCGCGACCGTGCGGGCGGGGTTGATCCGCCTGATCGCGCAGTATCAGCGACGAAGTCGGGGCTACACCGCGCGGCGTGCCATGCAGAAGGTACGGTTTGAAGGGGATTACGACCACCTTGCCCGGTTTGGTGAGTGGGACGATAGCGACACCGCCATGCCCGAGGATGTGGGATGACCGCGCTGCACCCCGCCACCCTGGCGCAGAACCGCGCAGCCAACCCTGTCAGTTCCACCTGGCTGTCGGCCAATGCGGGGTCGGGCAAGACCCGGGTTCTGACCGACCGTGTGGCGCGGCTATTGCTGGCAGGCGTCGATCCGCAGAACATCCTGTGCCTGACCTATACCAAGGCCGCGGCCAGTGAGATGCAGAACCGACTGTTCCAGCGGCTGGGCGCGTGGTCGATGCTGGCCGATGATCTGTTGCGGAATGAGCTGCGGGGGCTGGGGGTCGAGGATCTGAGCGACCTCAGCGATGCGCGCACGCTTTTTGCCCGCGCGATCGAGACGCCCGGTGGGCTGAAAATTCAGACGATCCATTCGTTCTGCGCGGCCTTGTTGCGGCGCTTCCCGCTGGAAGCTGGGGTGAGCCTTGGGTTCACCGAGATGGATGGGGCCGCACAGGCGCATCTCATCGCCGATATTCTGGACCAGTTGGCAGAGCAGGATGCGGGCGGCTGTGTCAGTGGGGTGGCACGGTATCATGCGGGCGATGATTTGGGCGCTTTGTCGATGGAGGTGGCCAAACATCGGCTTGCCTTCAAATCCGCGCCAAGCCGGGATGAGATCCTGGGGCGCTATGGTCTGTCGCCGGGGTATTCGGCGGCCTCGCTGGACAAAGAACTACAGGGGGCAGGGGCGATCTTGCGGGCGGCGGCGCCAATACTCGCCGCGGGCAGCGCGTCGGAACAAAAGGTCGCCGCAACGCTGCGCACCATCGACCTCGATGGAACGGCGTCGACTGTCTTGCCCGTGCTGGAAGGGCCGTTTCTGTTTGGCAAAACTGCCGCAACGCCCTTTGGCTCGAAAGCCGGGAAGTTTCCCACCAAGGCCACCCGTGCGGCCCATCCGGGCCTTGCCGATGATCTTGACCGCTTGATGGACACTGTCGAACGCCTGCGCGGCAGTCGCCTCGCATTGGAGGCGGCAGAGAAATCGCATGCACTGCACGACTTCGCCACTGCCTTCCTGCCCGCGTATGAGGCCGCGAAGCAGGCGCGCGGATGGCTGGATTTCGATGATCTGATCCTGCGCACCACCGCGCTTTTGAGCGATCCTTCCGTCGCGGCCTGGGTTCTTTATCGGCTGGATGGCGGGATCGACCATGTCTTGGTGGACGAGTCGCAGGATACCAGCCCAGCGCAGTGGCGGATTGTTGAGTTGCTGACGCAAGAGCTTGGGTCGGGCGACGGGGCGCGGGCCGATGTGCCGCGCACGTTGTTTGTCGTGGGAGATAAGAAGCAATCTATCTATTCGTTCCAGGGCGCCGATGCGGACGCGTTTGAGCGGATGCAGGCAGCGTTTACAGAGCGATTGCGCGCGCAAGGCGGGCTGCAAGGGCTATCGCTGGCGCATTCGTTCCGTTCATCGCCAGCCATACTTGCCGCGGTGGATGCCACGTTCGAGGCAGAGGCGGGTGCAGACCTTGGCACCGACATGCGCCACATCGCGTTTCACGATGCAATGCCCGGGCGCGTTGATCTGTGGCCGGTGCTGCCCAAGGCCGATGCCCCCGAGGATGGCGACTGGACCGATCCGGTCGATATGCCCGCGCCAAGTGCGGCGTCGAATGTACTGGCCGATAAGATCGCCGGGGAAATCCGGCGCATGATCGATGCGGGCACGGTGATCGCGCACCCCAAGGACGGCGCGCGACCGGTTGGCGAAGGCGATTTCCTGATCTTGGTGCAGGGCCGGTCGGGCGGGGGGGATCTGTTTCACAAGATCATTCGCGCCTGCAAGGTGGCGGGGCTGGCGGTGGCCGGGGCAGACCGGCTGAAAATAGGCGGCGAGTTGGCGGTGCGGGATCTGCGCGCGCTGTTGTCAGTGCTGGCCCTGCCCGAAGACAGCCTATCGCTTGCCGCTTCGCTGCGCTCGCCTTTGTTCGGGTGGAGCGAGGGACAGCTTTTTGACCTCGCCGCCGGGCGCGAGGAACGCCACCTTTGGCCCGCCCTGCGCAACCAGCAGGACGCGCATCCGGAGACTTGGGCAATGATCAGCGATCTGCGCGACGCCGCGGATTTCCTGCGGCCCTATGACCTGATCGAACGCATCCTGATCCGGCATCGGGGGCGCGAGCGTCTGATCGCCCGGCTGGGGCCCGAGGCTGAGGATGGGGTGGATGAGCTTTTGAACCAGGCGCTGTTGTATGAGGCGCAGGAAACGCCCAGCCTGACGGGGTTCCTTGCCTGGCTGGATGGGGAAGATGTCGAGGTGAAGCGCCAGCTTGACCAGGGCGGCGGGCGGATCAGGGTGATGACGGTGCATGGCGCCAAGGGGCTGGAAGCGCCCGTGGTAGTCTTGCCCGATACGTTGCGCGCGCGGGCGGGCGGGCGCGATGCGGTGGTCGTCGATGGCGATGGGGCGGCGCATTGGAAACCGTCGGCGGATGCGACGCCTGCGGCCCTTGCCCCCACATTGGCCCAAGAGGCAGAGGCCGAGACACGCGAACGCCAGCGCTTGCTGTATGTGGCGATGACGCGGGCGGAAAGCTGGCTGATCGTCTGCGGGGCAGGGGATGAAGAGAAGACGGATGGCACGTGGTACGGGACGGTTGAAGCGGGTTTGTCGCGGCTAGACGCGGGCGCGTTAGAGACCCCGACAGGCACGGGACGTCGGTTTGCGCGTGGGGACTGGCCTGCGGATCAGGGGCGGGGCGGGGTGCAGGATACGGGCCAGCATAGCGACCTGCCGCGTAGCGCGACCCGGCCCGCCGATCCCCCCGATCCAACGCCCCGCACCGTGTCACCGTCCGCTTTGGGCGGGGCCAAGGCGTTGCCGGGCGATGCTGGTGCGGATGAAGAGACTGCGTTGCGACGTGGCCGGCAAATGCACCTTCTTTTGGAACATCTGCCCCTGATCCCCGCCGACGCCCGCGCCGAGTTTGCGGAGGAGTTGCTGGCCTTTGGCGAGGACGCGGCCCCGCGTGAGGCCGCGCGTGCAATGGCGGCAGAGGTGTCGGCTTTGCTGGACGCGCCCGCGCTTTCGCATCTGTTTGAACCAGAGGCGCTGGCCGAGGTGCATATCACCGCCACCTTGCCCGAGCTGCAGGGCCGCCGCGTCCACGGTGCCATCGACCGGCTGCTGATCGGCGACACCCGCATCCTTGCCGTCGATTTCAAAACAAACGCCGTGGTCCCGGACACGCCCGCGACCGTCCCCGACGGCCTGTTGCGCCAGATGGGCGCCTATCGCGCGGCATTGATGCAGATCTATCCGGGACGCGACGTGGACACCGCGATCCTTTGGACTCGCACTGCTGCGCTCATGCCGTTACCCAACGACATCGTGATGAAGGCCTTGCAACAGACGACCATATCTTGACGTTCCCACAGCGCCTACCTACCTTCCCACTCTGACCCGCTACTCAAGGAGAGCTGCCATGGCGACCGTCGCCGTCACTGATGACACGTTCGACGCCGAAGTCCGCAATTCGGACGTTCCGGTCGTTGTTGATTTCTGGGCCGAATGGTGCGGGCCTTGCAAACAAATCGGCCCCGCGCTGGAAGAGTTGAGCGCTGAGTATGAGGGCAAGGTGAAGATCGTGAAGGTCAACGTCGACGACAACCCCAACTCGCCCGCACAAATGGGCGTTCGGGGTATTCCGGCGCTATTCATGTTCAAGGATGGCGAGGTTGTGTCGAACAAGGTGGGCGCGGCCCCGAAAGCCGCGCTGCAAAGCTGGATCGACGAGGTCGTCTGAGCCTTTGCACAACCCGATTGAGAGGGCGCCCCAGCGGGCGCCTTTTTCATGTGTGCTTGTGGCCTGCACGCCGCGCCGCCATATAGGCCCCAAGCAATGGACGGAGCAGGCAATGGCCGACACAGAGTTTCCCGGCTGGCATGGCACCACGATCATCGGTGTGCGCAAGGGCGGTAAGGTGGTGATCGCGGGCGATGGGCAGGTGAGCCTGGGCCAGACCGTGATCAAAGGCACGGCGCGCAAGGTACGGCGGCTTAGCCCCGGCGGGTTTGACATCATCGCGGGCTTTGCGGGGTCGACGGCGGATGCGTTTACGCTGCTGGAGCGATTGGAGACGAAGCTGGAGGCGACGCCTGGGCAGTTGCAGCGGGCGGCGGTGGAGTTGGCCAAGGATTGGCGCACCGACAAGTACTTGCAAAAGCTGGAGGCGATGCTGATCGTGTCGGACGGAACCGAGCTGTATGTGGTGACCGGGGCAGGCGATGTGCTGGAACCAGAACATGACGTGACGGCGATCGGGTCGGGCGGCAACTATGCGCTGGCGGCGGGACGGGCGTTGATGGACGGAGACCTCGACGCCGAGGCGATTGCCCGCAAGGCCATGGCGATTGCGTCGGATATCTGCGTCTACACCAATGGCAATCTGACGGTGGAAACGTTGGGCGGGTAATCGCGTGATCGGAACCGATGACATCCGCGCCGCCGTGGCTTCGGGCCTGTTGACCGAAGGGCAGGCGGCTTCGCTGACTGCGCTGGCTGACAGTCGGCGCGGCGCGCGTGAGGGGTTGGACGCCGGGGATGAGCCGTTTGAGCTGTTCCGCGGCTTCAACGAGATTTTCGTGATGGTCGGTCTGGTGATCCTCGCCTCTGGCTGGGCGGGTGTCGTAGGCTGGACGGTGGCAACCGATCTGACAACATGGCGCAGCACGTCGATCTTCTATTCGGGGGTGTCGGCAGTGCTGGTCTGGATCCTGGCGGAATATTTCATCCGTCGCCGCCGCATGGTGGGCCCTGCGATCCTGTTGTCGCTGATGTTCGCGGGCAATGCGGGCTTCGGCTTCGTCCAACAATACGCGCAGGTCTTCATGCTGGCACAGGAAGACTTTTCCTCGCTGATCCTGCCCGGTCTTTTGACGGTGGGCGCGATCTTCGTCTTCTGGCTGCGCTTCAAGGTGCCGTTCGCCATGGCGCTGATTGCAATCGGTCTGTTCGCCACCGCGCTTCTGGCCGCCGCGACCCGGTCGGGCACGCCGCAGGATATCAGCGATATCTTCGTTTTGTCGGCGGAATCCAATTTCGGATGGATCACGCTGGCGCTTGGCATTGTCACCTTTGCCGCCGCCATGGTTTTCGACGGATCAGACCCGCACCGCGTCACCCGCCGGTCGGCGCAAGGCTTCTGGCTGCACCTTGTCGCGGCACCGATGATCATCAACACCGTCGCGCTGTCGATCCTGTCCACCGATGGGCAGACGATCACGATTTTGGTCGCCATGACCGGTTTCGCCCTTGTCGCCATCATCATCGACAGGCGCAGTTTCCTGTTGGCGGCCATTGCCTATGTGCTTTCGGTGCTTCTGACCGTGAACCCGGCGTTTGAAAATGCCAACGCAGCCCGCATCATCCTAGGCCTTGGCGTTTTCCTTGTGATCCTTGGCGCGTTTTGGGCCCGCATCCGCGCAGGTCTTCTTACCGCCCTTCCCCTTGGCCGCTTCCGGGCGTATCTGCCCCCTGCGCACTGAACAGGACGTTCCATGACAGATCTCACCCCCCGCGAAATCGTGTCAGAGCTTGATCGGTTTATCATCGGTCAGAAAGACGCCAAACGCGCCGTCGCCGTGGCCCTGCGCAATCGCTGGCGCAGGAAGCAGTTGGCGGATGATCTGCGTGATGAGGTCTATCCCAAGAACATCCTGATGATCGGGCCGACGGGGGTTGGCAAGACAGAGATCTCGCGCCGTCTGGCAAAGCTGGCGCGTGCACCATTTCTGAAGGTCGAGGCCACGAAGTTCACCGAAGTGGGCTATGTCGGGCGCGACGTGGAACAGATCGTGCGCGATCTGGTGGAAGCGGCGATCACCATGACGCGTGAGTTGATGCGCGAGGATGTGAAGGCCAAGGCGCAATCCAACGCCGAAAACCGGGTGCTGGAGGCGATTGCGGGCAAAGATGCGCGACAGCAAACGCGGGATATGTTCCGCGATAAGCTAAAGCGGGGGGATCTGGACGATACGGTGATCGAACTGGATCTGGCCGATACGTCGAACCCCTTTGGCCAGATGGAGATGCCGGGCATGCCGCAGGGCCAGGGCGGGGGCATGATGAATATCGGTGACCTGTTCGGGAAGGCGTTCCAGGGTCGGACGGTGCGCAAGAAGATGACGGTGGCTGACAGTTATGACGTATTGGTGGCGGAAGAGGCCGACAAGCTTCTGGACGACGAAAGCGTTACCAAAACCGCGCTCGACGCGGTGGAGCAGAACGGAATCGTGTTTCTGGATGAGATCGACAAGGTGACGGCCCGGTCGGAAACCCGCGGGGCGGATGTCAGCCGTGAAGGGGTGCAGCGCGATCTGTTGCCTTTGATTGAGGGTACGACGGTGTCGACCAAGCATGGGCCGGTGAAAACCGACCATATCCTTTTCATCGCCTCGGGCGCGTTTCACATTGCCAAGCCGTCGGACCTGTTGCCCGAATTGCAGGGCCGTTTGCCCATCCGGGTGGAACTGCGCGCGCTCACCGAAGAGGATTTCGTGCGCATCCTGACAGAGACGGACAACGCGTTGACCCGGCAATATACCGCGCTGATGGGGACCGAGGAAGTAACCGTCACGTTCACCGATGATGGGATTGCGGCCTTGGCCAAAATCGCGGCCGAGGTGAACCAAAGCGTTGAAAACATCGGCGCGCGGCGGCTTTATACGGTGATGGAGCGGGTGTTTGAGGATCTGTCCTTCACCGCGCCCGACAGGTCGGGGGATGCGATTACAGTGGATGCGGGGTTTGTTGAAGAAAACCTGGGCACCCTTGCCCGGTCCACCGATGCCAGCCGGTATGTTCTTTAAGCGCCCCGGCGCGGCGACTTTCTTTCTGATTGCGGCACTTTTAGGTTTGGTAGCCTGTACCCCGCGCGGTCCGCTGACTCTGGTGTCGGACGCGGGCGAGATCGGGACAGTACAGGATGTGTTCACCGCCACCACGCGCGCCCGGACCAATGGCGGGCTTGGCGGATCGGAGCGCAGCGAAGTGCCCGATTACACCAAGCTCAGCATCTCGGTCCCACCAGATCGCAGCCCGGGCAGCATCACCTTTCCCAAAGGCACGCCCGATCCCGCGACGGATTTCCTGGTCACGGCGGCGCAGGCCTTCACCGACGGCCCGGCCTTCCGGCGGGATCTGTCGCAGGCCCTGGCCCGGACGCCCGCCGATGATCGCGAGGTGATCGTCTATGTTCACGGGTTCAACAACACCTTTGCCGAAGGTGTCCTTCGGATCGCCCAACTCGACCATGATATCGAGTTGCCCGGCGTGGCCGTCCATTATTCCTGGCCCAGCTCAGGCAACCCGTTGGGCTATGCCTATGATCGCGACAGTGCGCTGTTTGCCCGCGACGGGTTGGAACAGTTGATTGGTGAGATCCGCCGCGCGGGGCCACGGCGGATCACCCTTGTGGCGCATTCCATGGGCGCGCTTCTGACGATGGAGACGTTGCGCCAGATGGCCATCGCGCGACCTGGCACGGTGCATCGCCAGATTGATGCGGTGGTGCTGTTGTCGCCCGATATCGATATCGATCTGTTTCGGGCGCAGGCCCACCGGATCGGAACCCTGCCGCCGGAGTTCGTCATCTTTACCTCTGAACGCGACCGCGCCCTTGCGCTGTCGGCCCGGTTGACCGGACAACGCGAGCGCCTGGGCAACATCACCAATCCCGCGGATGTATCCGACCTGACCGTGACGCTGATCGACGTGACCGCGTTTTCATCGGGCGTGGGGCATTTCGTGGCGGGGTCGTCACCCGCGCTGATCCAGATTTTCCGCCGGATCCCCAGCGTAGAACGCGCGTTCCAGCGGGACAGGTCGGGACGGGCGGGGCTGTTTCCGGGTACGGTTCTGACAATTCAGAACGCGACCGAAATCATCCTGTCGCCCAACGCGGCCCTATCGCGCTAACACTTTCCAACTCGGGCGCGACAGGTCACACAGCGACATGGCCTTCGTCTCTTTCCTTCGCGACAATGCGCGGTTCCTGACCGCCGGTGCGCTGCTGACCTTTGCATCGAGTTTCGGCCAGACCTATTTCATCTCGGTCTTCGCGGGCGAGATCCGGGGGGAATTTGGGCTGACCCATGCGGGATGGGGCGCGATCTATGCCGCGGGCACCATGGCCTCTGCCGTGGTGATGATCTGGCTGGGGCTGCTGACCGACCGGTTCCGCGCCCGCGCGCTGGGGGTCGGGGTGCTGATCTCGCTCGCCGCGGCCTGTCTGTTGATGGCGCTGACCCCGGCGGTGTGGCTGTTGCCCGGTGCCGTTTTCGCGTTGCGCCTGGCCGGGCAGGGGATGTCGAGCCAGGTGGCCACCGTGGCCATCGCCCGCTGGTTCGTCGCGACCCGCGGGCGGGCGTTGTCGATTGCGTCGTTGGGTTTTGCGGTGGGCGAATCCCTGTTGCCGCTGATCTTCGTCGCCCTGCTGGTCGTGGCCCCATGGCGGTCGCTTTGGGTGCTGGCGGCGGTGATTGCGCTGATCCTGGTGCCGATCCTATGGCGTCTTCTGAGCGATGAACGCACGCCGCAATCTGTGTCGGCCGAAAACCATGCGGCCGGGATGGGCGGTCTGCATTGGGCGCGCGGTGCGGTGCTGCGGCATTGGCTGTTCTGGGTGATGGTGCCGTCGATCCTGGGGCAATCGGCCTTTCTGACAGCGTTTTTCTTTCAACAGGTCCATGTGGCCGAGGTGAAAGGCTGGTCACATCTGGAGCTTGTGGCGTTGTTCCCGCTCTACACTGTTGCAGGGGTAGCGGCGATGCTGACAGCGGGCTGGGCGATTGATCGCTTTGGGTCGGGTCGCGTGGCGCCGGTGATCCAGATCCCTGCGGCGTTGGGGTTCTGGGCGTTCTCAGCCGCGCCGACACCCGGCAGCGCAGCGATTGGTGTAACGTTGCTGGCCCTGTCCGCCGGGGCGAGTTCCACCCTACCGGGGGCGTTCTGGGCGGAGTATTTCGGGACACGGCACCTGGGCGGGATCAAGGCCATGGCCACCGCTGTGATGGTTCTGGGCTCGGCCATCGGGCCTGGTATCACCGGCTATTTCATCGACCAGGGTATCAGCTTTCCAGATCAGATGCCCGCTATCGCGGTCTATTTCCTGGTCGTTGCAGTGATCGTCGGTGTGGGCGTTGGCATCGCACGGCGGCGATTACCGTCGGCGACGGAGGTAGACGTAATACGCCCCTGATCCGCCATGGCGACGGTGTGCCTCGACCACATCCAACACGGCGTGGCGCAGGCCGGGGCTGTGCAGCCATTGGGGCACGTTGTGGCGCAGAACGCCCACCGGCGTGGGCATCGGCCCGCCGTTGTCCTTCACTTTACCTTTGCCAGTGATGACCAGAACCAATCGATCGCCCGCCGCGAAAGACGACAGGATGAACCGCGTCAGCACCCCGTGCGCCACATCCAATGTCATGCCATGCAAGTCGATCCGTGCGTCCGGGATAAGCTTGCCTTGCTTCAGCTTCTTGAAGGCTTTGCTGTCCATCTCTGGCGCGGGCTTTGTAGTTCGGGCGGCAGGAATGGCTGTTTGCCCCGGTCGTTCGCCAATCCGGAAGGTTGGGATCGGGGCGCGGGGTTTGGGCTTTGACGCCGGGGTGCCCGGCGTTGGAGCGACCGGTTCAAAGATGCGCTTGGGCCGATCGGTCAGGGGCGTTGTGGTTTCCGCCACCTTTTGCCAAACAGCCAGATCATCGGCGTTCGGGCGCTTTGGGGTGCGCTTGCGTGACATGGAGCTTAGCCCCCGGGGGCCAGTTCAAAGGCCTTCTGAATGGGCAGCAACACCACCATCCGCCCGCCATCGCGCACGCGGCCGGCGGTTTTGCCCGCTTCATCGCCGGTGCCATAAAAGATATCGGCCCGCTGCGCCCCCTTGATTGCCGATCCGGTATCCTGCGCGATCATCAAGCGATTGAGCGGCTCTTCCCCCAGCTTTTCCACCCAGACCGGGGCGCCCAATGGGGTGTATTCGGGATCGACTGCAATGCTGCGCAAAGTGGTGATCGAGCGGTTCATTGCGCCCAGTGGCCCATCCGCCGCGGGCACTGTCGAGACCTCGCGGAAAAAGATGAACGACGGGTTGTGCTGCAACAGCCGCCGGCCTTCATCTGGGTTCTGACGTACCCAGTTGCGGATCACACTGGCGGACACTTGATGCGCATCGAAGATACCGCGACGCACCAGTTCATTACCGACGGATTTGTACTCATGCCCGTTTCGTCCGCCATAACCCACGCGGATTTTGCCGCCATCGGGCAGGTGAACACGGCCAGAGCCTTGGATCTGCAGGAAGAATACGTCGACCGGGTCGTCTATCCACGCGATTTCAAGATCGCGGCCATCTAGCAGACGGTCATTTTCGATTTGCGAGCGTGTATACCACACTTCGCCCCGCGTGACCTCGGCCGGTTTGCGATAGAGGGGATATTGGTACGGTCCGGTGCGTTGGAGCGAGCCGTTCAGTTCAGGCTCAAAATACCCAGTGAACAGGGGCTTGCGGTCATCCTCGATCAGGATGGGGCGGAAGAACAGCTCGAAGAACGCACGCGCGTCCTGCTGTTTCTGGCCCAGCGCGCATAGCGACGCCCATTCATCGTCATCCAGATCGGGACAGGTTTCCATGAACGCGGTCAGAGCGGCGGCGTGATCGTCTGCGATCCAGCCGTCAAGATCGCTATACTGTAACATGGAATAACGCGTCTCTGCGCTGGCGGCGGTCATCGCGACCGTGGCCCCCAGCGCCAGCGCTGCTGCAAACGCCCGCATTATTCCCCGGTGGCGACCAATGCCCAGTTGGGATCGTTCGATCCCATCACGCGGGAGAAGGTCCAGACATCTTTCTGGCGCTTGATCTCGTTGGGATTGCCTTCGATGATTTCACCTTCGGCATTCTTCACTGCCGATGTCAGCTCACCCACAAACTTGATGGTCACATCGCCAGTGGATGTATCGCGGTCAAACTCGGCATCGGCCAGGGTCACCTCGCGAACGCCAACAAAGCTTGCCTCGATGGTCAGGCCCTGCGCTTCCCGGTCGGCGATTACGGATTCGAAGGCTTCGGCCACATCATCGGACAGAAACCCGCGCACATCCTCAAGATCGCCGTTTTCAAAGGCCATCAGGATCATCTCATAGGCGCCGCGTGCCCCTTCAAGGAATTCGCTGACATTGAACCCTGGCTCGGCCATTTTCATCGACGCCAGCGCCTTTGCCGCGGTCGAGCCATCTTCAACATGGTCGGTGATGTCGCGGTCAGGGCCACCTTCGATCACGTCGAACTCTGGCCGCCCACGCCGGGGCGCATCGTCGGAGCCCTGCAGCGGGACCGGGGGCTTTTCAAACCCGTCGCGGGTTCCAAGAACACTGCGCAACCGCAGGATCAGAAAAACCGCTATGCCGGCTAGAACCAGCAACTGGATGATGGCAGAACTCATCTGAACCTCGTTTTGAACGCTCGGGTTGGTATCAGCGACGTGCCGCACTTATGTAGGTCACGAGGTGGGCCAAGTCTACCGCACCCCCAGACTGTTGAGGACATCATGTGGCTGTTTCTACTTTTTCTGGCCGTTCCGTTGGTCGAAATTGCACTTTTCATCCAGGTTGGAGGCGCAATCGGGCTGCTTCCAACGCTGGGGATTGTGATCCTGACGGCGGTTTTGGGCACCTATTTGGTGCGCAGCCAGGGGTTGCAGGCGATCGATCGGCTGAAACGATCCTTCAACGAATTGCGCGATCCGGTGGAACCGCTGGCCCATGGCGCAATGATCCTGTTTTCCGGCGCATTGTTGCTGACGCCGGGGTTTTTCACCGATGCGGTGGGGTTTGCCCTGTTGATCCCGGGCGTTCGGACGGCAGTGTTCGCCTATCTGCAATCGCGGGTGAAGGTCACCCAGTTCGAATATGGCGATCCCCCGCGGCACCCGGACAATCCCGACATCATCAACGGCGAGTTTACCGAGGTTGATCCCGAAACCCGGCCACCGCGCGACCGATCGTCGGGCTGGACGCGCCATTGAGGGCATCCGCACGCTCTGGTACAGCGGACATCGCGAGATTCACGCTCTTTGGAGACCCTCATATGGCAGAGACCGAAAACGGCGCCGCCCCGGCCGCGGCACCGCAAATGAAGATGCAAATCCTGGCCCAATTTATTCGCGACATTTCTTTTGAGAATATTGTCGCGCAAAAGGGGGTTCAGGGCGACGTGGCACCCGACATTCAGGTGCAGGTCAGCATCGATGCCAAGAAACGGTCAACCGACAACCAGTACGAGGTTATTTCCAAGTACAACATCACGTCGAAGAACAAAGGCACCGAAGACACCATGTTCGTGCTGGAGCTCGACTATGGCGGGATTTTCCAGATTGAGAATGTGCCGGATGAGCAGATGCATCCGTTCCTTCTGATCGAATGTCCCCGGATGCTGTTCCCGTTCGCGCGCAGAATTGTCAGTGATATGACGCGGGACGGGGGTTTTCCGCCCCTGAACCTAGACAATATCGATTTCGTAGCGCTGTACCGTCAGACGTTATTGCAGCGGCAGGCGGCGATGGAAGCGGCGAAAACTGCCGAGACCCCGGAAAACTAGGCTACCATAGCGCGCTGTCGCCCAGCTTTTCGACAAAGGCGGCGTGAGCGATGCGTTCATCTTCGCTCAGGCGCGACGGTAGAGGCGCGGGTCGGGGGCGTGGGCGCCAGGCATCACCATTTGCGTCTGACTG
Source organism: Pseudomonadota bacterium (assembly GCA_039820585.1). Lineage (GTDB taxonomy): Bacteria > Pseudomonadota > Alphaproteobacteria > Rhodobacterales > Rhodobacteraceae > JBCBGF01. The sequence goes on from JBCBPV010000057.1 coordinate 14,267, forward strand.
CGTAGATCCATTGGATTGCACCAACCCAAAGCCCGGTTGCCGCCCGCCGATCAGTTCCAGATACACCTCTGCCAGGATTTCACTGTCCAAAAGCGCGCCGTGCAGTGTACGGGCGGTGTTGTCGATCCCGAAGCGGCGGCACAGCGCGTCAAGCGAGGCGGGCGACCCAGGGAACTTCTTGCGGGCGATGGCCAAGGTATCGATGGCCTGGTCGTAGGGGAGAAGCGGCAGGTTCAGCCACCCAAGCTCGGCGTTCAGAAACTTCATGTCGAAGGCTGCGTTGTGGATCACCAGCTTTGCATCGCCTACGAAATCGAGGAACGCCTGCCCCACCTCGCGAAATACCGGTTTGTCGCGCAGGAAGTCATCGCCCAGCCCGTGCACGGCAAACGCATCTTCGGGCATGGCGCGTTCGGGATTGATGTATTGGTGATAGGTCTTGCCGGTGGGTACGTGGCCCATCAGTTCCACTGCCCCAATCTCAACAATCCGGTCGCCAGTTTCGGGGTCAAATCCTGTAGTCTCGGTATCCAGAACGATCTCACGCATCTGCCTGCCCTTGCCTGATCTGCTCTACGATATCCTGAACCACGCGGCGGGCACCTTCAAGCGTCCGGGCGGGAATGACGTAATCTGCGCGCGCCCGTTTCTTGGCATCGGGCATCTGCCGGGAAATAATGGTTTGGAACATCTCTTCGGTCATGCCGGGCCGCGCCATAACGCGGTGTTTCTGGATGTTGGCGGGGGCCGAGACGACCGCGACGCCATCGAATTGATCCTGGGCGGCAGTCTCGAACAGAAGGGGGATATCGCAGACAATCAGGTCAGCGGTGGCATTCGCGATAAAAGTAACACGGTCAGCGGTGACAAGCGGGTGCACGATCGTTTCCAGCTGAGATAGAGCCGTTTTGTCACCGGCTATCCACGTCTTCAACGCCTCGCGGCTAACCGCGCCATCGACGATTGCATCGGGATAGACCGCTGCGATGGGCGCAACCGCCGCGCCGTCTTTACCATAAAGCCGGTGGACCGCCGCATCGGCATCCCATACCGCAGCACCGAGGTCAGCAAACATCTGTGCCGTGGTGGATTTCCCCATTCCGATGGAGCCGGTGAGACCAAGGACAAATGCGCGACTCATTGGCCCAGGACGACCCGGCGGGTGTCATCATCAACCTCTGGCCGGATCCCGAACCAGCGTTCAAACCCCGGAGCAGCTTGGTAAAGCAGCATGCCCAGCCCATCGACGATGGTGCATCCATGTTCTGCCGCCTTGCGCAGAAACGCGGTTTCCAAGGGCGTGTAGACCAGATCATTGACCACGGCATCGCGGCGCAAGCCATCCAGCGGAACCCTAAATTCTGCGCTGCCTGACATGCCGAGGGAGGAGGTATTTACCACTGTAGCCGCACCTTCCAAGGCATTCCCGGCGGTGACCCAGTCGAACACTTCAATTCGGTTTCCGAACTCTGCCCGCAATGCATCGCTACGGGCGCGGGTCCGATTGGTGATGCGGATCTCTTGCGCGCCAGCCTCAATCAATGCCGACAGGACGGCCCGTGCCGCGCCGCCCGCGCCGATAATCGCCGCCGGCCCTAGATCGGCCCGCCAACCCGGGGCGTTGTGGCGCAGGTTTTCGATGAAGCCTACGCCATCGGTATTGTCGGCGTGGATCTTGCCGTTGGCTTGAAAGATCAGCGTATTTGCGGCCCCAATCAGCGACGCCCGGTCTGAGATGACATCGGCAATGCCCAACACGGCCTCTTTATGCGGGATCGTGACGTTCGCGCCGACAAACCCCATGTTGGGCATGGTGCGCAATGCGTCTTCAAGATCGGCGTGTGAGATATCGAGCGGAATGTAATGACCGCGCAACCCGTATCGTTTCAGCCAGTATTGGTGCAGCCGTGGCGATTTGGAATGGCCTATGGGCGACCCGATGACGCCCGCCAGAGGAATGCGTCCGTCTGTCATGTCTCAATCTCCCCCCGCAGGGCGAGATACGACAGAACCTCTAATAGGGGAAAGCCCAGAACATCGAAGGTGCTACCATCGATGCGTGAAAACAACCGTACGCCTTCTTCTTCGAGCTTATAGCCCCCCACGCTGTGCCGGATGCTGTCCCAGTTCCGCATGACATAGGCATTGATGTAACTGTCACTGAGCAAACGCATCTGCATCCGGACTTGGCCGACATAGCGCCAGACGGGTTTGCCGTCATCGAAAATTACGGCGGCGGACCAGAGGACGTGGCGTTGGCCTGCCAGACGCTTTACCTGTTCAATCGCTTCGTCGGGGCTCTCGGGCTTTGACAGAAGATCGCCCTTGAACTCCAGCGTTTGATCCCCGCCGATCACGAGGTGCCCGGGGTGTTTGTCCGCTACTCGCGCCGCCTTCATCTCTGCCAGCGCATCGGCGATGTCGCGCGGGGATGTCTGTTCGGCGATTAGGCTGGTCTTGAGCAGATCCTCGTCGACCCGCGGCTTCGCGACCTCAAACGCGACACCCGCATTCTGCAAAAGCGCTTGACGCGTTTCAGAGCCGGACGCGAGGAGGAGGCGTGTTCTCATTATGATCCTGTGGAGAAACCGTGTGGGAATCAGAGGGTGTGTTGGGGCCAGTTCAGTGAGATTCGAGGTATACTGCCAAGGTCAGCCATAGCCAGCCAATCATTCCCATTTTTGTCTTGTGTGGACAGCCGGTGCGGTGGCTTATCTTCAGGAGGGGATAGATCGATCCCAGCTTTACGCGCGTCTAGTTCTCTTACAACGTAAATACTTGTTAACAATATACTATTATTGGGTGAACCTTTGTTTCTAGTATCTCTTTTGCTGCTCCGTGGGCCCTTTCTCATGTGGATAACCATGTGGTCTGTTAAGTAATCCACACTGTCCACAGCCCCTACTATCTCATCATCTTTTCATTCTTTCTTTATTTCTATTAAGGAAGGGCAAGGCTACCGGAGAGCTCTGACCTTGGACATTCTTGTAAGCCTGTATCCCTGGACCAAGTCCTTGCATGTAATCTCGGTCATCGCCTGGATGGCGGGGTTGTTCTATATGCCTCGGCTGTTTGTCTATCACACTGAACAGGTGGAAACCCGGAGCGAGACGGATGAACTGTTTCAGACGATGGAGCGGAAGCTTCTGAAGCTGATCATGAACCCGTCGATGATTGCTTCCTGGGTGTTTGGTCTGGCGCTGGCCGCGACGCCCGGGATCGTGGATTGGGGGGCGGTCTGGCCCTGGGCGAAGCTGGCGGGGATCCTGGGCATGACCTGGTTTCACATGTGGTGCGGGGCGCGTCGGAAAGAGTTTGTGGCAGGGGCCAACACGCGGACAGGCCGGGACTATCGCCTGATGAATGAGGTACCCACCGTTTTGCTGATCGTGATCGTTGTGTCGGTGATCGCGCGTCCGTTTTGATCACCCGTTGACTCAGCGCAGACTAGCCCTTACCTAACGCTCGCGCCGCCGTCCGGCAGCGATCCAATCCGACCATGACCCCCGCGCCCCGTCCACGATACGCTGGCGCCCAGGATTTCCAATGACATCTGACAGACTGAACCTTGCCGAGTTGAAGGCGCAAAGCCCCAAGGACCTCTTGTCTCTGGCCGAAGAGCTGGAGATTGAGAACGCATCGACGATGCGCAAGGGCGACATGATGTTCGCCATCCTCAAGGAGCGTGCCGAAGACGATTGGGTCATTGGCGGGGACGGGGTGCTCGAGGTGCTGCAGGACGGGTTCGGGTTCCTGCGCTCGCCAGAGGCAAACTATCTGCCGGGTCCCGATGACATCTATGTCTCGCCTGACATGATCCGACAATTTGCCTTGCGGACGGGTGATACGGTCGAAGGGGTGATCCGTGCGCCCAATGACAATGAGCGGTACTTTGCGCTGACCAAGGTGGAAAGCATCAACTTCCAGGATCCCGAAAAAGCTCGCCATAAGGTGGCCTTTGATAATCTGACGCCTCTTTACCCCGATGAGCGGTTGAGCATGGAGATTGAAGATCCGACCATCAAGGATCGCTCGGCCCGGATCATCGACCTGGTTGCCCCCATCGGGAAAGGCCAGCGATCGCTGATCGTGGCGCCGCCGCGCACGGGTAAGACGGTGCTGTTGCAGAACATTGCGCATTCGATCGAGGCGAACCATCCCGAGTGTTACCTGATCGTGTTGCTGATTGATGAGCGGCCTGAGGAAGTGACCGATATGCAGCGCTCGGTGAAGGGAGAGGTGATTTCGTCGACCTTCGATGAACCGGCGACGCGGCACGTGGCAGTGAGCGATATGGTGATCGAGAAGGCCAAGCGGTTGGTGGAGCACAAACGGGATGTTGTGATCCTGCTTGATTCGATCACGCGCCTCGGTCGGGCGTTCAACACGGTGGTGCCAAGCTCTGGTAAGGTGTTGACCGGTGGTGTGGATGCGAATGCATTGCAGCGCCCCAAGCGGTTCTTCGGCGCAGCGCGGAACATTGAAGAGGGTGGGTCACTGACGATCATCGCGACGGCCCTGATCGATACGGGCAGCCGGATGGACGAAGTGATCTTTGAGGAATTCAAAGGCACCGGTAACTCGGAAATCGTGTTGGATCGCAAGGTGGCCGACAAGCGGGTGTATCCGGCGATGGATATTCTGAAATCTGGGACGCGAAAGGAAGATCTGTTGGTCGACAAGAACGACCTTCAGAAAACCTTTGTCTTGCGCCGTATCCTGAACCCGATGGGCACCACGGATGCGATTGAATTCCTGTTGTCGAAGTTGAAGCAAACCAAATCAAATTCTGAGTTTTTCGATTCGATGAACACGTAAAAGACTAATTTTATCAATGGGTTGAATGTGTCTGATACGATATTCGCCCTATCCACGGCCCGCGGGAAGGCAGGTGTTGCGGTGATCCGCGTGTCCGGGCCTGCCGCGGTTGTGACCCTGTCTGCCCTCACCACATCAGTTCCGCCCCCGCGCCAGGCGGCGCTGCGTCGTCTGACGGACCCACAACTGGGCGAGATTGATGAAGCCTTGGTTTTGCGGTTTGAGGCGGGGCACAGTTTCACCGGCGAGGATGTGGTTGAATTCCAGACCCACGGGGGGATCGCGACCATTGATGCGCTGCTTACGGCGCTGGGTCGGTTGCCGGGTCTGCGACCGGCCGAACCGGGCGAATTCACCCGCCGTGCGTTGGAGAATGAGAGGCTTGATCTGGCGCAGGTCGAGGCGCTTGGAGATTTGATCGAAGCGGAGACGGCATCGCAGAGACAGCAAGCGATGCGGCTTTTGTCCGGTGCCCTGGGCGCTCGGGCTGAGGCGTGGCGAGCGGACCTGTTGCGCGCGGTGTCACTGATCGAGGCCACGATTGATTTCGCTGATGAGGACGTGCCGGTGGATGTGGGGCCAGAGGTTGCCGCACTTGTCCAGGGCGTGGCCGATGGCCTAGGCGCTGAGCTAGCGGGGTCGGCAGCAGCGGAGCGTATTCGCGAAGGGTTTGAGGTGGCGATTGTCGGGCCCCCGAATGTTGGTAAGTCGACGCTCTTGAATACGCTCGCCGGGCGGGATGCGGCGATCACGTCTGAGATCGCAGGGACGACGCGGGATGTCATCGAAGTGCGGATGGATATCGCGGGGTTCGCGGTGACTCTGTTGGATACCGCCGGGTTGCGTGAGACGGAAGATACTGTGGAAGGTATCGGGATTGCACGGGCGCGGAAGCGGGCGGGCGAGGCCGATCTGCGGGTGATCTTGTTAGCACATGAGGGGGCGGCGCCAGTTGTTGAGGCTGAGGCGGGTGACATAGTTGTCGTGTCGAAGGCGGATTTGCATTCAGGAGTTCCAGGCGCGGTCTCGGCACGGACGGGTGCGGGGATCGATGGCTTGCTCGATCGGATTGCACACGAACTGTCGCAGCGCACTGCTGGGGCGTCGTCGGCGACTCACCTGCGGCACAGGTTGGCCATGGAGGAAGCGCAGGATCGGTTAGTGCAGGCCGTTGACCAGCTGGCTTATGGCCCCGAGACTGCAGAAATCGCCGCGCATGAGTTGCATCTGGCGATTCGTGCGCTCGACTCACTTGTCGGACGCATCGATGTGGAGCATATCCTCGGCGAGATCTTCGCCACCTTCTGTCTCGGCAAATAGGAGTGTTTCACGTGAAACATCCCGACTTCGATGTTCTTGTGATCGGCGGTGGCCATGCGGGCGCCGAGGCCGCGCATGCCGCGGCACGTCTTGGTGCGCGGGTCGGATTGGTCACGCTCAGCCGGGATGGGATTGGCGTGATGTCGTGCAATCCGGCGATCGGGGGCTTGGGTAAAGGCCACCTGGTGCGGGAGATTGATGCGATGGACGGGGTCATGGGCCGGGTCGCGGATGCGGCGGGGATCCAGTTCCGCCTGCTGAACCGGCGCAAAGGTCCCGCGGTGCAGGGGCCACGCGCCCAATCAGACCGGCATCTATACCGCACGGCGATGTTGGTCGAGATGGAGGCAGCGCCGGGCCTGAGCATTGTTGAAGGCGAAGCGGCGGATTTCCTGATGAGTGGTGATTCCGTGCGGGGCATCCGGCTGGCGCATGGGCAGGAGTTGAGGGCGCCCGCGGTGGTGCTGACGACCGGTACCTTCCTGCGGGGCGTTATTCATATCGGTTCAGAGCGTCGTTCCGGCGGGCGTATGGGCGAAAAGCCTTCGGTCAAACTGGCCGAGCGGATTGACTCATTCGGGCTGCCCCTTGGGCGCCTGAAAACGGGTACGCCCCCGCGTCTGGATGGAAAGACGATTGATTGGGGCAGCTTGGGAAGCCAGCCGGGTGATGAGGAGCCGGTGCTGTTTTCGTTTCTGTCGCGCGGCGTGCAGGCGCGACAGGTGAGTTGCGGTATTACGCACACCAATTCCCGCACGCACGAAATCATTGCCGACAACCTAGATAAATCCGCGATGTATGGCGGATCCATTGACAGCGTTGGCCCGCGCTACTGCCCATCCATCGAGGATAAGGTTGTGCGGTTTGCTGAAAAGGACGCGCACCAGATCTTTTTGGAGCCTGAGGGGCTGACCACCGATACGGTCTATCCCAACGGGATCTCAACCTCGCTGCCAGTGGATGTGCAGAATGCGTATGTGCGGTCCATTGTGGGCCTGGAACAGGCGGAAATTCTGCAACCCGGTTATGCCATCGAGTATGATTACGTCGATCCACGGTCATTGCGTGATACGTTGGAATTGCGGGATGTGCCCGGTCTGTACCTTGCCGGACAGATCAATGGGACCACAGGGTATGAGGAGGCCGCCGCTCAGGGGCTGGTTGCTGGGCTGAACGCCGCGGCAAGTTCGCTTGGGCGCGATCCAGTGACCTTCTCGCGGCGGCACAGCTATATCGGGGTGATGATCGACGATCTGGTGACACGCGGCGTGACAGAGCCCTATCGCATGTTCACTTCGCGGGCTGAATTTCGGCTTTCGCTGCGTGCGGACAATGCCGATCAGCGGCTGACGCCAATGGGCCTTGAGATCGGCTGTGTGGGATCGGAGCGTGCCCTGGCATTTGCGAGGAAGGAAGAGGCTTTAGCCAAGGGGCGGATGGCGATGGCCGCAACGACCTGGTCACCTCAAGATCTTGCCGCCCATGGTATCCGCCTGTCCAAGGATGGGACGAAACGGACAGCTTTTGAACTGTTGGCACTTTCCGATGTGACCGTTGATACGGTCTTGAGGCTGGACCCGGCGCTTGCTGATATACCAACAGATGTTCTGGAACAGCTGGCCCGCGATGCGCTTTATGCCAACTACATTGCGCGCCAGGAACGCGATGTGGAAGCGCTCGCGCGGGATGAGGCGCATGCGATTCCGGAGAGTTTTGATTATACTCTCCTGTCGGGCTTGTCGTCTGAGATTATCGCGAAACTCACCGCTGCACGCCCGCAAACACTGGCGCAGGCGGGGCGGATTGAGGGCGTCACACCAGCGGCACTTACCCTAATCCTCGCGAAACTGCGCCAGGCGGAGCGGAAATCGGCGTGATCGACGAGGCAGAGGCGTTCGCCGCCGCGCGGGATGTTTCACGTGAAACACTGGAGCGTCTGAGAATTTACGCCGACCTCCTGCGCAAATGGAACCCACGGATCAACCTCGTGTCGCCCGGGACAATCGGCGGCTTGTGGACGCGCCATTTCCTGGACTCAGCTCAGCTGATCGACCTTGTGCCTGACGTCCCCGCGACCTGGGCTGATCTCGGGTCAGGTGGCGGATTTCCTGGATTGGTGGTGGCGATCTTCCTGCAAGACCAGCACACAACCGTCACCCTTGTTGAAAGCGATCAGCGCAAGGCCACCTTCCTGCGCACGGTCGCACGCGAAACGGGGACCACCGTCAATGTCCTTTCGGCCCGCATCGAAGCGGTCAAACCCTTAGGCGCCAGCGTCCTGACCGCCCGCGCGCTCTCGCCCTTGCCGGACCTCCTTATCCACTGCAACCGGCACCTGGCCCCCGGCGGAACCGCGCTTTTACCCAAAGGCGCCCGGGCCGACGCAGAGATCGCCAAAGCGCTTGAAACATGGTCCTTCCGCTGCGAGAAGGTGCCCAGCCAAACGGACGACAGCGCCGTCATCCTGAGAATAACGGAGATCGAAGGTGAGTGACGTCACAGGATCACGGGGCCCCCGCATCATCGCGATAGCCAACCAGAAAGGCGGGGTTGGCAAAACGACGACCGCGATCAATCTGGGGGCGGCGCTGGCGGAAACCGGGCACAAAACGCTGATCATTGATCTTGATCCGCAGGGCAACGCCTCCACCGGCCTTGGCATCGCCGCGGTGGATCGTGAGGTCAGCACCTATGATCTGCTCGTTGAAGACGCGCCCATCGGCGATGTGCTGCATGAGACCAAGACCCAGAATCTCTGGATTGCGCCTGCCACCACCGATCTCAGTTCTGCGGATATCGAGCTTGGCTCAAACGAACGGCGCAGCCATCTTCTCCACGCTGCGCTCCGGACACCTGCGATGGGGGATCTGGGCTTTGCCTTCGTTCTGATCGACTGTCCCCCATCACTCAGCCTTCTGACAGTCAACGCCATGGTCGCCGCCCATTCTGTTCTGGTGCCCTTGCAGAGCGAGTTCTTCGCGCTTGAAGGTCTGTCGCAACTGATGCTCACCGTGCGTGAGGTGCGCCAATCCGCGAACCCCGATCTGCGGATCGAAGGCGTGGTGATGACCATGTTCGACCGTCCGAGTTCCATTATTTGAAACTCGG
>JBCBPV010000058.1:0-23215 GCA_039820585.1 Pseudomonadota bacterium
GGTACGTGAGCTGGGTTTAGAACGTCGTGAGACAGTTCGGTCCCTATCTGCCGTGGGTGTAGGATACTTGAGAGGAGTTGCCCCTAGTACGAGAGGACCGGGGTGAACGATCCACTGGTGGACCTGTTGTTGCGCCAGCAGCAGTGCAGGGTAGCTATGATCGGAAAGGATAACCGCTGAAGGCATCTAAGCGGGAAGCCCCCCTCGAAACAAGGTATCCCTGAGGGCCGAGGTAGACCACCTCGTCGATAGGCCGGAGATGTAAGTGCAGCAATGCATTCAGTTGACCGGTACTAATTGCCCGATAGGCTTGATTTGATCCAGTAGAAGCCAGGCGCATGCGCCTTGGCCTGGATCGGAAGCATACACATCTTAGTGTGCTGACTTGGATGATGCGTTTCTTTCTCGGTTTGGTGGTCATAGCGCGAGCAAAACACCCGGCTCCATCCCGAACCCGGCCGTTAAGTGCCGCAGCGCCGATGGTACTGCGTCTTAAGACGTGGGAGAGTAGGTCACCGCCAAACCTAGTAAGAAACGCAATCGTATCTCTCGACACGATGTTCGAAGACAAAAGCCGCCCTTCGGGGCGGTTTTTTGTTGCCTCGTTGAAACCGCCTTAAAGCCCGGTGCTATTTGCCTGTCGGGACAGGTAGATGCGCCGAAGGTAGAACAGCGCCGCACCCAGGCCGATCGCGCACAGCCCTGTTCCGATCCCAACCGTCAGTCTGTGGAAAATCGGCGGGCTGTAAGAGCTTTGCCCGGGCGCTGCCGCAGGCAGATCCGCGAAATAGCGGTATTCGACCACAAACGTGTTCAAAGTAATGGCAATCAGCATGAGACCCCACAGCACCAACAGCCATTGCACCAAAAGCAGGGCAAGGTTTGATACCTGTCGCATGGCCGCATTCTCCTTCATCCCGGGCACCCGAAGTACGGTAAGCGGGCTTTTGCGCCGCACTGTGACGGCAATTGGCTGGGAACAGATGCTCTGACCGGGTAACGTGGCGGTGAGCGGCGCGCGGTCTGCGCCGGTGGAGAGCCCCATGGCCAGCTATGACTCAAAGAAGATCGGTGATATCCACCGCCACTTGCACGCCCACATGCCCTCGGACCCCGCGCTGAGGATCAAGGCGCTGGAAGACCTGGCGGTCGAACGCGGGCTTGTCGCACGCGAAACCATCGACACCTGGGTCGAGATGTATGCCGAGCGGATCGGGCCGAAGCGTGGCGCGCAGGTGATTGCGCGGGCGTGGGTGGATCGGGACTTTTATGATCGGCTGTTTGAAGATGCGGGGCAGGCGGTGAAAGAGTTCGGCTTCGAAGGCCATGCGACCGAGCATTTGAAGGCCGTGGCCAACACCGCGACCACCCATAATCTGGTCGTTTGCACGCTATGCTCTTGTTATCCTTTTGCGATCCTGGGCATGTCGCCTCTTTGGTACCGGTCTGCCGCCTATCGCGCGCGGGCGGTGAAGGACCCCCGCGGCGTTCTGGAAGAGTTCGGGGTCAGCCTGCCCGAAGGCGTGGGTGTCCGCGTCTGGGATTCGACGGCAGAGCTGCGATACCTGGTGGTGCCGCAACGCCCGGATGGGACAGAGGGGTGGGGCGAAGAGGCGCTGGCCGCGATCATCACACGGGATTCCATGATCGGCACCCAGCGTGACCTGACGCTGGAGGCCGCGTGATGGATGGCCCGCACGATCTGGGCGGTAAGGACGGGTTTGGCCCGATTGACGTGACTGCCCCGCCGTTTCGCGAAGACTGGGAGGCGCGGCAATGGGCGCTGTCGAAGAATGTGCCGATCCCGGGTGCCACCATCGATTGGTGGCGGCACGGGATCGAGAACATGGATCCCGCGACGTATATGTCGGTGCCCTATTTCGTGAAGTGGAACCTGAACGAGATTGCGCACCGGGTCGATCAGGGGATGTTTACGCTGGAAGAGGCGGTTTCCGGCCGCGCGGCCCAATCCGCCCCGCCCGCCAACCCGGCGTCGATGGACATGCTGCTCGAGCGTTTGCGCACCAACAACACCTGTTTCGCCCGTCCGCTGGAGACGCCGCCTAGCTTTGCCATCGGTGACATGGTCGTGACGCAAACGGTGGCGGTGCCCGGCCACACCCGCCTGCCCGCCTATGCCCGCGGCGCCGTGGGCCGGATCGCGGCCGGGCACGGTGGCCATCTGTTCGCCGATGCAGGCGCGGAAGGGCGACATGTGGTCGAACATCTCTACACGGTGGAATTTGCGGCCCGGGTGCTTTGGGGGGCAGAGGCCGACGCCCAAGACACGGTCTGCCTGGATCTGTGGGAGCCTTATCTTGCCCCTGCCTGACGATCCGCTCGCGCCTAAAGAAGACGTCTTTTCAGAGCCTTGGCATGCGCAGGTTTTGGCATCCGCGCATGCGATGGTGCGCGCAGGGCATATGACATCGACCGAATGGGCCGGGGCCTTGGGCGCCGCGCTGCGCCGGGCAGAGGCGGCCGGAGCGCCCGACACCGAGACGACATACTACCTTGCCGCGTTAGACGCGTTGGAGGGTTTGGTGCCTGTCCCGGCGGAAGATCTTGAGACCCGCAAGGCGGAATGGGCGCAGGCGTATCGCGAGACGCCCCATGGCCAGCCGGTGGTTTTGCCGCGCGGAGATTCTTTCGCAAAACTGTGACTTTCCCATTGAACCCTGCCGGTCGCGGGAGTAAATCATCGGTCCGACCACGAAGACGGTCACTGTCGCGGGGTGGAGCAGCCCGGTAGCTCGTCAGGCTCATAACCTGAAGGTCGTAGGTTCAAATCCTACCCCCGCAACCAACGGTACTTACGATGCCTCCGCCGGTTCTGCCGCGGAGGTTTTTGCTTTTGGGGCTCCTGCATGCCGGGATCGTCTGCTCGCCCTCCCGCAACCAACGATTTCTGCGAAAGCAGGTTGTCCAAAGCCTCGGCCCTCCAAAGGACGTCGGGTCTCAGGTCGTGACAGATACCGCTCGTCACCCGGCCGCGAGAACCACGCGGACGACACGCGGTCCGCATTGGTACCGCGCGACACATCCACGTTGTAGCCGCCGCTCATGTCACGCCCGGCATCGATGATTTCGGTGTTCATTTGGAAACCTCCGCGATGGGCGGCCGGGAACCTCTGTCGCGACCTCAAAATGCGTCACCGGCCGGGACGGCACCCTGTGACTCTGCGGTCACCCGCTGGCCCTGATCGGAACCAAAATCGCCACTTCGCGTTGGGCGGTCATATTCCGAACCGAAGGAACCACCCCATGTCCAAGCGACTTGAAAATCTCAACAGCATCGTCGGCGTCCTTGCTGCCGGTGCAAAATTCTACCGCCAATCCGCGCGTCAGGCGGGCAATGCCGATCTGGAACGCATCTTCCTGGAACATGCGGATCTGCGGGAAACGACCGGCCGCAACATCGCGCAGGTGATCGACGATGCTGGCGCCGAACCGGCCGAGGCCGCGGCGGGCGAGCAGGCGCGCGCGATGGCCGCCAAGGTCGGTACGCTTTTCAACGATACCGCCGAGACGCTTGTGGGATCGCTGGAAGAGCACGAAGACCGCACTCTCGAAGTGTTCCGCAACGCAATCCACCACAAGGACAACAATCGCGACGAACAGATGCTGCGCGACTACATGGCCGAGTTCGAGAAATCCCATGAACGGATGCGTCAGCTGAAGCAGGCCAAAAACCCCAAATCCGCTGCGGCCGATGTCTGAACACCCAACCTCGAAGAAAGGAGAGTACAGGATGCAAACGTTCCACCACGGCGCTGTTGCCGAAATCCCGAACACATCGCGTGGGGTCTACGCCTTCGCAGTAAATGGCCATGTCGATGACGACACGTCCGAGGCGCTGGCGAAGTACATGAACGATGTCTTCGACCGCCAGGAGAAGGTGCATATGCTGTTCGACCTGTCGGGCTATTCCGGCAGCGATGGCGATGCACTTTTGGATGGTGATGTTCTGAAATCGCGCCTGCGGTCGCTCAGCCATGTGGGTCGCTACGCTGTGGTCGGTGCGCCCGAGAACGCAGAACGCATGATCCGCGTGATGGACAAGATCATACCGGTGGAAGCAAAGGCCTTTCCGACGGATTCGGTGGACAAGGCCTGGGCTTTCGTAGGCGCACAGCCCTCTGGCCAGTATTGAGCCAAGCCATCACCGAAAAAAAAGGGAGCGCAGAGTGCGCTCCCTTTCGTTATCCAGCGTCCTCCGGGAAAAGGGCTGGACATCAACGGCCAAGTCGGGACGAGGGACAAAGTCATCCTTGGCCGAAGCCTTTAAGCTGCCTGGGCATTGACCTTTTGTTCCGCCAGATCGGTAAAGTCGCGATCGCCGTCATAGGATTTGTCGAGGCATTCAGACAGTTTGGACACGTCATCATTCAGGCCCAGACGCTCGGCAAACGCCTTGCAACATCCGTAGCCCGCAATCGCATAGTGCGCCATCCGCTGGTACTGGGTGATGATCATCGCATCCCGCGCATCGTCGTCACCAAACTCTTCTTCAATTGCGTGGGCATGGGCCTCGTTCACCAGACCCTCCATCCCTTTGCAGTGCTCGCCTTCGGGATCTGCGTCATGGGCCTTGACGATATCCGCAACCGTCTCCATCCCGCGCTCGATCCCCGATACGCCGCGGTTCAGCGCATTCTTCAGGCTCTGGTTTGTGGCCGCCTGCGCCAGATCCTTCGTCACGTCACGGGACTGTTCGCAGGCGCTGTAGATGTCCTGCAGCTGGTCGATATACACGTCTTTGAGCGAATTGAGCGCCATGGTCGGTCCTCCATCTTTGGTGGTGTCTGCAAGGATAAGTCGCGGCGCCCGATCTGGTTCCTCGGGCACTGCATTTTTTTTGATCCGGCGGCCTATTGCGATGGCGGGGTGTCGGTGTCTTGAAACGGGCGCGCATCATAGCGGACGCGGGTGCCGTCCGCCTGCGCACCCCGCACAAAGACATGGTTGGCGTCGCGGCCCTCGGGAAAGCTGCGAAATGCAAAGCTGTCGCCAGTGTCGGTGAACACGGTGGTGATGCTGTTGTCGATGAACAGCGTCAGCTCGATGGGCCCGGGCGCGATATCCGCCCACAGCGTGTCGCGGCGCGATGTGGCGGTCTTCGAGGCATTGCTGAAATCAAGCGCCACGCGCCCGGTGTCTGGGAAAAACCGCAGCACTGTGCGCTCTTCCAGATCAGGGTCTGCGCGAAGAGCCAACTCTAGCGGACCGTCGGTATCGGGCAGCGCCACGGTGATCCGCGCCGCGCTCAGATCCGCATCCGATGGCCCCAGCCGTTGCCAGTCTTGCGTCAGGGCGATCTCTTGCGGGCCGGTCGATGCGTCGAACAGGGTCGACAGCTCGGCCACCGGCGTCTGACACAGGCGCACACCGTCGTCGCACAACGTGACCACCCGCGGCAGGCCCAACGCGTGGATCCAGCCGGCGGTCAGCCGCTCTTCGGTGGTCCGCGCCTCTGCGGGAACAACCCCAAGCGCGGCATAGGTGCCCTTGCCCATCTCACCGAAACTGTGGGCAAGCTGCGTGGTGAACAGGTCCAGAAGCTGCGGCTTGGGGTCTTCGGGTGCAAAGCGTGTACCGTCCCAACGGCCCAGCCAGTATTGGGTGCGCGCGGGTGTGTGTGGCTTCACGGTGGTCACGAACAACGCCCACTTCTCGCCGAAGTTCAGAAGCTTGGGCAATTCCCAGAACCGACCGAAGCGATCCACATCGCCGATGTCCAGCGGTCCGGTAAACCGCCAATCGCGCAGACCCTCCGACCGGAAGGTAAGAAGTTCGGGGGTCTGCCGCGCCAGCGTGCCCGAGCCGATCAGCATCAGCCATCCATCCCCATCGCGCAGAATGTAGGGATCGCGCATGTCCTGATAGCCCTGCGGGGTGCGGGGCAGCACCGGATTGGCCGGGGCCGGGCGCAGCCGCAATGGCCCCGCCGTCGCCTCGGCCGTCGCCAGACCAACACCCGCCCATTGCCCGTTCACGCCGGTGTAGACGGCCGATGCCGTATTGCTTTCAGTGATCAGGTCGCCCACCCAGATCCCTTCGCTGTCAAAGCCGGGGCTGGGGGTCAGGGCCGGGGGTGCCGGCGTCCAGGTGACCAGATCGTCCGACATCAATTGCCCCCAATGCATGTGGTCCCACCAGGGCCCACTAGGGTTGGCCTGATAGAACAGGTGCCAGCGATCCCCGATCCGGGTCAGGGCATGGGGCTCATTGGCCCACCCGGCTGGCGGCATCGGATGATAGGCGGGGCGGTCTGGGTCTTCGGCGAAGCGCGACGGCGGAATGAAGAGATCGGGATCACTTGCGGAGGGTGCCGCAAAGGCTCCGGCGCCATCGCCAGCGGCCCCGATGGACAGGCGGTCGAGAAGGCCGTTCAGCACACCTGTGGGAAACACGCCATGCATCAGGGGTGCGCTTGCATCGCGCCCGATCTCTACCGTGCCACCGATCGTGTCGGGCGGGGCCGCCAGCGCCGCGTGGCGCACACGTGCGCCATCGACCCAAAGTGAGAGCCCGTCGCCCACCCGCACGCCAACCCGCGCCCAGCGGTGCAGGTCCAGTGGCTCTGGTGAGATCAGCGCCGTCTCGCGCCCCTGCGCCGTGACCGTTGCGGTCACGTATCCCCAGCGGTTCAGTCCCAGCGTCACACCGCCAACCGATACCAGATCCGTGCCCGCGGGCGGCATGGAGGCCAGCGCCACATCGACGGCGATATCGACGGGACCCGTCTGCGCGTCCATCTCGCCTGTTACCCATGTCGAATACCCGTCGAACCGCAGCGCCGTGCCATCGGTCCCGGTGGCGAAATGCGGGGGGAAGTAGGGGCTGTGCATCTCTGCCCCGTTCAGTGCCCCGAACGGATCGGCCTGATCGAACGACACCGTCAGATCAGCCGAGCCGGCGACCGGAACCGCACAGGCGATCCCGGCCAAGGCGCCGCAAATCCGGCCCTTCATTGGGTTGCGTCGATCACGGTGTCGGGCGCCGCGATCAGGCTTGATTTGCCATCCTGGAACCCGATCTGCACCAGCGGCCCGGGCGCACCGAAGAACTCACGCTCTGAATCGGGGTCGCTGCCGTAGCCATAGGGCGTGTTGATGTAGCTCATCACCTTGCCATCGGGCAGGACCAGGTAGGAATAGGTCTGCACCGAAGACTCCGGCGGATTGCCCATGACCAATCCGGTTCCGTTCATCGGCGTGAAGTGCCCGTGGATGTCACCGCTGGCGTTGTAGAAGCCATACAATCCCTCGGGCCCGCTGATCCCGTCTGCATAGGTAAAGGCGTGGGTCGAGAAAAACACGTAGATGCCATCCTCGCGCACCACCACATGCGGGCGCTCCAGTTGCGATGACACGCCGGGCGCCACGATGATCGGGCGTTGCAGCACCCAGGTGCCGTCGCGCTTCTCGGCGATGCCCACCGCGCCGTTGTAAGGATCCGGCAGCCCGGCGGCGTTTGCGGTGAACAGGATGTATTCCCGCCCGTTCGATGGGTCGCGGAAATAGTGCGGGTCGCGCATGTTATAGATCACGTTGTTGGGGATGAACGCCTCTTCGGTGGTGTAGATCTCGCCATCGGCTTCCAGGATCACCCGGTGCTCGCCGAAGTCGGAGAATGAGATGCCATTGGCCCCTGCGGCGACCGCGGCATCGACAACGGCCATGCGCTGTGTGGTGTTGGGCCGTCCGGCACCCGGATGCCCCGCGCCCAGTTCGCGTGTGGGCATGTCGGCTTCCAGGCTTTCGGCATCGAGCGATCCCACGGCGGTGTAGTAGAAGCTGATCCGCCCCGTGTCGGGGTCATAGATCGTCGATCCCGCCCATTGCCGTGAGCCCAGGGCCTCGGTCCGCTGAAATATCACGCCGCCGGGCGTCCATGTGCCGTCTTTGGTGTAATAGTAGCGCCAGGTGGACCGGGTGTAGAACTGGAAATCCGATCCTGCGTCGGTCTCGGCCGTCAGGCCGACCAGCACGGTCCACCCGTCGATCTCGGCCACCGCGCCGTCCGGCGTGCGCACCGGCCAGGCATCCCATACATACACGCCCTGTTCGAAAGGCTCGGTTGGCGGGATCAGGTAAGGAAACGTATTGCTGGTGTTCAGCGACATCGCGCCCGCGGCAGAAGCGGGCCAGGGCGACGCATAGGTCCCCTCGAATGAGAACGCGTCGGGCGTTTGGGCCACGTTTTCGGGCACCTGGAAATCGGCCGGGTCATTGACCTCGGCCACCGATTGCGCGGGCGGCGCGGTGGTGGCACCCGGTTCGGCCAAAGGCTGTGTCCCGGCAGAGGCCATGATGATTTCTGGTAGGAACAAAAGACTGGACACCAACATGGTGCTGGTAAGGCGAAGGGTCATAGCGGCGCTCCTGGAATGAAATTTCTGTCAATAAATGCCGGTTGGGGCCGCGTGGCGGGCCGCGCCGGCATCGCGGCGCGACCCGGCCGATCCGTGTCTGGCTTACAAGTCAGCCTGCACATCGCCGGCGGTATCCTCGATCGCCGCGCCACCCGATTGGATGTCTTGGCCAAGGCCGCCGATTGTCTCGCATCCGGCAAGGGCGGCAAACATAAGGATCAGGGTTGCAGTGCGTGTCATGGGGCTGTCCTTTTCTGGAAACTGTGTGCTGATCCAACGTGGCCTGCGCCGAATTGTTCCCGCCCCGTCCGGAACCAATCCACCGCCACCATGGTTAATCCTGCAAAAGGAGATACCCATGGACAGACTAAGCTTTCTGCTGACATTCATGACGGGGTCCGTGCTGACCGGTGTGGTCGTCGTCACGCTTTTCACCCTGAACTACTATAACTGGACGGCGGTCGCCGCCGCGGTCGTGATCGGTTTCGGCCTCTCCTGGCCGGTGGCCTACGTGATTTCGCGGCGCATCAAGCGCCAGGACAGCAACTGGGACGAGACGCGCAAGGACCGCACCGATGCCGTGCCGCGCCCCGGTTCGCCAGAGGTCTGAAGAACGCGATTTTTCCACGCGCGTGGAACCTTCCGCCGGTGGCGGTGTTGTGCCCAGGACGAGGCGCACTGCCTCTCCGGCGCGGATCGCGCTGAACCGAAACAAACAGGAGATACCGACATGAAACGCATGCTCTTTACTACCGCAGCCGCCGCAGCCCTTGCCGCGACAAGCGCCTTTGCCGACAGCCAGCTGCGCGAGCAACTCGCCAATGAACTGAGCGCCAGCAGCATGATGATCGACGTGTCACAGCTGACCGATGAACAAGTGGCCGAGCTGTACGCCGCCACCACGTCGACCGACGATCACGGCGAACGCCGCAACAAGGTGGCCGCAGTGTTGGCAGGCAGCGACTATGCCATGATGACCATGGGCACACGGACCGTGTTCGTGCCGATCAGCAGCCTGGAGAACCAGGTGGAACTGGGCGTGGCGAGCTACGGGTTCGAGGTGGACGCCGACACGCTTGAGCAGGAAGAACTGGCCGAGCTTTACGTTGCGATTACCAGCGAAGACCGTGACGAAGCGCGTGAGACGATCCAAAGCGTGCTTCAGTAACGCGGACACCACGCCGAAGAAAAAGGGCGCCCGAACGGGCGCCCTTTTTTGTTGTTGGCACCAGGATCAATCGCGCCCGCGCAGGGCCAGACCGATCAAGACGCCCACGCCCAGCGCGCCTGCCAGGGCGGCGCCGGGGTTTTCCCGCACGAACCGCGCACCTTCATCCATCGACCGCGTCACGGTTTCGCCCGCGCGATCCCGCGCTGCAGCGGCCCCGTCGCGGACGCCTTGGGCCGCCGTCTCGGCATTCTGGCGCAGCTTTTCGCCCCGCGTCGGTGTCGGGGTCTCATCGGCCGGCATCTCGTGTGTTCCGTTCGTATGATATGTTGTCATCATATGTCTCCTTTCACCCGGCTCAACGGACGGGGTCAACGTTCGGTTCCCCGGAACCGCGGCGCAGCTGGCGCGTTGGGCTTGTGTAACCGATACTGAAACAGCGGAAAGGAAACGCCATGCTCGGTTGGGCTTTCGGATTTCTCGTCATCGCAATCATCGCCGGCATCTTCGGGTTCGGCGGCATCGCCAGCGCGTCGGTCGGGATCGCCCAGATCCTGTTCTTCGTGTTCCTTGCAATGTTCGTGCTGACCCTGATTGTCCGCGCGGCGCGCAGCGGCACACGCTGACACGCGCCACCGTAAGACGGCTGAAAGCCCCGCGCGATCGCTCGCAGCGGGGCTTTTGCTTGGCGCCACGGCCAAGGCTGTCAGGTCAGCGACGCGGCATCCCGGCGTGGCACCGCAGGGTGCTGTGGCCGCAGCAAAACCGCCAGCCATAGCGTGACAGGAAGCGCCACGATCGCACCGATGGGCCCCCACAGCCACAGGCCGATTACAATCGCCAGAAACACCGCAAGCGGGCTGATCGCCAGCCGTTGTCCCACGAAAGAAGGCGTCACGAACTGTGCCTCGGTGATATTGAGCGCCAGAAAGGTCATCGGTGGGATCAGGGCGCCGACACCGCCAAACTGCACCATTCCCGCAACCAGAAGACCGAACATGATGGTCAGCGGGCCCAGATACAGCACATAGTTCAAGACACCTGCCGCCAGGCCCCACAAGACCGCATTATCGAGCCCCACAAGCGACAGCGCCAGCGCAGTGCATACACCCAGGCCAAGGTTTACCACGGTCACGGCGCCAAAATACCGCGCCACGGAATCGTCTGCCCGCATCAGTGCATCGCGCAGCGGCCCGGCACTCGCATAAAGATCGGCGCGGGTCAGAACGAAAAAGAACAGCGTGCCCACGAAAATCAGAACGCTGGCGCCGAAATTCGGGGCCAGCAGGATCGCGTCCATGACGGTGGGCAATTGCGGTGCCTCATCGCTGGCCATCGCCTCGGCACCCACCGTGCGCTCGATCTCGTCGCTGAGATTTTCGATCCCGCGCAACAGGTCTGACGCGGTCGCCATCCACTCGCGGATCTCGGACCTGATTTCGGGCAGGCGACCGGCGACCGAAGAGATAAGCGGCTCAATCGCCAGAAACGCCAGCACAAGCAGCCCGCTGGAAATCGCCAAAAGCGCTGCCGCAACGATCACGCGCGGCACGCCCAGCCGGTACAGTGTGTCGGCAATCGGCGACACGACAATGCCGACGACAAGGCCGAACAGGATCGGCGCGAGAACCGGTTTTGCGGTCAACAGGATCGCCCCCGCCGCCGCGACGGTCAGAACAGCCAGCATGACAGCCCGCGCCCGGTCGGACTGCAGGCTGTCAAGAACCCGGCGGTGGCCAGGTTGGGTATCAGACCCGTCCGGCACGGGCGTCGGCACGCAGGGGCGCCACGTTGTCTGGCTGTGGCGCGGCCATGTCCTGCACGGCGTCCATTTCCCTGCGGAAGGCGGTTTGCGCCTCTTGCATCAGCGCATCGCGCTGGTGCCCCATCCATTCATCCTCGCGCCGCGTGCCGGGCAGCAGCGTGCCGATCAGCGCGCCGATCCCGAAGGCCGCAGCACCCACCGCGATGGGTTGTTTGCTGATCATCTGGGATGACTGGCGGCCAAGTTTCGCGGCCCTGCGTTCCACCGCATCCTGCGCACGAATGGCCTGGATGCGCGCGTCCAGCACACGCCGTCGGGCGGCGGGGGGCAATTGGTCGAGCCCCCGGTTCAATGCGGCGCGCAGACGGCTGGAACTGATGTCATCATCCATCGTGCCGGTGCGGTCCTCGCGTAGCGTCGCATCCGCCGCGGCGACCCGTTCGTCAAAGCCCGCCATCGCCTCCAGCGGCGGCACCGCGTCCGGAACCGCGGGGTGCGCGGGATCCGTGGCATATGCCGGCGTCGCGTCGTGTTCCGGCCGCCGTCCGGCCCCGCTCATCAACAGGGCGAGGCCCGCGCCGACCAGGGCGAAGGCGGCGGGGTTTTCGCGCGTGGCGTCCCACACCTGTCGTGTCAGATCGCTGCCATAGATTTCGGCGGCCTGCGATGCCTCGTTCTTCAGCCGGGTGGGCGACAGGGTATCGCTGAGCGTGTCCAGCGATTGCGCCAGGGCCGCGCGGTCACGGGCCACGCGACGCTCGATTTCGGTCAGGGTGCCGTCAGGCATCGGTCGCCTCCTTCATCGTGTCCACATCATCCTTCAGGTTCTGCACCGTCCGGTCGGGTGTCATCGCATCGGCTGACAGCCGCCCCTTGCCCATCAGCGCCAGAACCAGCGCCGCGATCAGCAGGCCCGCGCCGACAACGATCGCCGCCGTTCCGACCGACATTTCAGTCGCTGCCAGATAGCCCACCATTGCGGTGGCCAGCACATTGAGCGCGGTCAGCGCCAGCAACGCGGCAACGCCCATCAGGGCCAGCCCGGTGCCTGCGCGCGACAGGTTTTGCGATACCTCGGCCTTGGCCAGCGCCACCTCATCCTGCATCAGTTGCGAGAACTGGCGGAATGCGGTGACGATCAGCGTTGGCGTTTCCTTGAACTCCGCGTGCCGGGCCATGGTCAGACCGCCCCGCGCGAGGTGAGATCGCGGTCGTCAAAACGGGCACCGGGTGCCGCGGCATAGGGATCGGGGCCCGTGTTCCACGGATCATCGGCGCGGTGGCCGCGCGCGCGGGCCGGATCGCGGGCCTTCAGGAACCGCGTCGCTGCAAATCCCGCCAGGGCCGCACCCGCCACGAACATCAAGGGATTGGCCCGTGCGGCATCGCCGACCATCCGGGCGATCCGGTCCACGTCGGTGTGGCGCAGTTGGTTGGCCAGATCGTCAATGCGGGTGGCAACCTGTTCAATCGCCTGTGCCTGCATCGATCCCGGATCGAATTCACCGGCGGCGGCCTCGGCGGCGTCTGCTGCCTTCTGCGTTTCCTCCGCCGCCATGTCGCGGGCCTTCTCGGCCTCACGGCGGGTCTTGTCCGCGGCGGCGTCCGACACGTCCTGCGCCACCTCGGTGGCACGCTCCTTGGCGGTTTCCGCCATTGTCTTTTCAGATGTCTTGGTCATCGGGACCTCCCGCTGTGGGTTGCAATTTGATGAACGCTCAACGTCGCAACCCGGCAGGCGGTTCCCGGAACCTGATGCATATCTCTTGCGTTCGCTTCGCAACAGGAGGTGACACATGGCACGCGGACGCGACGCAAATTCCCCGATGACGTTGGGGCACACGGGCTGGCTTGATGTGGCGATGCGGGTCTGGAACCGGCTGGGCACGCTGCATATCGGCCTGTTGGCCGCTGGCGTGGCGTTCTACGGCCTTCTATCATTGTTCCCGGCGATCACCGCGGGTGTCGCCATCACGGGCCTGGTCTTCGACCCCGCCAACCTTGTCGATCAGGCGCAATGGTTGCTGTCTGTCCTGCCCCCCTCAGCCGCCGATCTGATCGAACGACAGCTCAGCGAAGTCGCGGGCGCCGAGCAGGGGGCGCTGGGGTTGGCGGCGCTGATCTCGCTCGCCATCGCGCTCTGGTCGTCATCGAACGCCACCGGTAGTCTCGTCCAGGGGCTGAACGTCATCTACGAAGAAGAGGATACGCGCGGCTTCGTCAAAACCCGCCTTCTCATCATCGGCTTGACCGTGGCGATGATCATCGGCCTGGCCTTGGCGATTGCTGTGGTGGCGGCGATCCCCGCCACACTGGCGCTGATGGGGGCCGGGCCCGCGATTATCGATGCGGCCCTGTTCCTGCGCTGGCCCTTGATGTTCATCCTCGGCGCCGTTGGCATTGCCGCCCTCTACCGCTATGGGCCCGACCGCCGCCACGCCCGGTGGCGCTGGCTGACGCCCGGCGCGTTCATCGGCTGTACCTTGTGGGTGGCCGGGACCGTGGCGTTCAGCACCTATGTCCAGTCCTTCGCCAACTACAACGAGACGTTCGGGGCCCTGACCGGCGTGATCGTTCTGCTCACCTGGTTTTGGCTGTCGGCCTTCGTCGTGCTTCTGGGCGCCCAGCTGGATGCCGAGCTTGAGGCGCAGACCGCGCGCGACAGCACCGTGGGCAAAGAGCGGCCGATGGGCCAACGGGGCGCGGTCAAGGCCGATACGGTGGGTCAGGCGCGCGGGGCGCAGGATGACGAGGGGGCGGAACCGTCGTCATTCACGGCGCGTTGAGAGATCACAAACACCAACTCGAAAGGCCGATACAATGGATATTCTTCGTATCATTCTGGCCGTGATCCTGCCGCCTCTGGGCACCTTCCTTGAGGTGGGGCTGAGCAAACACTTCTGGATCAACATTCTTCTGACCATCTTGGGCTACATCCCGGGGATCGTTCATGCCGTCTACATCATCGCCCGCCGCTGAGCCGCCCCGCCACGTCGCCGAGCGTCGCGCCCGGATCGGGCGGTTGGACCGGCTGGCCAACAACCTTGATGCCAAATTCAAGATCCCTGGCCTTGGGATCCCCGTGGGTTGGGATTCGATCCTGGGCCTGATCCCCGGCGTGGGCGATGTCGTCACCGCCGGGCCCGGTGCCGTGATGCTGTACGAGGCGCACCGCATGGGCGCCCGCAAGCGCGCGATGGCACGGATCGGTGTCAATACCGGTGTCGACATGGTGCTGGGCGGCGTTCCCGTCCTCGGCGACGCATTCGACCTGTTCTTCAAATCCCACCGCCGCAACATCGCGATCCTGAAAAGCGAGTTGGAGCGGATCGAGCAAAAGGAGGAAACGGAAGGCAAATGGCAGAGCGACAACGATCAAAAGACCAAAGCCGCGACACAGACCGGGTTTTCGGAGCGCAAGGTGTCGCTGGTCAACAGGGAAGGGCAGGCGGTACGCTCCAGCGCGACATCGCCAGCCAAGACGAATTGAAGCGCGCCACGGAACGCCCCGCGGGCAAGACACGGGTGCGCAAATCAGACAAGAAGGATGGCAGCAATGCGTAAATCGGGCGTACCGCAGGGCGCATGGGTGGTTGTCGCCGATGGCGAAAAGGCGCTGATCCTTGTCAATCAGGGTGACGATCAGGACATGAACCTGACGCTGCGCCGCAAGGACGAACAGGACAACCCCAAGGCGCAGAATTGGGCCGCCGACCGGCCCGGCCGGTTCAATGACGGCCCCGGAACACAGCGCTCGGCCGTGGCAGACACGGACTGGCACCAGCTGGAAAAGGAACGCTTCGCGCGCGATCTGGCCGAGCACCTGTACCGGGCGGCGCACCGCGATGCCTTCAGCAAGCTGGTGATCATCGCCAGCCGTGTCGTGTTGAGCGAATTGCGCACCGAATTGCACCCAGAGGTGGCCGACCGCGTGATCCTGGAAGTGCCCAAGGTGCTGACCAATCATCCGATCGACGACATCGAAAGCCATCTGACCCGGGAACTGGAACGCGCCGAGTAGTGGAACCGAATGCCGGGCGCATGCGTTCAACACTGCACGCAAACGCAAGGAGGGCACCATGAACTGGGACCAAATCCAAGGCAACTGGACGGAATTCAAAGGCAAACTGCGCGAGCAGTATGGCGATCTGACCGATGATGAGGTCGAGCAGGCCAAAGGCAACGAAGATCAACTCGTCGGCCTGATTCAGAAGAAGTACGGCAAGACGAAGGAAGACGCCCAGCGCGAGTTGGACAA
The DNA here is from genome assembly GCA_039820585.1 of Pseudomonadota bacterium. Classification (GTDB taxonomy): domain Bacteria; phylum Pseudomonadota; class Alphaproteobacteria; order Rhodobacterales; family Rhodobacteraceae; genus JBCBGF01. The sequence goes on from JBCBPV010000058.1 coordinate 15,569, forward strand.
GATCGCCTGATCGCCGCTTACCCCCGAAACATGCAAGCGTCGGCCCCCAGCCGGCGCTTTTTCAGTTCGGGGTCTCGACGCTAACCGCGCCCATCTGGCCGCGATGTTCGGCATAGGCGCGCGCGGCAACCACAAGCGCGCCGAAGATCCGGCGCTGACGGCGGGCGTAGAACAGGTGTTCGGGATGCCACTGGACCCCAAGGGCAAAGGGATCGCGCACCCGCTCAATCGCCTGCACCATACCCGACCGGTCGCGTGCCGCGACGCGCAGCCCGCGGCCCAGGGTATCGACGGCCTGGGTGTGCAGGGCGTTGACTTGCACGTCCGTATCCCCCGCATGGGTGGCCAGATGCGTATCGGGCAGGATCGTGACGGTTCGGCGGGGCAGGATCGTCTTGACGACCCGCGCGGCCGGAAACGCGCCCCAGGCATCCTGGTGCAACGTGCCGCCCAAAGCGACGTTCAGCATCTGCGCGCCACGACAAATGCCAAGCACGGGGATGTCCCGGTCCAACGCCTCTTTGGCAAGACGGCGTTCCAGCGCGTCGCGTTCGGGATCCAGTCGGGCGCTGAGCGTCAGGTCGCCGCCGTAAAGCTCAGGCGAGATATCGTCGCCGCCACCGATGATCAGGCCATCGACCCGATCGAGGTCTGATCGCCGCCCCGCGCCCCAGCGCACGGCCCGCCCGCCCGTCAGCCACAGGTTCAGGGCAACGAGCGGAAAGATGCGCCAGCCAGAGCGGCGCGAGGTGGTGACAGCGATGAGGGGGCGGGTCACGGGCGGATCAGGCGGCCGAGACTTCGCTGTGGGATTTCAGAACCTGGTCGCCGTCATCCTGTTCGATCAGATAGGCGGGGCAATCGTCAGAGGCGTTGCGGGTGATGTCGGACCCCTTGATTGTGCGGGTCACGTCATCGGTAAAGCGCTCGACCACTTTGCCGGTGCCGGTGCCGTTCCCCCAGTTCCATTCAACGGTGTCGCCCTTGGAAAATGTGCTCATCGTGGTCTCCTATCCGCGCAATGCGGCAATCAGTTCGTCTTTGGTCATGTCCGAACGCCCGCTCACATCCAGCTCGCGCGCCCGGTCCATAAGCGCGTCCTTGGTCCAGTCCTCGTATGGGGGGGCCTTGCCGCCCTTTTGCGAGGGCGACATGGCGTCATTGGCCTGGGCGTTGGCGATGGCCGCGGCCTTGGACTTGTCATAGCCCTTGTCGCGCAGCGCCTCATACGTGTCGTCGTCTTTGATCGACGGCCCATGGTCCTTGGTCATGTCACACTCCTTTGGCGGGATAACGCATAGGGGTCTGCACCGGTTCCATCGGCGCGAAAATCTGCTGAAACCGTTTAGAAACAGAGGCTTGGTTGCGATTGCCAATTGGCAATCGGATCACGGAAAGGTCGCTTTGAGAAAGTTCTCGAAGGCCCCCCGCAATGCGCGCTCGCGCAAATCGGTGGAAAAGGACAGCGTGACGGTGTCGCCGCGCCTGCGCATCGTGATCGGCAGATCATGGACCGAGCGGCGGAATTGGCGGCGCTGAGGGGTCGCCTTTTTCGGCGCTGACGGCAACACCTGGGTCAGACGGCGCAGCACGGCCGCGGCGGACACGGTCGCACCCCCGCGACGCTCGGCAGCCAGCGATGTTGCCGCGTCCATGAGCGCGGGCAGGTGCGCGGGATCGGCCAGCAACCGTGCGATCCGCCGGGCGTGGTGTTCGCGGATCTCGCCGGGGTGGGCGAAGGCGGCGACAAGTGCGGGGGGCAACGCGGCCAGTTGCAGATGACGGTTCAGCCACGGCGCGCTAACCCCCAGATGTGCGGCCATGTCTTTCTGCACGCCGCCATAGAACCGGTCCAGCGCATCGGCATACCCGCAGGCGCGGGCGTGATCGGTAACATCCGCCCGGCTGCGGTTTTCCAGATCGGCCAGGCGAAACGCGTCTTCATCGTTCAGATCGCGCGGCTCGACCAGGAACGCCACGTCCAGCCCTTCGGCGCACAGGTGTGTCACCGCGAAATGCCGCCGCGCGCCGCAGATGATCTCATATTTGTGGGTGTCATCGGCGGCCAGCGGGCGCACGATGGCGGGGAATTCCTGGCGCCCCTGTGCGCGGATGCTGTCGATCAGATCGGCACAGACGGCCGGCGTCAGCGCCGCATCGGGGCGCGGCTGGCCGGACCACAGGCGGCAGAGGGCGGGGTCGATGTGTAGCGTGGGCATGGGCGTTCCTTTCAAACGACGAACGCGCCGGACAAATGCCGGCGCGCTTTCGTGTTTGACCTGTGAACCCCTAGCGTTTTGCTAGCCCACCGTACGGTGGGTGCTAGTCCTGCGGATCGCTTTTGAGCGCGGGGGCGCTGTCATCGACCATCTCCTTGACCAGCGGCCCTTCCTGATCGATCGCCGCACCGGTGCGCAGCAGGACCACGAGCGCGGCGAACACTCCCACAGCGATGAACCCGACAAGCGCGGGCCAATGGCGGCGTTTCTGACGTTCCATGTTCGTGTTCGGGGCGGACATCGTGTTCTCCTTTGCCGTTGGGGGGTCAACGCACCGCCCCGTGGCCCGGTTCCCTACATGCTGCCGATCGCGCGCTGGCTGACCACGGCCACCGTCTGGGCATCGGTCATCTCAAGCGGTTCGTCTTCGTCCAGATGCAGCAACTCGGCCAGGCGCTTGCGCGCGCGGTTGGCGCGGCTCTTGATCGTGCCCACGGCACAACCGCACATCTCGGCCGCTTCCTCGTAGGAAAAGCCGCCTGCGCCAACCAGTGTCAGCGCCTCACGCTGTTCGTCGGACAGTGTGATGAAGGCGCGACGAAACTCTTCCAGCTGAAGTTGCCCGTCATGGGCGGGCTTTTCCGACATCTGGCCCACGAACACGCCTTCGGGGTCGGCCACTTCGCGCTTCATCTTGCGGCGGCTGGAATAATAGGTGTTGCGCAGGATCGTGAACAGCCAGGCACGCATGTTGGTGCCTTCCTTGAACTTGTCGAAGTTCACCCATGCCTTTTCGATCGCGTCCTGCACCATGTCATCGGCCGTGGCCGAGTTCCGGCACAGGCTCATGGCAAAGGCACGCAGCGCGGGCAGGTGATCCACCAGCTCGTCCCTTGGATCGCGGGTTGTCATTGTGTATCCCCGTCCTTTCGGTGCGCCGTGCCATTGGGCGTCTTTCGGTCCTTGAGACGGCTGAGAAGATCCTTGAACCGGTCCGGCACGTCTTCTTCGAGTGTTTGCTGATAGACCCGTCTCAGGTTATCCTCGATCAGCTTTTGCGACTTCCCATCACTGTCGCCTTGTCCCATCATGAGGCGCCTTTCGTTTGACAAATTGCATCGCGCGATGGAACCCAACGCACAACCGCTGCGTTTGGTTCCCGGGAATTCTGGAAAGGACCGAAAAAAATGACATTTGATGCCGCCCAGTCCGATCTTGCAGAGGCGATCAGCCCGCATTTGCCCTATCTCAGACGCTATGGGCGCGCGTTGACGGGCAGCCAGCACAGCGGGGATGCCTATGCAATGGCCACGCTTGAGGCAATATTGGCAGATCGCAGCGTCTTCGACCAGTCTTTGCCGCCGAAAGTGGCCTTGTTCGCAGTGTTTCACACCATCTGGCAATCGGGTGGCCCGGATGTCCATAGCACGGAAACCGGATTGAAGGCCGCCGCGCAAAAGCACCTGGAAAAGCTGACCGCCAATAGCCGCGAGGCGCTTTTGTTGTCGTCGGTCGAGGAGTTTACCACGCCCGAGATCGCGCAGATCATGCGGATCGGCGGGGATGAGGCCGAGACGCTGGTGACCACCGCGTTCGCGGAGATGGAAAACGTGGTGTCGGGGCGCGTGATGATCATCGAGGATGAAGCGATCATCGCGATGGATCTTGAGTCGCTGGTCCGCGAGATCGGGCACACCGTCACCGGGGTGGCGCGCACCCGCACCGGCGCCGTGGATCTGGGCAAGCGTGAGCGGCCCGATCTGATCCTGGCGGATATACAGCTGGCCGACAATTCATCCGGTATCGACGCGGTGCAGGATTTGCTGCGCGACCTGGGCGACCTGCCGGTGATCTTCATCACCGCATTCCCCGAGCGGCTGTTGACGGGTGAGCGGCCCGAACCCGCTTTTCTGATCACCAAGCCCTACACGGAAACGCAGGTGCGCACCGCGGTCAGTCAGGCGATGTTCTTTGCCTCGACAGAGACGCTGAAAGCCTGACGGCTCTTTTGGCCGTGACCGAGAAAAGAATTCGCAAATAACGCGGGCCGGCGGGAACCCAGCGTCGGCGCGTTCGTTTGAATGATGTGATCCACAACAAAAGGAGACACATCATGAAACTGATGACAACAACTGCCGCCGCCCTGACCATCGCTGCGTCGGGTGCGTTTGCCGAAGCCCATATGTCGGACACCCGCGCCAATATGCACAACAACACGTCCATGTCGGCCATGTCGACGGAAGAGCTGGCGAATTCGGATGCGAACCTGATCCGCAGCCGCGATATCACCGGTGGCAACATCTACACGATGAACCAGGCCGATGACGAAGGCTGGGACCCCGAGATCATGTATGACGAAGTCGACGCCAACTGGAACCAGATCGGCGAGATCGAAGACCTGGTGCTGAGCGAGAACGGTCAGGTGACCGGGATCGTTGCCGAGGTCGGCGGGTTTCTCGATATTGGCGACAAGCACGTCGTGATTTCGGTGAAGGACCTCAACCTCGTCGCCGTCGATGACGCGACCTATGCCTATGTCACGCGGTTCAGCGAAGAAGCGCTGGAAGAGATGCAGAGTGTCGACGAAGGCTTCTGGAACTAAACAGTTCTGACCTCCCTGTCGTAGACGGTAAAACGTAGTGGAAAAAGGGGCCTTTGCGGGCCCCTTTTTTTTTGGGCTTGGCACTAGGCGCTGTCGGCGACGTCCAGGTGGATCTCGATCTCTGGCCCGTCCTCCGGCGCTTTCTGGCCGCCGAATTTCGTAAGCAGGCGGCGCATCGCATGATTGTCGCGACGAACCAGCGCGATCAGCCGCGATACGTTGCACTGTCGCGCCCGGTCGATTAGGGCGCGCATCAGATGCGTCCCGGCCCCAAGCCCGTGGAAGTCATCCACCACCGTCAGGGCCAGTTCGGCACTGTCCGATCCGGGCGCAAGGCGAATGAACCGTGCCACACCCACCGGATCGGGCGGCCCGACCTTGCGCGGCCTGATCGCGCCCAGGGCCACATCGTTTTCGTCGGTGGGATCGGTCAGCGTGTCCAGCTCGGCCTCGGTCAGGCGGTTGCGCGCGGCCAGAAACCGCATGAAGCGCGAGCGGTCCGAGAGATGCGCGAACCCTTCTTCCACCAGCGCGCGGTCATCGCGTTCGATGTCGCGGATGCGGATCGTCTGGCCGTTGGACAGGGTCGCGTCACGCAGAAAGCCGGTCATCGGTACATCTCAGCAAAAAACCCCGCCCCTGAATAGGGGCGAGGCTTTAACAATCGCGCAGGGCTTGCGCCGTCAGCTTTTGGCAAGGGCGCGCAGCATCCACGCGGCTTTTTCGTGAAACGCCGAACGTGCGGTGGCCAGGTCATCGGTGACCGGATCGTTGCGGCTGTCGGAAAGTTCGACCAGCGCGTGGAACCGGTGCGCCACCCGTTCGTGATCGCTGGCGAGATCTTCGCACATCGCACCGGCCGATGGCAGATCATCCTGATCCTTGATCACGCTGTCTTCCATGATCGTCGCCAGGCGGGCCGGGGCCATGCGACCCAGCGCGCGGACCCGTTCGGCCAGAACATCGGCGGCTTCGAACATTTCTTCGTACTGCTCTTCGGTCAGGTTATGCACCGAATAGAACAACGGGCCTTCGACGTTCCAGTGATAGGCGTGCGTCTTGAAAATCAGCCGGTAGGTATCGGCCAGCACATCGCACAGGCCTGTGGCAATGGCATCGGCATCGCGCACGCCGGTCTCGACACTGTCTTTCTGCGGGACGACGTTCAGGGCTTCGGTCATGGGATCCTCCTTTTTTGGGTTCCATACCCAACGCGGTGGACACTCAGCCGGTTCCCGGTGCGGTCGCTAAATCCGCCTGATCGCGCGCAATGCTGCCGCCTGAAGATCGGGCGTCGTGAACGGGGGCGTCAGAAACACCCAAGCGGCGAATGCGGCATCGGCCAGGGGCGCGCGGATCGCCACGGTGCGCACATCGCGTGCGGTGAGAATCCGGGCGAGTTCGGGGTCGCGCAGCTCGCTGGTGGTGGCATGAACGATCGCCAGACCGTTGGGGGCCGCACGCGCGGCGAGCGCATCGCAGAATGCGCGCACCTCGTCATGAACATCAATCACGGCGTCGGGAAACAGCGCTGCCATCGTGTCGCGAATATCCTCGGCGATTATGGGATCGCGTTCCAGTATCGTGATGTGTTGCACCTGTTGCCTGCCTTCAGGGGGCCGTGGCGACCCGGTTGAAGGCCCGTGTTTGGAACTTTCACGAAACGCACGCATTAAACTGTGACATAGCAAACGACGATGGGACAAATGACGACACCGTGCGAGCGCTGCCCGCTGCGCAAACTTGACGCCTTTCGCAGCTTTTCGGGGGCCGAACTGGAATTCATGCAGCGCTTCAAGGTGGGCGAGTTGAAGGTGGAGGCCGGTACCCCGATCCTGATGGAGGGGTCGAACGCGCCGCAGCTTTATACCGCGCTGCGCGGCATGGGCGTGCGTTACAAGCTGACCGAGGCCGGAGAGCGGCAGGTGATCAACCTGGTGTTTCCGGGTGATTTTCTGGGGCTTCAGGCGGGCATCATGCGCGAGATGGGCCATTCGGTCGAGGCGACAACGGCGATGACCCTGTGCGTGTTCGATCGCAAGACATTCTGGAACCTGTTCCGCGATCAGCCCGAGCGGGGGTTTGACATCACCTGGCTTGCCGCGATGGAAGAGCATTTCCTGGGCGAGACGCTGGTGACGTTGGGTCAGCGTGACGCGCTGGGTGCGGTGGCCTGGGCCTTGGTGCGCATCGCGCAGCGCGGCCAGGCGCTGGGCCTGTTCGATGGCCGCCAGATGCAATTCCCGTTTCGGCAGCAGGATCTGGCCGATGCGCTTGGTCTGTCGCTGGTCCACACCAACAAGACCCTTCGGAAACTGCGCGAACGACAGTTGGCCGCATGGAGCGACGGTTTGCTGAGGATCGGGGACATGGAAAAGCTGTGCGAGATCGCAGGTGTCGAACCGGGCCCGCCCCCGCAGCGCCCGTTGATCTAGCGCGTTTTACGCTCAGTTGGAGCCAGCCCCTCACCCGCCGCATCGAGGCAGCGTTTGCGAACCATAACGCGTTCGGTGCGACGGGTGGGGACGATTATGCGCAACACACGCTAGCGCGCGATCAGATCCAGCAGCGCAGGCTCGCCACGGCGATAGCCGTCCGGCGTTTCCGCCTCGATGCGGGCCTTTTGTTCTGCCTTGGCCAGCGCGATGACCTTGGGATGGATGTAGCTGTCGCGCGCGATGGCGGGCGTATTGTGCAAACGCGCGGCCGCTGCCTCGGCCATCGCACCTATGGTGGGTTTGCGAGCGGCGGCGCAAAAGGCGGCGTGGGTGCCGTTCCAGGTGCGAAAGGTCTTGGGCGTGGCATCCTCGCCCACCAGATCGCCCA
>JBCBPV010000059.1:0-23163 GCA_039820585.1 Pseudomonadota bacterium
GACAGCGTGACGATCTGGACGGCGACGCAGATTCCCGCCGTGGTGCGCGACGCCGCCGTCGAGATCACCGGCGTCGATCCGGCCCGGGTCAAGCTGCATGTCCTGCCCGCCGGTGGCAGCTTTGGCCGAAGGCTCGACCATGACTATGTGGTGCAGGCGATCCAGGTCGCCGCATCCATGCCGGGAACGCCGATCAAGACCACCTGGAGCCGGGAGGAGGACATGACTCATGACTTTCCCCGCCCGCTGCACATGGCCGTTGGCCGGGGCACGGTCGCGGATGGCCGCGTGTTGGCCTACGATCTCGACAGTGTCAGCCCTTCGCTCATCTCGTCATGGTTCGGTCGCATCTTTATCGTACCGCCCGGGCCGGACACGACGCTGGTCTGGGGGGCTTTCGACCAGCCCTATGCGATCCCGAATTACCGGGTGACAGGCTATGCCGCCCCACCGATGATGCCGGTCGGGTCGTGGCGGTCGCCGGGGGCCTGTTCCAACAGCTTCTTCCACGAAAGCTTCCTGTCCGAGTTGATCCACGCCGCCGGCGCCGACCCGCTGGAGGAGCGGCTGCGCCTCATCGCCGACGCCGACAGCCGCCGCGTTCTGAATGCGGTGGGCGAGATGTCGAACTGGTCGGGTGCAGATATCGGGCCGGGGCGCGGGCGCGGCATTGCCTTTGCGCACACGCACGGCGTGCCCGTGGCCGAGGTCATCGACGTGACCATCACCACGCGCGGGCTGCGCATCGATGAGGTCTGGATTGCCGCCGATTGTGGCACCGTCTTTGACCCCGTCAACGCCGAGGCGCAACTGACCGGTGCCGCCATCTATGGCCTTGGTCACGCGATGAATTGCGAACTGACCTATGAGGGCCACGCCGTGCAGCAGACCAATTTCCACGCCTTCGAAGGCATGCGCCTGCACCAGACGCCCCGGTTCCATACGCAGCTCCTTGGCCTGGCTGAACGGGTGCGTGGCCTTGGTGAACCCGCAACGGCACCGGCGGCTCCGGCGTTGGCCGATGCCATTTTTGCGGCGACGGGCCAGCGCCCGCGCGAAATGCCGTTCAGCAAATCGGTCGACTTTGCATGAGGACTGCGATGCGTCTTGCCCTGATCGTCGCCGCCGGTCTCGCGCCCGGCAACGTGGCTCTTGCCGAAGGCGAGCACGGTCTCGACCTCTCCACGCTGCCGGACGCCGGCACCGTCGGGCCAGGGGATGGGCTGGCGGCTTGGGACAGCATCCATACGGTCCTGACCCATCCGCGCTGCCTCAACTGCCAAGTGGGCGCGGACAACGTGCCGCTTTGGGGCACGACCGAGGTTCCGAACCGCATCCACCGCATGGCGATCAACGCAGGGGACAGCCGGATCGGGGCGGAAACCATGTCCTGCAACGCCTGCCACCAGACCTCGACGCGTGAAAATACCGTGCCCCACGCGGCGCCGCATACCGGCATGGATTGGCGACTGGCCCCGGTCGAGTTCCAGTGGACGGACCGCAGCAGTGCCGAGATCTGCGCCCAGATGCGCGACCCCGCCCGGAACGGTGGCCGCGACGGGGCCGGGCTGATCGAGCATATCCTGCACGATGCCGAGGTCATTGGTTTTATCACCTGGAGCTATGACCCCGGCGCGGGCCGCGACCCGGCGCCCGGCAGTCTGCAGGCCCATCTGGAGGATATGGCGACATGGACCGCCGCCGGGATGCCGTGCCCGGAGCAATGAGGTGTGCGCGGTGAAGGCCCCGACGGGTCGAACCGACTTGGTGACGTAGGGCCAGCCCGGATCTGCTTTTTCGACCACACCTGAACGGTTTTATCCACGGCCATGGCCCAATTGCACATCCGCATTTCACGTCATCGCTCCCGATAACGACTTGATCGCGGGGGAGTGCACGATGTGGTACCTGGTCCCGGCGGTGGCCAAATCGGCCGATCCTCGTGCCAATCGCGCGGGCCGTCAGGCATCTGATATGGAGATCTGTCAACGACGGCTGGGAGTGTTGCAGGTATGTTCGCAATTGTCTGAGACACCCGGTTTGAGGCGCTCCCAAAACGCCGCCGCTCTCCTGTCGTTGCACGGGTTGGTGTTGGCAAGACCGACGCTGTACGCCTCGAAAGATCGCTGAATGCATTTGAATGCAGCCACCAAGGCCGCGTGGTCTTATGTCGCGCCGAGGATCGGTGGTGGCGTTTCATGCTCGAAAGCAGCAACTTCGGTATCAATATCAAATACGCAAAGGCAGCCAAGCGGGTCCGTCGATCTGCTTTCCTTGGTATGCAATTCTCCATTCCGGCGAAAAGACTGCCACCAGTACGTTTGACGTCTAGGCGCGAAGGGCCGGAACAACCCTTGCGACCGACATTCGTATTCACGTGCCGGGGCAATCGGACCCGATCCTCTTATCTTTGAACAACACAGTCTCGGCCCATGTCGTCAGTACGTCACAGGCCGCAGCGAAATCATCGAATTCCATGTGTTCGTCCGGATTGTGGCTGCCATTGCGATTGCGGATGAACAGCATGGCCGAGGGAATCCCGACGCTTGCAAAGGTTGCGCAGTCATGGCCGCCACCCGATGGCAATTCGATGAAGGGCACATTGCGGGTGCGCGCAGCGGCTGCCAGAGCCTTGCGGATGTCGACAGACATCGGAGCGGAGGCCGCTTGAGTGTATCGTCCCAGGTCGATCTTGACGCCACGGCTTGCGGCGATCCGGCTGGACTGCCCTTGTAGCCAGGTTTCGAACCGATCCAGCAAGGCGTCGTCCTCACTGCGCACGTCAATTGTGAAACTGAGCGCGCCAGGCACCTTGGTAATCCCGTGCAGGGTGGGATCGGTGCTGAACTCGCCGAGGGTCAGGACCATGTCGTCGCCATCCGCCTCGGCCTCAAGCCAGAACGTTTCGAGCAGTGTTGCCAGTTCCACGCCAGCCAAAACGGCATCGCGCCGACTGCGGCGCGGCACGCCGCCCGCATGGGTCGTCTCACCGGTGATGCGGCAATGGCGATGGCGGATGTTGCCGCGGATCGCAGTTACGATCCCGACCGGGCACCCGGCCTCGATCAGAACCGGGCCTTGTTCGATGTGGACTTCGACAAAGGCTCTGATCCGCTCCTTGTCCAGCAGCGCCACGCCATCGCGGATTGGCTGCGGATCATACCCGGCCTCACCCATATGGTCGGCCAGTGTCCGCCCGCTATCCGATCTTTGTACCCGGTCCGGCGTATCGCGCGGCAACAGGCCAAAGGCGGCGCGGCTGCCAAGGTAATGCTCGGGAAACCAGATCATCTCTTCGGCGCGAATGGCCATCAGCGTGACATCGCAAGGTGGCTGCGGCCCCTGCGACAGATGTGTCAGAAGGACCAGCCCGGCCAGAACACCGGCGGCCCCGTCGAAGTTGCCGCCATGCGGGACACTGTCGAGGTGCGAGCCGGTCATAAGAACCGGGGCGTGCCGATCCCGACCGGGCAGCGTGACATACAGGTTGCCGATCCTGTCGGTCCGCCACTCGATCCCGAGGCTGTCGGCCTCGCGCGCGATCATGGCGTGTGCCGCGCTCTCGGCAGGGCCGAAGGACGCGCGTGTGACGCCGGGCGGGTCCGCGCTGGTTTGTGCAAGCTCGGCGAACAGCCGTTCGGCACGGGCCAACGGGCTCAATAGAGGGCCTCGGGTACGAACGTAACGATGCTTGGCCAAATGATAATCAATGCAATCATCAAAAGCATGGTCGCCACAAACGGCAGGATACCGCGATAGACATCCGCGAGTTCCCCGCGACCGCGCACACCCTGCACGACATACAGGTTCATGCCCACAGGTGGTGTGATCAAGGCAAGCTCCATCATGATAACCAGGAATATACCGAACCAGACCGGGTCAATTCCCAGATGCAGGATCACGGGCATCACGACAGGGATCGTTCCCACCATCATGGACAGGGTCTCCAGAAAGCACCCCATGACCAGGTAGAACAGTACAAGGATCAAGATCATCTCGGTCGCTGTCAGCCCAAGGTCGGTTATGACCCGGCTCATGGCTTGCGGCACCCCCAGAAGCCCGACGATGAAATTGAGGAAGAAGGCGGCCGTGATGATGAAAAGCAGCATGGCAGATGTCTTGATCGTGGCGATGAAAGCGGCGTGCAACATAGCGAAACTGATCGCGCGGTTTCCCCAGGCGAGAAAGAAGGCCATCACGACCCCGAGGGCAGCGGCCTCGGTCGGAGTGGCCCATCCGCCGTAAATCGCGCCCATCACCACGACAAAGATCGCCAGCGGTGGCAAGAGATGCTTCAAGCGACGCATCCGCTCTGCGCGCGGTGCAGGCGGTGGGGGCGGTTCGGCAAGGCCGGGGCGCAACAGGACGGCTGCGGCGATGACAACCATGAACAGGGCGGTCAACATCAGTCCCGGCACGATGCCCGCGGCAAAGAGCTGGCCGATCGAGGTATTTGTCAGCGCGCCGTAGATGATCAGGTTCACCGAGGGCGGGATTAATATGCCAAGCGTTGCCCCGGCGGCAATTGTGCCCAGCACCAGCGGTTCGTGATAGGCGCGGCGCTTGAATTCGTCCAGCGCGACAGTGCCGATGGTCGCGGCTGTGGCGACGGATGACCCAGAGACCGCGGAAAACATCGCGCAGGCGCCGATGTTGGTGTGCAAGAGCCCACCGGGCAGGCGGCTCAGCCAATCCGACAGGCTGTCATACATGTTTCGCGTGATCCCGGCACGCAACAGCAACTCACCCAGCAATACAAAGAGCGGGATCGTGGTAAGCAGAAAGTCATTCATCACTGCCCAGAGGTTCGTGCCGAAAGACAAGAGCACGGGAGGGCCGAAATAAACCAGCGCACCCAGAATGCCGGTGGCCAGCATCGCGATACCCACATGCAGGCCGATGAACATCAGCCCCAGCATGATGACAAAGCCGATTGCGGCGCCGGTGACGTCGATCATCGTTTTGCCTCGTCGATTTCCTCGGCGATTGTAGGAGGCGCCAGAACGCGGTCAGCAGCGTCGAGCCCGCCGCGCAGGGCGTAAAGACCGCGGACCGCCGTCCAGAGTGCGGCGAGCCCAAAGACCAGCAGGCCAGCAAGCCAGAGCGACTGTGGCATCCAGAGCGGAACCTGCAACGGGCTGGACGAGACCGATCCGAACAGCAGGCTGTCGGACAGGGTGCGCCACCCCATGTAAGCCATGAACGCGGCACCAAGACCCAATGCCATATAGCAAAGCAGGTTCAAGCCTGCCTGAACCCGGCGGGGCAGGCGCAGCAACAAGACGTCGATCCGTGTGTGGGCGCGTTCGACTGCCGCCAGCGCCATACCGAAGGTGCCTGTCACGGCGACCACATAACCGCCGATCTCGTCCACACCCTGAAGCGAGACGTTGAACAGCTTGCGCAGCAAGATCTCGGCCACAATCAGAAATGACAGGCCCAGGCAGGCGTAGCCCCCGAGTATTCCGATCAGACGCATTGGTCCGTTGTTCCTTGTTTTCTGGCGCGCACCGTCTGGCGCGCGCCTTGGTGTTCAGTTCAGTTCGATGCCGCGCGCCGCGCCGACCGTGGAGTTCCAGATCTTGGTGCAATCGGCAAAGCCCGCGTCACAGCTTTCGGCCCAACCGGGCAGCACCTTGTCCATGGTGGCGGCCGTGACCTTGGCCTGATCGTCCGGGCTGGGCTCGACCAGCGTCATGTCGAACGCGGTATAGTTCTCGCAGCCTTCACCTCCGGTATTGCAGGCAATCGCCCAGCCGTTGTTTTCCTTTGCCAAGGTCCAGAACGCATCCTCGAAACTGGTGAATTCGGTCTCAAGCTTGGCCTTTTCCGCGTCCGAGAAGCTGTTCCACTTGTCGAGATTGATGAAATGCGCGTTTACCGACCATGAAATGCCAAGCGGCAGGAAATGCGTCGTGACTTCGGGCCAGTTGCCGGTGTTGCCAGAGGTGGGCGAGGTAATCGCGCAATCCACCACGCCACGCTGCAGGGCCGGGTAGACTTCCTTGAAGCTCATGGTGACCGGGCTTGCGCCCAAAGCTTCGATCAAGGCTGACATGGATGCCGTATAGCTACGGATTTTCAGTCCTTCAAAATCGTCGAGCGAGGCGATTTCAGCATTGCAGTAAAAGACCTGCGGGCCATAGGGCCATACCGCCAAAGGTTTGGCATTGAATTTTTCTGCGACCCGCTTTTCCAGTTCAGGACGGAAGGCATCGATCACGTCAGACAGCTGATCCATGTCGGTCGATACGCCGATCAGGTCGATCCCTTCGAGGAATGCGTCATCGCGCGCGGCGGCGCCGACCGTGCTTTGCACGATGTCGAATGCACCGGTTCGCACCATGCGCAGCGTGTCCTGCATGTCGACGCCTACGACGTCCAGCGGGTTGAAGTTGACCGCTAGCGGAATGCCGGTCTTCTCGGACAGACTGGCGTAGAATTCCTGTTCCAGCGCGGTATGGAACTTGTGGGTCGAGACCAACCCGGTGGCGCGAATTTCTGTTTCGGCCAATGCCGGTAGAGCGGCCAAAGCCATGGCTGCGGCGAGGAAAGTCGTCTTCATGTTGTTGCTCCTGTTTCAGGTTCGATTGGTGCCGCGATGGAAGAGGCGGCGAAGTGGCTGGCAATCTCGATCCGTTGTGCCCGCCAGATCCGACCATCCAGAGAGGCCAGATATTCAAGGATCCCAGTCACAGCGCGAAACCGTGCCGGGCGCCCGCTGATCCGCAGGTGAAAGCCGATGGACAGGGTGGAGGACCGGCCGCGCCCGGCCTCGACCAGCAGCTGTTCGACCGCGTCGCGAACATAATCCACCATCTCGACAGCGCGCACGAAGCCGTTGGGATGAAAGAATTTCATGTCATTGGTGTCGAGGTTATAGGGCAGGACGGTGAGGCCCGACGGATCGGCATAGGGCAGATCGTCATCGAAGGCATTCGAAGTATAAAGATACCCCGCCTCGGCCAGCAGGGCGCGTGTCCATGCACTTTCCGATCCGCGGCAAAAGAACCCGCGCGGGCGCTGCCCGGTGGCTGCCTCGATCGCGCGCGAGGCGCGGGAAAGGTCGCGGCGCTCGGCCTCTTTGCTCTTGTAGTCCGCATGTGGCCGCCACAGCCAGCCATGGCAGGCCGCCTCGAACCCTGCGTCGCCGATGGCGCGCGCCAGATCTGGGGACTGATCCACCGCGCGCCCGCACATGTAAAATGTTGCCGGTGTGCGTGTCTGATTGAGTGCGTCGAGAAACCGCCACAGCCCGACGCGTGTGCCATAGGCAAAGAGCTGTTCCTGGCCCTGATCGCGCACGCCCTCCGGCACGACGCTGACAATCTCGCCCACGCGCTCGGACACCGCGTCTCCGTCGCCAACCTGAAGCTCGGCCCCTTCCTCGAAATTGACCACGACGGAGACGGCGACTCGCGCCCCGTTGGGCCAAACGATATCGGGCGGTGTTCCGCCGTAGCCGATGAGGTCACGCTCAGACATCGAAGATGCGTCCCCATCCGCGAATGCGACGCGGGTCATCGCCCGCGACCTGCATGGATCTCCAAAGCGCAGTTGACACACTGTCGAGCACGGGAATGCCGGTTTCGGCCTCGACGGCCTCCGCCACGCCCGCGCCGCGGAAATTGGTGCAAAAAATCAGGATCGCATCAGGCTTGTCCGCAGCAACCGCGCGGCACAGGTCGAGGATCTGCGTTTCGTCATAGGTCGCAAAGGAATAGTTGCCGGGATCGTCCAGATGGCGCTCGGCGATGACGTCAAAGCCTTCGGCGGTGTAATTGTCTATGATCCTGGTCTGGATTTCGGGCAGGTACGGTGTGACAAGTGCGATGCGCCGCGCGCCCAACTTCTCAAGAATCTCGTTCATCGCCAGCACCGATGAACAGCCCGGCACTCCGGTTTGCTCTTCGATCTCGGCCAGCAAGGCGCGATCGGTGTCGAACCCGAGCCAGCCCGAAGAGGTGCCGTTCCAACAGATCGACCCGACCTTGGCATCGGCCAGCAACCGGGCCGCCTCGATCATCGGGTCGGTGGTGAACTGGCCCAGTGCGTCGTCGTCCATCGCGATCTTGACCACGCGAAACCGGGCGAAATGAGCGGAAACATCCGGCAGATCAGCCAACATCGCAGCGGTGATCGGCTCCAGCACCGTGTTCGAAGACGGTGTGAGCATCCCGAGCCGTGTTTTTGCCAGTTCCTTGGTCATGATTGTCCTTTCTCAGTGCAGCGTGTCCGGGGCCGCGCGCGACAGGTGATGACCGATGGGGTCTGCGGCAGGCACCCCGTTCAGCATGGTCGTGACGCCGCGCAGGATTGTCCGCACGGGCCAGCCTGTGACCTCGAACCCCTCCCACGGCGTGTAGTCTGTGCCGTGGTGCAGGTCGCTTTGCCGGATCGGTTTGGTCAGTGTCGGGTCCCACAGCGCGATGTCGGCATCCGCACCCACCATGATGGCCCCTTTGCGCGGGTAGAGGCCGTAGAGCCGCGCGTGGTTCGTCGCGGTCAGGGCCGCAAAACGCTCCAGCGAAAGCCGGCCCTTGACCACCCCTTCTGAAAACAGGATCGGCAAGCGCGTTTCGACGCCGGGTATGCCGTTGGGGATGTTGCGGAAACTCTTGCGCGCCCCGGGCGCGTCCTTGCCTGCCGTATCCACAAAGCGGAACGGGCAGTGATCGGACGAGAACAGATCGAACGTCCCCTGTTCGATCCCGCGCCAAATGTTGCCCCATTCCTCGCGCGTGCGCGGCGGAGGCGAGCAGACGTATTTCGCCCCTTCGAACCCGTCGCGGTCCAGATCGTCGGCGGTGAGAGTGATGTATTGCGGGCAGGTTTCCGCGAACACGGTCAGGCCACGCTGACGGGCACGCTGAATTTCCTCCATCGCCTCGCCATTCGACACATGCACGATGGTCAGTGGCACGCCTGCGATTTCAGCCAGCGAAATGGCGCGGTGTGTCGCTTCGCGCTCGACCGGCACGGGGCGGGTGGTGGCATGGTGGTAAGGGTCCGTTTGGCCTCCGCGCTCGGCCTGATCCCGCAGGAACGCGATAGCGTCCTCGTTCTCGGCATGCACCATGACCATGGCGCCCTGCGCCTTGGCGACGGACATCACCTCGAGAATTTGCCGGTCGCTGAGCGCGAGCCCCTGATAGGTCATGAAGACCTTGAAGCTGGTATAGCCATCGGCGATCAGCGCAGGCAGGTCCTGACCGAGTGTGACCGGATCGGTTTTCTTGACGATCAGGTGAAAGGACACATCGGTGAGGCAATTACCCTCTGCCTTTGCCCGGTAGTCGGCGACGGCGTCGCGCAGGGTCACGCCGTCTTCGGGCAGACAGAACGGAAAAACCGTCGTGTTGCCGCCACAGGCCGCGGCGCGGGTGCCGGTGGTGAAATCGTCAGCCATCTCGATGCCCGGGCCCGAGGGTTGCGAAATGTGGACATGGCTGTCGATACCGCCCGGCAGGGCGATCAGACCGGCCGCGTCGATGACCTCGGACCCGTCAAGCCCGCTGCCCAGCGTCGCGATCTTGCCCGCCCTGATGCCGATCTCGCACATAGTCGTCCCGCTCGCGGTTACGACCTTTGCGCCGCGAATGACCAAATCGTGCATCATGTCGCAGCTCCTGCAATAACGTCAGTCAGCGCCTGACCCAGACCCGACGCGCTTTTGGCTGCGGGGCGTCCGGTCCTATGGCCGTAATCCGGCGCAAGCCGGATCAGGCTCATGGCCTGCGCGGTGGCGGCCGCGACGGGGTCGATCAGGATACCGGGTGCTTGGCCGGACAGGTCTTGTGCAAGTCCCGCCAGCGGCGCACCGCCAAGGATCACGACATCAGCGCCATCACGGGCCGTTGCGTCGTTCACGAGGTGGATCAGGTCGTCCCGCAGCGCCTCGGCGACATCGTCGACCGAGGATGGCGCATCGGCAGGGCAGCGCACACCGGTGAAGCGCGCCTCCAAGCCCGTCTGGCGCACGCAATCGGTATACCAGCGCACCATATGCGGCGAGAACGTCACGATGGAAAAGCGCTCGCCCAGCATCGCGGCGGAGATAACGGCTGCCTCGGCCATGCCGACCACAGGCAGATCGAACAGTTCGCGCGCCGCCCCAAGGCCCGGATCGCCGAACGCCGCAATGATAACGGCATCAACGGACTCAAGGTGTTCGGCGATCATTTCGAGCACGTTCGCGCCAGAGATCTGGGCCTCGGCCCGCGAGGCTATATACGGAAAGCCCGAGGTTGCGGTCAGCGGCACGATGTCGGCATCCTGACCCGCGACGGACCGTGCGACCGCTGTCATGGACACGGTCATCGCTTCGGTCATGTTGGGATTGATCAGCAAAATGCGCATCACGCTACCTTTTTCACGATGGGTTCGAGTATTTGCGCCAATCCCATCAGCGCACCGTCCTGACCGGCTTCCGCGATCAGTTGCAGCCCGAGCGGGAGGCCATCTTCGGTTTGGCCGCAGGGGATCGAGATTGCGGGTACACCGGCGTGATTGATCTGCGGCGTAAAGGCCGCGTGGTCTCGGGGTTCCGCAGGCATTCCGCCGATGGTAGCCGGTGCGGACAGCTCCGCGGGCCAGGCAGGGCAGGGCGTCGTCGGGGTCGCGATGAAGTGGTACCGGCTCAGCGCTTCACGCAGCGCCACCTTCATGCGGTGCGAAATCTGATGTGCCTCTGCGACCTCGACGCCGGTCATGGCGAGCCCGGTTTCGATCTGGTGCGCGATGACAGGATCGAACAGCCCGGGTGTTTCTTGCCAGACGGTACCGTATGCGTTTGCCAGACCGGCGAATTGCAGCGGCAGGATGTCGTGACCCTTGATGCCGCCCCAATCGATCCGGGCCTCGCCGAGGGTAAGTCCGGCATCGCGCAGCGCGGCACGCACAGCGTCGAAATTGGCCGTGACCTCCGCATCGCAGAGTTGACCTGTGCTAAAACCCGGGCTGACCGCGATCCGGATAGTGTCGGGTGTGACGGGTGTGATCCCGGCCAGAGCTTGCAGGGCCAGTGCGATGTCGCTGACATCGCGCGCTATCGGGCAGATCACGGAAATCCCCCAGACCGGCTCGTCAAAGCTAGGGCCATAGGGGATCAGGTCCTGGGTCGGCTTCAGGCCGCAGAGGCCGGTATGCGCAGGTGGCCGTCTGCTGGAACCACCCGCATCGGTACCAAGCGCCAGCGGGACGATCCCTGCGGCCACGGCAGCGACGGACCCGCCAGACGATCCGCCGGGGCCCATCGCGGAATTGACCGGGTTGCGCGTGACGCCATGGTGCGGTGAGTTCGTCGCGCCCTTGCAGGCGAATTCCGAACAGGTCGTCATACCGAGAATGGTTGCGCCCGCTGCGCGCAGGCGGGCGACCGCTTCTGCGTCTTCGGGCGCCACATGGTCGGAAAACAGCTGCGAGCCCTGCGAGACGCGCAGCCCCTTCACCCAGATGTTGTCCTTTATCAGAACCGGCACGCCCGCAAGCGGCAGGGGTTCTCCTGCGGCAAGGCGGGTGGCGACGGTCTCGGCCTCGGCCTCGAAGGCGGGGTTCAGATGACAGATCGCATTGATTGCGGGGTTGCGCGCTTCCGCCCGGGCCAAGGTCTCGGCCGCGACCGCTTGCGGTGTTGCCGCGCCCCGTCGGACGGCATCGGCCAGCGCGCGGGCCGAGAGGTCGAGCAGGCGGCTCATGGTCTCGCACCATGGTGACCGGCCCAGACCTGCGCGATGTCGCGGCGCGGCGCGATCCAGACATCGGCCGCGGCGGCAATATGCGCCAGCACCATCTCGAGACCGCCAATTCGGGCCGGGCGACCGATGATGCGCGGGTGCAGGCCAACGGAAAGCATCCGCGCAGCCGCCGCGCCTTCGGCATAAAGACGGTCAAACGCTGCGATCACGTAATTGGAAAAGTCCTCGGCATGGACAAACCCACCGCCCGGGGAAAACCGCATGTCGTTGGTATCAAACGCATAGGGCAGCACCACATGCGCGCCGTCCATGTAGGGGATGTCATCGTCATAGGCGTTGCTGTCATAGGTGAAGCCGCCATGCGCGATCAGCAATTCGCGGGTTTGGGGCGAGGTGGCCGACCGTGTGTGCCAGCCCACCGGCGCGACCCCGGCGATTTCGGAAATCGTCCGGTGGCTGCGGGCGATAATCCCGCGCTCCGTGTCCGGGTTCATGCCCGCGTGAGTTTCCCAACGCCAGCCATGGCATGCAACCTCATGCCCCCGCGAAACGGCATCCCGGATCAGCCATGGCGTGCGTTCGGCTGCGCGCCCACACGTTGAAAAGGTGGCTTTGACGCCATATGCGTCGAAGGCATCGGAGATCCGCTTGTAACCCTGGCGCGGGCCGTAGCCGAAATGACTTTCCATGCACGGATCGGGAGCGCCCTTGACCTCCTCGACGGCCTCATAGCGGGACTCGTTGCGCTCATCTCCATCCGCGATGGACAGCTCTGCGCCTTCCTCGACATTGACGACGAATGACACCGCCAGCCGCGCGGCATTCGGCCAGCAGGGTGCGGGCTCGGCGCCGAAATATCCCTTCAGATCGCGCCTCATCCCTGGATCATCCGGTTAAGGCCCACGGTGCGCGAGCCGATGATCAGCACGATGCAGGCCAGCAGGATCAATCCCGACGAGATCGCCGCCAGCGACGGGTCGGGCTGTTCCTCGAGGTATTGCAGCATCTTGATGGGCAGCGTCTTGTTGCGGGCGTCCGTCAGGAAAATCGAGATCGGATAATTGTCCATCGACGCAAGGAAAGCGAAGAGCCCGCCGGTCAGATAGGCCGGCGCAAGGTTGGGGATCAACACCTGAAGGATCGCGCGCGGGTAGGACAGGCCAAGCGTGCGCGCGGCATCGACCAGCGAAAAGTCGAAGGCCGACATCGACGCAAGCAGCGTGCGCATGACAAAGGGCAGGGTGATGACGATATGACCCAGCAGCAGCGACCAATAGGCGTCGCGCAACCCGATCTCGCGGAAGAATTGCAAGAGTGCGACACCAACGACAAGCCCCGGCATCATCAGTGGCGAGACGGTAAAGGTCGCAATCGCCTCACGCCCCTGAAACTGGCCCCGGGTGATGGCCACGGCGGCAAGCGTTCCCAGAACAAGAGAGATCAGCGTCGAAATCACGGCAAGGTTGAGCGACAGACTCACCGCATCCCACAGGCCCGAGCGGCGCTCCAGCGACTGATACCAGCGCAGCGACCATTCGGGCGGGGGCAGCGTGTAGACCGGGGATGAGGTGAACGACGCTGCCACGGTGATCACGATGGGCAGCATCAGAAACACTACCGCCCCGATGGCGGCGACCCAACTGAGCGTAAGAAACAAGCGGTCTGTGCCCGTCATGACCGCGCCCCCAACCGGCCGGCCAGCCAGCTCGAGCCCAGAACGACTGCCACGGCAATAAACAGCAGGATCGACGAGATCGTCGCCCCCAGTGCTTCGTTCCGCAGATAGAGGAACGACCGCGCGATCAGCATCGACAGCGTTTGCTGGCGTTCGCCGACGATGAGCGACGGGATGACATACATCGACACGGCCAGCGAAAAGACGAATGCGCAGCCTGCCACCACCCCGGGCAGACTGAGCGGCAAGGTGACATGCACGAACCGAAAGACCGGCGACGCACCGAGCGATGCCGCCGCCTCGGGCAGGCGCTGGTCCATTTGGCGCAGCACGGCATAGATCGGCAGCACCATAAAGGGTAGAAACACGTTCGCGGCTCCGATGATCAGCGCGGTTTCGGTGAACAGCATCCGGATCGGTACGTCGGTGATGCCAAGCCCAATGAGGATGTCGTTCAGAACACCGCGCGTGCGAAAGATGATCGACCAGGCAAAGGCCTTGACCACGACGCCCACGGACATCGGCAGCACCATCGCCACCAGGAAAACGGACAGCCAAACGCCCTTGGCCCGCGACATGGCAATGGCTGTCGGGTAGGCAATAAAGAGTGCCAGAAGTGTTGTCAGAGCGGCAACGCGCAGCGTGCGGGCGAGCGCGGTCAAGTTGAAGTCGTCGCCGAAGAACAGGCGGTATTCCTCGACCGAAAACGCGCCGTCGATCTGGAAGGACTTCAAAAGCAACAGGATCAGCGGCACGGCGAATACGACAGCGAGAAACGCCAGCCCCGGCAGCGCCAGAAGGCCGATCCGTTCGGAGCGGCCGATCATGCCGGCACCTCGTAGACCAGCGTATCCGCGACCGACCAGCCAAAGGTCACGTGCTGGCCCCGTTCCATGTCAGGGTGAATGCCGGACATTTCACACAGCAACCGGTCCTGGGCGGCGGTCGCGCCGTGAAGATGCGTCTTGGAGCCGAGGATCATCATCTCGGCCAAGGGGAGCGTCACGGTATTCTCGCCGGTTTCCGTCCGTATCAGTTCGGGGCGGACGCCGACGATGACCTTGGTTCCCGGCACAAACGATCCGCGTGCCTGCACCGGACCATAGTCTGTGCCTATGCTCAGCCTGTCGCCCGCGGCATCGACCACTTTTCCCTGGATGTGCGTGGAAAGCCCCACGAAATCCATCACAAACGCCGATTGTGGACGCGCGTAAAGCTCGGATGGGCTGGCAAACTGCTCGATGCGACCCGCATTCATCACGGCGATGCGGTCCGACACGCCCATCGCTTCTTCCTGATCGTGCGTGACAAAGATCGCCGTCATGCCGCGATCCCGCAGGAGCGATTTCAGTTCGACCTGCATCGTCTCGCGCAGCTTGCGATCCAGTGCGGAAAACGGCTCGTCCAGCAAGAGCATGACCGGATCGACGACCAGAGCCCGCGCAACCGCGACGCGCTGCTGTTGTCCCCCGGACAGGGCGCCCACCCGTCGGTCGGCAAAGTCGCTCATCCGAACCAACGCCAGAGCATCCGCGACCTTGTTGCCTGTGCCGCTCTTGGCGATGCCCCGCGCCCGCAGGCCGAAGGCCACGTTTTCGGCAACGGTCAAGTGCGGAAACAGCGCATAACTCTGAAATACCACGGAAATATTGCGTTTATGTGCGGGCACCGAGGTGATCGCCCGCCCGTTCAGAACGACGTCACCGGTGTCTGCCTGCGTCAGGCCGGCAATGATGCGCAACAATGTGGTCTTGCCGCAGCCGGACGGGCCGAGAAGGGAGACAAGCTCTCCCTTCGCCACGCGAAAGTCCATCCCGGACATCACGCGGGTGCCCTTGAACGCTTTGCCGACGCCCACGACGTCGAGGTACTTGCGCTGATCCGGCTCCGACGTAGCGGAGCGTGTCATTGCTCAGACGGCCATCAGCTTGTCGAACCGTTCGATCCACGCGCGGCGGTTTGCCGACACAAACGCCCAGTCGGGCGCGTAGATCGGCACACCCTCGGGTATGACGGCCCCCGCTGTGACGGTCGTGTTTGCCGGAACCGAAGAAGCGAAATCGGCGATGGCCGCCTGCATCTGGGCCCCCAGCATTTCATTGACATAGGCCTGTGCCAACTCCGGGTTCGGCCCGCCTTTGACAAGGCAGATCCCTGATGGCATCGCGAAAATGCCTTCGGACGGGGCGGCAAGATCGACGGGAACGCCAGTGGCCTTGCGCGGCAGTGTATAGGACGAGAAATTGCCCGACAGCAGGGTGATTTCACCCTGTTCCAAAAGGTTGAAGGCCTGGCTCATCGTCGTGTAGACCGATAGCAGGTTCGGCTTCAACTCTGCCAGTTTGTCGAAGGCCGCGTCGATTTCGTACTGCGCTTCGGAGAACGGTTTTCCCGATCCCAGCATCGCGGCGCTGAACAGCGTCCACATGCCTTCGGTGTTCTGAAGCGACGGAATGATCAACTGCCCGCTGGCTTCATCCGCCCAGAGATCCGCCCACGATGCCACGCCGCCCGCGCGGAAATCGGTATTGTAGGCAACGCCTGCCCAAGGCTGTACATAATTGCACCACATGCCGTCGATATGCACCGCGTCGGGACGCAGATCAGTCATGTTCGGTACGGCATCCGCCGTGATCGGGGTCAGTAAATCCGCCTCGACCGCCTGGATCATCACCGGGTCGTCCATTTGAACCACCGACAGGTAAGGCGCGTCCTTGTTCGACGCCATTTTCTCGAGGTTCACTGAGGATTTCGTGCCTTCGAAAAGGATATCCGCACCGATGGCTTCTTTCATATGCGGCACGACGATTTGCTCCATCCACGCCGTATGCGACCCGGCGCAGCCAATCACGATTTCACTGGTTTGCGCCCGCAGAATGGCGGGTGTCGCCAATGTGCCAAGCGCGGCATATGCACTGCCTTTCAGCAATGTGCGGCGCGACAGGCGCCCTGTTGCATCACGTGTCATCTACACTCTCCCCACTCAAAGTTCAGTCATGGGGAGAAGATGGCATTCCAGCTTTGGAGAAACGATTTTTTCTTGTAACGCATTCCGTGAAAAATGAAAAAATGCCTCAAATAAGTGCTTTCAGCCCGCGCTGGTTCAAAAACTGACCTGTGTGGAATCGGTCGCCTGTCCAGCGTCCCGGATCGCAGAGGCACAGGTGACCCGGGTGTTCCGCAGCGCGACCCCGCGTGCGTCCGGTGCACGCATCAACAAACGGCGGGCGCAATCTGGTTGGCAGCACCGGTCACTGGCGCGAAGCAGTTTGGTAGTAAGGCACGCGTTGCCCGGTTTGCTGAAGATACGCATCATAAAATGCCTTCACAGTCGGAAAAACGTCTTCACGCAACTTGAGTCGGTCCAGTTCGTCTTGGTCACGTGGTTTCGACAGCGTTTCCGCGATCCGGGCCAGAACGGCGTCCCGGTCGATCCTCGTAAACCGCCCATCTTCAAAGATCACGTCGCCCTCGACGATGACTTGATGCACGTCTCTGGATTTTGCCCGATGGATCAGCGCGTCGAGCGGCGCAATGCCTGGGTCCTGGTAAGGATAGGTTGCGCGGTCATAGTCGAAGATCACCGCATCCATGCGGCGTCCCGAGTCCAACCGGCCGATGCCTGTGCCGAAAGCGGTCGTCCGGGCGCCATGCTCAGTCGCCATGCGCAGGATCCGCCCGGGGGAGGGCACGTCGCCGGGTTCCATGCCGGGGACCCGGTGCATGGTCAGCGCCATACGCATTTCCTGTATCATGTCCCGATCGTCGTTGATGCCGGCCTCATCCATGCCCATGGCAACGGTCATGCCGCGCCTGTTCAGTTCCATTAGCGGCAACACACCGGACCGCAGGCGCAAGTTGGATGAACAATTGTGGCAAATACAGGTGCCGGTTCCGGCGCAGATCTCGATATCTTCCTCGGTCATCCAAACGCCGTGCCCCAAAGTCATGTGTGGACCGAGAAGACCGAGTTTCTCAAGGTGCTTGACGGCCGTGGTGCCGGTGCGGCGGTAGGCGTATTCCTTCTGATACGGGGTTTCCAGCAGGTGCATATGCATGGGCACGCCCGCCGCTGCAGATTTTTCCTGCATTGCCAGCAGGCCGTCGTCTGTCATCCAGTGCAGGTTGGCGGGGGCCAGTTGTATGCGCGCGCGGTTTGATTGGCGGGTCTCGACGAGGCGGTCGAACATCGTCATGAAATCATCGAAGGGCATCGTCAGCCGGTCCAGATGCGCCGCCATCTTCTGCCCGATCTCCGGCGGCAGCCGGTTGCAGAAATCGGCATCGGCCTCGTAGACAAATCGGTTTTGTTCGCGCACCGAATAACAATACGACACGCGCATTCCGATGTCCTGATAGGCGTCGAGGACCCGTCCGGCAGACCCGACCACCGCATCGACATTGCCGACGGCCCATCCCTGAATGTGCTGGACTGTCGTGACGCCTGACGAAATCATCTCGAACGCCGAATAAAGCGTGTCGAGATAGGGGTCGATCTTGCGCATGGCGAGGCGCGCGGCGAACCACAGCTCAAGCGGAGAGTCCGGTGCGCCCATCTGCAAAGGGGTCAGGCCAACATGGTGATGCGCGTTGATCAATCCAGGCAGGATCAGGTGACGCGGATAGGAAGACACGGGAGCGTTTGGGTAGGTATTGCGGATCTCATCAGCAGGCCCAACGGCAAGAATGATGCCGTCTTCATGGGCCAACGCTCCGTTATCGAGAACGTGTGAGGTGCCGTCCGGCGCAGTTCCGGTGACGATCCACCGCGCAGTGACGATCTGGACAGTCATTCGGCCGTTTCCTTCGCCATCGAAGACGTCAGCCGCGCCCGTATTTGCGCGATGGCTTCCTGCGTGCCGTCAATGACAGGCACGGGGCAGTTCAGTGCGATCCGGCTTGCCAGACCGGCCAGCGGGCCGCCGCCCATCACGATGCTCGCGGCGCCGTCGTGCGCACAGGTGCGACACAACTCGGCCAACGGTTCGGCGAGCACCTCCGCCATCTCTGCCGGATCGCCATTGACCGGTTCTTGCAAGCTCGCCACATGCAGCAGCGCATCGCCTGCGTGGTGCTCGATTGCCTTTTGGCGCAGCGGATGGGCGACTTCGGGCGCGAATGTCACAATCGAAAACCGACCGCCGATCTGCAACGCGGTTGCAAACGCGGCCTCGGCGATACCGATCACCGGGATGTCGGGCCAGAGGGCCCGAACCTCTTCGGCACCTGTGTCGCCGAACGAGGCCAGGACGATCCCGTCCGGTTTTCCCGGATGTCGGCGCACCGTCTCGACAACGCCGCGCGCGGCCTCGATCGCATGTTCCGGCGTAACGATCAGGTCGGGCCCGAATGCCGCCGGGCGGGCGACAAAGTCATCGCCGGGTTGTGCGACCGCCTCCGCTGCGTTGGCGATGCGCCGTGTTGCGCTGAGGGATGTGTTGGGATTGACGATCAAAAGCCGCATCACAGAATCACCGAAGGCAGCCAGAGTGAAATGCCGGGGAACATGTTGATCAGGACCAGCGCGATCAGCATGGCACCGATAAACCAGAGCATGGACGGTATGATCTTGGCGATGGAAATTCTGGCGATGGCGCAGGTGATCAGCACAACCGACGCTACGGGCGGCGTCTGCTGACCAATGCCAAGGTTGATCGTCAGGATCAGCCCGAAATGCACCCGGTCTATGCCAAGTTGATCGGCCAGCGGCAGAAAAATCGGCACCAGCATCAGGATTGCCGGCGTGCCGTGGATAATCGTTCCGGCGAGCAGGAAGAACACGTTGATCGCGAGCAGTACGACCCAGTAATTTTCGGAAATGCCTAGGATCGCCTGGGCGATATCCTGAGGGATGCGCTGGTTTGTCAGATACCACCCAAGAAGCGTCGAGGTTGCGACAATGAACATCAGCATGGCTGACCGCTTGCCCGCGACGCGCAGTGTGTCGATCAATGTGCCCAGCTTTACGGTCCGGTAAACGAGTGCTGCGAGTACAATCGACCAGAACGCCGCAATCGCGCCAGCTTCTGTCGCGGTGAAGATGCCGCCAAGGATGCCAACCAGGACGAGAATGGGCAGGGTCAGCGGAACGGCGGCATCCTTGCCGGTTTCGGCCACGCGGCGCAACGAAAACGCGCCTTCGGTCGGGTATCCGCGGCGCACGGAGATGAAATAGGCGGTCCCCATGAGCAGCGCGCAGACCAGGATGCCGGGGATGATGCCTGCCGCGAACAACTCCGCGATCGATGCATTCGCGACATAGGCATATAGGATCAGGTTGAGCGAGGGCGGCACGATGATCGCCATTGTGGCTGACGTCGACGTCACGGCGGCGGCAAAGGCCGCCGGATAACCGCGTTTGCGCATTTGCGGGATCATTACCGACCCGATAGCGGCGGCATCGGAGGTTGCTGTGCCTGAAATTTCGGAAAAGAACAGCGACGTCAGGATGTTGACATGGGCCAATCCGCCCCGGATGTGCCCTACCAGAGAGGATGCGAAGGCGATCAACTTCTCCGCGATCTTGCCCTGGTTCATGATTTCGCCAGCGATCATGAACAGCAATGCGGCGACCAGCAGATAGTTGTTTGCCCCGCCAAAAGGGATCAGGCCGATGATCTGCGGCACGACGGCGGGGTCGAGCAGGATCATCGTTGCCGCCGTCACACCCAGCACAAAGGCAATCGGCAACCCCGCAATCAACAACACGATGAGCAGGATCAAAATTACCCAAGCGGGGTCAAGCGGCATCACGCATCGCTTTCCGGGATGAGGGCGTCTGGCGCGATGCGACCGGTTGAGATGCCCACCAGCCGGACCGCACAAAAGGCCAAAATCAGAAATCCGCCAACAGCCATCGTGCCGCGAAAGAGCGCGACCGGCAGGTCCACCGAAATGAGCATGCGCCCGGCAAAACTCGATGCAGCTATGCCGCCATACCACGCCATCAGCGCGCCGAAACCGCCCATGAGGATCAGGTTCAGGCAGGTCACGACGCGTTTCGCACCCCGGGGCAGAATGCGCAGGACGGCGTCAAAGCCCAGATGCTCGTTCGTGCGGGTCAGGTAAGCCGCGCCGATGAAGGTCAGCGCGGCGAGAATGTGCGCAGGCAACTCTTCGCCCCAAGAAACACTGTCATTGAGAACGAACCGGGCGAACACCGCCCAGTTCATAAGCACCAGCAGAACCCCCGCCATTGCGATCACAAGCCCGTCGAGCAGCGCGGTGATCCAGCGGTCGAGCGTTTCAATCAGGTGTGCAGGGCGGTTCAACGATCAGCCCCTCACTCGATCCCAAGCGCTGCTTTGGTCGCCTCAATCATGTCCGCTCCGATCACGTCGACAAAGGTCGGGCTTTCATAAAGCGGCGCGGCTGCGGCCTGGAAGGCGGCAAAGTCAACGTCGTTGATTTCCAGCTTGTCGGCCAGCGCGGCGATGGTCTCGGTGTCAGTGGTTTCGCCCCATTCGAAGGTCCATGCGGCCATGTCCTTGGCGACCGTCATCACGGTCTGCTGTAGGTCTTCATCAAGCGTTGCGAGATAGGGTTCGCCAAAGACGAGGAAGGTCGGAAGATAGACGTGGTTGGACAGTGACATGTAGCCTTGGACTTCGAACAACTTGGCAGTGTCGACCACGTTCGCGGGATTTTCCTGCCCGTCGATGGTGCCTTGATCCAGTGCGGAATAGACCTCTCCAAACGACAACGGTGTGGCGTTCGCACCCAGCGTGTTGAACATCTCGACCCGCTGCTTGTTGGTTGGCGTTCGGATTTTCAGGCCTTCGAGGTCTGCCGGCACCACGATCGGGCGTACGGCGTTGGTGATCTGGCGGAACCCGTTATCCCACATCGCTGCAAGGACCATGCCCGACCCTTCGAAGCCCTGTGCCAGTATCTCGCCCGCCGGGCTTTCGGCGAATGTCTGAACCGCCGCGCGATCCTCAAAGAGGTAGGGCAGGTCGAATATAGCAGTCCGCGTGTTGATCTGGCTGACCGCCGAGGCCGAAAGGGATGCGTGATGTGTGCCGAGTGACAGCCCCTGCAGCACGTCCTCTTCCTTGCCCAAGGTGTTCGACATAAAAATCTGCACGTCGATATCGTCTGGTGCGGCGGCTTCGAGCCGTTGCTCGTATTCCTGCAGGAACACATGTGCAAAGGACCCCTCCGGCAAGGAGGAGTTGATCTGAAGCACAGCTTGAGCCGAGGCGGCAGCCGGCATCATTGCAATAAGAGCTGCCGGTACAAAATTGCTTGTCATAGTGAGGGTCTCCTTTCAGAAGATACTCTTGGGAAATCCAGTATTCGTGAAAATAGAATTTCTCATGATGAGCATGAGAAACAGTCGTTTCATGCGCTGGACCCGCGGGACAATATCAACTGCCCAAGAAAAAGGCGGCTGACCGTGCACTGCGCACCAATCATAGGCATGAATGAGCCGACCCCTGGCCGTCAAACGAGTCAGAGTTCGCCGAGTTGATCGTGGAAGCTCTCGATCCTTTCCATCCGTGTGCGGCCGTCCGGCCCGGACAGCTCCAGCGCGCGCGTCGCGATCAGATTGCACAGGGCAATGACGCTTGTATGGTTCAGAAGCGGCCCCATCGACGCTGTCGAGCAGGCAAAGCTCCATCGCACGGGCATGGCCAACAACTCTGCCACATCCCCGATCACGCCGACCTGCACACCAGCACCCAGCGCCGCGTTGACAAGGCCCTGCGCCGCACGCGTGCTGCGCCGCAGCCCCAGCAGGATCAGAACGTCCTCATCGGAAAAGGTCGCGGCGGTTTCGGCCAGTGTCTCGCCCGGCTTGGGGATCACCCTGACCGCGGGCAAGACCTGACCGATCTGCCACGCGAGGTAGGTGGCCAATGGGTGTCCGGCCCGATACCCGGCCAGCCACACCCTTGGCGCCGCATGAAGCGCTTGGGCTATTTCGTCGACAAGGCTGATGTCCAACTCATCATAGGTTTTATCCAAGGTCCTGTGGGATTGATCGAGATGCGCATCAATGGCCTGCTTTGCATCGACATCCGCCGTTCCGAACCGCAGTAACGCGCTGCCCTTTTGTCCAGCGTCGCGCACCGCACGGCGCGCTTCTTCGTAAGATGCATAGCCGATCTTGCGCACGAAACGCGACACAGTCGCGTTGGACACGCCAGCGACCTCGGCAACTTCTGTTGCCGTGTAACCCGCCATGTCGCCGGGAAAACTGAGCAACGTTTCCGCCAGACGACGTTCGGTCGGATGCAAATCCGACATGCTTGCGCGCACGCGTGCGATAAACGAAGGAGATGCCGTGTTTTTCATGGACGTAAAATGCTTTGCAGGCATCGTATCGTAAAGCACTTTTGATGCTGCGCCGACTTTAGTTTGCTTTGCATTTCTATTTCGCCGGGTCGGGGATCTGACTGTCGGTTGAAAGAAAGCCGTGCTCGCGTTCTCGAGTGCCCGGGTGTCGTTCCGACCGAAGGTTATGAACAACGCGGGCTGGTGTGTGAACCACGAGCGGGTCGAACGCATCTGGCGACGTGAAGGGCTGAAGATCCCGCAAAAGCAAAAGAAGAAAGGGCGGCTCTGGTTGAACGATGGGTCATACGTCCGGCTCAGGCCGGAGCGTCCAAACCATGTCTGGTCTTATGATTTCGTTCAGGACCGAACGGCTGACGGGCGCGTCTATCGGACGCTGAACATCATCGACGAATACACGAGGGAGGCGCTGATGATCCGCGTCGATCGCAAGCGCAACTCAACCGACGTGCTGGATGCATTGACGGACCTGTTCATCCCCCGCGGCCAACC
>JBCBPV010000060.1:0-22978 GCA_039820585.1 Pseudomonadota bacterium
GACCTGCAGCACGCCTTCACGGGTCCGCGCGCGGTCGGCAAAAATCTCAAGGATCAGGCCCGTCCGGTCGAGCAGTTTGACCTTCCACTCTTTTTCCAGATTGCGTTGCTGCACCGGCGAGACCGGCCCATCGACCAGCACAAGCCCGATGTCGTCAGCCTTGAAGCGCTGCCCAAGCTCTTCGATCTTTCCGCGCCCGAACAACAGCCCCGGCTGCGCCTTCGACAGACGCACGACCGAGGACCCGACCACGTCGAGATCGGGCAAGGCGCGGGCCAGCGCCACAGCTTCCTCCAGCGCTGCCGCGGGATCGCGACGCGTAGGGGCGCTTTGAATGTCGGGGTGCAGCACGAAGGCGCGCATCGCCCCCGTGTCGCGATGTTCCATGGGGCCTATTCTTCGCCGTCGTAGAGGTTGATCGGCTGCGAGGGCATGATTGTCGAAATCGCATGCTTGTAAACAAGCTGCGATTGCCCGTCACGGCGCAAGAGGACGCAAAAATTATCGAACCAGGTGATCACGCCCTGTAATTTGACACCATTGATCAAAAAGATCGTCACCGGAACTTTGGTCTTTCTGACGTGGTTCAGGAAGGCGTCTTGTAAATTCTGTCTGTCCGAAGCCATGGGGAATATTGCCTTTTCTTCTTGGCGCCACCCTGGTTGGGGTGGGCGTCGCGGCGCTACTATGGGGTGGGATCGCGCCAGATTCCACCCCCAAAATCAGCCCTTTACACGGCTTTGTGACGCAGGCTGGCTCAGGATCTCCAGAAATCGGGATTGAGCAGTGCAATGATCGCCAGCGTTTCAAGGCGCCCGATGACCATAGCCGCCGCAAAGATCATGCGCGCGCTTTCGCTGAGCTGCGCCAGCGCGATGGGGCTTTCGGTGGCGTGTTGCGTGAGTGGCCCGGTTGTTGTCAGCGACGCGATGGTCAGGACAAGCGAGTCCTCAAAAGAAATGCCGGTGGCTGCAAAGGCCAGCATGACCACCGCAATCGACATCGCAAACAGCATGAAAAAGATCCATGCCACATAGGCCCCTTCGCGCCGGATGCGCCGCGCCACCTGCCCCGCGCCACCGACCGAGCTGGGATGCACCAGCTTCTCCATCTCGCGCATCCCGTGTTTGTACAGTGCATAGACCCGTAGCAGCTTGACCCCACCTGCCGTGGTTGCCACCCCGCCCCCGAAGACAGCGAGGCCCATCAACATCATCCCTGGCGTCTCCAACCCCGACCACTGGCGGGCTGCAGCCCAGGACGCGCTTTCAAAGCCGGTGGTGGTCAGGAACGATATGACCGTGAACGCACCGCCCCAGAGCGTCTGGGCAATAGCGGCGAAGTCGCGCTGCACCTCGACCTCGATGGCGCCGACCCAGTGCCGCAACACCAGCAACACTGGCAGCAGCACGACCAACAAAAGGCCCAGCCGCAGTTCGGGATCTTCCCCAAGGGATCGCCAGCCTTCGGGTCGTTCATCGGTGGCAAAGGTCAAGCGCGACAAGCCAAAGACCAAAAACAACACCAACAGCGCCTCACCCGCGAACCCCGCACTGCCCTCTGCCGGGCCGTCCAACGGTGAAATGCCAGAGGTCGCCAGCGTCGACATCGCGTGGCAGATCGCCACCAACGGCGCCTCCCCCGCCAGGATCAGCGCGGTCCACAAGACCGCTGTCAGGCCCGCATAGATCGGGAACAGCTTCATCCCGAACCGGGTCAGCCGTTCAGACGCATCGGCCACCCGCGTGATCGGCGTCGCCGCCAGCGCACCGCGCCCGATATCCCCGCTTGCGCGCACCTCGAACCCACCAAGGTTCAGTGGCGCCAAGATGGCAACGGCCGTCACCCAGACGAAGAATCCGCCCATCCAGCCCACCTGCGCCCGCCACAGGTGGACCGAGGGCGGCAGGCGTTCAGGGGCAAACAGGGTGGCGCCCGTGGTGGTCAGCGATGACACCATCTCGACATAGGCGTTGAGATAAGTCGTGTTCCGCAACGCCTCATAAAACGGGACGGCCAGCATCAGGGGCAGCACCGTGAACGTCGCGACCAGCGCAATCAGATGGCTGCGGGCCTGCCTGCGGATCCGGTAGCCCGAGGTCGCGATGGCGATCAGAACAAACAGGATCAGAAACAGAACCGAAAAGTAGAAAAACGCCCGCGCCACGTGGTGGTCGTTCACCACCAGCGCATGTATCGCGGGCAGCATCATCGAAGCGGCCCCTACCCCCATGATCAGAACGATCAGGGGCAGGCGCAACAGCTGCGTGAGCATCAGAAGTAGTCGATCGAGACCTGGAACAGGCGCTCGACCTCGGGCACGTCGTCGGCCATCGCAAAGAGCGCAATGATATCGCCCTCGTCGATCCGCGTGCCACCCACCGGTTTCACGATCTCGCCGCCCTTCATCACGGCACCAACGAGCACGCCTTCGGGAAAGTCGATGTCGCGGATCAGCTGGCCCGATATGGGGGACGTCGACAGCACCTGCGCTTCGATCACCTCGGCCTCGGCGTCGCCGATGGAATACACGCCGCGCACCCGACCATGACGGATATGGCGCAGGATTGAAGACACGGTGGTCGCGCGGGGGTTGATATAGGCGTCGATATCCAGCGGTTTCAGCAGAGGGATCAGCGTGGGATCGTTCACCAGACAGATCGTGAAGCCACAGCCTGACGATTTCGCCCGGACAGCGGCCAGAAGGTTGGTCTTGTCGTCATCGGTGACACACAACACCGCGTTGGCCCGATCCACCCCGGCTTCCGCCAAAAGCTCCATCGACAGCCCGTCACCGTTAAGCACGATCGTCCGCTCCAGCGCGTCGGCGGCAAGTTCCGCGCAAGCGCGGTTGCGCTCAATCACCTTGGTGCGCACCCGTTGTGGCCGCGCTTCCAGCGCCTTGGCCACAGACAGGCCCACATTGCCGCCGCCCACGATCACCACGCGGTCCTGCTTGGTGACGCTTTTTCCGAAGATCTCGACAGTGCGGTTCACGTCCTCGGAGTGGACGAAGACATAGATCTGGTCGCCCGCGAACAGCTGATCGTTCGGTTCCGGCGCAAACAACCGCTCGCCACGCCGCACGCCCACGACAATGGCCCGCAGGGTGGAGAACAGATCCGTCAACTGCCGCAAAGGCGTGTTCAAAACCGGACAGTCTTCGTCCAGATCGAGGCCCAGAAACTGCAGCTGACCGTCAAAGAAGCTTTGCGTGTCGAACGCGGCAGGGGCCGCCAAACGACGCATTGCGGCTTCTGCCACCTCTTTCTCGGGCGAGATGATCACGTCGATCGGCATATGTTCGCGCCGGTACAGATCGGAATACATCGCGTTAAGGTAACTTTGCGACCGGATGCGTGAGATCTTGCGCGGGACGTTGAACACCGAATGGGCGACCTGGCAGGTGACCATGTTCACCTCGTCCGAATAGGTCGCAGCGATCACCATATCGGCGTCGCGGGCCCCGGCCCGGTCGAGGACGTCGGGATAGCTCGCAAAACCCGAGATCCCCTGAACGTCCAACGTATCGGTCGCACGGCGCACGAGATCGGGATTGTTGTCCACAACCGTCACGTCGTTATTTTCGCCCGACAATTGGCGCGCGATCTGCCAACCCACCTGGCCGGCACCGCAGATGATGACCTTCATGGGCTCACCCGGTTAGCTAATCGGCACAGGCTTGGCAGAAGGCCGCAGACGCGTCAATCAAGCGTCTTCGCCATCGACATGGGCGATCCGGGCCCCGGCGCGGTTGGAGGTGACAACATTGAGGCTTTTGAGCTTCCGGTGCAGGGCAGAACGCTCCATCCCCACGAAGGTCGCCGTTCGACTGATATTGCCACCAAACCGGTTGATCTGGGTCAGCAGATACTCTCGCTCAAACAGTTCACGCGCCTCACGCAAGGGCAGCGTGGCCAACCCAGCGGACAGCACCACACGGCCGTCATCGGTCGCTCGCGGTTCACTTTGCGGCAGTTCGTCTGCCTCAATCTCACCCTTGTCGGGGCCAAGGATCAGCACACGCTCGATCATGTTGCGCAGCTGGCGTACGTTCCCGGGCCAAGGCATGGTCTGCAACAGCGCTTCGGCCTCTTCGCTCATGTTGCGCAGGGCCAGTCCCTGTTCCTTGTTCAGCACCTCGGTAAAATGCGCGGCCAACTCGGGGATATCCTCGCGCCGTTCTTCCAGCGAGGGCACGGTGATCGGCACGACATTCAAACGATGATACAGCTCTTGCCGGAAGCTACCGTTATCAACTTCGACCTCCAAGTCCCTGTTTGTGCTGGAAACCACCCGAATGTCCACACGGACCTTGGCCGCCCCGCCAACACGGGTGAAGGATTGGTCCGTCAGCACCCGCAGGATTTTGCTTTGCGTGCCAAGTGGCATCTCCGCGATCTCATCAAAGTAGATGAAACCACCATGGGCCTGCTCCAACAGCCCAGGCTCAACCCCGCGTTCGGGCGTTTCGCGGCCAAACAGCACCTCTTCCATGCGGTCTGGCTCAATCGAGGCGGAACTAACGGTTACAAACGGCGCGCCCGAGCGGGGCGAATTGGCGTGGATATAGCGCGCGGCGGTTTCCTTCCCCGCACCCGCGGGCCCGGTCAGCATAACCCGCCCGTTGGAACCCGTGACCTTATCAAGTTGCGCATGCAGGGCCTTGAACGCCGCGCTGGAGCCGACCATGTCGGCCATCCCGGCATCCTGACGGCGCAAGGCCATATTCTCGCGCCGCAATCGCGACGTCTCCATCGCCCGGGTGATCACCACCATCAACTGATCGATATTGAAGGGCTTTTCGATGAAGTCATAGGCGCCCTGCTTGATCGCAGCGACGGCGATTTCGATGTTGCCATGGCCCGAGATAATCACCACCGGCACATCTGGATTGTCGCGTTTGACGGTTTTGAGGATATCGATCCCGTCCATGTGGCTGTCCTTCAGCCAGATATCGAGGATGATCAGCGATGGCGGTTCAGTGCTGATCTCGGCCATGCACTCATTCGAATTGGCCGCCAACCGTGCCGTGAATCCCTCGTCGCGAAGAATATCTCCAATTAATTCGCGAATATCGCGTTCGTCATCAACAATCAGAATGTCACTCATGCTCTTGCCCTTTTGAAGTTTTTGGCTTCGGTCATTGCCCAGCTCCCTTTTCATTGCTCAGCGGCAGGCGAATTTCGGCCTTGGCCCCCACCTGTCCGCTGTCGTCCAAGGGGGCGGCATCGCTTAGCGTCAGCTGGCCCCCGTGTTCTTCGATGATCTTCTTCACAATCGGCAGGCCCAGCCCCGTGCCTTTTTCGCGCGTGGTGACATAGGGCTCAAACAGCTTGGCCCGGTCCTCTGGCAAACCGATCCCGTTGTCAGAGACGTGGATGACGGCCCAGCCAGGCTCTGCCAGCAGCTGCACCTCAACGCGGCCGGCATGCCCATCGGGCACACCCTTTTCCCGCAGGGTTTCAATGGCTTCGCAGGCGTTTTTCACAAGGTTCGTCATCGCCTGCCCGATCATTGTCGGGTCCACTTCGGTCGACACCGGCACGTCCGGCAAGCTCGCCGCCACGTCGATATCATCGAACGCGGTATCTTGCAGAACCGCGGCATCGCGCACCAGCGGCACCAGGTCGATCATCTTGCGCTGTGGTTCGGGCATGCGGGCGAACTTGGAAAACTCATCCACGATGCGCCGCAAATCGCCGGTCTGGCGCACGATGACGTCGGTATATTGGTGCAGCACCTCCGCCTCATCGCCCGCCTTGTCGGTGAACTTGCGCCGGATCCGTTCGGCCGACAGCTGGATCGGCGTCAGCGGGTTCTTGATTTCATGCGCGATGCGCCGGGCGACATCGCCCCAGGCAGCCATCCGCTGCGCCGACACCAGATCGGTCACATCGTCGAAGGCGATCACGTAGCCTTCCAGCCCACCATCCTCGCTGCGGCGGGTCGAGATGCGGACCAACAGGTTTTCCACCTGGCCATCACGCGTCAGCCGGATCTCTTCTTGCGCAGTTTCGCTTTTGACTTTGCGCAGCTTGCGAAAGAGGTTGGAAAATTCCGGCACAGCCTTGCTGATATGCGCGGTGCTGTCATCAATGGTGTCAGAGTTCAGGATGCGCTCCGCCGCGCGGTTGGCGAAGGTGATGTGGCCACTCTCATCCAAGCCCACCACTCCGGAAGTCACCGACGACAATACCGAATCAAACAGCCGCCGCCGCCGTTCCACCTTGCGATTGGAATCGAGCAGGGTATCGCGCTGCCCCTTCAACTGACGGGTCATCTGGTTGAAGATCCGGCCCAGCATGGCGATCTCGTCATCGCCGGGCTCTTCCACCACCTGCACATCCAGATCACCGGCACCGACACGCTGCGCCGCACCTGCCAGCCGTCCCACCGGCCCCGATAATCGTTCGGCAAACCACAGACCCAGCCAGATCGCAGCCAGGATCAGGATCACCGCAAAGCCGATGTAGAGCAGGCCAAAATCAAAGACCAACCGCCCCCGATCGCTTTCCAACTGGTTGTAAATCCGCGCGGTTTCCTCGGCGTCGTCCAGAAGCGCCAGAATATCACCATCCACCTCGCGACTGACATATAGGTACCGGTCTGCAAACCCGCTCAGCGCTGTCAGTGCCCGGTATTCACTCAGCGCGAGATCTTCGATCAGCACGGTCTCGCCGGACTGCGCCTCGGCGATATCGGTCATCGTGGGTTGTTCGAAATCAAATAGATATGACCGCTCGCCCCGGGCACGGATCTCACCACTGCCGTCGATCACATAGGCCTCTCGCAGGCCACGCTGCACTTGTGCCTGCCCCTGCCCCACAAGCTGGCGCAATTCGCCATCGGTGACGAAGAAATCGGCCTGGCGCGCGACCTCCAAGTACTGCGCCAGCGCCTCGGTATCGGCAATCAGATCGCGGCGTTGGGTGTCTTGATAGGCTTCGGCCGCCGCGATGGACGCGCCGACAACCTGGCGCACCCGTTCAGAAAACCAGCCCTCAAGGCCCACATTCACAGTCAGACCGGCAAAGACGGCCACCGTGACGGTTGGGATCAGCGCGATAAGGGCAAACACACCGGTCAGACGCAGGTGCAGGCGCGAGCCCGCGGATTTTGCCCGCCGAGCTGCAATCATCCGAGCGATTGTGCCAAGAACCAACGTGGCGACCACCAGCACATACACAAGGTCTGCAAGCAGAACGAGGCGCAGCGTCGGCGTGGATGCGCCCTGGTCCAGCGGACCCAGCACCATGAAGGTCGCAAGCGCGAGGATCGGGCCCAGGATCACGAGGCCGAGCGTTGCAACGTTCTGAAAGCGCCGCATACGGCGGAGCTGTAAGTAACGCTCTATCGTTGCCCTGCGCGCGGCACCGGCCAATGGGCTACCCCCAACTGATGTGCCACTGCTCGTGACAACCGCCAAATCTGGCTGCCGTTTCCAGCCTCAGGCGGATCGGCAACTCTGCTGTTGCGGTTTTACATCAACTTGCGCCGGCGTGTCACGCGAATATCGAGGTCAGTGATCTTCTTGCGCAAAGTATTGCGGTTGATGCCAAGCAAATCGGCACATTTGGCCTGATTTCCACCCGTTGCATCCAGCGCAATCTCGATCAGGGGCAGCTCAACTTCGCGCAAAATCCGTTGATAGAGGCCCGGCGGCGGCAAAACGCCCCCGTGCAGGTCGAAATATCGGCGCAGGTGTTTGCCGACAGACACCGACAGCTTTTCACCCTCGCCACCGCCCGTCAGCGGCTCCATTGCGGGTTGGTTGCCCAGCACGAACTCGGCCTCGGACCGCCCGATCTCATCTTCAGACCCGGTCACGATCAAACGGCGAATCGTATTCTCCAACTGCCGCACATTGCCGGGCCAGCTATAGGCGCGGATCAGGTCCAGCGCGCCCTGGTCGAACTGACGCACTGGCAGGCCGTCACGCTCGGCCCGTGCCAGGAAGTGCTCGGCCAGCAGCGGGATGTCATCCACGCGCTCGCGCAGGGATGGCACATTCACCGTCACCCCGCCCAGGCGGTAGAACAGGTCTTGACGAAACTCACCTGCATCCATCTTGCGCGACAGGTCCGCCTGGCTGGTCGCCATGATCCGCGGGGCGTTGTCGGTGAAGCTGTCTAGCATCCGCACGATCCGGGCCTGCGCCTCATCTTCCAGATCGCCGACCTCATCGAACAGGATCGAGCCACCCTTGGCCCGGCTGATAATCGCCGCGGGCCCGTCCATCGTGGCCAGATCGGTCGCGCCCGCCACCACGTAAGGCAAAGTGCGCCGGTCGCTCAAATCATGGATCGCGCGCGCGATGAGCGACTTGCCCGTCCCGCTTTCACCCGTGATCAGCACCGGCAGATCGGTGTTCATAACCCGCGCGACCAGACGGTAAAGTGCCTGCATCGCAGGCGTGCGCCCCACCAGAGGCAGCTCATCGGGGCTGGAGGAGTGTTCGGGCGCGGGCCGGGCCGATACCCGGCGCTTTACTTCCAGCGCACGTGCCGCACGCTTCATGAGGTCGGGCAGATCGAAGGGCTTTGGCAGATAATCGAAGGCATCCGCCTCCGCCGCCTGGATCGCCGTCATGATCGTGTTTTGCGCCGAGATCACGATCACCGGCAGGCCGGGCCGCTCATCGGCGATCTTGGGCAATTGATCCAGACCGTTGCCGTCAGGCATGATCACGTCCGAGATCACCAGATCGCCCTTTCCCTCTTCCACCCAACGCATCAGCGTCACCAGGCTTGAGGTGGCATGCACCTTGCACCCCGCGCGCGTCAGCGCCTGGGTCAGCACGGTACGGATCGTGCGGTCGTCATCGGCAACAAGGACTGTTCCGTCCATGGCTACTCTCCACTTTCCTTAGGCGCGACAGGCAGTGAGATCCTAAAGATCGTTCGCCCCGGCACGCTGTCGACGGAAATCCATCCGTCGTGGTCTGATATGATCTTGGACACAAGCGCGAGGCCCAGCCCCGTTCCGTTCTCACGGCCCGACACAAAGGGCTCAAACACCTCGCCCGCGATTTCCGCGGGCAGGCCTGGCCCGTCATCGATGATCTCCACTTGTAGCGGCAAAGTTGCGGTGCCATCCTTGCGACGCAGGCGCAGCGACATGTCATAGAAGGTACGGATCCGGATCGCCCCGCCCCCCTTCCCC
The DNA here is from genome assembly GCA_039820585.1 of Pseudomonadota bacterium. GTDB lineage: Bacteria > Pseudomonadota > Alphaproteobacteria > Rhodobacterales > Rhodobacteraceae > JBCBGF01. The sequence goes on from JBCBPV010000060.1 coordinate 9,166, forward strand.
GCGGCCTCGGCTGCGTTTTTCAAAAGGTTCTGAAAGACTTGCAGCATCTGGTCGCCATCCACAAAGGTCGGCGGCAGGGACGGGTCATAAGCCTCCTGGATATCCATATGCGCCGCAAAGCCCACCGCCGCGGTCTTGCGCGCACGCTCCAACAGATCATGCACATTAATCGACCGCTTCTCTGGCGGGCGCAGGTTCCCGAATTGCTCCACCTGATCCAACAGCGCCAGAATACGCCGCGTCTCGGCCACGATCAGATCGGTCATTTCCTGATCCTCGCCCGACAGGTTCATGCTGAGAAGTTGCGCAGCCCCGGTGATCCCCGCCAGCGGGTTCTTGATCTCATGGGCCAGCATTTCCGACATGCCAATGGCCGATTTCGCCGCCGTCTTAACCAGATGCGCCCGTCCCAACCGGTCCGCAAGTTGCCGCGGCTCCATCAGGATCAGCACAAATCCCGGCATCGCCAGCATCGGTGCGACCTGCACATTGCACTCAATCGGCTTCCGCTCACCCGAGCCCACATCGACGTTATTGATAAATAGCGAGGATTGATCCTTGCGCACTCTCTGGAATGCCTCGTCCAACGGCGCGTCGATCATCAGCTTGTCAAACACTGGCGAGCCGCGCAGCGCCCGGGCAGAGGCGTTGAGAAAGGTCTCAGCCGCCGGGTTCACCTCGGCAATCATATCGCCGGGATCAAGAAGCAGCGCAGGTACAGGCAGTGAGGCCCAAACCGCCTCTCCGAAAGGGGCTGGCTTCATGCGGCCACCGCCATTGGCGCGAGCGCATCGATCAATAGCGTGCGGACCTCACCGGGGTCCGAGGCGGTCAGCACACGGCGGCGCAGCGCGGGTTGGGTGCCCGCCTGGTCCATGTACCACCCAAGATGCTTGCGGATCACCCGCCCCCCAAGCGTCGTGCCGTAGAAGGCCAGCGTGTCATCGTAGTGGCCGATCACCATCTCTGCGAAGGCCATACCCTGCGGTATGACCGGAGGCGGCGCCGCGAACAGCTTTGCCGCGATCTGGGCAGGCACCCAGGGCGCACCCTGCGCCCCACGCCCGATCATCACCCCATCCGCGCCAGAGGCGGCCAAGGCCTGCCGCGCCGTCGCCACATCGACGATGTCGCCATTGGCGATAACGGGCATGTCCACGACCGCTTTCACATCCGCAATCGCCGCCCAATCGGCCCGGCCCTTGTAGAACTGGCACCGCGTGCGCCCATGGATGGTGATCAGCTGAATCCCCGCCGCCTCAGCCCGCTGCGCAAGGTCTGGCGAAGTCATGACCGCATCATCCCAACCCAGCCGCGTCTTCAGCGTCACCGGCACATCGACGGCCGCCACCACAGCCTCGATCAGCCGCAACGCATGATCGAGATCGCGCAGCAGCGCCGAACCGGACAGGCCGCCCACCACCTTTTTCGCAGGGCACCCCATGTTGATGTCAATCACCCGGGCGCCATTGGCCGCGACCATGCGCGCGGCTTCACCCATCCAATAGGCGTCCCGGCCCGCCAGTTGCACGGCAGTGTCGCCGGCCCCGAACCCAAGCTCTGCCCGTTCCCGTACGCCAGGCTTGGCCTGCACCATTTCCTGGCTCGCCACCATTTCTGACACCACTCGTCCAGCCCCAAACCCGGACACCAGCCGACGAAACGGCAAATCCGTGATACCCGCCATCGGCGCCAGAATTACCGGCGGATCAGGGCAGGGTTGCGCCCGAGGTTTAGACATTTGCTCAATCATTGTGCACACCCGAGAGAGGTAGCCTGCCGCAGCCTTAAGGGCAATTTAGCGCTCCCGCCAAAGCCTGCCCCTGCGACTGTTTGCCTAATAATTAGGCGTCTGTGCCTTGCAAATGGAACCGATTGTCACCGTCCCGCCATCGCCCTAGACAGAAAGCCAAGGAGACACCGCCCATGATGGCCAGCCCCAACCCAGATATGTGCCTGGCCGTCCTGATCGTGGCCGCAGGGCGTGGCATGCGCGCGGGAGGTGAGATTCCCAAGCAATGGCAACCGCTTGCCGGGCGGCGGGTGATCGATTGGACGCTCAGCGCCTTCGCTGACGTGCCGGATCTTACAACCGTTCTGTGCGTGGTTCACCCAGACGACATCGACCAACTGCCCAACACCCGCTGCGTCGCGGGGGGCGACACCCGTGCCGCATCGGTGCGCGCGGGGCTCGAGGCCCTCGCCGACGACGACATAACCCATGTCCTGATCCACGACGCCGCCCGCCCCTGCATCAGCGCCAAGGTCATCGCGGGCGTGACGGAGGCCTTGCGCCAAGCCCCCGCCGCCGCACCCGGAGCACCGGTGACCGATACGCTCTGGCGTGGCGAAGACACCCAGATCACCGGCACCGTCGACCGCGATGGCCTGTTCCGCGCGCAAACACCGCAAGGCTTTGCCTACGACGCCATCCGCGCCGCCCACCGCGCCCATGACGGCGCGGCCACCGATGACGTCGGCGTGGCCCGCGCCGCCGGTATCCCGGTCACCATGACCAAGGGCGACCCAGACAACCTGAAAATCACCACCCCGGGCGATTTCGCCCGGGCCGAACGCATCCTGAAGGCCGAAATGACCCCAGATATCCGCACCGGCAACGGCTTTGACGTCCACCGCTTCGGCCCCGGCGATCACGTGATGCTGTGCGGCGTTTCCATCCCCCATGACCGTGGGCTGCAAGGCCACTCCGACGCCGATGTCGGCCTGCACACCATCACAGATGCAATCTATGGCGGGCTGGCCGAGGGTGACATTGGGCGACACTTCCCGCCCAGCGACCCGCAGTGGAAAGGCGCCGACAGCCGCCTCTTTCTGGAACACGCTGTGGCCCTTGCCCGCGCGCGGGGCTACGTCATATCCAACATCGACTGCACGCTGATCTGCGAGTTTCCAAAGATAGGCCCACACGCCCCCGCCATGACCGACACCCTGTCCGACATCACCGGCCTCGTGCCCGACCGTATCTCTATCAAAGCCACCACGTCAGAGCGCCTGGGCTTCACCGGTCGCGGCGAAGGCATCGCGGCATTGGCCACCGTCACGCTGGTGGGCGCATGAGCACGCTCATCGCGTCTTTCTTCTACGTGGGCTACCTGCGCCCGGCCTCGGGCACCTGGGGTTCGCTCGCCGCGCTGCCTGTGGGCTTCGTCCTGCATGGCGTGGGCGGCTTTACCCTGCTCGCCATCGGCACCGTCGCCGTCTTCGCCATCGGCACATGGGCCACCGCCCAGCATATGGAGGCAACGGGCGGCGATGATCCGTCCGAGGTGGTGATCGACGAGGTCGTCGGCCAATGGGTGGCGCTCTGGCCCCTGTCGATCGGCCTTGGACAAGCAGGCGTTGACCCCTGGGTCTTCCCCTGGCCCGGCTGGGTCGCGGCGTTCTTTCTGTTCCGCTTCTTCGACATCTTCAAGCTCGGTCCCGCTAAATGGATGGACCAGCGCCATGATGCGTTTGGCGTTATGGCCGATGATGTGTTCGCGGGCCTCTACGCCGCCATCGCCGTGGCCCTTGGCGCCGCCATCGCGCACGGAGTGCTTGGCGTATGACGCCTGCCGAGATACTCGACCGCGCTCGCGCCGCGGGGGTGATGATCGCAACGGCCGAAAGCTGCACGGGGGGTATGATCGCCGCCGCGCTGACCGATATCCCGGGATCTTCAGACGTGTTTGACCGCGGCTTCCTGACATACAGCAACGCCGCCAAGATCGAGATGCTGGGCGTGGCGCCCGTCACGCTCGACGATCACGGCGCAGTGTCTGAGGCTGTGGCCCGTGAAATGGCGGCTGGCGCGCTTGCCCGCTCGGCGGCTCAAATCGTGGTCTCCGTCACCGGCATCGCCGGCCCAGGCGGGTCAGAGCATAAGCCGGAAGGACGCGTTTGCTTTGGCCTCGCGCTCAAAAGCTTCCCCACCGCGACGGAAACAGTGGAGTTTGGCGCCTTGGGCCGCGCCCAGGTTCGCGCCGCCGCCCGCGACCACGCGCTTGGCATGATCGCCCGCGCGCTTTAGTTCATTTTGGCAAAACTACGCGTCCCGCAGCGTCGCTCACCCGTAGAGCGCCTGCGCACGCCGCTCGAACGCCCGCACAATCCGCAGCATTGCATCATTGAACACCACCCCGATCACAGACTGCAAGATCGCGTTCTTGAACTCGAAATCCACGTGAAAATCCACTTCGCACCCGCCGTCCACATCCCGAAACCCCCAGGTCGAGTGCATGTGCCGGAACGGCCCGTCGATATAGTCGGTATCAATCGTCCGCGCGCCGGGGTGCAACACCACCCGGCTGCCAAACCGTTCCCGAAACACCTTAAACGAGATCACCAGATCGGCGGCCATCACTTCTGTGTCGCCCTGCGGTGTGACCGACCGGATCCGGGCCGCCGCGCACCACGGGATGAACTGCGGATATTTCTCAACATCGGCCACCAAATCGTACATCTGCTGTGCGGTGTAAGGCAGTGGCCGGGTTTCGGAATGGGTGGGCATTATGCGCTTCGCTCTGGTGTTTGGTGGGCGGGATTTCGTAGAGTAGTCGCGGGAAATCAAGGGGGAGCGGCCAAGTGACCCGTCCTTATGTCATCGACAAGATGATCTCGGCCAAGACAATCGACGCCCGCATCGAAGACCTCGCGCGTGAAATCCGCACCGTTTATGCAGACACCGACAAGCTGGTGGTGGTTGGGCTATTGCGGGGCTCTTTCGTGTTCATCGCAGATCTGGTGCGTGAACTGGGCGATATGCCGGTGGAAGTTGATTTTCTGGAAGCCTCCTCCTACGGGGATGCCATGGAAAGCTCTCGCGAGGTTCGAATACTGAAAGACCTGCGGGGCGAGATTGCGGGCCGTGACGTTCTGGTGGTGGAAGATATCGTCGATACCGGGCACACGCTGGCACATGTCGTGAAGTTCCTCGGCAACCGTGGCCCGCGCCGGTTGGAGACGATTGCCCTGCTCGACAAACCGTCGCGCCGCGAGGTGGATGTGAAGGCCACCTGGACCGGGTTCGAGATACCGGACGAGTTCGTGGTGGGCTATGGCATCGACTTCGCCCAGCGCAACCGCAACCTGCCCTATATCGGCAAGGTCCGTTTCACGTGAACTGGTTTCTGCGCATGGCGCTGTGGGCGCGCAACCCGCCCTCGACCCAGCGGGTGATCCTGGTGCTCAGCGTGATTGGCATCTGCCTGGCGTTGTATGCCGTTGACCGCCTATTTGGCTGGCCGGAATGGCTGACGCCTGACCGGGTGCCCGGCGGGCGTTTGAACTGACCTACGCCTGCAGTTCCGCATCCCAATACAGAAAATCCACCCAGGTCTCATGCAGGTGGTTCGGTGGAAACTTCCGCCCCTGATTGCGCAACTCTTCCGCCCCCGGCTGGCGCGGCGGACGGCGCAGGGACAACCCGGCCCGGGACAGACTTTTCGATCCCTTCTTCAGGTTGCACTTGGAACACGCTGCAACCACGTTTTCCCAACTGGTCACACCGCCACGGGCGCGCGGGATCACATGGTCAAAGGTCAAATCACCCTTTGCCCCGCAATACTGGCACTGAAACTCGTCGCGCAGGAACAGGTTGAAGCGCGTGAAGGCCACGCGCTTTTGCGGCTTGATGTAGTCTTTCAGCACAACCACCGACGGGATCCGGATCTCGGTCGACGGGCTGCGCACCACGTCGTCGTATTCTGCCAGGATCGTCACCCGGTCGAGCCATGCGGCCTTCACCGCCTCTTGCCAGGGCCACAGCGACAAGGGGTAATAGGACAAGGGCCGGTAGTCCGCGTTCAACACCAAAGCGGGGTTGTGCCGCAAACTGTTCGGCTCTCGCACGAAACTCGTCCTGAAATCTCCGTCCATAGGTCAACCTGCTCCTGGCCTGCCCGCGTTTTCTCCGGCGGCAGCGCGGGATCTAGGGGTCACCGCACCGCTCGGTCCGGACTATATATGGCGTCCTGTGCCTGACAACCCTCATCATTTGCGAGTTTGTCGCGGCAAGCGTTAGGGCGATTCCATCACAAAGAGATGACAGTTATCCACAGGGCGTGCTGGTCCAAATTGCCTATCTCGGAGCTAAGCCAATCCCCCGCTCAGGCAATCCCCAGCTTGTCGCGCATGAACGCCGCTGCCACCGACAGCCCATCGGGCGCAATCCCGTGACCGGTGCCCTTCATCACATGGGCATACACCTCAAACCCCGCGCCGGTCAGCGCCTGCCCCGCCTGATCCATGGACGCGAACGGCACAACCTCATCGGCATCGCCATGCAAAAGCAAGACCGGCGGCTTCACCTTGGTCTCGGCCTCAAGGGTTTCAGGCTGCAACAACCGCCCCGAAAACCCCACAACACCCGCAAACGGCGCATCGCGGCGCGGGGCGAGGTGCAGGCTCATCATCGTGCCCTGGGAAAAGCCGAAAAGCATCAGCGCATCTGCCGTCAGCCCTTCGTCGGCCAGAACCTCATCGAGCATCGCGTTCACGTCCTCTATCGACCGTGTCATCGCCGCCCAGGCCTCTTCTTCGCTGGATCCGTCAATCCAGGGGATCGGCGACCACTGAAACCCTGCGGGGTTCATGGCAGACCGATCAGGTGCATCTGGGGCAAAAAAAACAGTGTCCGGCATATGCGGAGCCAGCGGTTCAGCGAGGCCAATCAAATCCTTGCCATCGGCCCCGTAGCCGTGAAGGAACACCACGGCAGAGGTCGCCGTCCCCGATTGGGCCGCATGGCGGTGAAGCGTCAACTCGCGTGTCATCGGATTCCTTCGCGTTCCTTGGCCACCCGGTAGTAGGCCCAGAGCAGCCGGGCCGCAACGCCCCGCCATGGCGACCAGTCTTCCGAGATAACGCGCAGCGATCGCTCATTGGGGCGCGCTTCCAACTCAAACAGGATGCGCGCGGCCTCTTGCAGGGCCAGATCGCCGGGTGCGAAGACGTCCGCGCGCCCTAGCGAGAACATGGCATAGATCTCAGCCGTCCAGGTCCCGATCCCCGGCACTTCGACGAGCGTTGCGATCACCTCATCGGTGGGGGCGGTGCGCAGATCTTTGTACCGGATACGGGCTCGCGCCAGTTCTCGGGCATAGCGGATCTTCTGCCGCGACAGGCCGCAGGCGCGCAAATCGTCATCACTGGCCCACGTGATTTTGCGCGGTCCTGTCAGCCCAGCCGCCTTCAAGCGCCCCCAAATCGCATCGGCGGCGGCAACAGACACCTGCTGGCTGACAATGGCATCAAGAAGCGCAGCAAACCCGTCGGGCCGCAACCGGAGCGGCAAGGGACCTGTCAGGTCAAGCGCGCGGGCAAACCGGGGATCGGACTGCGCCAGATGCGCGGCACCTTCGGCCACACAGGTCGGGCCTTCGATGATTCGCCCAACACTCACAGGCGACGGCGGACCCAGGCCAGCGCTTCTGACACCGTCGAAATGCGCGCGGACTCGGGCTGGGGCGGGCGGCGGATCATCGCCACGCTGATGCCTAAGCGGCGCGCGGCCTCTAGCTTGGCAAAGCTGGCGCTTCCGCCGCTGTTTCGTGTCACGATCCAGGTCACCCCCAGATCGTGCAACAACGCCTCTTCCGCCGCAATGGACAACGCTGCAGGTCGCACCAGATAGCGACCATCAGCAAGAGGGAACTGGGTATTGGGCAGATAAGGCACGCGCACGATCAGGTGGCGATCCACCATTCCCGCAAAATGCTCCAACCGCCGCTGCCCCGTTGCCAGAAGCACACGCGCGCCACGGGGGACAACCCGCGAGGCATCACGCTCAGAGTTCAGAAACTCCCAGTGATCATCGCCTCCCGGTGTCCAGGATCGGCGCAGGAACTGGATGTAGGACACACCCTCATCGGCGCAGATCGCCGCCGTTCGGTGCGACACGGTGGCCGCAAATGGATGGGTCGCGTCCAGCACGGCGTCGATCTGTTCGCGCAAAAGCCAAAGACGAAACGCCTCATCCCCGCCCCATCCGCCGATCCGTGTGGGCAGGCCCAGCGCCGCCGGTGCGGGCGTGGCTCGGGCAAGCGACGCGGTGGCGACAACACGCGTCTCGCGCGCCAGAGCGCGCGCGATCTGCGCAGCTTCCGCCGTTCCCGCAAGCAGGAGCATCCGCATTCCCGTGCTGCCTTTCTCACAGCTGCGCGGTGTGTTCGCCCACCGCACATCCTCCCTCGACTGCCTGTTGCAATGCGATATAGGGCAAAGTGCTCGGCATGCCATTGCATGCGACGGAATGCACACCCCTCCGCCGCTTGCCCGAACGCACCGGGCGCACTAGGCATGCGCTATGTCCCAAGAGCTTGATATTGGTCGGGCCTATCGCAATGTGGCCGTTCTGGTCGCTGCGCAGGCGCTGCTTGGCAGCCAGATCACGATGATCTTCGTGATCGGCGGACTGGCAGGCCAGCAACTGGCCCCCAACCCGTGCCTGGCGACCCTGCCCATTTCGATGATCGTCTTCGGGTCAATGACCACGGCGCCCTGGCTGTCAAACACCATGCAACGCTACGGCCGCCGCGTCGGGTTCTTCATCGGGGCCTCGGGCGGGTTGCTGGGATCGCTTATCGCGGTTTATGCGCTGAGTATTGAGAGCTTTTGGTTGTTTCTGGTCGGTAGCTATCTGACCGGTACCTATATGTCGGCCCAGGGTTTCTACCGCTTCGCCGCCGCCGACACCGCGCCCGAGGACTTTCGGCCCAAGGCGATTTCCTATGTCATGGCAGGTGGCCTGATCTCGGCTCTGATCGGCCCTCAGCTTGTGTCGCTGTTGATGAGCGGGTCGCCCATTGCAACGGTGGATCGGTTCATCCCCGTCTACTATGCAGCGATCCTGATCAACATCTTCGGAATGCTGATCTTTCTGGCCCTCGACATCCCTACCCCGCCCCGGCCCGAGGCCACGAGCGTCCCCGCGCGCACGCGGACGGAATTGTTGATGACGCCTGCGATCCTGGTCGCAGTGGTCTGCGGGATGGTGACCTATGCGCTGATGAACCTGGTGATGACGTCGACACCTCTGGCCGTTGTGGGCTGTGGGTTTGGCGTGGCCGATGCCTCCAACGTGGTGTCTGCCCATGTGCTGGCGATGTTCGCGCCCTCGTTCTTCACCGGCCACCTGATCGCGCGGTTCGGGGCCGAGCGGATCGTGGGCACGGGGCTTGTGATCCTGGCGCTGGCGGGTGCGGTGGCCTTGCAGGGGGTGGAATTGGGGAACTTCTTCCTGGCGCTTGTGCTTCTGGGCATCGGCTGGAATTTCGGGTTCATCGGGGCCACCGCGATGCTGGCCACAACGCATGCGCCCGAGGAACGCGGCCGGGTGCAGGGGATGAATGATGCGATCGTGTTCGGCTGCGTGACCCTGGCCTCGCTGGCGTCGGGCGGACTGATGAACTGTTCGGGCGGCGATGTGGTGCAGGGGTGGAGCGCGGTGAACCTGGCGATGGCGCCTTTGCTGATGTTGGCCGGAGCGGCGTTGATTTGGTTGATGATGCGGGGGCGCCAGCCAGCGTGATCCTTGGGGCGCTGCCCCAAACCCCGGGATATTTTCCGGACCAAAGAGGTTACGGGAACATCACACCGACGAGCCAGAGGGTGATCCCGGGGAAGCCAACCAGGATCACAACGCGGATCAGATCAGACGCCACGAAGGGCGCGACGCCCGCGTAGGTTTTTGAGATCGGGATATCCTTTGCGACCTGGTTGATGATGAAAAGGTTCATGCCCACGGGCGGGGTGATGAGGCCCACTTCCACCACGATCAGCGCAAGGATGCCGAACCAGATGGCGGTCTGCTCGGGCGTGAGGCCAAAGTCGAGCGCCATGACGATGGGGAAGAAGATCGGGATCGTGAGCAGAATCATCGACAGCGAATCCATCACGCAGCCGAAAATCAAATAGGCGACCAGCATCACGGTCAGCACCATCAGCGGCGCAAAGCCCTGGGTCGTGACCCATTCGGCGAGTTGCTGGGGCGCTTGGGTGAAGGCGAGAAACGAGTTGAAGAGTGTGGCACCGAAGATAATGAAGAAGATCATGGCGCTGGCGCTGGCAGTGGACAGGATCGAGTCCTTGAAGGCGGCCCAGTCGAGGCCCCCGGTGGCGAGGCCGTAGAGGCCTGTAGCGACCGCGCCCACCGCTGCGCCTTCAGTGGGGGTGAAAAGCGCCTGGACACCGGGCTGCACCCAGTTCCAGTCACCCGCGATCCCGCCCATCACCAGGCCGAAGATCACCACCACGGGCCAGACCCGGATCAGGGTGCGAAAGCGCTGGGCATAGGGTTTGCGTTCAGCTGTGGTCGCCGCACCGGGTTTGATGCGGACATAGATTGCAACGGTCAGCATATAGCCAAGGGCGGCAAGGATGCCGGGCACGAGCGCGGCAATGAACATCTTGACGATGTTCTGCTCGGTCAGGATGGCGTAGATCACCAGAATCACCGAGGGCGGGATCAGGATGCCCAGTGTCCCGCCCGCTGCCAGAACCCCGGTGGACAGGCTGTCGGCATAACCGCGTTTGCGCATCTCAGGGAGCGCCACCTGCCCCATGGTCGATGCTGTGGCCAGTGACGACCCGCAGACCGCGCCAAACCCTGCGCAGGCCCCGACCGCGGCCATGGCCACGCCTCCTTTGCGATGGCCGAGCCAGTCGGAGGCGGCCTCAAACAGCGCCGCGGACATGCCGGACTTCGTGGCGAACTGGCCCATCAGCAGGAACAGCGGCACAATGGACAGCGAATAGCTGGAAAACGTGTCGTAGGTCAGCGTCTTCATCTGCGCGAGCGTGGCATTCGGGTGGCCGAGCACCGCCCAGGTGCCAAAAAACCCCGTCAGCCCCATCGCCAGCGCAATCGGGATGCGCAGAAAGATCGCCACCAGCATCAGCCCGAAGGCCACCATCGCCAGCTCTAGCCCGGTCATGCCCGACCCTCGGCGCCCTGAAGCGTCCAGTTCAGGCTGCGCCAAATGGTGTAGAGGGCCACGATGAAGAACACTGCCGCGCCTGCGGTGGCGGCGGCGTAGGGGATCCAGATCGGCAGTTCCAGCTCATAGGTGGTCTCGACAAAGAAGGGACGCATGCCAAAGCCTACTGCCTCGCGCAATCCGTCGCTGCCATAGGGGAACTTCTCGCCGAGGCCCAGCCAGATCCGCCAAAGGATCACGCCCGCAGCGAGCGCAATGAGAGTGTCTCCGATCAGCCCGAGCGCCGCCTGCACCCGCAGTGGAAAGCGCGCCACCAAGACATCGACTGTCACGTGGCCGCGACGCAGTTGGCACCAGGGTAGAAAGCAGAAGATCGCGATGGCGCAGCCGGCCTCGACCAACTCAAAATCGCCCCGGATCGGGGACAGGCCGATGACGATCAGCGCGCGTCCGGTGATCGAGGCCACGGTCAGCACCGCAATGGCCACCAGGATGATGCCGCCGCACCAGGCGAGGATGCGGGCAACCCCCTCGAGCACCGCGCCGACGCGGGCCTCTAGCTGCGGTGCAATGGCCATACCCCTCCCCTACACCGCGACGAGCGGCGGCCTCGCGTTTAGCGCGGCGATATCCATGCCTGCAACCTGCTTGTAGCCGTCGGCAAACGTCTGGCGTTCCGCGAGCGGCATCACCGTATTGATGTCGTCGAACCCGTCCGGCGCGCGTTCCGCCACGATGTCGAGGATCTTGTCGGGGCCATCGCCGCGATTGGCCAGCACCAGCGCGTTCACATCCGCGCGGCGGGCATCGTCATAGGCGTCCAGCGCGTCAGGGCCAAGACCCCTGCCCCGCAACTCGCGCGCCAGAATGCGGGCATCCAAAATGCCCTGGCTCGCGCCGTTGGATCCGATGGGGTACATCGCGTGCGCCGCATCGCCCAAAAGCGTCACGCGGCCATGGCTCCACCGGGGCAACGGGTTGCGGTCGACCATGGGGTATTCGAAGACGCGGGCTGCGCCCCGGATCGTGGCGGGGACATCCAGCCAATCGAAAGACCAATCGGCAAAGTGCGGCAAGAACTCTTCCAACACCCCTTCGCGGTTCCAGTCCTGTTGCCGCCAGTCATAGTTTGCGGGCATGGTCAGGTCAGCGATCCAGTTGATCTCGCTCAGCCCATCATCGGTTTCACCAATGGGATAGGCCACGAATTTCACATCCTTGCGCCCGGTCATCGTCACGCTGCGCCCGGTCAGGAAGCGGGGGCCATAGGTGACGCCGCGCCACATCATCGTCCCGCCCCACTGCGCAGGCCCTTCGCCGGGGTAAAGCGCTGCACGGGTGGCCGAGTTGATGCCGTCGGCCCCGATCAGGACATTGCCGGTGGCCGTGCCGCGCCCCTGCCCGGTCTTGCGGTCGGTTAGCGTGATCTCAATGCCGGCACCGGTCTCGCTCCAGCCGGTGACAGTGGATCCGGTTTCGATCACCTCGCCACACCGCGCCCGCACCGCGCGGTAAAGCAGCATCTGCAATCCCCCGCGGTTGAGCGAGAATTGCGGCCAGTTGTACCCCGCCAAAACCCCACGGGGTTCGCGCCAGATCAGCTGCCCGTGTTGAGAGAAATAGGCGACCTCTTCGGTGCGCAGCCCCACCTGATCCAGCTGTGCCTCAAGCCCCAACTCGAACAGCTCCCGCACCGCATGGGGTTGCAGGTTGATGCCCACGCCCAAAGGCCGGACCTCGCGCACCGCCTCGAAGATGCGGAACGGGATTCCCACCTGATGCAGCGACAGCCCAAGGGTCAGGCCGGTGATCCCGGCCCCGGCGATCAGCACGGTCATCGCAAGATCCTGTGACGTGAAAAATGGCCCCCGCCAGCCAAACCGGCGGGAGCACGCGGCAGGTTAGCTGCCTTCGGTATGCTTCGCGACCAAGGCGCGCGCATCCTCAACCATGGCCGCACCTGGCAGGCCTTTTTCTTCCATCTCGGCGGCCCAGGCTTCGGTCTGTGCGTCGCCAATGGCGCGCAATTCCTCTACCACGGCGGCATCCAGTGTATGGATCTTGTTGTCGGTGCCACCCACCAGCTCTTCGCCCAGCGTGTCGCCCTGATCCATTGCCGACCCGGCCCAGGCCGAGACCTCGATGCCGGAATTGGCGTCAATCACCGCCTTCAGATCATCGGGCAACCGGTCATAACTGGCCGGGTTCATACCCCAGATAAAGAAGGTGTTGTAGAGCGCGCGGTCGCCGCCAATCTGGGTATGACTGTCGGCCAGTTCGTGCACCTTCAGGGGTGGCACAATCTCCCACGGGATCACGCCGCCATCAACGACACCTTTGGACAACGCTTCGGGGAACGCCGGAACCGGCATGCCCACAGGCGTTGCCCCCAACGTTTCCAAAAGCGCGTTCGCCTGACGAGATGGTCCACGCAGTTTCAGACCGTCGAAATCGCTCGACGCCATGATCGGGTCGCCCTTCTTGTGGATCACACCGGGGCCATGGACGTGTACGGCCAGCACGCGGATATCGCCAAACCGTTCCATTGCGTATTTCTCGGTGAACTCCCACGCCGCCTTTGACGAGGCTTCGGCGCTCATCGACGTCATGAAAGGCAGCTCGAACGCTTCCGCTTCGGGAAACCGGCCCGGCGTGTACGCTGGCAGCGCCCAGCCGCAATCGATCACACCGTCGCGGATCTGGTCATAGAGCGCCGGCGGGCTGCCCCCCAATTGCATCGCGGGGTAGATTTCCACCTTGATGCGCCCGTTCGAATCTTCTTCGACCTTGCGGGCCCAGGGTTCGATAAAGAACTTCGGAACCGAGCCTTGCGGGCTCAGGAAATGCTGGCAGCGCAGAGTCACTTCCTGCGCGGC
>JBCBPV010000061.1:0-21705 GCA_039820585.1 Pseudomonadota bacterium
AGCGCGCCGGGAACGTACAGTGTCGCGTATGAGCTGTGCGATGAAGCCAACCCGACGATATGCGATACGGCCGTTGCAACCATCGTGGTCAGCCCACCCCCGATTGACGCTGTAGACGACGACTACACCACCAGCCCTGTGGTCGGCGCGACCGGGGGGACCGTTGGATCGGTTCTGGACAATGACTTTTTGAACGGCAGCGCGGTGGCGACAGATGGGTCGGAAACGACCATCACGGTTACAGATGCTGACGGACTGACTGGGGTGACAATTGCCGATGATGGCACGATCACTGTGCCGGCTGGAACACCAATCGGTTCCTACACCATCGAGTATGACCTGTGTGATGAGGCGAACCCCACAATTTGTGACACGGCGACTGCCGTGGTGGTTGTGGGCGCACCAGCTATCGACGCCGTCGATGACGACTTCAGCCTTGCGCCGGTCGACGGTGCTGCGGGCGGAACCGCGGGTTCGGTTCTGGGCAACGATGAACGCGCCGGAACCGCGGTGGCAACAGATGGTTCGGAAACGACCATCACGGTCACCAACCCCGACGGTCTGGCGGGTGTGACGATTGCCGATGACGGCACGATTACAGTGCCTGCCGGAACCGCAGCAGGAACCTATGACGTGGTGTATCGGCTTTGCGACGAGGCGGCGCCGACGACATGCGACACGGCCACCGCCACCGTCGTGGTCAGTGCACCGGCCATCGACGCGGTCAATGACACCTTCGCCTCCAGCCCGGTCAACACCGTTGCGGGCGGAACCATCGGCTCGGTTCTGGGCAATGACACTTTGGGCGGGAGCGCCGTGGCCGGCAACGGGTCGCAGACGACGCTGACACTCACAAACGCGGATGGCCTGACCGGGGTGGCACTTGCCGATGACGGCACGATCACTGTGCCTGCGGGAACGCCGGTTGGCACCTACAACGTCATCTACCAGCTGTGTGACGAGGTGAACCCGACCAATTGCGATACCGCGACGGCGACCATCGTTGTCGACGCCACCGACCTGATCGACGCCATCGCCGAGGATCTGACGACCATCTTGGAAGACGACCTGGCGGTCACCATGGCCGAGCAGGGGGCCCGCATGGGCGACTATGCCACTGGCGCGCTTGAACGGTTGAAGTCGCGCACGGGCCAGCAATGTGCGGCTGCGGCGAACCTGCATGCCAAAAGCATCTTTTTCGACACCGACAAAGCGATCATCACGCCGCAAAGCGCGGACGTGTTGGATCAGATCGCGGGGATCCTTGCGACCTGCAGCGGCAGCGCCTTTGAGATCGGCGGTCACACCGACAGCCGGGCTTCTGACGCCTATAACGTCGCGCTCAGCCAGAGACGGGTGAACGCTGTGCTGCGGGCTCTGAGCGACCGCGACATCGATACCTCGGGCTTCGTGGCCCGCGGCTATGGTGAGCGTCGGCCGGTTGCCAGCAATGACACCGTCGCCGGGATGGCCCAGAACCGCCGGGTGGAGTTTGCGCTTATCGAAGATGGCGCGGTTCACCACAACACATGTGGCGATGCGGCCGGTACAAGCCGTGCGCTTGATGCCAGCGCAGATGAAACCGGTGTGACCGTGAATGGCAGCCTTTTCGAGGAACGCCATGACTGCGCCAATGATCGCTGGTCGATTATCGAAGGAACGGTCAGTTATGTCGATATCGATAGCGGCCTGTCACAAACGGCCTTGAACCTGTCCTATCGCCGGGAACGGTTCGTCGCACCAGACACCGTGCGCGGCTACTTCGTGGGCCTTTATGGCAGCCAAAGCGATGTGAACCGCGAAGCCATTGGCGAGATTGACGGGGTTGGCGTGAACGCAGGGATCTATGGCGCAAGGCGCCTGAAGGATAACCTGTTCTTCGACTACTACCTTGGCGCGGCGACTGGTGTGCATGAGTTCGATCTGGCGTTCGACGACGCCCTTGGAACGATCATGGCAACCGGGGACTACACGTATCTGGCCGGTTTTGCAGGCGCTGCGATCTCGGGCGAACTGGACTATGGCGAATACACTTTGTCGCCGCGCACGGGGATTGAGCTGGCCTATTCGCCCGGCGGTGACGTTGGGGTTGAGGCGGCGCTTGGCGGTGTGACGCAGTCGGGCACATTGGCGCTCGACTCGGTCAGCGGGGCGGCGGTGTTTGCCGAGATCCGGGCTGAGCGGGGGTTCAATGATGACCGCTCATTGGTTGCTCTGACGCCGCGCCTGACGTGTTACCAGTCAATCGGCAGCCTCGGCAGCGATTGCAGCGTCGGTGCCGCGTTGGAGCTTGCCACAAGCGACGAGACACGTGGCCTGGGCTATGCGGTCAGGCTGGAAGGCGAACGCGGAAGCGCGTTCACCAGCGGCTCGATCAGCGCGAGCGTCTCGCGGGCCATCGGCCATGGCACGCTGAACGCCAATGCGGGTGTCACCCGAGATGGGGCGCTGAACGTCGGCGGACTGTTTGAGGTGAAGTTCTGAGCCACATCCCCGGGGCCGCGCGTTGGCCCTGGGGAGACGTCTTGACCATCATCGATCAGGCGTCTTGCCGAAGATGGGGATGCCCCAAAGCTTCTCGCGCAACGGCATCCCAATACGCAATCCCGGTGGTCAGCGCTTCATCATTGAAATCGTACGCTGAATTGTGGTGCAGCGCGCCACCAATCGCCGGGCCGTTGCCGAGCCAGACATAGGCACCCGGTGCCCCTTCGGCCAGCACGGCAAAGTCGTCGCCTGCGGTGGATGGTGGAAACGCGGTGCGCACGGACCCAGCCACGCGGCGGGCCGCGGCAAGGGCGATGGCGGTCGCAGCGTCATCGTTGACCACCGGCGGGATGCGGCGAATAAATTCGTACTCAGCGCGGATCCCTTGCGCGGCCGCGATGCCATGGGACAACTGCCCGATTTCGCGCTCCAGCGTATCGCGCACCTCAGCCGAATAGGCGCGGGCTGTGCCGCCGATCCGCGCCGTGTCGGGGATGACGTTCAGCGCCTTTTCGTCACCTGCGGAAAGCGCGCAGGCGCTGACCACGGCGGATTGCAACGGGTCCACCACGCGGCCCGGGATGCCCTGTAGCGCGGTCAGGAAATGCCCCGCCGCATGGATCGGGTCGCGGCCCAGATGCGGTTTCGCGCCATGGGTGCCGATCCCGTGGAACGTGACCCACCAGCTGTCGGATGAGGCAAGCTGCGGCCCCGCGACCACCGCCATCTCATCGGTCGCAAGGCCCGGCATGTTGTGCAGGCCGAAGACCATGTCGCAGGCAAACCGCTCAAACAGGCCGTCTTCGACCATCGCCCGCGCGCCACCGCGCCCTTCCTCGGCGGGCTGGAAGATGAAATGCACAATGCCCGCAGGCGGATCGGCGACGAGCATCTCAGCGGCACCAAGCAGCATCACCGTATGCCCGTCATGGCCGCAGGCATGCATCTTGCCAGGGGTGGTTGAGGCCCAGGCCCGCGTCGCCGTCTCTGGCATCGCCAGCGCATCCATATCGGCGCGCAGGCCAACGCTGGCGCCTGTGCCGTTGCGCAAGGTACCCACCACACCGGTCGTGGCGATCCCCGTCGTGACCTCAAGTCCAAGCGCGCGCAGGTGGTCGGCGACGATGGCCGCCGTCCGCTTTTCCTCAAAGCCAAGCTCGGGGTGTTTGTGCAGGTCGCGCCGCAGCGCGATCAGGGTGTCGGTCCGGATGGACAGGGTGTTTGTCATGGGCGTAACTGCTAGCACAGACACCACCCGTCCCAGAAGGAGCCACCCATCGAGCCGCATGAGTTTTGGCAGGCGTTTGAGCCTGGGTCTGCGACCCTCACGTCGCCCTATACGGATCGGTATCCGGCGGTCATGGGCGACGGGCCGGTGCTGGCGTTGCCGATCCGACCGCTGGCGGGGACAGAGAACGCCATTGCGTCTCTGATCCTTAACCAGGCGAGTTTTGCCGTTGAGGCGGCCCTGGCTGAGGTTTTGGCGGCGCGTGTGGCCGAGGTGGCGCCGGATATCATCGTCGGTCTGCCGACCTTGGGGCTGTCACTGGCGCGGTTGGTGGCACAGCGGTTGGGGCATGCGCGCTATGTGGCGCTCGGGACGTCGCGGAAGTTTTGGTATGATTCCGGTTTGTCGGTGCCATTGAACTCGATCACCAGCCCGGGTCAGGAGAAACGGCTTTACGTCGATCCGCGCATGTTGCCACTGCTGCGCGGCCAGCGCGTCTGTCTGATCGACGATGTGATCAGTTCTGGGGCGTCTATCCGGGCAGGGGTGGATGTGCTTGGTTTGGCGGGGGTCCGGCCCGTGGCGCTGGGTGCGGCGATGCTGCAGACGCGGCGGTGGTTTGATGCGGTCAGTGATGTGGAGGTGCCGGTGTTCGGGGCTTTTGAGACGCCGCTGTTGAAGAAGGCGGAAGGTGGCTGGGTCGAAGTGGATTAGGGCTCTATCAGCCGCTCCAGCAGAAGCGCCAAGGCCCCCGCGCGATCAACGGTGCGCGCGACGCGAACCGGATGCGGGCCGTCGATCAGCGCGCCGCCGTCACGGGGCGGGGATAGGTCAACCGCTAGGTGCATGTCTTCGCATCCGAACAGTTCTGGCGCTTCGGAAAACAGCATCACGCAGGGGTCATGCAAGGGGCGGCTGGTGGGGATGTCGCCGCCATCGGTGGACTGGAAATAGGCCTCGATCAGCGCAGCAGATGCCTGCGCCTCGGGCCGTGCACTGGCGGCAAGCCGTACCACATCCTTTGGACCCGCGCGCACCTTGCGGGTGACATCCAGCGGGATCATGGTGAGGGGCAGACCGGCGGACAGTACCACATCTGCCGCCTCGGGATCGGCGGCCATGTTGAACTCCGCTCTCGAGCCGACATTGCCACGCTCGGCAATCGCGCCGCCCATCGCGACAATACGGCGGGTCCGCTGTGCCGCATCGGGATCCTGACGAAGAAGATGTGCGATGTTGGTCATCGGACCCAGCACCAGAAGATCGACGGATTGCGCCGGGTGATCCCTCAGCACTCGCGCAATCCATTCGACCGCACCGTGGCGCACCGCCTGCAAAGGCGGAGGCAGTGTGACACCGCCCAGCCCATCATTCCCATGTACATCCAAAGCGGCGAAGGGGGCCCTTAGGAGCGGGCGGTCTGCACCCGACACCACGGGAAGATTGGCGCCCGCGGTGGCCAGGATCCGCCCGGCATTCTCGGTCGTTTGGGCCAGGCTGATATTGCCCGCAACCGTGGTCAGCCCCAGAACCTTCAGCGCTGGGGACGCCAGCGCGCAAAAGATCGCCACCGCATCGTCGATTCCTGGATCGGTGTCGATAATCACGGGTGTCGGCACGGGGCGTCCTTCGGGGTTGCGGCAGCGCAGTATCTGACCGATCCTTCCGCTTCACAACCGGAACCGATCCCCATGGCCCCAGACTTGCCGGATGACCTGCTGATCGACGCCCATGGCGAGACGATCATCCGCCGCGATCTGGTACAAGTTGCGCTTGGTCGCCAGCCCGCCGATTGCGTGCTGCGCGTGGGTCGGTTGTTTGAGGCGGCAACCGCAACTTGGATCACGGATGCCGAGGTCGTCATGCGTGGGCGCCGCATTGCCTTTGTTGGACCTGCAGGCGCATGGAACGGAAAGACGGCGCGGCGTGTTCATCGCCCGGATCTGTCTGCAGTGCCGGGTTTTGGCGAGGTGCATAAGCATATTGAGAGCTCGCACCTGACGCCCGAACACGAGGCGGCGCTGGTCCTGCCGCGTGGCAACACCTGGACGTGCGAGGCCAGCCATGAGCTGTCCAATGTGAATGGCGGTGGAAACCTCGACTTCTGGCTGGCGGCGCGGCGGGCGGGGTCACCCCTGAAGATCTTTCCGCTGCCGGGCTCGGCCACCCCGCCCACGGGGTATGAGCAGTCGGGCGGGCATTTCGATCAGGCCGCGCAGGCCGCGTTCATGCGCAATCCGATGGTGGCAGGCCTGGACGAGGTGATGGATTGGCCCGCCGTCACAGATGCCAGCAACCCTGCGCATGAACGGCTGTGGGGCATGATCGAGGCCACCTTTGCCGCCCGTGGCGTGGTGGAAGGGCATGGGGCCGGCTTGCGCGATCTGGCCAGCATCAGCGCCTTTGCAGCGGCGGGGCTTGCGTCTGACCATGAGGCCTGGACGGCGGAGGAGGCGTGGGACAAGCTGACCCACGGCCTGTTCCTGGAAATCCGCCCGCATTCGATGCCTCAGATCATTGGCGGGCTTCTGGAACGTGGTCTGGCCGATTGGAGCCAAGTGGCCTTTGCCACCGATGACCGGGGCGCGTCAGAGACGCTGGCAATCGGGGCGACGGACCACAATGTGCGGCTGGCGATTGAGAGCGGTCTTGCGCCAGAGACCGCGCTGCAATGCGTGACGCTGAACCCCGCGCGGCATATGCGGCTGACGCCCTGGGTCGGCGCTCTGGCGCCGGGGCGGTACGCCGATCTTGTGCTGCTTTCCGATGTGGCTGGCGTTGAGATTGTCGAGGTCTGGGCGGATGGGGCGCAGGTATCGGATGGGGCGCGCTACACCGGGCCGCTGCCCAAGGTGGACTGGCCCGATTGGGCGAATGAGAGCGTGCGCCTGCCGCGCCCTGTTACGGCGCAGGACTTTGCGATCCCTGCCGAGGCGGGGCGCAGCGAGATGCGCGCGGCTGTCCTGCGCCCGTTCCATTGGGAGGACGACTTTCTCACAGAGACGCTGCCGGTGCAGGACGGATATGTGGTCCGTGACCCAACGCGGGCGATCACCAAAATGGCGATCATCGACCGGCATTCCGGCGAGGGCGCTCTGGCCCGGATGTTCTGGCGTGGCACGGGCCCCGCGACGCCTGACACTGCCGTCGGGTGCACGGTTGCACATGACAGTCACAACCTCTGGGTTGTGGGCTCGTCCGACGCGGCGATGGCACTGGTCGCCAATCAAATCGCGCAGCAACAGGGCGGTTGGGCGCTGGCCTCTGGCGGCACAATCCGTGCCACGGTGCGCTATGAGATCGGGGGGTTGATGACGGCGCGCCCGGCGGGAGCTTTGGATTCTGAGTGGCGGACCTTTCTTGGCATTGCGGAAGGGTTCGACTGGCATTTTGAGCCAAGCTCTTCCCCGCGCTGGGGCCCGGGCTTCCCCGAGCGGCTGCAATTCGCCACGCTCACATGCGCGCCCTGGCGCTGGGTGCTGGTCGCGCCGAACCCCGCTGCGCCCACTGGCCTGGTCAATGTCGCCACGGGCGAAAGCCATCCGGTGGTCTGGTAGCGTTAGCCCACGCCTTGTGCGAACTTGTCAAGGATGCGCACCCAGGACCGTGTGCCATGCACATAGCTCGACAGATCGTATTTCTCGTTCGGGCTGTGCACGCGATTGTCGAAACGGGCAAAGCCCACCAACAGCGCATCCATCCCCAGCCTGTCGCGGAACTCAGCCAGGATCGGGATGGAACCGCCGGTCCCCGCCACCGCCGCCTTGCCCCATTCATCGCGCAACCCGTCCAGCGCCCGGCGCAGCATCGGGCTGTCGGTGGGCATCATCACCGGGGCCGCCGCACCAAGGCGTTGGAACGTCACGCTGCAATCGGCGGGCAACAGCGCCTCGACATGGGCGCGGAACGCCGCACGCACGGCTTCGGGATCTTGATCAGTGACCAAGCGGAAGCTGACCTTCGCATGCGCCTCGCCCACCACGATGGACTTGAAGCCCTCCCCTGAATATCCGCCCCAGACGCCATGCACCTCAAAGGTCGGGCGCGCCCAGACCTGTTGCAGCACCGAGCGGTCGGCCTCGCCCGCCGGGATCGACAGGCCCACGCCGCCCAGGAACGCGGCATCGTCAAAGGGCAGGCTGGCCCATATGTCAGCGATTTCCTGAGGCAACTCTTGCACATCGTCGTAGAACCCGTCGATGGCCACCTTGCCGTCGGGTGCGCGCAGGCTGGCCAGAACATCGGCCATGACTTGCAACGCATTGCGTGCGGCCCCCCCGAAGATGCCCGCATGCAGATCGCGGTCAGCGGTGCGGATCGTGAACTCCTCACTCGCGAGTCCCCGCATCATCGTGGTGATCGCAGGCGTGTCGTGGTCCCACATATCGGTGTCGCAGACGAGCACGGTGTCTGCCTTCAACTCATCCTGCGTGGCCTTGAGGAACGGGCCGAGCGAGGGGCTCGCGATTTCTTCCTCGCCTTCCAGCAGCACCGTCACCCGACAGGGCAGGGCGCCGGTCGCCGCCTTCCAGGCGCGGCAGGCCTCGATGAAGGTCATCAATGCGCCCTTGTCGTCCGATGCGCCGCGGCCCGTGATCCAGGTCTCGCCATCGGGCTGAAGGATTAACTCGGGGGTGAAGGGGTCGGCGTCCCACAGGTCCAGCGGGTCTTCGGGCTGCACGTCGTAGTGGCCGTAGAACAGGACATGGGGCGCACCCTCTGGCGCGCTGTGGTCATGGCCGACAACCATCGGGTGACGGTCGGTTGGGCGCACCGATGCGTCAAAGCCCATCGATGCCAGATCCGCCGCAAGCCAGTCCGCCGCGCGGCGCACATCGCCCTCCCGCGCGGGGTCGGCGGAGACGGATGGGATGCGGATCAGCTCACACAACCGCGCGAGGCCAGCGTCTATACCTGCGTCCGCAGCGGCCAGTGCTTTGTCCAGATCTCTCATCCCTCAGCCCCTCGTGTTCGGTCGATCTCTGCCATTTCGGCCCTGAACCGCGCCGCGATCTGGCCCGCATCGCGCAGCACCTTTTTGCGCTCCAGCGTCAGCACCTCGCGATCCCGCATCAGCCATTGGCCCGCCACCATCACGTCGCGCACATCTTCGGGCATCGTGGCGAAGACCAGCGTGGCGTAGATGTCGTAGATCGGCTGCATCCGGGGGGCCGCGGTCGAGATACGGATGATATCCGCCGCTTTGCCGACTTCCAGCGTACCCACCTCGTCAGCCATGCCCAGCACCTTTGCGCCCTCGCGCGTGGCCATGGCGATGACGTCGGTTGCGGGCATGGGTTTGCGGCTTTGCCCGCGCAGCTTGGCGAACATCGACACCGGCCCGAATTGCGAAAACAAGTCCATTGTATTCCCACTCATCGGCCCATCGGTCGCGATGCCCACCGGCACACCCGCCGCCCGCAGCGCCTCCACCGGGGCGATCCCGCGCCCGGCCTTGGCGTTCGAACGGGCGTTGTGGGCTACATGCACCCCGGCCTCGGCCAGTCGCGCGATCTCGGCTTCGTCCAGGTACAGGCAATGGGCGGCGATCAGACCAGGGATCAGCAGACCTGCACGATCCACCACCTCGACCGGGTGACAGGCATGGGTCTTCTCGGCCCAGGCCATTTCGGTCGCCATCTCGGCGAGGTGTATTTGAACTGGCACATCAGGGTGATCGGCGGCCCAATCGGCCACGCGCGCCAGCACCGGGATGTCGGTGGAGTAGGGCGCATGCGGTGCGATCGAGGCGCGCACGCGGGGGTGGCCCGCGAACGCATCCGCCAATTCTTCGACCAGCGCGAAGCCGTCGTCCATCGTGGCGTGATCCGGCGGATTGAAATCGGCGAGCGTCTGGCCCACCACGCCGCGCAGGCCCGCCGTGTCGAGCACGCGGCCCACCTCGGTCTCGTAATAGTACATGTCCGCGATTGTGGTGACGCCACCGGCAATGCTTTCCCACGCGCCAAGGGCGGTGCCGATCCGCACCATTTCGGGTGAGACGAACTTGCGCTCCATCGGCAGGACATAGCGAAACAAGCGGTCGTCCACGTCTTCGCCCAAGCCCCGGAACAAGGTCATGGGGATGTGCGCATGCGGATTGACCATGCCGGGCATGACGATGTCGCCGCCCGCGTCGATCACTTCGGCGTCCGGCGCAGAAGGCGCGTCGCCCGCGCCAACCAAACTGATCCGCCCGCCTTCGATCCGCAGATACCCACCCTCGATCACCGGCATATCCGGCGTACAGGGCAAAAGCGTCGCATTATGGATCAGCGTGCTCATGCAGGCTCTGATGCCAGGATGCAGCATTGCTCGGCCACGGGCGCCAGCCAGGCGCGGTCGCCGGGGTTGAGCGGCTGGGTCAGCGGCCCGGATGCGGTGAGCAGGCCCACCGCCGTTTCGGCCTGATAGTGATAGGTGCGCCCAAGGTAGGTGCGCAAGCCCAGGGTGCAGGGCAGACCGGTTTCATCGGCCACGACGCGCAGGCCTTCGGGGCGGGTGGCCAGGACGAATGTATCTGGGATTGGGCCAAGCTCATCCTGGTTCAAGGTGACTGCCATCCCGCCTGCGCCGCGCGTCTCAACCACTGCGCCTTGGCGATCGGTCACTGTCAGCGGGATCAGGTTTTCAAACCCCACGAACCGCGCGACAAAGGCGTTGGCCGGGCGTTGATATAGCACCTCGGGTGTGTCCAGTTGCCGGATGCGCCCGGCATCCATGATTGCCACCCGGTCAGAGATTGAGAACGCCTCTTCCTGGTCATGGGTCACGAAGACCGAGGTCGTTCCATTCGCGCGTTGCAGCTGCCGTATTTCCACACGCATGTCGACGCGCAGCTTGGCGTCGAGGTTCGACAGCGGTTCATCGAACATCAAAAGCGGCGGTTCGATCACCAGCGCACGGGCCAGCGCCACCCTCTGCCGCTGCCCCCCGGACAAGGCACCGGGCAGTCGGTCGCCCAGAGATTGCAGGCCCACCCGGTCCAGCATGGATTTGGCCGCGTTCAGGCGATCCGCGGCACCAAGTCCCCGTTGTTTCAGGCCAAAGGCCACGTTCTCAGTAACGCTGAGATGCGGGAACAAGGCGTAGTTCTGGAACACCAGCCCGATATTGCGTTTATGCGCGGGCAGAGCGGCCAGGTCCTTTGCGCCCAGCCGGATCGTCCCTGATGTGGGTTTCAGAAACCCCGCGATCAGGCGCAGCGTGGTGGTCTTCCCGCAGCCCGATGCCCCCAGAAGCGACACCAATTCGCCCGCGCCAACGTCCAGCGACAGGTCATCCAGCACCTTCGTCTTCCCGTAATGAGCGGTCAGGTTCGCAACGGTGAGGGGTGCGGCGTCGGTCATAGGATCACTTTGCGAGGAAGGTCAGACCAAGCGTGCGCTCGACAATGATCATGACGCCCACGGTCAGGAACATCAGCAGGACCGAGACCGAGGCGATCACAGGATCGAAGAACTGTTCGACATGGGCAAGGATCTGGATCGGCAGCGTGGAAATGCCCGGACCGGTCAGGAACAGCGCAACCGAGACATCGTTGATCGAGGTGATGAAGGCCAGGATGAACGCGGCGATCACACCCGATTGCACGTTTGGCAGGACAATGGTGAAGAAGGTCTTGATCGGCGGGCTGCCGAGCGAGATCGCGGCCTCTTCCACGCTGAAATCAAACGAGGCGAGGCTCGCTGAGATGACTCGCACGCAATAGGGCAGCACGATGAGCGTATGCCCGATCAAAAGCGCGCTCAGGACCGGAACGCCAGCGCCCACCTGGATCGAGCGCAGGATCGAAAAGCCGAGCACAATCTCAGGTACCAGAACCGGCAAGACGAACAGCGTCGACAGCCAGCCTGGCAGGGTGATGCGATAGCGGTTCAGCGCATAGGCCGCCGGAATGCCGATCAGAAGGGCGATGGTGGTCGAGGCAAAGGCGATCTGCAGCGAGGTCACCATGGTGCGGCGGAACGCCGACATCTCGAATATCTTCTCAAACCAGCGCAGGGACAGGCCTTGTGGCGGGAAGGTCAGGAACGTGGTGTCCGACAGAGAGGCGCCGATCACGATGACCAAGGGGCCGAGAAGGAAGAAGTACACCAGGACCGTAAAGGCGATCAGAAGGGGGCTGATGCGGCGCGTCATCTCAGGTGGCCATCGGATTCAGGCGTTTCGCGATATGCGTCATCGCCCCCACCACCACGAGCGTCACCACCACCATGATCGCCGACACCGTTGCCGCGCCATCCCAGTCAAACGCCACCATCGCGCGCTGGTGCAGCAATGTGCCCATCATCATCTGCTGATCCCCACCCAAAAGCTGCGGCGTGGCGTAAGAGGTGAAGGATCCGGTGAAGACCAGCACTGCCCCCACGATCAGGCCGGGCACGGCAAGCGGAAAGATGATCTGCCGAAAAATCGCCGCTTGCGTGGCGCCCAGCGAGGATGCGGCCTCGATCAGGTCATCGGGGATGTTTTCCAACACGCCCACCAGCGTCAGCACCATCAGCGGCACGAAAAGGTAGATCATCGCGATGATGACCGAGCCCTGGGTATAGAGCATCGAATAGGGCGCGCCTTCGAGGCCCAGCCAGACAAAGAACGAGTTGGCGATGCCGTTCCGCCCCAGCACGATCAGCCAGGCAAAGGACCGCACCACGACGCCCGTGAGCAGCGGGAAGACAGCCAGGATGATCAGGATCGACCGCCAACGCGGTGGTGCGCGGCTGACCACGTAGGCGGTGAAGAAGCCCACGATCACCGAAACAGCCGTTGTGATCAGGGCCACTTCCAGCGTGCGCCATAGGACGCGCATCCGGAAACCGCTCTCAAAGAACGCCTGATACAGCGCCCAGGGCCCCTGGCCCGACTGGAACGTGGCCGCGATGGTCGCGGCGACGGGGCCGATCAGGCACAGGGCCACAAGCAGGGTCGCGGGACCCGAAAGTGTCCATCCGGTCAGGCGTTGTGCCACAGTGTGCGTCCGTTCGGGAAAGCGGGCAGGGGCGCGTGCCCCCGCCCATCCTTGGTAGGCTTAGCCGCCAAAGACCTCGTTCCACATCTCGATCCAGCCGGGCTTGGCTGCGTTCATGGCGGCATAGTCGATCCGCTTGAGACTGCCCACCTGCTCGGCGCCATAGGTCCAACCTGCCGCGGCTTCGGGCGACAGTTCGACGGCTTCTACGGCCGGGGCATCCACGCCGTTCTCGGCCAGAACGCGCTGAAGCTCGGGGTCCAGCACGAAGTTGATGAACTCATGCGCCAGTTCCACGTTCTCGGCTCCAGTGGGAATGTTGATCGTGTTCAGCGTGGCGATGTCGCCATCTTCCAGATCGGCCCAGACCACGGTGGGCACCGCGTCCTGAAGCCGCCCTAGGGCGAAGTCCTGCGCCAGGCTGACCGAGATCTCGCCCGTGGAGAACAGGTTAATCATCTCGGATCCGGTGTTGTAGTTCTTCAGAACGTTGGGTTTGATCGCCTCAATCTCGGCAAAGGCCGCATCGGCATCTTCAAACGCGCTGACGCCTGCCTTGTCACCGGCCAGCATGACCACCATCGGCCCTGCCGTGGTCGTGATCCCGGGCAGCGAGACCGAGCTGGCCAGGTCTTCGCGCCAGAGATCATTCCAAGACGTGATCGGCTCCGCGACCGCTTCGCTGTCATAGACGATGCCAACGCGGCCCAGCGTGTAGGCCGGCCCATACTCCCCCTGCGGGGCCTGCGCGAAGTCATAGAGTCCCTCGATATTCGGGATTTTCGAGCGGTCGATGGGCTGGAACAGGCCCAGCTCGATCCCCTGCTGCGAGAAGCTGTCGGGCAGGTAGATCAGGTCAACCCCCGCTCCACCGCGCACCTGGATCTTGCCAAGCCGGTCAGCACTGTTGCCGGTTTCAAAGACAATCTCGCAGCCGCATTGCTCCTGGAACGGCTCCACAATGAATTCATTCAGCTTGTCGCCGTTAAAGCCCCACCACGAAATCACCAGCGTCTCGGCACTGGCCACCGATGGCAGCGCGGTCAGCACGACCGCTGCCGTCGCCATAAGGTTGGATTTCTTGGATGTCATGACAGATCTCTCCCCACAGAGTATTGATGTTTGGGCCAAAGAGGAGATGCCTCTTTGCTTGCCTCAAGCTTAGTCATTTGCCTCAACTGCATGCAAGTCCAGCCCGGGACGCGCACGAACTTCGCTGCGTTCTTTGGGTTTGAGCGCCAAATGCACAGTTATTCAGCGCTCTGTGCTGTCAAAGAGGCGGGTGGTGTACTCTAATGATCGCCCGATCGCATCCAGCCATCGCAATAGGTCACCGCGTCGACCCCGGCGATGTGGCGGACGCGCTCAAGCCCGGCCTGTAATCCCGATCTGCGCGCCTTGCCCATGCGCACCCCGCGCTCAGGCCAGAATGCCCGAACGATCAGTGTGTTATCCGCCCGCTTGGCATCCACCCGACCGATCAACCGGTCGCCCTGCATAACGGGAAACACGTAGTAGCCGTAGCGACGTTTGGCTTCGGGCACGAAAATCTCGATCCGGTAGTGAAAGCCAAACAGCCGCTCGGCCCGTGCCCGGTCACGCAGCGCAGGGTCGAAGGGTGAGAGCAGGCGGACCCGGCCCGTGGCCTCTGGCAACGACGCCGCGTGATCTAGCGTTGCCTCCGTCGTGAAGCTGCGACGGATACATCCATCGGCCATCTCGATGCCTGCTTCGATGATGCGCCCTGATTGCAGGGCACGTATGCACCAATCCTTGGCCTCGCCCCTTGTCACAATCTCAAAAAAGGCCGCCAACTCGCCGCTGGTGCCGAAGCCCAGGCGATCAAGTGCCTGCGACATCGCCCAATCCACGATTTCATCTTGGTCCAGCCGGCCCTGAAACTGCTGCGCCGGGATCACCCGCTCGGCAAGGTCGTAGTACTTGCGGAACCCCCGGCGGTGGCAGACGGCAAGTTGGCCCGACCGCCACAGAAACTCCAGCGCGGTTTTCGATGGGTGCCAGTCCCACCACCCCGAAGACCCCCGTTGCTCACCCGCGCCCACGTCCAACGAACAGGCCGGGCCTTGGTCTGCGATGTGGCGGAGCACCTGTTCAGTCTCTCCCTCCCACCCATCGCGCCTGGCTTGCGCCCATCGCGACCGCATCCGCGCCGCGTCGCGTGCGAACTTCAGCCGCCACATCGGGTAGAACGCCATGGGCACGATGGCGGCATCGTGGGTCCAGTGCTCAAACGCCGACCGACGGCGCGACACCAGATGCTCTAGCGCCTTTGGCCGGTACTGCCCGCGCCGGGACCACAGGATCAGATCATGGGCGCGGGCAAGCGTGTTGACGCTATCAACCTGAACGAACCCCAGGCCATGCAGCACCCCCTCCAAGTCATCGGCCTTGCCAGGCCCCGCGATCTGGCGCAGCAGCAGATGCCGGTCCAGAAACACGCGGCGGGCACGTTGGTTGTCGAGGGAAGTGCGGGTCATGGCTTGCCCTTATTGGGCACGACACTGACGGTTTGCAAATACCCTTTACCGAGCGTGCACTATTTCCGCGCAATACCCTAAAAGCCCTGTGCCTTGACACCCGCCGTACCCGGGCGCAGGCAGCGGCCATGCCCGCGCTTGACCCAATCTCATACCTGGCGATCTTCGCTGCGTTGGCATTGGGCGGCGTATTGAAGGGGGCGACCGGGGCAGGCGTGCCCGTGATCGCCGTGCCCGTGATTGCGGCGGTCGTGGATGTGCGGTTTGCCGTCGTCATCATGGTGATTGTCAACCTTCTGAGCAATGTGCAGCAGTTATGGCGCTTTCGCAGCCACCGGATCGACGGGGGCTTTGCGATGCGTTTTGCGGTCGCCGGGGCGGTTGGCGCGCTGGTGGGGACAGGTTTGCTGGTGGCGCTGCCTGTGGATGTCCTGTCGGGCCTACTGGCAGGTGTGGTGTTTGCATATATCGGTCTGCGGCTCGCGCGCCCGTCGTTTCGGCTGGCCATGGAAAGCGCGTGGCGATGGGTGGTGCCTGCGGGTGTCGTGGGCGGCGTGTTCCAGGGCGCGGCGGGCATCTCCGCGCCCGTGTCGGTCAGTTTCCTGAACGCGGCGCGGCTGGAGCGTCCGGTGTTTATCTTCACCATCTCGGCGTTCTTCACCGGAATGGGGTTGGTTCAGCTTCCGGCTCTTTTGGCATCCGGGTTGATGACGTTACAGATCCTTGGCCTTAGCTTCATTGCGATCTTGCCGGTGCTGGTGTTCATGCCGCTTGGCGATTGGCTGGGCAAGCGCGCCTCGCCCGAGGTGTTTGATCGGGTGATCCTGGTGTTCCTGGGCCTTCTGGCGCTGCGCTTGGCCGCACAACTGGTGCTGTGACCGGCGGCGCCTTGGAACCTCACCTCAACCGTTCCAACGCAGCCAGCGCATCGGTAAAGAAATCGGCTCCGCCAAAATTTCCGCTCTTCAACGCCAAGGCAAAGCTGCCGGCGCCGTCATCGGCAAAACACCACGGCACACCCGGTGCGATCTCTGGCCCAACGCGCAGGTCGTGGGCCCTCAGCGCAAGCGTGATCGCGCCCGACGTCTCGCCGCCAGCGACCACGATACGCGTGGCACCGCGGGCCCGCGCCGCCTGTGCCACTGCAGCCAGCGCGCCCTCGACCAATGCGCCTGCAGCGTCGCGGCCCAGTGCGGTTTGGACATCCGCCAGAGCATCGGGTTCGGCGGTTGACGTCACCAGCACCGGCTGGTCGCCCAGAGCCTGCATGACCGCATCGATCAGGGAAGCAGCCCCATCGGTGGCGATCTCGGAAGGCATCACGTCAATGACCGTCGCACCGCTGGCCCGGAAGCGGGCGACCTGAGCGCGCGTGGCGGCAGAACAGCTGCCCGACAGCACGATCGCGGGTCCCGCGGGCAGGTGGGGCAGCGGCGACGTGTCGGTGAGCTGACGAAGATCCGGACCATAGGCCGCCGCGGCAAACGCGCTGCCACCCGTCAGCAACGGGGCGTCTGCGACGGCCTGTCCCAGGGTCGCAAGATCGGCGTCGGCCGTCGCATCGGCGATCAGATGGGCAATGCCCCGCGCCACCAGGTCTGCCCTGGCCCGCGCGACTGCATCGGCGCCTCCGCGCACCTGATCTAGGGGGATCAGTCCCACGGGTTGCGTCACTTGTGGGTCGAGCAAACGCATCAGGTTGCTATCGGTCATCGGCGTGAGCGGGTGGTGACGCATCGGGCTGTCGGACAAAAGCGCGTCGCCGACAAAGAGATGGCCCTGATAAACCGTGCGCCCGTTTTCGGGGAAGGCGGGGCAATAGACCGTGTGATCCGCACCAAGGCGGGCCATCAGCGCCTCGGCCACCGGGCCGATATTGCCCTGATCGGTGCTATCGAAGGTGGAGCAGTACTTCCAATAGATCTGCCGCGCGCCGTGGGCCAGCAACCACTCCAGCGCTGCGGTGGTGTCGGCCACCGCCTGATCCACCGGGGCGGTCCGGCACTTCAACGCGATCACCTCAACTGCGCCGATGCCAGCAGGCGGGGTTGCGGGGATACCGCCATGCATCCGTACATCGGCCCCGGTGCGCGCCATAAGCCCGGCGATGTCCGTAGCCCCGGTAAAGTCGTCTGCGATAACGCCGATCATCTGCAGGTCTATCTCAACCGGGCTTCGGTATTGGCATCGAAGAAATACGCCCGCCCGGGGTCGAACTTCAGGCCAACGCGCGCGCCGGTCTTTGACCGGTCATCCCCCCGCTCTTCGACAATCAGCTTCTCACCCGTCGGCGCAGTGAGATAGGCATAAGACACACCCCCAAGCGCTTCGGTCAACTCGACTGCGTGGGTGTCGCCCTCGGGATCAATCTCGATATGTTCGGGCCGCAGCCCCACGTTGATTCCGCTTCCCGGCGATGGCAGCGTCACGCCCGCAGGCACGGTCTGGCCCAGCCCTGGCGTCTCGACACCCGCGCCGTTTACCGACCCGCTGAGGAAGTTCATTGCCGGCGATCCGATAAACCCTGCCACGAACCGGTTGTCGGGATCACGGTACAGATCAAGCGGTGCCCCCACCTGCTCGATCCGCCCCGCGCGCAGCACCACGATCTTGTCCGCCAGCGTCATCGCCTCGACCTGATCGTGGGTGACGTAGATCATGGTCGCGCCGATCTCTTGGTGCAGCCGCGCAATCTCGACCCGCATTTCAACGCGCAGTTCAGCATCAAGGTTCGACAGCGGCTCATCGAACAAGAACACCTCCGGCCCCCGGACAATCGCGCGCCCGATGGCCACGCGCTGGCGCTGGCCGCCGGACAGGGCCTTGGGTTTGCGGCTGAGGTAATCATCGAGCTTCAGGATTTTCGACGCCTCGCCGACCTTTTGCTTTATCTCCTGCTTCGGGTGGCCATTCATCTTCAACCCAAAGCCCATGTTCTCTTCCACGGTCATGTGCGGATAAAGCGCGTAGGTCTGAAACACCATTGCCACACCGCGTTCCGCTGGATCGGCCCGTGTCACGTCGCGGGTGCCGATCCGGATCGCGCCGTCACTGGTTTCCTCCAGCCCGGCCACCATGCGCAGCAAGGTGGATTTGCCACAGCCCGAGGGGCCCACAAACACGCAGAACTCCCCATGGTCGATCTGCAAGTCGACGCCGTGGATCACCTGGGTGTCTCCATAGCGTTTGATGACGTTGGCGAGGGTAACACCGGACATTCAGGCCGCTCCTGCTCTGTGGGTGGATCGGGTTTCTTCGGGGAAGCGCCAGCTATCGGCCTCTTCCGCAATGGCCCGGGCGGTTTGGCGCAGATCGGGCGCAAGCCGGTCCAGGCCGCCCAGGCTGTTGCGGTCGGTCGAGGTGGTGACAGAGAGCGCGCCCAGCACGCGCTTCGTGCGCGTCAGGATCGGCATCGCGATGCAAATGATCCCGACCTCGTGTTCCTCATCGTCATAGGCGTGGCCCCGCGTGCGGATGGCGGCCAACTCGGTGCGCAGCGCCGCGGCGGTCGTAAAGGTCTTTTCGGTGAAGCGGTGGAAGGATTGCATGGCTAGCACGCGCTCCAACTCGCCTTCATCCAGATGGGCCAGCATCGCCTTGCCGACGCCGGTGCAATAGGCGGGGCCCACGCGCCCAGCCTGGCTGAACATCTCGATGGGGTCCGCCGCGTTGCGCTTGTCGACGTAGAGGACATGCCCGTGGTCCAACTGTGCCAGATGCACCGTCTCACCCAGCTGTTCCGACAACTGGTCGATCATCGGGCGGGCCACAGGCGCCAGTGAAGATTGCTCCCATGCAGTATGGGCCAACCGCACGAGCCGCAGGCCCGGCGCATAGGTTTGTCGCTCGGCGTCGAACGCGAGCATGCCCTGGTTGGTCAGGGTCTGGACGAAACGATAGAGGGTGGCCTTGGGAAACGGGGAGGCTGCGAGAAGTTCGGAAAACCGCACGGGCCGACCGAAGGCCGCAACCTGGTCCAGCACCTCAAGCGCCTTTCCTACCGTGCCGTCCTCCGACGTCGCCCGGGCCATATATCCTCCCCGCCGCGCGTTTTGTGTTCGTTCAAGATTTTTGCGGCTGTTGACAAGGCCTGCCACAGTGCGGTTATGATTTCAATATTCAAAACCGAGTTTCAAATAATGGAACTCATCCCATAGTGGAACCCCAGGGAGGACACCATGCGTTCCATGCTAAAAGCGTCCATCGCGGCGCTTGCTACGTCTGTGGCGATCACAGGCCCGGCAGCTGCCGATCTGACCGGCGATCTTAAGATCTTCCTCGACACATCGAACCCCGCGCCGCGTGCAACGATGGAAGCGATGATTGACAGGTTTCAGGCCGAACACCCGGACCTCAACATTGAGACCACGGTGATCGACCGGGAAGAGTACAAAACCCAGATCCGCAACTTCTTGACGGCAAATCCACCCGATGTGGCGACTTGGTACGCCGCAAACCGGATGCGGCCTTATGTGGAAGCGGGCCTGTTTGAAGACGTGTCCGATCTGTGGGCCGAGCCCGAGATCGCCGAAAACCTTGCCTCGACCAAGGGTGCGATGACCATCGACGACAAGCAGTGGGGCGTGCCCTACACCTACTATCAGTGGGGCGTTTACTATCGCAAAGACATCTACGAAGAGCTGGGTCTGAGCGAGCCGTCGAACTGGGATGAGTTCAAGGCAAACTGCCAGGCCATCGTCGATTCCGGCCGCGCGTGCTTCACCATCGGTACGAAGTTCCTGTGGACTGCGGGCGGGTGGTTCGACTACCTCAACATGCGCACCAACGGCTTTGACTTCCACATGGATCTCGCCGCTGGCAACGTGAGCTGGGAAGACGACCGGGTGAAGGCGACCTTCGCAAACTGGCGTGAACTGATCGACATGGGTGCCTTCGTTGACAACCACCAGACCTATAGCTGGCAGGAAGCGCTGCCCTTCATGGTCAATGGCGATGCGGCAGGCTACCTGATGGGCAACTTCGCAGTGGCACCGCTGCGCGAAGCGGGCCTGACGGACGACCAGCTGGATTTCTACCAGTTCCCGGCGATCAACCCTGATGTCGCGCTGGCCGAAGATGCGCCGACCGACACGTTCCACATCCCGTCGAACGCGGCCAACAAGGAAGCCGCGCGCGAGTTCTTGCGCTTCGTCGTCTCAGCCGAAGAGCAGACGGTGATCAACAACGGCGAAAACCTTGGCCAGTTGCCGGTGAACGCGCAAGCCACGGTCGATGATGACAAGTTCCTCAACGAAGGCTTTGTCATGCTGTCGTCCAACAGCCCTGGTGGCGTGGCCCAGTTCTGGGACCGCGACGCACCGGCGGAGATGGCCAAAGCGTCGATGGAAGGCTTCCAGGAGTTCATGGTGCGCCCCGATAACCTCGACCGCATCCTGGCCCGGCTGGAGCGTACCCGTCAGCGGGTCGCCCAGTAAGGGCAGGTCCTGCACAGCATCGGGATGGGCCGCCAGACGGCCCGTCCCACGACCCTGAGCCAAGGGAACGCCACATGTCCGAAGCCGCGCTTTCAGACGTTGCCACCGTAGAATCGCGGTCCTGGTTCCACCGCAACCAGATCGCCATCATGCCCTGGCTGTTCCTGGCCCCCGGCGTCTTCTTCTTCCTGCTCTACGTCATTTTCCCGATCTTCCAATCCTTCCAGATCTCGCTTTACGACTGGGATGGTCTGAGCCCGCGGGAATACGTGGGCTTCCAGAACTACGAGGATCTGTATTGGGAGTTCGTCGACCGCGACGCCTTTTATACCTCGCTCAAAAACAACATCCTCTGGCTGCTGCTCTACTTGCTGGCAATTCCCGCCGGCTTGTTCATCGCCCTCTTTCTGAACCAGACAGTGACTGGCATTCGCCTGTATAAGTCGCTCTTCTTTTTCCCCTTCGTGATCAGCCAGGTGGTGGTCGGCTTGGTCTTCACGTGGTTCTATGACCCGACCTTCGGCCTTCTGAACAACATTATTGGTGTCGTCGGTCTTGGCCCCATCAACGTGCTGGGCGACGAGCGCTTTGTCACCTACGGCATCATCGCCGCTGGCCTGTGGCCACAGACGGCGTACTGCATGATCCTGTACCTGACCGGGTTGAACGCCGTCGATCCCGAACAGATCGAAGCCGGGCGGTTGGATGGGGCAAAGGGCTGGAAGATGCTGTGGTATGTCGTCGTGCCCCAACTGAAACCCGCCACCTTCATCGCCTTCGTGGTCACGATCATCGGCGCACTCAGATCGTTCGACCTGATCTCAATCATGACGCAGGGCGGGCCCTTTGGATCGTCCCGCGTGCTGGCGTTCTACATGTTCGAGGTCGCGCTGTCCGAATACGGCTTCCGCATGGGCTATGGCGCGGCCATCGCCGTTGTCCTGTTCCTGATCATGCTGTGCTTCATCGCCTACTTCCTCTGGTCGATGTACCGCGAAGAGAAAGGGGCGCGCTGATGGCCTGTGTCCTGCCAATGAGTATTTCTGCCAAGATGAAGCCAGGGCGCGGCGCCCCCCTTCATCTTGG
>JBCBPV010000062.1:0-21462 GCA_039820585.1 Pseudomonadota bacterium
CAATTGCATTTGGCGCATATAACGCTGGGGTTTGCAGGAATCCAGTATGTCGCAGGAAATCAAGCAGAATCGGCTTGACCCTGTGGCCCGCCCTTTCTAGATAGGCCGCCTAGTGGGCCGTTAGCTCAGTTGGTAGAGCAACTGACTTTTAATCAGTGGGTCGCAGGTTCGAACCCTGCACGGCTCACCACTGACATCCTTTGTGTCAATTACTCCTTGTGAGCGATACGCGAACTGCGGCTCCTATTGTCTGTGAGGCTAGGGGCGTTGGTCCATCCCTTGCACCATCGTTTATCGGAAGACTTCTGCGGGTGTCTTCCATCCGAGGCATTTCCGAGGTGTCGTGTTGAGGCGGTGACTGATCATCTTCAGATTATGACCGGTCAGTGCCTTGATGTCCCGCTTCCTAGGCAGCTGTCTTGGGGCACTTCGGTTTGTGTTCTTGACCGTGCCTTTTTGCCATGGACTAGAGGGATCGCAAAACCAGGTTTGCGTTCCGATCTCAGCCTGCAGATGCGGCCAACTGACGAACTAAGTACCGCGGTCAAAGGTGATTGAACGACGCGCGATGTCGGGCAGGTCGCGCACAGCCTTCATGATCTTGCCCGTCACCGGCTTGGTGCGACTGCGCTCATGATCAGCCGCAACGGTCTGTCAGGAAAAAATGTCCGCAAGCTTGTCAAGGATCTGAATCACTGTCGTGACCTGCTCGAGGATCTTCAGGATATCCTGCAGTGTTTCATCCGCCGCCTCTGCCGCGTCGGTCACGTCCTTCAGCGCATCAAGAACAGGGCCCAGAGATGCGGTTCGCAGCACTTTGTTGCGGGCGTTCACGGTGACGAGGTTGCGCAGAGACAAAGCGACCTTGGCGCTTTTGATATCGCGCAAGACGTCTTCGTCTTCGGTCTCTGCCTCGGCGGCTTTGAGGTTCGCCATAGTATTGCGCCGAACGGCAATGATTGCGTCAATATCGGCAAGAGCGGCCTCTTGCTCGGGACTGAGGGAAAGGGCGGTTGTTGTCATGGGATCAGCTCCTGTTGCGCAAGGCCGTCAGAACGGCATCGATCTGGGTGAGGGATTGCAGGACGTCATCGGTTCGCGGCGTTCCCGTGAGCCGATCCAGCAGCACAGCGTGATGCCGGACCAGCGTGCGAAAGGCGGTGGCAGGTGAGCTTTTGTCGGCCGCGAGGAAAGCGGCATGCGCCACCTTCAGGTCATCAAGAGCCGCGCGATGCGCCCCCTTGTCGCCCCGGCGCGAGGCCGCATCCGCACGTTGCCAGGCCTCGAACATCTCGAGCTGCCGCAGCCGCATCGGGCTTTGCTCCGTATCAAAAAACGCGGCGGCGATTGCGCCGCCTTCGGCGATGATCGGGTCCGCGCGGGTGACCACCCTGCGCAAGGCGTTGATGCGGAATTGATTGGCCAGCGCGCCGGCGACCAGCGGAGCTGCCTCCTTGTTGCGGGCCGCGGCGGCCCCAAGCCGGCCAAGGGCACCGTTGCGCCCGGCACCCGTCTCCTCCAGTGCTGCAAGTAAGGCGGTGGTCTGCGCCTGGATCGCATCGGTCGACGTGGTCGTGGCCAGCGCCGACAGCGCCGCAAAGTAACCTTCCAGTAACGATACAAATTGGATGACACTATAGGCATTAACTGCGCCGGCCGTTGGATCGGCAGCGTTCAAGAGCCGGCAATCTATCAACAGACCGTACGCATCGACCCCGTCATCGGGTCCGCACTCGACAATCTCGAGCACAAGTTTGTCCTTATTGATCAGGACCTGTTCGGCGGCCCGCAGGTCCGCCTCGGCTTGTGGCCCGAGTTGCTTTTGCAATGGTTCCTGCAGGGTTGTCGTCAGGGTCAGGGCAGCGGCGATATCGTCGGTGACATCGGGTGTCGTGCAGCCCCCCAGGGCTGCACAGCACGCGACAAGGGACAGGCGTATCATGGCGTCACGCCACCCGTTGGGGCCCCGGAAATGAACGTTTTGATGCCATCATTGGGCGAGGGTGGCACCAGCCAGCCAACCGCAAACGGCACGACGAAGAGGATGACGGTGGCAATCGCACCGGAGATGGTGGGCGACAGCGGTTCGCTGACAACCCAGGTGTTGAGGACCCACAGCACCAGCACCGTGACGGCAGAGGCAAGGCTGGTCGCCGTGACCTTGCGCGCTGGCATAAATGAGTGGGCCATTCTTGTTTTTACGACTGGTTCAGGCATTTCAAACTCCTGTTTTGACAGATTAAATTGGAAAACTGCGCGTCGGACAGATCACATCAACCCGGCGGCACGCATCATGTTGGGCATGCCGTCGATGGCGATGCCCCCCGGCTTGGCACTATGTTCGGGCCGCCAGCCGTCTTTGCCCGGTGCTGCGTTCATGTAGCTGTCGGGATGACACCGAAGCAGTCCGATCAACGTGTCGGCCACCAGCACTGTGCCAAGGGGGCCGAGGCGGTCACCGCCGCTCATAATCTCGGCCTCTTTCAGGACGTAGAACCACAGCGGCGTTTCGATATGAAAGTTTCCGCCGATCACGGCGTCCTTTGTATGACCGGACGCGATCTGTTCGGGCGACAACGGCGCGATTTCGATACCGTAGTTAGCATCCAGCGCGGCAATGCAGCCCTGCGCTGTCGGAACGTTCAGTCGATAGCCCCGGCGCAGATTGCGCTTGGCGAGGTTCTTGAGGACCGCGAAAACACCGACCGGCTCATTGTCCATGTTGTGCAGGCGCGGCACCAGCAATGTGTCGATCTTGCGCGCCGCGCGGTCCGGCATGGCATCGGTCGGTTCAAAGACAAAACGTTCCTGTTCAATGGGCCAGTGTTCGGGCAAGCGCCGCTCGCTCATGCCGGCACTGGTGAATTCGAACAGCTGCTGGAACGTGGCACGCGACAGCAGTGGCGCATCACCGCGGCCAAAATTCCGGCTCCAGTCATATTCGGCGCGCACCATCGTGTGGCCAAACCGGAACGCCGCGACCGAAAACTCGAGCGGCAGTGGCATCGCATCCGGGTTTTTTGGCGGGTTGCGTTCGAAGAACGCGGAATAGACCGGCGCACTTCCCACCTGCGCAAGGGTATCGGCATCACAGATCGCGGGCAGGTACGCATGCACGATCAGCCACTGATACACCCATTGCGTTGTCGTTTTGGCCCACGCGTGGACCTTGTCACGGTCATGCACGGGCAAGGTCGTCGGCGCGGCATCGACCATCTTGTTGTGAAGCCGCACCATCGCCAGGTGAAACTGCGCCACGGCGAGGTTTTCATCATTGCGCAGATCACCAATAATCGCGCGCTGCAAACGCGGGGTTCCGTCAGCGTTGAAAAAGGCGTCTTTCAGCTCTTCGGGGACAGCCGCCAGGTCACTGTCGGTGATCTGGCCGCTCTTGCGGGCCCATCCGAGCCTGAGAAGGTCGCGCGCCTGGTCCTTCGGCAAGGGAATGGGCGGGAACGGGCTGTCGAAATCTGTGCCCGCCTCCAGCTTGGCCGGATCATCCGGCCAGCGCAGCGCCTTGGTCATCACTTTGGCGAATGCACCCTGCGCAGGCCCGCCGCCATACAGGCTGTCGAGGTTCAGCGACCCAAACCGCAGGTTGCCCAGCCCCGCCTCCACCTTTTTGCGCGCCAGCGGCTTGACGGTTGCGACATCGATGACCGAAAGGCCCGTTTCGCGATCCGTATTCGCGGTCACGTCGTGGTCAATGAACTGCCCCATATAGGTAAAAACCGGCGGGATCTTGGAGTTCGCCTGGTCCGGCGGCTGGTTGTCGACCATCTGCACTGCCAGCGCGTCAAGCGCGCCGGTGCGTGCGTCATCCGCGCTCAGACCCGCGGCATTTGGAAAGCTGTAGGAAAACAGCCCCAACTGGTTTTCCACGTCGCACGTTTCGCCCGGGCAGAAGCCGCACGCAGCAGCAGCCGACATTGTCTTGCCGTCGGGATAGGCGGACCTGTCGGCAGAAACGACCGGCAGGATACCATGGCCTTTGATGAATAGCATTGCAGTGTCTCCCAAATAAATATTTGATGTAAAACAATAAATTGCCTCACACCCCTGTATCAGGATGCGCGGAATCACTGGTTCAAAGAACCGGGCCCAACGTGAAAAGACGGTGAGAACAGCGTAAAAAGACGGCCCCACCCGGCATGAAAAAAGCGCGACACCGAAGTGCCGCGCGATTCCGGTCCGCCCAACGAACGCGTCAGTCCGGTTTGCGTCGTTCCTTGATGCCGCGCATGAACCGCCCAAGCTCTTCGTCAGATTGCGGCTGGTTCAGACGCCCGTGACCCGCTTTGACATCGACGACCGGGCCGGGATACTCGCCGCTGTCTTCCTCGGTTTTTGCTTTGGCCTGAAATTTGACGATTGCGTCGGAGGGCACAAAGCCTGCACCCTCTACCAGCAATTCCACAAACCGCCGGGTCATCATTGCCGCCGCGACACTGGTGCCCTGTATAGCTGCGGCAGCACCGTCACGCCCGCCGGCGGCAAGCCGCCCGAAATGTCCCGCGGCATCGCGGGAGGGCATGGATGCGGTGGGCATTCCAGGCACGATCACGCCCTCGCCCGTCTGGGCACCGGGGCGTTTGACCCCTGTCGAGGAATAGTTTTCCATCCGACCGTCACTGTGCCTGTGTCCGGCCGCCATGATCGTCCAGGCTTCCTTGCCGATTGCATTCAAGGTGCCGTGCCGCCGGATCACGTTCGAACTGTCCTGTGGCTCTGGCGGTGATCCGTCCTGCGGATACGAGTACGTGTCGAGCTCCCGCCCCCCCTGATCAAACCGCACATAGTCGGAGTGATCGAAATAGCTGCGCTGGTTGGTGGCCGAGTTCGGCTTTTCGCTTTGATCCGTCTGTGTGTTGGCCACAATCAACATGTTTGTCCCGGTGCGGTTCTTGATCCGGATCGCCCAGATACCGGCGGGGGCCCGCACCGCTTCACTGCTGTAATCCTGCGTCCACCGGGTGGCGAGGATATAGCCGACGCGCTTGCGCTCGATCTTTGGCCTGCGCGGCGCACTAGCGGCAGCACTTTCGTCTGATGTTGCCTCGCTTTGTTGAGGCGGTGCGGGCCTTGCTTCGGGTGGGTCATCGATGTCACGGGACGAGGTCACGCCCATGGCGAAAAGCCGCGCCAGTGTCCCCCCGTTTGCATCCTTGAGAGTCCGTTCCATCCGCGTGGTTTCGCCCGTCAGAGACAGCTCGTCATTGGTTGGTGTCACAATCTCTATCTGGAGCGGTGCGGCCCCTGCAATTTCACCTGCATCAGGATAATCGGCCCAAATCTCGAGGAAGTTCGCCGACTGATCTTCGGGCAGAACCCGCCAATAGAGGGTGGTATCCGCCCCGGTCTGCAGTTGTGTCCGCGCGTTGCCCCGTTCGAGGTTTTCGTTACCGGCAGGCATCGACAGGTGGATCGGTTGAAACCCCGCCTCGGACCGCACATAGTTCAGGTTGCGCATCACCATGGCGAGCAAGTCCGACCCATCGCGCTGGCTGGCCTGTTTGCCAAAGCTCAGATTGACGACAACATGGTAGCCGTCGCCGTCTTCCTTCCTGTCTTCTCTTTCGAAAGGTTTGCCTGCGCGCTCAGTCCTTTTCTTGTTCGCCACCCACAGCGCGTCGGACAGGGTCGCGATGCGCAACAGGCCGAATATGGCAAAGAATTCTAGGTTTTGCGCAGCATGGCCAACCAGTTCGCGCGCGGGCAGGTTAACAGCGATGATCCGTCTGTTTGTTGCGGGTGCCTTGTTTTCATCAACCTGTGCATCATACCCCGCCGCACAGTCGAGAATATGCGTGCCATGCGCGGCTCTCAGGCCAAGCTCTCGCTGACCAAGAGGGCGGCGATAATCCTCCACCGCGGTCGCCCGGTTGAACGCTTCTTCGTCGAAATGGCTCACGGTCGTCGCCGCGCTGATGGCGTCATTTATGTCAGTCGCCAGCAGCTCCTCTCCAAAGGGCAGAAACGCCTGCGGAGTCTTGCCCGTCCCGTCGCGCGGGGCTGATTGTTGCCAGCCGGAAATGATCCGGGTTTTGCCCGGAGCTGGCAGCCGTTTTCCGTGCTGTGCCATCTCGGAACATTCAAGATATGGCAGCCGCGTGCGGTGCTGCCCAAGTGTCACGCCCAGATCAATGACCCCGATCACGACGCCGTTGCTGTCCAGTGTGAACGCATCATTCAGATCGCCACACGCGAGAGCGTCCGGGATCGTTCCTTTTTTTTCGACATAGTCAAAGTAATTCAAAAGCGCGTCCGCACCGCCTGTGTAGGCCGCATCTTTGGGCAACGGGGGGATCTGGCCGATCGAGTCGCGTAAATTTGCAAGAACGTGCTTCATTATCAGCGTATAGATCCTGTCGAGTTCAACAGCCTTTTCCGGATCGGCAACGCTGGGCAACTTGTCTACAAGCTCCCAAATTTGTTCCAGTATCAGATCGGAATCCTTGGCTGCCGCACCATTGCTCTGGTCCGACGGCGTCTCTTTGGCGTCGCTGGATGTTGCTGCAAGGTCCGGAATGCTGAACCGGACAAGATCGTCGCCCGCATCCCTGATCAAGGTGGTCAGGCCCCGCAACTCCCCGTCCCAGTTGATGTAAGGCGAGTCCGAGAACTCTTTCCAATCTGTCCACTCATTTTGCCCCCGCCCTACCATTCTCCGGCGACCGCCTGCGCATAGGCTGCGGTGATCGGACCGGGCGCGACATCATGCGGGGCGTTCGGTTGCCACTTGGGGTCTTCCTTCGGCAACAAAAAGTCCGGACTTCCCGTTGGCACTTTGTAAACACCACACCAACTCGGCACCTTTGGATCATCGGACGGAGCACCGACCAAACCGCAAACGGCTTCCGCAACCTTTTCACAGCAGGTCTTTTTGCCTTTCCCACCTTCCGGGACCCCAAGCATGGACCAAATCGCCTCACCAATCATGCAGCCCATATATGCGCCCGCCTCACTGTCGATGGGGTAGTGCACGCCCGCCACCGTCCGGTTGACTGCAATCCTGTGCGCCAGTCGAAACAGCATGGGGTGCGCCGTCATCGCCGCTTTTGCGGACATACTCGATTCCAGCCGTTCCAGCACCGTGGCCAGCGCAAACGCCTCGGTCGCGTGACCGCTGGGGAAACTCGAATGATCAGGCGTCTGGATGATCGGATGCACATTGGGCGAAAGATCAATGGGCCGCGGCGTCCAGGTGTACCATTTGGCCCGCATTTCCAGTAAGTACGTAACCCGGTTGATGGCAGTCAAAAGCTCAAGCGTATGTTGACGGCTCGAGGCGTCCAACCGCGTCACAGCACCAAAGAATGAACCGATATCATCGAGTTGCCGGTTGATTTCGGAAATCCGGTCAAACCGCAAATCCGCGTAATTCCGCAGCCACTTCATTTGGCCTTTAATCACATCGAGTTCGGGACCTGTTGTGGAAAAAATCTGTTTCGCGTCCGCAGATACTTCTACCGTCCCAGGTGTAAAATCTTCCGATCCACTCAATTTCGGCACGTCACCGGTGACTGCAAATCGCTGCATCAATTCAGCGACAAGCAAATCAATACGCCGCGTCGGATCAAGAGATTTGAGCGGATCGCAATCCGGCGGCATGCTCGCAAACGGGCGCTTTGGGTCAACGGTGCCATCCCAGAAACCGACGATTGCATCATGCGAAACGGCAAGCCCGGTGTTCAACAGAGGCGACGACCCGCCACCGGCATGGCCCAGACCACCGGCACCACCACCACCTGCGCCACCACCGCCGGCGCCGCCACCCAACGCGCCAGCAGCACCAGCACCACCGCCCCCGGCGCCACCACCACCGGCACCACCGCCGCCAGCACCGCCACCGCCTGCACCACCACCCATTACGGCCATCTCATGTCTCCCCTCCAATTGATGGGAAAACTGCAATCGCCGGTGTGGATTCTGTCAAATGGCACGCCCGGACTTCACGCAGTTTTCACGGAACACACGCCCCAATTGATTTCATTGCCGCTTTGTGATCCACTCAGCCGGGTTGAAACAAAGGAACTGTACATCAACGGAGCGACCCGTTTGGAATGGACGCACGGCTGGAATTCCGCCTGACCGGCAGTTTCTCGATTCGAGATCAGGATGGCAATTCCGCACTGCCCAGCGGTTCGAAAACACGCGCGCTAATTGCGCTATTGCTCACCTCTCACGATCTGTCGCGCCCCCGGGCATGGATTCAAGACCTGCTCTGGAGCACCCGCGGTTCCGATCAAAAGGCCGCCAGCCTACGCCAATGTCTGGCCGAATTACGCAGGACCTGGACGCCCTACCCCGGCGTCTTGCATGCAGATCGACAACGCATTTGGCTTGACCCGTCCACGGTTCAGATCGTGACGCAACAGCCCGGCATATTTCTCGAAGACCTCAGCATCAGGGACCCGGCCTTTAACGCGTGGCTCGGACTGCAACGGTTGCAAAACAGCGGCCCGGACCCGCGAGCAGCGGTGGCGCAACCTGCCACCCGGTCCGGGCAAAAGCGCCAGATCGCAATCGCAATTGACGTCGGCCACGATCAGGCCGGGCTGGACCTTGTCGCGGTCGGGCACGACATCCTGGTCCAGATGCTGTATGAGACCGGCACCGTGGACTTGTTGCGGCCGACCGCGCTGGACGGGCATCGTCCGGACCGCCTGATGACCCTTTCGGCAATGGCCCAGCCGGATGGCGTCATCCAGATGCGCTGCGTCCTCGAAGCGCCCAAGACGGCGCATATTCTCTGGACCGGGCAAAAACCCGTCATGACCCGCGGGGTGGATCCTGCAGGCAACGCGGGCCTCATGTCGTTCTGCAACCAAATTCTCGAGGCCGCATGCCGGCCCGACGTGCCGCTCGACCTGAATGGGCAGGCGCTTGGGGCGTCTCAGGACGTCGATTTGACCAGCCAGACAAGCATGGCCATTTCGTCGATATTCTCCATCCGCAGCGACCTGTTGCAATCCGCGATCACAACGCTCGAAACGTTG
This sequence comes from Pseudomonadota bacterium, assembly GCA_039820585.1. Lineage (GTDB taxonomy): Bacteria > Pseudomonadota > Alphaproteobacteria > Rhodobacterales > Rhodobacteraceae > JBCBGF01. The sequence continues at coordinate 9,000 of JBCBPV010000062.1, forward strand.
CTGGCCGACAGCCCGCAACCGGTCCTCTACGGCTGGTTGGCGCAGGCCTACACCATCCAATATGTCGAACGGTACCGCCCTGCGGATGCCGAACTGCGCGAGCGTTGCGAGGCCGCCTGTCGCGAGGCACTCGCCGGTGGCGGGCAAAACAGCAACGTGCTGGCCGCGGTGGCCAATGCCCGCACCAACATCAACCACAATTACCTGGCCGGGCTGCAATTGGCCGAACAAAGCATCAAGTGCAATGTCGCCAATCCGCTGGCCTGGTGGGCCTATTCAAATGCGCTGCAATGCGTCGGGCGCTCGGAAATGGCGCATCGCGCGGCGTGCAACGCTCAACTCTTGGCCGATGCGACACAGCTGCAATTCTGGGCCGACTTCCAGGTTTCGCTGACCGCTGCCCTGCTGGGCGACACAGCGACGGCCATCGAAAACGGCGAACGGTCCGTCGCCCTGGTCCCTGATTTCCGGCCCCCGTTGCGGTATCTGACGGCCCTCTATGCGATGGACGGCGACACTGATGCGCTGACCCGGTCAACCGCTGCGCTCAAGGCTGCCGAACTGGACTTCAGCATGACCCAGATGATCGAGGATATCGACTATCCCATCGGGATGATGCGCCGCTATGGCAAGGACCTGACCCGCGCCCTGCGCAACGCAGCAGGCGAAAGCGACCAGACCTGAACCCCTGGAGCACAGCACCTGTCTACCGATCCGCCAAATTGGGGCAGGCGAGCACTTGCGCCGCGCGATGCGCGGGGTCGTCCTCGCCCCCCGACAGACCGTGACGGGTCAGCCAGCCGGCTTCGCCAAGGTTGAGCGCGACCGCATCAAAGCCGGGAACGGAACCCCGCAACGCCTTGGCAACCGCATCCGCCCGCAGCTGTGACAGGGCCAGGTTGTGCAGCGGGTCGCCTTGCCCGTCCGCCAGTCCCAGAACATATAGCAGCTTTCCCTGATGGTCCCGCGCAAGCACCTCGCCCAGCGTGGTCTCGGCAGTGTCCGTAGCCTGACCATTGACCTGCCATTTGCCGGACCAGATGGTTGTTTCGTCCCCAAATGACGGCTTGTTCACGCCGAACAGGCGCGTGGCAACCAGCTCACACCCCAAGAGCGGGTCCGGCGCGCCACCCTCGGCGCCACCCTGATCACCACCCGGCTGGACCCACAGGTCAACGTCCAGCAATGGTCGCCGGATCAGACCGCCAAGGTACACATCACGCCGCTCGGGAAACGCCTCGATCAGCCGCTTGGCCAGGCCGAGGTCGCGGTACAGCTGTTCGACATCTGCGCGCAACGGCACGCGGCCCGAGGCGACCAGCACGCCCAGCCGCGCCTTGACCCGGTCGATCGTCTCCAGCGCAGCTTTCGCATCAACGGTGAGCTTGACCTTCTCCTCATCCGGGAGTGCGTGCAGTGCATCGGTCAAAGCTTTCAGCTTCTCGACCGCATCAACGACATCTGCCGTTATCGCAATGTCGTGCCCCGTGGGCAGATCTTTTTCCAACGCGATCAGGGCGTGCAGCTTTGCCGTCGCCTTTTTCGTCTGCGCGTCGACCCGAACCGAACGCGGGTGCATCGAAAACGACAGAACGTCATTCGCAGCCCCGACCGCATCATAGAGCGGCTGAGCATTCGCCCTCAGCGTCACAGTCCGGTTCAGCTTCAGATCGTCCAGCAAGGCGGCGGCAGCCTCGAGGTCATCCTTGAAGTTTTGCATATCCGCACGCACCGTCCCGAAATCAGCGGCCGAAACGGCCACATCCGTGCCCTGAACACAGTGCCGGTTGAACGGGAACACACAGACGTAGGTCGTCTGGACATCACCCGAACCCGTCTCGCGCAGCAATTCGGCGATCTCTTGCAACGACAAACCGATCTGCGCCACATCATCGCGCAACGCCATGGTGGCTTCGGCCTGACGCCCATTGGACAGCCCGATGCAGTCAATCAGGCTGGCCGTCAGCATGGTCTGATGCACAAATGCCCTTCCGGGTTCCGCTTTTTTCCGCAGCAGATCGTCATTGATATGTCCACAATCACCCGCAGCATCACCCGAAACGACAGTCGCATCCGTCGCAACGGACGGGTCTGCAGCCGCCTCGGCGTAAATCGCACCCGGCTCCGTCCCGACCCGGTTCAGAATGAACTCTGCCTCCAAGTCTGCATTGAACGCCTCGCTGGGCGACATGCCGCTAATCGGTTGCAGCAGGGACACCAGCGCAACCAGCGTCGCATTTGTCGCCGACTTCTCGCCAAACTGGCGCTCCGCCGCGGCGAGTTCGGTCTGCAAGCGCGCGCGTGACGTCGCAATCAGCTTGGCCAGCGTGTCATACTGTCCGCCGGATGGCTTGTCGGCAAAGGTGGTGCCCGCCTTCCAGTTGTCCTCGACATCGTTCAGCACTTGCATCCGACTGCGGAGCTGCCCCCGCTCCACCACCAGTTGCAGCAGCATCACATAGGCTTGGCGCAGCAGACCGATCCCCACGACTGGCAACGCCCAGACCGCATCGGTCAGCGCACCCTTGAAACTCGCCGCCCCTTGGGCAGGGTCCGCAACGTTTGGACCACCCCATTGATCGAACAGGCACAGCACCGCAATCAGCCCCAGCAGGGCGGGTGCGATCCAGGGCACCCAAGGAGCCGCAAACGCAGTGTTCACGATCTTCAGCCGCAAACGCACCCAACCCGGTTTTCGCACGTCCTTCCGATCAACGTGGCGCGCCGACACGATCACCAGGCTGATCAACAGGAACCGCCAAAACGCGAACCCGAAGAAAAGCAGCGATATGATCCACAATTCGAACCGCGTCGGCTGGAACAACGAAGAGATGGACAACAACACAACGCAGAACCACAGCAGACCCAGTATCAGACTGGACCACATGAACGTGTTGGTGATCCGCTGCAGCGCGTCAGCGCTGTTCAGTCCCTTACGTTCCGAGGCCAGTTCCGTGCGCGGCGTCTGAAGGGTCTGGAGCAGCTTTTGGGTCCTGATATTAAACCGTTCGGCCAACATGTCTGACACGCCGCCTGCCCCCTTTGGCACGTCTTCCCAGCCCAACATCCAGTCTTTGGTCTTGGCACAGTTGCACCCTTGCTCCGCAACAATGCCCGCCATCCGCCGACCCGATGAAACAGCGCCTGCACCAAGGTCGACCTGCAAGGGCCACACGCAGTGCGGCGGAATCTCCAACTGCTGTTCATCGGACGTCATTATCTTCGGATAGCTGCGCGACAGCCCCAGCCCGTTCACAGCCCGATCCAGCAACGCCACCACGAGCAAGGCCATAAGACGGGCGTCGTTGATCTCGGAACGCGGCACAGGCCCCAGCCCAGCCACCTGAATGTTCAAGGTCATCGCGATGTAGACGACACCATTCGCATCGATATGAACAGAGACGCACCGCCCCATCGACCCGTTCAGCCAGGTGATCAGGTTCTCCAGCCCCACCCCGTTGCTGATGCCCTCGTGCTCGTCGATGCTAAACCCGGTTTGCGATGGGGTGACCCCCCGTATGGCGCCGACCAGTCCAACAAAGGCACGCTTGATGGCCGTCTCCGACCCCTTCAGGTCCGTTTGTCCGACCGGGTCCAGCCCCGCCTGCGCAACCGGCGTCAGCGCAATCTGGTCAACAAAGTGCATATCCACGACCGGTCGCGTCATCGGTACTGGCACGTTGGCCCCGTCTCCTGCCTCCGTAACCTGCTTCGCCAACTTCGAGGACACCGACAGCCAGTTCTGCTCAAACGCAAAGGGCCCGCCATCCTGAAACGGGCGTCGTTGCAGCCAGACACCACCATTTCTGTCGGCAATTGTCGCCACGCCGTTGTCCAACTGGTCAATCTGGTGCGCGCGCGTGCTCAGAAACACCGGCGATAGCGTATCGCGATCAATCCGCCTGTTTTTGTCCAGGATTTCCACGATCTTCTTCGGTTCATGGCGATCTCTATAAATCGCATTGGTCAGGGTCCGCGCATGGGTCTGCTCAAATCGGCTCTCATAGGCACGCAGATGACCGGTGTACGCATCAGCAACTTGCCCAGGAAGCGTAGCGGCTGTGACCCATGCAGGCTTCGACTGCTCCACCCCGTTCAAAAGCGTATCCAGGTCGCGTTCGAACTGCGACTGCCAGACAGCCACCTGTGCCGGCGCGTCCGCGAAAATTGCGCCAAGGTTTCGTGTCAGGCCCAGACGTTCTGCGCTGATCGTCGCCTTGAGCGCGGCCCGGCTGGCGGTGAACCGCATCTGACGCGCCAGAACTTCCTTCTGCGCGATGCGGTCGAGATGTTGCAAAACGCGTGGACACGGCACCAACGTGTTTTTCAGATCAGCACTGATATCATTCAGCACCGCGTCGGTCAGTCGTTGCTTTGGCGTTCGGTAAGCGCCTGATGCTAGTTGTTTTTCCAGCGTTTTGACGTCGTTCCATGTTCCCACCAGTTGATCCGACGTCCTGATGCTGGCAGCAAATGGCTTGCGCGCCGCAACAAAGGTCTTAATGGCCGTTTTCACCTGCCCCAGAGCGGCGTTTGCGACCGGTGTCGCCTTCGGATGTTGCAGCCGCTGCGGTTTCAAACGCCGCGCCTTGACGATCGAGGAAATGGTAGCGATCAGTGTGCCTTTCAGTGCCATAACTCACCTCAAACTGTGTGACCCGTGTCAGAGGCGCCATGCGCAAAACCTGCGCGGCACCGGATGAAATGCGCTCAGGACAGGCGCGCCCGGCGCCCGAAATCAAATTTTTCGGGCGTTCCGGCGTGCAATTTACGGATTTTTGACGGTTTGCTTGCGATCAGCCGGCCTGCGACAGGCGTGCCATCGCCTGATCCAGCGGCAGCGCCTGCAGACCGCTCTGCCCCGGCACCGCGCGTTCGCCCGCATAGACCAGCAGCCGTTCGGCCACGCCCAGCTCATCGGCCGCCAGGTGAAACCCGCGCGAGACCTTCGGGGATGTCGAGCGTTTGATCTCGACCGCCCACAGCGCGCCATCGGGCAGTGACAGGATGAGGTCGATCTCGGCCCCGGCGGCCGAGCGGTAGAAACTGGCCTGCGTGCCGCGCGGCACGGCGGCAATCAGGTTTTCTATGCAGAACCCTTCCCATGACCCGCTGAAAACCGGATGGCCCAGCAGCGCCTCGACAGTGCCCAGACCAAGCAGCGCGTGGGTCAGACCCGAATCGCTGATGTAGACCCTGGGCGATTTGACCAGCCGCTTGCCCGCGTTCGCGTGCCACGGCGGCAAGCGTCGCACCAGCATCAGCTCGACCAGCAGGTCGAGGTACCGCGCCACACTCTGCCCTGACACGCCCAGGCCCGCGGCGATCCGCGCCGCGTTCAGCAACCCGCCTTGTTCATGCGCCAGCATCGTCCAGAACCGTCGCAGCGTTTTCGCAGGGATGCGCAGGCCAAAGGCGGGAATGTCACGCTCCAGATAGGTGCGGATGAAATCATTGCGCCAGCTCAGGCTGTCACGGTCGGACGCGGCCAGATAGCTCTCGGGAAACCCGCCGCGCAGCCACAAGGGCGCAAGTGCCCTCTGCCCCACCTCCTGCAACGTGAACGGTGTGAGCTCATGATAGCTGACCCGGCCCGCCAGCGACTCCGCGCTTTGATGCAGCAGCGTGTCGGAGGCCGAACCCACCAGCAGAAACTGCCCGGTCCGGTGCCCATCCCGCCGGGGGCGGTCTATCTGACCGCGCAAGGTGCCGAACAGGCCCGGCATCAGCTGCATTTCGTCGATTACGACCAGCTGACCCGCCTGCGCATCCAGATACAGGTCCGGCTCTTGCAGGATCTGCTGGTCCGCGCGCCGTTCTAGATCAAGGTAGACGGCGTCCCGCAACTCTGCAAAGTCCTGTGCCAGCGTAGTTTTGCCCACTTGCCGCGGCCCCAGCAGGACGACACCGGCCTGTGCAGCCAGCGCGTTTTCCAGCGGTTCGAGTTGTGCGCGCGATCAAGCCTTGCATTTATGCCATCCGATGGAAAATTTGCAATGTACCTGGCTGGTACCGCTCACGCTGCACGCGTCCCCAATCGCCCGAACAAGCCGCGCTCCAGATGCAGGTCCCCTGCTCCTGCTTTGTCCGCCATGCCGCGCAGATACCCACCGGTGAATTCACCGTGCCCGCACGCACCTTGTCGAACACCAGCGCCAGCGCCGCCGCTGCCGTGGGTTTGCCCATCTGCGCCTGTACGTGGATCCAGACCGGTTCTGTAGTACCGATCACCGGCCCCAGATTTGATGCCACGCGTACCAGATCACCCCAACGCCGCACATAACCACCCAGCTGTCGCGGCCAATTGGCGAATTCCGGGCAGGACTGCGGGATGGTCGGAATATCCACGCCCATTCTCACCACTGTCCGGGTTACACACTTATCCGGCTCAGGCACGGCATCCGCCGATTTCTCATCTTCTGAGGGATTACAGGGTACAGAATGAAGTCCATTCTTAACTGGTACGTGGGGTTCGGAAATGACCTCCCTAGGGTCTACTTCTTCACCATCTTCGGCATCCTGCACGCTCCCGCGAACACGGGCGAGCACGGCCAGCAACTGGTCCAGTAACCCCGACAGGATGTCAGAGCCTGCCCGCACGCCCGGCAGACGCGCCAGCAGCGCCTCGAACGCAGCCCAAAGCCCTCTGCCCGACCAAGGGCCTGCGTCGGCTTGCGCCAGCCATCATTGCGCACAGCGTTTTGGGTCAGGGCCGGATAGGGCCTCGTCACCCCACTCGGGGTTTGTCTGTCATGTTTCATGCTGCTCGGCACGCAAAAGAAAACCATCCGTTCAAGGGCGTTCTTTGTTGTCCGGTGACTCGCTGGCTGCCAGGATTGAAGTGCTAAGACAATCTGCGCCTTTGCGCGGCAGCCCTCGAAACCCCGATTTCGAGGGTTTCTTTTTTCGCGCTGTGCGCCTGTGTTGCTCGTTTCCTCACTGTTGGCAGTTAACAGCTGTTAACTGCCCATAGCCTTCACAGTTTTCGCGTTCGAACCGTGCAAGAGCATCCCGCAGCAGATCGTCAAGGTGCCCATCGAACCAATCTGCAAATGCCTTGTGTTTCCCGGTGCGCTGCACCGTCACCGTCACCGATGATCGCCCGGATTTGACCGTCACGCCTTGCACGGGCGACGCAGCGGATGCACTGCGCGCACGGGTGCCGCGCTTGCGCGCATCGGCAAGGATCGCATCCAGCCGCGCGTCCGACGGGGTGTCCGCGCCCCGTCGCTCGATCACCTTGAGGGCCTGGCGATCCGTGGTCTGCTTGCCCTCCAGCGCGGCGACCAGCGCCATCCATTTGGGCCGCCCGGCCCCCGGTGCTGCGCCAATGGCGTCGCCCAGGCGCACCGGCACCAGCCGCGTGATGCGTTCCAGCTGCGACAGGGTCTGCTTGCTGATCGCCAGCGCCTGACAGGCCTCGGCTCGACTGTGGCCCTGTTCCAGGATCGCCTGCGCAAACCGTGCCCTCTCGTAATAGCTCAGGTCCGTGCGGCTCGCGTTTTCCAGCCCTTTGGCCATCAGCGCCTGGGTTTCGTCCAGCACCCGGATCAGTGCCTTGACCGGCACGCCCAGCTGGCGGCACGCCAGTATCCGGCGGCGGCCATAGATCACCTCGAAGTGCCCGTCATGTGCCGGGGCCGGGCGCAAGAGCACCGGCACCTGCTGACCGTTTTCGCCAATGCTCTCCGCCAGGTCCTGCACCGACGCCTCGGGCGCGTCACTGTTAACAGCTGTTAACGCCATCCGGTCCTGCGGGCCCCAGGGCAGGATCAATGCCGCGTCGACCTCGTGAATGCCGCCCACGCCCGCGCGCACCGATCCGATGGTGCCCCGGTGCAGGCTGCGCACCGCGCGGTCAGCCGGAGCACCCTCGGCGGCGGCCGTGATCGCGGCCATGATCCCCGTCTTGTTCTTGTCCAGTGCCATGTCATCTACCCCATGCACGTTGCATCAACCGGGCCGCATCCTGTCCCACCGCGTCCATGCTGCCGCGCGCCCTGTCATAGGTGCTGCGCGCCATCTCGGCCCGCACAACCTCGCAGAGCGACATCTTGAGCATCGTGGCATCCGCCAATGCGGTGCTGCGCAACGCGGTCGCGCTCAGAACCCGGTCCTGGAACAACGCCCGCATCAAGGTGACAATCTGCTGGCTGGGAATATCGCCCGGGTCATCTCTTGTGATCAGAAACGAAAAGAATTCGTGACCGATGCGTGCGCCGGTGTCCTCGATCACGCCTAGATAGGTCGATGTCATCTCGATGAATTGCTGGGTCGAGGCGAGGTCAAGCATGCTGGAGGTCATCGGCACCAGCACGGATGTCTCGGCATAAAGCCCGGTCAGCGTCACAAAGCCGAGGGCAGGGGGGCTGTCGATCACGACGACGTCTCAATCCTGTTGAACAGTCTCTAACGCGCCCGAAAGGCGTTCGAAAAACGCGACGCCACGGTCGGCATTCACTGCGGTCTCGGTTTCGAACTCGCTCAACACAAGGCGGGCGGGGGGCCAGATCGAGGCAGGGAAAGTAGGTGTCGACGATCACATCCTGCAAGGGCAGGTGGCCGTCATAGCGCAGCGCGTCGTAGATCGTATTGCCGTCGAATTCCAGCTCGGGCTGGATGCCGCAGAACCGGGTCAGGCTGCCCTGCGGATCAAGGTCGACCGCCAGCACCCGTTAGCCCTGCAGCGCGAGATAGTGGCACAGGTGGATCGCGGCGGTGGACTTGGCCGACCCGCCCTTGAAGTTCATCAGCTGCACCACCTGCAGCTTGTCCCCGTCGCGCCGGCCCAGCAGGTACTTGCCCGGCGTGCGCAACGTCGCCTGGAGCATGCGGCGCTTGGTCAGGATCTCGTCGCCCGGATAAAAGTGGAGGCCATTGCGCACCTCGGCAGGCTCGGGCAGGGTCCCGTCGCCGTGACGCTTGCGCAGGAACTGGCCGGTCACACCCAGCAACTCGGCAGTCTCTGTTGCGGGGAATAACCTCAATGTCTTGCGCCGGTCAGGCGCATAGGCATGCTGCAAATGGGTCGACGGCGCCGCATGTAGACGCACGGCGATTTCCTCGGTAAATTCTGACTGCGAGGTCGCCGAAATCGGCGCCGTTTGTAATACGGTTGCTCTTTTCCTGCCCTTTGATGCTTATTTGCGCAACCTGGCTGCAATTGAGACGCGATTCACCTTTCCAAGTCACGGGATATTATCCACAGGTTGTTGTTGGCAGGGCACCCGCCACAACAGCTTGAGCCTGTTCGCTGTTAACAGCTGTTAACTCCGGCATGTCTTTCGGCGAGACGTCAAGACCCCGTTGAATGATGTTTCAATTGCAGTAAAGATGCACCTGTTGCGGGAACTAGTGAGTATTCAGTTGTGAACAGTCACTTTAGCCAGCAGTCCGGACAGGGCCGTCTGACCACCATCCTGGGCCAAAAAAGATCTCGTCTTGTTGGGGTTCGATGGCGTCGAGGAATACAGCGGCGATTTCACCTGGACGGTCGAGGCGTTGTCGCAGTCATCCGGCATCGATCTGGAGCCGTTGCTGGGCACGCATGCCACCATCGAAATCGACATGATGCAGGGCACGCGCGCCTTTGACGGCATCGTGTGCGAGGCGGCCCACAAAGGGCCCGCTGACAATGGCTGGCGCTACGATCTGGTGTTGCGCCCGTGGCTGCATGTCGCCGGACTGCGCCGCAATCAACGCATCTTTCATGAAAAGACCGTTGTGGAAATCGTTGAAGACGTCTTGGCAGGCTATGCCCATCTGGGCTCGCCGCATCTCGATGTGCGCCTCACGCAAGACTACCCGACGCTCGAATATACGGTCCCGTATCACGAAACCGACGCGGATTTCATGCGCCGCCAATTGGAACGTTTTGGCATTAGTTGGTTCTGGCGGCACGACGTGAACTGCCGCACGCTGGTTCTGGTCGATGCCGCCTTTTCCCTGCCAGAGGTGGCGGGCGGAACGCGGCCCTATTTTGGGCGCGACGGACATCACAACGCCGAAGAGGAACACTTTCGTCACTGGACCGCGGCGCGCAGGATCACGACAGGTTCCGTGCGCCTGACAGAATACAACTTCAAAACGCCAAATGCCGCACAAGAGGTCGATCGCGGCGGCGACGCGGTCCATCCCAACGGGGAAATCGAGAGCTTTCACTGGCCAGGCGATTACCCGGCACAGGGTCAGGGGCAGGGGGTCGTGGCTGGCCGTGTGAACGAAGAACGCGGATAGGCGCAACGTCATCATGCAGACGGCGATGTCGTATCCCATGGCGCGGGGTGGCGGGTCACTCTGGACGGAGCTGACGTCGAAGGCGCAACTGGCCGCCGCTTCGTCTGCCTCAAGGCAAAACATGTCTACCGGGCGCAGGCCTATGCCACGGCGAACACCGAAGACGTGCGCGCCTATGACGGGGCGTATGTGCTGATGCCGGAAGACGCACCGCTGGTTCCCGAGCGTCGCACCAAAGCGCCGCGCGTCGAAGGGCCCGAGACAGCCGTCGTCGTCGGCGAGGGCGAGATTGATTGTGACAAATACGGTCGCATCCTTGTCAAATTCCACTGGGACCTCAACGCCGCAGATACAATGCGCTGCCGGGTCAGCCAGAACTGGACGTCCAAGGGCCGGGGCGGCATGGTCATTCCACGCATCGGCATGGAGGTGATCGTCGAACACCTGCGCGGCGACCCCGACAAGCCCATCGTCACCGGCTGCGTCTATAACGGTTACAACATGGCACCTTACGAGCTGCCGCGTCACAAGACGCGCAGCACGTTCAAGACAGACAAACATCAAGGTCAGGGCTTCAACGAGATCCGCTTCGAAGATGAAAAGAGGCTCGAGGAGATCATGGTGCACGCGCAACGCGACATGAACAGCGTGATCCGTCGTGACACTTTCCGCAGCACCGGGCGTCATGACGGGCTTGAGGTCAAACAAGACAGGATGGTGTCCGTTGGTGGCAACAGTATCAACGAGACAAAAGGCACAATCGAAATTGCGTCGGGGCAGGGGACAGTCATCTCATCGGGCGCTGTGGGGATGTCATCACGAGCGTTTTCGCGAATTACGCAACTTGAGGACCCTGAGTTCATAAATGCCAAGGCGTCGCTCAAGGCGATGGAGTCGGCGATGCCAACCGGCGGGATTACGGTGCGCGCACAGACAATGCTGAACGAACAGGTTGGCATGAGCCGCACGACGATGATTGGCGCTGCATCGCTCGAATTTGTCAGCAAGGAAAAGACGGTTCAGGTCGGCAAGCTGATGCAACTCAAGTCAGGCAGTGCGATGGTCATGACAACTGCCGACAATCTTGCAGTGCAGGCAGGCAGCCGCATTGATACCGTTTGCGGCAAGTCCTCAATCAGGATGACGGCGGATGGCAAGATCGAGATCAAGGGCGTCAGCATTGTGATGGACGCAGATCAGATCGACATGAACCGAGGAACCGGGATGTCCATCGGAATAGAAAAAGTCGGCTCCGCGCCCGTCGTTCCAAGGCCCCCAAAGTCCGCCAACGACGTGGATGAGGCCGATCCTTCGGTCTACATTCCAGAAAGCCTGAGCGAGGCTGCGCGAACGGAGCTGCGCAATGCGGCACAGCATTGGGCTGGAACACTTGGTGGTGTGTTGGCGCGCAATTCAGGTACCGCGGGGATTGGCCCGGATTCGGGTCAGGCGGCCGACCACATGAACCATTTCCTGAACGGCGAGGGTGAAGATCTGAACCTTTCGCGACCAGACATGCGCGAAATCCGCACGACCGTCGGTTCCGTCGGAGATTTCGAGAACGCGCAGTTGCAGAACTTTCTCGAACAGGTGCGCGCTGATTTTGCGAATGGCGGCAGCCCGCATCGGCAGTATCTGAGCAAGAACGAACGGGCCTCCAGCCCCAACTTTGGCGAAAACTGGTTTGCCCTGTCCGAAGAAAGGGGCAAGAAATGGTTCTTTGCGCTTGGTTCGTTCTGGATTGCTTACGGGGCACACGCGTTTCTTGCCGTGCAAAACGAGGTGATCCGCATTCATTATCGGATGTACCTGTATGATCGCTACAATTGGGATGTCGGCAAGCAAACGAACATCCCGGGCGGCGCATTGAGTTGGCTGATTGATGATGATCTGATGAGCAAAGTGACAGACCTCAATGGTCCGATGGGGTGGCCTTATATGACCATCGAGGAAGACGGCGACGGCAACATCACCACGTATACCGTCAATGACTCACTGTTGGGCTCGTTGACTGCAACGGGGGATGCCGACCACTACGACATCGTTGGTGCCGGTTATTTGCGGTCGGTCCAGTTCCCGGTCGAAAGCCCGCCGGCAGGGACGGTCCCACTGGAATAGCCCCCTGAAAGTGGTCCACCAACTGGGATAGATTATCCCGCAAATTGGAGGATCAGCGATGGCTGGGAAAAGAGAGAAGCCCGAAGAGATTGTATCGAAGCTTCGGCAG
>JBCBPV010000063.1:0-21378 GCA_039820585.1 Pseudomonadota bacterium
ACTCGAACTCGTTACCATAGAGTTCCTTTGCTTTCTTTGCCGCTTCAGCTTCATTTGGAGCGCAAATCCGTTCGATTTCGCGACTTTCGGGGGCTCTTTCAAGGCCGAGGCTTTCTGCGGCGTCTGAAGCGCTCCCGAAGTCAAAAATGTTGACGCCTTTCTGCTCCGCTAGAGCGTCAAGTTCGGCGAACCATTTAACCATGGCGAGCGGCGGCCCATACCAAACCGGTATCTGATGCCCCCACCAGAGCTGGCGCGAGATGCACCACGGCTCGATCTCGCGCAGCCAGTTGAAATAGACCTTCTTGTCCTGCTCGGGCAGGATCCGGGTCGATCCGTTCTCGACCCCCTCAATCGCCGGGCCGACGATCTTTTCGGCATCGACGAACCACTGGTCGGTCAGCATCGGCTCGATAACGACTTTCGACCGATCCCCAAAGGGTTGCATGATTTTCTTCGACTCGATCAGGGGGACAGCCTCCCCCTCAATCCCCCTCCCGAGGGAGGGGGAGGCGTCTGGTTCACCGCCTGCGTCCCCCCCCTCCGTTCGGAGGGGGGCCGGGGGGGAGGTCTTCGCCGATTTGCCCAACCGTGGATCATCCGCGGTGGTCATCACCGCCAGCCCTTCGTCGGTGATCTGATCCACCACGCGCTTGCGCGCTTCGAACCGGTCCAGCCCGCGCAGGTCGTCGGGGACAAGGTTCACCGCATCGCATTCCGCCTCGCCCAGCGTCCGCTCTCCGCGCGCGACCGCCATCGCGATCTCGGCGGCCTCGGCATAGGGCGCGCCGTCGTCGCGCATCGCACCTTTGGTATCCATCAGCCGGTACATCGGGATGCCGCCGCGCTTGGCGACCTCATAGTCGTTGAAGTCATGCGCCCCGGTGATCTTCACCGCGCCCGACCCGAAATCGGGATCGGGATAGGGATCGGTGATGATCGGGATCAGGCGGCGGTGTTCTTTTGGGCCGACCGGGATTTCGCAGAGTTTTCCGACGATTGATGCATACCGCTCATCCGATGGGTGAACCGCAACAGCGCCGTCGCCCAGCATCGTTTCGGGCCGGGTGGTGGCGATGGAGATATAGTCCCGCTCTTCCGTCAGAGTGACAGTCCCGTCTGCGTCTTTCTCGACATAGGTATAGGTGGCGCCGCCCGCGAGGGGGTATTTGAAGTGCCACATGTGGCCGTCGACTTCCGAGCTTTCGACTTCGAGGTCGGAAATCGCCGTCTCGAAATGCGGATCCCAGTTCACCAGCCGCTTGCCGCGATAGATCAGGCCCTTGTCGTACATGTCGACGAAGACCCGGATCACTGCGTCGTGGAAGTTCTGGCCCCCCGGCGTATCGCCCGGATCGCCCGGGGCGCCGGCCATGGTAAAGGCCTCGCGGTCCCAGTCGCAGGAGGCGCCCAAACGCTCTAGCTGCCCGCGGATGTTGCCGCGTGACTTCTTCTTTTGTTCCCAGACCTTTGCAAGGAACGCCTCGCGCCCAAGTTCGCGCCGGCCGGGTTCGCCGTTTTTGGCCAGCTCGCGTTCGACCACCATCTGGGTTGCAATCCCTGCATGGTCGGTCCCCGGCTGCCAAAGCGTGTCGAAGCCCCGCATGCGGTGCCAGCGGGTGAGGATGTCTTGCAGCGTGTTGTTGAAGGCGTGGCCCATATGCAGCGCGCCTGTCACGTTGGGCGGTGGGATCAGGACGGAAAACGTCTCATCCCGCGAGGCGTTTGCGCCTGCCTTGAACGCGCCCGCCTCAACCCAGGCGGCGTAGAGCCGTGCCTCGGCCTCGGCCGCATTGAATGTCTTGTCCATCGCCATTGTCGCCACGCTCGTGCCAGATTTCGGGGGCTATGTAACGCGGGGGGGCAGGGCCGGAAAGGGCTGAATATGAAGGTGGTCCGCAAACACGACCGCGACAGGCCACGGGGCTGGTTCGGTCTGTTCTTTCGGTTGGGCGGCTGGCTGTCGCTGATCGCGGCGCTGGTGATGATGGTGATGGCCGGGCTGATGCTGGGGTATGCGCGGTCGGCGATGCTGTTTGATCGGGACGGCGTGACCACCCAGGCCCAGATCCTGCACCGCCGTTCGGAAGTTGAGTGGGACGACGGCGAGGCAACGCGCACCTATTTCGTCCGCTTCTCCTTCGACACGCCCACCATGCACACCGTCAATGTCGAGCGCGTTGTGCCCCTGCGCGTCTATGACGAAACGGTTGTCGGCCAACGCCGCGACATCCGCTATCTGCCTTATGAGCCTGAACAGTTCGAACACACCGTCGGCATCAACGCCACCAACGGGCGCATTTCGCGCATGGTCGGCTGGGCGGTCGGCGCGATCGGCCTTGGCACCCTGTGGTTCTTCGGCATGAAAACGAACCGCGCCATCCTTGCCCGCCAGCATGGCGAGGAACTGGTGGCCGAGGTGACAGAAGTGCGCCGCCTGAAGATCGAGGTGAACGGCCGCCAGCAGGCCCACCTTCACTGGCGCCTGCCCGATGGGGCGGAAGGGCGCAGTTTGATGCGCGATGCCAATGGGTTGGTCATGTATGCGCCGGGCGACCGGATCACCGTGTTCCGGCGGGGGCGCGACATGTGGTGGGAAGGCGATGTGGGTCCGAGGGGCGCTGGCGGCTGGACTAGGCCGGTCGGTCGATCCGGGTGCTGAGGTGGATCAGGCTTTCCGAGCCGCGCACACCGGGCAGGGCGCCGATGGCATCGAGCGTCTGGTCCAGTTCTTCGGTCGTCTCGGCCACCAGTGACAGGATCAGATCGAAGCGCCCCGAGGTGGTATGCGCCCGCGTGACATGCCGGATCGCTTTGAGGCGCTGGATCAACGTAGGCAGGGACTTGGGCTCTAGCGTCACGAGCGCGGTGGCGCGGATCCGGCGGGCGCGTGCCTCGGTCCCCCGGCGGACGGTGTAGCCTGCGATGACGCCCGACGCCTCGAGCCGGCTGATCCGGCTTTGCACCGTGGCGCGCGCGACGCCGAGGGTTTGCGCCAATGTGGCGACGGGCAGGCGGGCGTTTTCGCCCAGAAGCGCGAGAAGCTTGTCGTCGAGATCATCCATATTGGCACCAGCGTTATACAAACTGCTGAAAAATACCTGCGTATTGCACAAAATGACAAGCGATTTCGATCGATCCCTCTGGCACACTCTGTCTACCGATATCTCAAAAAGGGTCCGCCCATGAGCCGTTATCCCGCCATCTGGCCCACGCCCCAGCATATGCTGCGCGCCATCACGCCCGACCACCCGGTGCAGTTCTTTGCGCCCGCCACCCTGAGCCAAACGGCAGAGCGGTTTCGCGCGGGCTTTCCTGGTGCGGTGACGTATGCGGTCAAGGCCAACGACGCGGCCGATGTGTTGGACACGCTGGTGGCGGCAGGCATCACCACATTCGATGTCGCTTCGCCCGACGAGATGGTGCGGGCGCGCGCGGCCTGCCGGGGGGCAGTCCTGCACTACAACAATCCGGTCCGATCGGCGGCCGAGATCGAAGCTGCGCGGGACCATGGCGTGGTGTCCTATTCTGTGGATGATGCCGGTGAATTGGCCAAGCTCGCCGCGCATATCCCGGCTGAGGGGGTGGAGGTCGCGGTGCGGCTGAAGCTGTCGGTGGCGGGGGCGGCGTATGATTTTGGTTCGAAATTTGGCGCGCCGCCGGAGGTTTGCGCGGCCTTGTTGCGCGAGGTGGCTCGCCTCGGCTATCGCCCGTCGATCACCTTTCACCCCGGCACGCAATGCACCGATGCCGCCGCCTGGAGCGCCTATATCAAAGCAGCGGCAGAGGTTGCGACGGCGGCGGGGGTCACGCTGGAGCGTCTGAACGTGGGCGGCGGTTTCCCTGCGCAGCGCGGACAGGACGCGCCCGACCTTGGCGCGATCTTCGAGGCCATCGCAGCGGCCACCCGCCGCGCGTTTGGCCCCACGTCCCCCGCACTTCTGTGCGAACCGGGCCGCGCGATGGTGGCCGATGCGGCCGCCCTGGCGACACGGGTGAAGGCGATCCGGGGCGATGGGAGCGTGTTTCTGAATGACGGGATCTATGGCGGGCTGGCCGAGGCGCCGGTGATGGGAGCGGTGGACCGGATGCAGGTGATCGGTGCGGATGGCACGCCGCGATGCGCGCCCACCGCGCCGCGCGTCGTCTTCGGGCCCACCTGCGACAGCATTGATCGGTTGCCCGATCCGATACCGATGCCCGGCGACCTGCGCGACGGCGATTATGTGATCTTCCACGGGATGGGCGCCTACGGCACGGTCACCGCGACACGGTTCAACGGATACGGGTGCATTGTTCCGGTAACCGTACAGTCGCTGATCTGAAACACGTCGTCACCTAAACGTTCCTCGACAGTGCCGGCGGGGGCGCGGAATACTGCCGCCATGACCGGGGCTTGCTGGACTTTCATGCCATGGCTTTGACCCGCAGCCTGCGCCACCTGATGCGCCGGTTCGGGCGGGCCGAGCAGACCGTGACGTTGCCGTCGCGGGGCCGGCGGGATCATGTCATCATCATCGACGGCACCATGTCGTCCCTGCGCGATGGGCATGAAACGAACGCGGGCATCGCCTATAAGCTGATCCGCGAGGCGTCGGACCCCGCCACCGTTTCGCTGCGCTATGAGGCGGGGGTGCAGTGGCAGCACTGGCGCCGAACCCTCGATGTGATCGAAGGGCGCGGGATCAACCGCCAGATCCGCAGGGTTTATGGCATCCTTGCCTCGCGCTATCGCCCTGGCGACCGGATCTTTCTGTTGGGCTATTCTCGCGGGGCCTATGCGGTGCGCTCGCTGGCGGGTGTGATCGACCGGGTGGGCCTTCTGCGCGCCGACTACGCCACGGAAAGCAACATTCGCCTGGCCTATCGCTATTATGAGCGCGGTGCGGGCAGCAATGCGGCCCGCATCTTTCGCGCGGCCCGGTGCCACCGCGAGGCGCCCATCGAGATGGTGGGGGTTTGGGATACGGTCAAGGCGCTGGGCTTTCGCGCGCCGGTGGTCTGGCGCTGGGCGGAGAAGGCGCATGCGTTTCACAACCACACGCTGGGCAGATCTGTCCGGCATGGCTATCACGCGCTGGCGTTGCATGAGACGCGCGATGCCTTCACCCCCGTTCTCTGGGCGCATCAGCCCGATTGGCCGGGCCATGTGGAACAGGTCTGGTTCAGGGGCAGCCATGGCGATGTGGGCGGACAGCTTGCGGGGTTTTTGAACGCGCGGCCGATGTCGAACATCCCGCTGACCTGGATGCTGGGCAAGGCGGAGCGCTGTGGCCTGCGCCTGCCGCCTGATTGGCGCGCGCGGTATCCGACCGATCCCACCGCGCCCTCGTCTGGCACCTGGCGCAGTTGGGGCAAGATCTTCCTGTTGCGCAGCCGCCGCCGGGTGGGACAGGATCCGACCGAGGCGATCCATCCCACCGCGCTTGACAGCTATCACGCGCGCCGTCTGCCCAGCCGCCATGTGGCGCAGGAATTTGACGGTGATGATGGGGGCGCTGCCCCCAGTCCGGAGTAACTCCGGCCTTCCCCCGGGATATTTCGGGGCCAAAGAGGGGCCTAGGCTGCGTCCATCAGGATGCAGGTGGTGGAGCCTGTGGCATAGAGCTTGCCGTCTTCAACGCCCCTGATTTCACCTTGAGCGACGGCGGTGGAGCGGCCGGAATGCTGCACCGTGCCCACGGCCGCGGCCAGTATGCCCGGCGGGATCGCACGGGTGAGGTTCACCTTGTACTCAAGCGTTGTGTAGATGCGGCCCGGTGGCAGCGTGGTCTGCACGGCGCAGCCCATCACGGTATCCAGAAGCGCGCCGTACCAGCCGCCATGCACGGCGCCCATGGGGTTCAGGACCGCCTTGGTTGGGGTGGCTTGGAAGGTGATCGTGCCATGGGCCATCTCTGAGGGCACAAACCCCAGGGTCTGCGCCATTGCGGGCGGTGGGATTTCACCGTTTTTCAGGGCTGTGAGGAACTCCAGCCCCGACATCTTGCGCGGGTCGGCCATGGGGCGAGCCTAGGCGGGCGGTGGTGCGGCGGCAATGGCCGGTCAGGCCACCTTCTCCAACGTCACCTCGGGCGCGAGACCCAGGGCATGGGCCACTTCGCGGGTCAGGCCGGGCTTGTTGAGGGTATAGAAGTGCAGGTCGCGGGCGCCGCCTTCCAGGAGGTCAGAGCAGAGCTCGGTGCAGACCGCGGTTGCGAGCAGGTCGCTGCGGCCGTCGCGTTCGGCCTTCTCGAATGCATCGGCGAGCCAGCCCGGCACGCGCGCGCCGCAGCGGGTGGCAAATTTCTGGACGCCGCGCCAGTTTTCAATGGGCAGGATGCCCGGGATGATGGGCGCGTCGATGCCCGCCGCCACGCAGGCGTCGCGGAAGCGGAAGAAGGTGTCAGCCTCGAAGAAGAACTGGGTGATCGCGGAATCTGCGCCGGCATCGATCTTGCGCTTGAGCCAGGCCACGTCTGCGGCGGTGTCGGCGGCTTCGGGGTGAGGCTCTGGGTAGGCGCCGACGCGGATGTGGAACTGGTCGCGCGCGGCCAGCGCGGTGATCAGGTCGCAGGCGTCGGTGAAGCCGCCGGGATGGGGTCGGAACGCGCCGGTGCCTTTTGGGGGATCGCCGCGCAGGGCCACGATTTCGGTGACGCCCGCCGCGGCGTAGCGGTCGGCGATGGCAAGGGTTTCGTCCTTGGTGGCGGCCACGCAGGTCAGGTGCGCGGCGACATTTAGCCCGTAATGGTCGCCGATGGTCTGCACCGCCTCATGCGTCAGGTCCCGCGTGGTGCCGCCCGCGCCGTAGGTGACCGAGACGAAGCGGGGGTCGAGCGGTGCGAGTGTGCGCACGGTGTCCCAGAGGCGGAACGATGCCTCTAGCGATTGGGGCGGGAAGAATTCGAACGAGATGCGGGGGGCGGGCATGGGCAGACCTTTGTTGAGGGAGCCACCTTGTCCCATCTGCGGCGATGTGAGACAAATTCATAATCTTCAACACGATTATGAGGATCACATGCATATCGAATTTCGCCACCTGCGCACCATCCGCGCTATCCACCAGGCCGGGGGGTTGGCACGGGCGGCGGATCTGTTGAACCTGACGCAATCGGCGCTGAGCCATCAGGTCAAGGGGATCGAGGCGCAGGCGAGGGTTGAGCTGTTCGTGCGGCGGTCGAAGCCCTTGAAGCTGAGCGCGGCGGGGATGCGGCTTCTGGCGGCGGCGGATCGGATCCTGCCTGAGATTGATGCCTTGGAGGCCGAGTTCGCGGGGCTGCAATCGGGCAAGACCGGGCGGTTGCATATCGCGATTGAGTGCCACGCCTGTTTCGAATGGCTGTTTCCGGTGCTGGAGGCGTTCCGCAAGGCCTGGCCCGAGGTGGATGTGGATATCCGACCGGGGCTTGCGTTCGATGCGTTGCCGGCGCTGGGGCGTGAAGAGGTGGATCTGGTGATCTCGTCGGATCCCGAGGCATTGGACGGTGTCGATTTCACGCCGCTTTTTGACTACGAGCCGGTGTTTGTCGCCTCGGCCCAACATCCGCTGGCGGACAAACCCTTTGTCGAGGCGGCGGATTTCCGGGGGCAGACGCTGATCTCTTACCCGGTGGACCGGGCGCGGCTGGATGTGTTCAGCCAGCTTCTGACACCGGCGAAGGTGGAGCCTGCGGCGGTGCGGCAGGTGGAGCTGACGGCAGTGATCCTGCTTCTGGTGGCGTCCAATCGCGGGGTGGCGGTGTTGCCCGATTGGGTGGTGCGCGAGGTGCGTTACAATTCCGACTACGTGACGCGGCCCTTGACCAAAGGCGGGCTGACGCGGCGGCTGTTTGCGGCCACGCGCAGCGTTGAGACCATAAAGCCGTTTATGGCGCATCTGTTGCGCCTGGCGCGGACGGAGCCTGTGAAATTGCAACGCCAGACACCGCAACCCGCTGCCTGATATCGGCTTGCGACGCAGCGTAATTTTGCGCGCGCAAACATAAAGTATTGTGCTGTCGTGCGACATGCGACATGGCGGTATTTGAGTCGCACAAAAATTATGCGATCACTTTCTGTTGGGGGGGACGCTTCATGCCAATCTCTTGGGAGATTTTCGACATCGGGCCGGTGTTGCGTGTGATCTTGACCGATGTGCCGCACATAGACGACATCAGGTCATTTCTGGATGACCTGTCGCTGAAAATGGGTGACCGTCCCATGCTGCCGATGTTCTACGATCTGACCGAGATGGATGTCCGGGGTTTGGGCGACGAGTTCATTCGGGCAGCGATTGTGCTGGACCGCAGCTATCGCAATGTCAAACGCGGCCGCCAAGCCTATGTCACTGCCGACCCCGATACAGCGCGGTTTATCGACAGGTATATGGAACTGATCGGGAAATATCGCTTTGCGCCGGTCGCCCGACACTTTCGCGGGGCCCAGGGCGCGCGGGCGTTGGATTGGCTGACTTGCGATGAGGTGGACCTGCCGGGTCGTCTGATCTGAACCCTGCTTGGCATTCACCGGAGCCTCCCGTATACGCGCGGCCTGATTTGCCAAAGGGGCGCGCGATGCAAGGGTCGGCCAATCTTAACATCATGATCAAGGCGGCGCGCCGGGCCGGGCGGTCGCTGGTCAAGGATTTCGGCGAGGTCGAGAACCTTCAGGTGTCGTCCAAAGGCGCGGGCGATTTCGTCAGCCGGGCCGATATCGCGGCAGAGGCGATGATCCGCGAAGACCTGATGGGCGCGCGCCCGAATTATGGCTGGTTGGGTGAGGAAAGCGATCCGGTGGAGGGCAAGGACCCCACGCGCCGTTGGATCGTGGACCCGCTGGATGGCACGACCAACTTCCTGCACGGGCTGCCCCATTGGGCGGTGTCGATTGCCTTGGAATATAAGGGTGAGATCGTGTCGGGGGTAGTGTTCGACCCGGTCAAGGACGAGATGTTCATGGCCGAGAAGGGGCAGGGCGCCTGGATCAACAATCAGCGCCTGCGGGTGTCGGACCGCCGAGTGATGATCGAATGTGTGTTTGCCACGGGCCTGCCTTTTGGCGGGCGGCCGGACCTGCCCGAGACGCTGCAGGATCTGGCGCGGCTGTTGCCATCGACGGCGGGTGTGCGGCGGTTTGGGGCGGCGGCGCTGGACCTCGCCTATGTCGCGGCGGGCCGGTACGAGGGCTATTGGGAGCGTGGGCTGAACGCCTGGGACATCGCGGCGGGCGTGCTGTTGGTGCGTGAGGCGGGGGGGCTGATCGAGGCCTTGGATCGGGATGACGATTTGCTCGACACCGGGTCATTGATTGCGGCCAATGGCAACGTGTTCGATGCGTTTGCCGGGGTGATCCGGGGCTGACCGGCTGGGGCGCTGCCCCAGACCCCGGGATATTTCTCGACCAAAGAATGCTAGCGGTCGGAGGGGTGGTTGATGCCGTCGCTCCAGGCGACGTGGCCCATGTCGCGGGGGTTTATGCCGTCGAGGTTGGCCACGTTGATCCCGTATTCATTGGGGTTTGAGCGGCGCTGGTGGTGGGTGTAGATCCCGCAGACCGCGCAGAAGTAGTGCTTCGCGGTGTTTGTGCCCCATTGGTAGAGGCTGAGCTTGTCGGCGCCTTTCACCACCCGCACCCCGTCCAACGGCGCCGAGACCGCAATCGCGCCGCGCCGGGCGCAGAATGAGCAGTCGCAGCGCCGCGCGGTGTTGAGCCCGTCGGTGAGTGTCACTTCCAGTTCCACCGCGCCGCAGTGGCAGGTGGCTTTCATCGGGGTCATCGCCGCCTCGTGGTTGGCACAGATGTGCGCACCATGCGGTAGCGCGCCTCGGGGTGGGGCGGGTGGCCTTCGGTGCGCCGCCAGAAGGCGGTGCCGCCGCGTTTCAGCCAGATCGGGATTGTGAGCAGGAAGCCCACGATGAACCCGCCCGCATGGGCCCAATAGGCGACCCCGCCTGTGCCGGGCGTGGCGCCGAGCCCGTTGAAAAGCTGTAGGCCGAACCAGAGGCCGAGCATCACCCAGGCGGGCACGGGGAAGACGCGGAAGATGATGATGAGGATCAGCAGGATATCGACGCGCGCCTTGGGGAAGAGGAGGAGGTAGCCGCCCATGACGCCGGCGATGGCGCCGGAGGCGCCGACCATGGGCACGGGGCTGCCGGGGTCGGCCATCACCTGGAACAGGGCGGCACCGATCCCGCCGGCGAGGTAGAAGCCCAAGAACGGCAGGTGGCCCATCTCATCTTCCAGGTTGTCGCCGAAGATGAACAAAAACAGCATGTTGCCGCCGATATGCATCAGCCCGCCATGGAGGAACATCGACGTCACGTAGGTGAGTTCCTCATCGCCGGAATCCCGTGGGACCAGCCCGTAGGTGTCAAAGAACGCGGCCAGGGCGCGGGGGTCCTGGAACAGGGGCCAATAGCTGAGGAACACGATCACGTTGATCGCGATCAGCGTGTAGGTGATGTAGGGCGTCCGTTCGGACGGGTTGTGGTCGCGGATTGGTAACATGGCGCGAAGGCTGGGGGCGGTGGGGGCGAAGGTCAAGCGGTGATCTGGGGCAGGGGTGCTTGACAGGGGGCGGTGACGGCCTCTTTCCTAGGACATGCACTGGATCTGGTTGCCCCTTGCCCTTATCGCCCCTGCCGCGGTTGCCTGCCCGGCATTGCCCGAACGGTCGGAGGAGTTTGCGGTTCTGTTCGATGAAGCGCGCACTGCGCCCAATGAGATGTTGGGGCGGGCGGCATCGGACAAGATGTGGGCGATCTGGACCACCGCGCCGGACGCCGCCGCGCAGGAGTTATTGGCCCAGGGCATGACCGCCCGGCGCTATGGCGATTACCTGGCGGCGATCCGGGCGTTTGACGGGTTGGTGGCCTACTGTCCCGACTATGCCGAAGGGTACAACCAGCGCGCCTTCATCTATTTCCTCAGCGGAGAGCCCGAACAGGCCCGCATCGATCTGGAACGCACGCTGGCGATCACCCCCGATCACGTGGGCGCGTTGTCAGGGCTGGCGCTGACGCTGATCCAGCTGGGGCGGGAGGATGAGGCGCAGACCTATCTGCGGGCGGCGCTGGACCTGAACCCGTGGATCCCCGAGCGTGGGTTGCTTAGGGAGCCGCCGGGGCAAGAGCTTTAGCATTCGCCAGATGGGCGTGCACGAGGTGGCGCAGCTCATCCTCGCTGCGGCCCTTGGTGCGTAGCGCGCCGTGATAGTCGACGCCGCAGGCCTGGCTGAGGAAGACGAAGCAGCGGCTCCACCAGGCGTCATCGAAGATCTCGATCACCACGCGGGGGTGCCAGGCCATCATGTTGAGCAACGCGGCCCCGTGATCGGCGATCACGATATCGGCTTCTGAGGCGAGCGCGACGTAGTCATCCAGCCCCTTGTCGCCGGTCCAGATGGTCTGGCCGCCCAGTTCCTCGACGATCTTCGCGATGGCAGCGCTGTTATAGTCGCGGTCTTTCTTGACCTGGTCGCTGTTGATGCCGTCGCGGGACAGATAAAGGATCCGCCCCGGCGTGGGCGCGCCGGTTTCCACGCCGAAGAGCTTGCGGAACGCCACGGTGTCGGCGGCCTTCAAAAGCGCGCCTGGGTTCTGTTTGTGCAAGACGCAGGCGTTTTTAATCCGCACCGGGCCGTCGGTGGAAATGTAGTCGACTCCCAACCGATCAAGATCGCGCTTCACATAGCCCCGGTCCCCGATCCAGCCGGGCAGGAAGAGGGGTTGGGGAAAATCACCGGCATGGGCGATGCACATCAGATGCTCGAAAATCCAGTCGCCATAGGTATAGGGATGCTCACACGCGATGATGGTGCCGGTCTCGATCACCTTTGCGGGCTTGGTGGGGCGTTCGCGCCAGACCCGACCGATGGTGCGGGGCAGCATGATTGACAGCGATTGATCCAACTGCCCGCGTGTCCAGGCAAACCCGTTTTGCGAGTAGTAGACATTCTTGTGAAACGTCTTTGGCGGCACCGCATCGGTATAGTCCTTTTCGGGGATGCTGTGTTGCAACAGCGTCTGATCGGTGCCGGGGGCCGTGACCTCACCAATGGTGCTTAACCCTTTGGCGTAGGGGGAATTCGGCGCATCGCCCCAGAAGCGCCCTTCAAGCGTGGGGGCCTTTGCGATCTTAAGGTGTTTCTTCATCACCCGCGCCTGCCACAAGAGCCGATAAAGCGCGTTGTCGACCTGTTCCTGCTCGGCGGCGAGAAGGGCGGCGGTGTTCATCGTGGCGGTCATGTCAGGCGGTCCTTGCGGCGTCGAATGGGCGTTTGGGCGATATTCCACCAAGTGAGCGGAGATTTGCCAAGCCTCTCGCGACCTGCGCGCCGGGTTTTCGCACCGTAAATCGCCCTTGCCCCCGGCCTTGCCGAGTTGCTAGGGCGGAAAAAGGCTGGGCGCCGGGCAGGATTGGCGCTTGAGCCGAAAGGCCCGCGTGGTGGAATGGTAGACACAGGGGACTTAAAATCCCCAGGCCGAAAGGCCGTGCCGGTTCGAGTCCGGCCGCGGGTACCAGCGTTCGTTTCTGACGGGTTTTCAGGGTGTTGGGTGGTGTTGGGTGCGTGGCGATTGGTGGCGTGCGTTTGGCTGGCTTGGCCGAATGGGGCCGCGTCTGCGTGCATGGCCGAGCTTGGTTATGTGCGCGCGGCAGGCATCGCGTGGGCCCGGTGTTGCGGGCTGGAGCGTCGGGCGGCGCGATTGTTCCCGTAGCGGGCCCTTGTTGAAGTGATTTGGGGGAATTGGATACCGCAGATTGCTGGCGAGGAAGGGTTTCGGCGAATCGTCAGGGCCTGGTGGCAAGTGTGTTGCCGCCTGCGCGGCGCGGCAAATCAGCGGACTTGCCGACCGTTGGTCTGTCGTGTCGGCAGATGGGGAAACCCGTGAATTGTTGCATCGCAGCTGGGCGCGGTGGTCTGGCAACCGCGCATCCGGCTGTTGCCGGTTCAGAAACACGCCCCGCGGCAAACCCCTGCGTTTTCTGCGGAAACTGGGAAACATGGGTGCGGATTGTTTCCCGTTTTGCACCGAAAACGCCCCTGTCAGTTAGCATGGCCCCAAAGCCACAGGCACAAAATCGTCCTTCTTCGACCGCTCCTTGCCCTGAAGCGGCCCGGTATCCGTGTGATCCAACCCCCGTGGCGGAGCACGCGTATTGGGGCTCTGTATGGTGAGTGGAAGGGTGTCGATAGTGAGTGAGCGAGTAGGCACCGGGCGGTGCCCCGCGCACCTGCCCGGTGTTTTCCAGTCCGTTTGCCCGCAATAGGAATACGCGAGCAATGCGCCGTTTAGCGGATTAACCGAATGGCGTAATACATGGCCAATGCCTGTGTTGAGGATGCGCAATTCATGATCCGGACCCGAGTTTGATCGTAAAGATACGCGGTTTATTCCCAACCCCATTCATCGGTTTCAATTGACCTTTCCACGAGTAGGACTTAAGGCGTGAGTTGGCTCGAAAAGGCAGTAGGTATTTTCGTGACTAAGCGCTGATTATCAAGGGAGGCAGCAGTGAAAAAGAAAATCGACTTGAATGGCTTAAGTGTCGCCGATTTGGAAGCATTGGCAAAAGACGTTGAAAAGGCGATTGAGAAGAAGACGATTGAAAATCTGAAGGCGGCGCGGGTCGCGGCAGAGTCTGCGGCAAAGAAATATGGGCTGAGCCTTGCGGATGTGCTGGGCGCCGACAAGCCGGCAAAAGCGTCTGGCAAGAAGCTTCCACCGAAATATCGCCATCCCGAAAACCCTGAGATCACCTGGTCGGGCAAGGGCCGTCAGCCCGGTTGGTATCGTGAAGCGATTGAATCGGGAAAAACGGCGGACGATCTGGAGATCTAAAAAGTTATCCCCAGAAATTTGCCCGCAAAAACAGCACCTGACGCGAAACAATTCACAATCTAGCGGAAATTGACGCCGTAGTGCTGGAAATACCTCTGAAAATTGGTTTATATTGACCTTGGGTAAGGGGGTATGAGTTTGTTGGTTTAAGATTGACCCGGGGCGTCGGAGACTTTGTGTCTCCGGCGCTTTCCCTTTTTTGGGATATGGCTCAACACTTTATCGGTCCAGCACTTTGCAACTACAGCTCTCTGGCGTGGCGCACGTCTGCCGTGGGCGCGTGATTGGCACGGATTGCTGAGTCTTCCGGCGCGCACAGCCTTCGGAAACAGTACGTCGCGCGGGCGATCAGTTGTCCCGATACTTTTGCTTCGTTGGGCCGCGAGCGATTGGGTGAGAAAATTTGGTGAATTTTCCCCTAAGACGTGATGGGCCCGGCGCCCGGCTTATCCTGCGAAGAGTTGAAAGCGACGGCTACCCCATCGTCGGACATCGGGTGACGCACCCGAGGCACTCAACGACGCAGCACGCGCTTTCCATCCGGTTTTCAAGGGGCTGGAGAAGGTATCCTCAGCCTGAATGACGCCAGTGCGATCCCCGCGCCCGGCCCGGGCACGCGCCCTCAAAACGAGAAGCGTCTCAGACTGCAATCCACCTTCGGTTGCGCTAGAGCGAAGCAGCGCGGCGCTATTCGCGCATGGTTGTCCCATCACCCTCGCCGATCCGGCCAATTATTGCTGGACTTGAGCGCAGCCATATAGTGAACACAAGGGGAGCGAGAGCAGTCACGAGACGTGTAAGGGGGCCGCATCAGGTATTGCGGGTTAGCGTTTGAACAGTATCAGTATGGCCGAGTTTAGCGGCATCTCAGCCGGCGAACGCACGGAAAAAGACCTTGTGCGCGACGTGGGCCTGTGGACGCTTCTGAAGGAAGACTTCCAGACGCATGGGCGCAAATGGACCTCTGCGGGTCTGCAGGCGCTTTGGGTGCATAGGATCGGCGTATATGCCGAAACCTGCCGCCGCCCGATGCGCATGCTTTTGAAACCTCTCTATACGCTGGGCCACCTGTTTTGCCGCAATTTCTATGGTGTGGAATTGGAACGCACCGTTCAGATGGGGCGGCGCAACCAGATCGGGCATCAGCATGGGATCGTCATCCATAAATGGGCGCGTATCGGCGATGATTGCATTTTCCGCCAGGGCGTGACGCTGGGCTCTGGTGTGGAATGGACACATAAAGAGGGGCCCGTGGTGGGCAATGGCGTGTCGTTTGGCGTGGGCTGCGTTATCGTGGGCAACGTGACCATTGGCGATAACGTGTCCATCGGCCCGAATTGCGTGGTGATGACCGACATCCCGTCGGATCGCACCGTGTTCACCCCGCCGCCCCGCGTGCTGCCCAAGAAAACCGACACACCCCCGCCCGCCGCCGGCGCGTGACCCGACCACCCCATGAGCGTGAAAGAGACTTCTGAGAATGGCAATTGAACTGGAACAGGCCCTGACTGCTGTGAAGAACGCGGTGGCCGAAATGAACATGACGCTCGATGCGGACAAACAGATCTCGGATGATCCCGATGCGGTTCTGTTCGGCGATGGCAGCGCGCTCGATTCCATCGGGTTGGTGAATGTGGTCATGGCGGCCGAGGCGCATATCGCCGATGAGACGGGCCAAGACATGGTGCTGGCCTCGGAATCGGCGATGTCGCGCAAGCGCAGCCCCTACCGGTCGCTGCGCGCGTTGGCGGAATACGCGGTTGAAGTGTCAGCCGAAGACGGCGCCGCGGCATGAGTGATCCCAAGATCATCGCGATCACCGGCACCCGGAAGGGCATCGGCCTGTTTCTTGCCGAAACCTTTCTGGAGCGTGGCTGGACGGTCGTGGGCTGTTCGCGGGGGGCGAGTGACCTCGATCACCCGCGCTACAGCCATTATGAGCTGGATGTGTCGGACGAACGCGCAGTTGTGAAGATGATGCAGCAGGTGCGCCGCGACCATGGCGGGCTGGATGCGCTGCTCAACAACGCGGGCATCGCCTCGATGAACCATGCGCTTCTGACGCCGGGGTCCACGATGGAGCGGGTGTTTCAGACCAACGTTTTCGGAACTTTCCTGTTCTGCCGCGAGGCGGCGAAGCTGATGGGCCGCAAGAAGTTCGGCCGCATCGTCAACTTTGCCACGGTCGCCACACCCCTGAAGCTGGAAGGGGAGGCGGTGTATGCCGCGTCGAAGGCTGCGGTTGTGTCGTTGACAGAAGTGCTGGCGCGTGAAGTAGCTGAGATGGGGATCACCGTGAACGCCGTTGGGCCCACGCCGGTGCCCACCGATCTGGTGGGGTCCGTGCCGGAAGAGAAGATGACCGCGCTGATCGCGCGCCAGGCGATCAACCGCTATGGCACGATGGACGATGTGCTGAACGTCTGCGATTTCTTCCTGGATGACCGCTCAGACTTCGTGACCGGGCAGACGATCTACCTCGGCGGGGTGTGACCTGTGACGGGGGCGGTGGATTTCCTGATTGAACGCTTTGAGAATGCAGGCGAAAAGCCTGCCTTCATCGAAGCGGATCGGACATCCACCTATGCCGATCTGCGCCGCGCCATCGCGGAGCGGATAGATCGCCTGGATGCTGCGGGCATTGGTGAGGGCACCTCTGTCCAGCTGCATGGTGATTTCGGGCTCGATGCCGCCGCCTGGCTTCTGGCGCTGTGGTCGCGCGACGCCATCGTGTCCCCCGTTGCACCCACGAGTGAGGAAAAGGCGGCTGAGTTCGCGCGGGTGGCCGAGGCCGCAATCTCGATTGACCATGACGCGATCTTGCCCGGCCCCGGCCATTCGGACTGTGCGCTTTATGAGCGCCTGCGCACTGCCCATCACCCCGGATTGATCATCTTCTCGTCCGGCACAAGCGGCACCTCAAAAGGCGCGTTGCACGATGTGGAGCGTCTTCTGACCAAGTTCCACACCCCCGGCAAGGACATGCGCACGCTGGCTTTCCTGCTGTTCGACCATATCGCGGGTGTCGATACGCTGCTTTATTGCCTGTCCAACACCTCTACCATCGTGTGCGCGAAAGATCGCAGCCCCGAGGCAGTGACCACCTTGATCGAGGATCACCAGGTCGAGGTTTTGCCCACCGCGCCGTCGTTTCTGAACATGATGCTGCTGACCGGCGCGGCGGATGCCCATGATCTGTCGAGCCTGAAGATCGTCACCTATGGTGCCGAGATGATGCCGCAGAACGTGCTGGACCGGGTCGGTGCGACACTGTCGCCTGATGTGCGGTTGATCCAGAAATACGGCACGTCAGAGATCGGGGCGCTGAAATCCCGGTCGGAAAGCAATTCATCGCGCTGGATTGACCTGGGCACGGAAGGTGAGACCTGGCGCATCCGCGATGGCCTGCTTGAGGTGAAAACCAAGACCGCGATGCTGGGCTATCTCAACGCGCCCACGCCCTTTACCGAAGACGGGTGGTACAAGACCGGTGACCGGGTAAAGGTGCGCGGCAACCTGGTGCAGTTCCAGGGGCGAGAGAGCGATATCATCAATGTGGGCGGGCAAAAGGTGTTCCCCGCCGAGGTTGAAAACGCGATCCGCGCCATGGACGGGGTTGATGACGTGGCGGTCTACGGCAAACCGCACCCGATGCTGGGCGCGAGCGTGTGCGCGAAGATCAAGATGAAAGACCCGGCTGCAACGCCATCTCAAGTGCGCATCGCACTGCGTCAGAATCTGACGGGCGTGTTGGAGCCCTACAAGATCCCGCAGAAGATCGAGCTGACGGGTGAGGCGCTGACGACGGATCGGTTCAAGCAGCGGCGGGGTTAGGCCGCGCGCGCGCCTGCAAACCGTGCGGCCCAGCCTTCCCTCTCTTCATCGGCGATCTTTGCAAACAGGACATCCGGCACGGTGAACCCATGCCCCGCAGGCAAGGCATTCAATGCCGCTGCCACATCTTCGGGCCACGCGGTGTCGAGCGTGTTCATCGCCGCCAACATCCGCGCCGCCGCATCCGGGATGAAGGGCGCCGACAGTACCGCATAGACCCGGATCAGGTTTAGCGACAGCCGCACCACCGCCGCCGCGCGGTCGGGGTCTTCCTTGAACGCGGCCCAGGGCGCGGCCTCTTGCAGGTATTCGTTGCCCAAGACCCAGATGGCGCGCAATTCGCCCGCGGCCTTGCGCACTTCAATGGCCTCCATATGCGCCTCGTACTGGCGGATGCGGGTGGTCAGATCGGCGATCAGCGCGGCTTCCTGCGGGCCGTATTCGCCGGCTTCCGGCACCGCCTCACCAAATTTCGACCGGCAGAACTTGGTCACCCGGCTTATGAAATTGCCCAGCACATCGGCCAGATCCTTGTTCACCGAGGCCTGGAAATTTTCCCACGTGAACTCGCTGTCGGAGTTTTCCGGCGCGTGGGACAAGAGCCACCAGCGCCAGTAATCCGCTGGCAGGATCTCCAGCGCCTGATCCATGAACACGCCACGGCCCTGGGATGTCGAGAACTGGCCGCCGTCATAGTTCAGGTAATTGAACGACTTGATGTAATCCACGAGCTTCCATGGCTCGCCGGACCCTATGATCGTGGCCGGGAAGCTGAGCGTATGGAACGGCACGTTGTCCTTGCCCATGAACTGGACATAGCGCACGTCATCGGCACCCTTGTCGATCCGCCACCAGCGTTCCCACTCGGCATCCGGGCGCCCGGTCGAATCTGTCCATTCCCTGGCGCAGGCAATGTATTCGATCGGCGCATCGAACCAGACATAGAAGACCTTGTCCTCCATCCCCGGCCAGGGTTCGGTACCCTTGCGCACGGGCACCCCCCAATCGAGATCCCGGGTGATCCCGCGATCCTGCAACCCGTCGCCGTCGTTCAGCCATTTCTTGGCAATTGACGTTGTCAGGATCGGCCAATCGGTCTTGCTGTCGATCCACTCCGACAACTCGCCGCGCAGCGATCGCTGCTTTAGGTAGAGATGCGTGGTTTCCCGCACCTCCAGATCGGTGGACCCCGAAATCGCGCTGCGCGGCTCGATCAGGTCGGTGGGGTCCAGCTGCTTGGTACAATTCTCACACTGGTCCCCCCGCGCGCGCTCATAGCCGCAATTGGGACAGGTCCCCTCGATATAGCGATCCGGCAAAAACCGCCCATCGGCGTTGGAGTAGACCTGCCGCTCGCTCACTTCCTCGATCAGCCCGGCCTCGGCCAGCCGCCCGGCGAAGTGCTGGGTCAGCGCGTGGTTCTGGGGCGAAGAGGAGCGTCCGAACTTGTCGAAGGACAGCCCAAACCCATCTGAGAGATCCTTCTGCACTTGCCACATCTCGGCGCAGTATTCGGCCACCGGCTTGCCAGCCTTGGCGGCCGCCAGCTCTGCCGGGGTGCCATGCTCGTCGGTGGCACACAGAAACAGCACCTCGTGGCCGCGGGCACGCATGTAGCGGGCATAAAGGTCGGCGGGCAGTTGCGAGCCCACGAGGTTGCCCAAATGCTTGATCCCGTTGATGTAAGGGATCGCCGAGGTGATGAGGATGCGGTCCATGGCTGTGCTCTATGTCTGAGGTCCGCCGGTCTTAGCGGAAGGCAGCTTGGCCGTCACCCCCGGATCGGGTGGGGCAGGGGGCGCTGCCCCCGCCGCCGTTGGCGGCCCCCCGGGATATTTGGGGACCAAAGATATGTCTCTTTGGTCAAGAAGTATCCCCGGGGAGCGCGAGGGGCAGGCGGCCCCTCGTTGCCGTCCTCAATTCACGCGCACAACCTTGCCGGGATTGAGGATGTTTTGCGGATCGAGCGCCTTTTTCACGTCGCCCATGATGCCCCAGGCGGGGCCGTGCTCGCGCTCCATGAAATCCAGTTTGCCGACGCCCACGCCATGCTCGCCCGTGGCGGTGCCGCCCAGCCTTAGCGACCGTTCGACCATCCGGTCCGAGATGCGCTTGGCCTCGTCCAGTTCCTCTGGCGCGTTTGGATCGACCAGCAGCAGCGCATGGAAATTTCCGTCGCCCACATGGCCCAGGATCGGCCCGGGGATGGAGGCGGCGGCGATGTCTGCTGCGGTCTCATCCACCGCACGGGCAAGTTCGGAAATCGGGACGCAGATGTCGGTCACCAGGATGTCTGCGCCGGGACGCAGCGCCTTGATTGCGTAGGTGGCCTGGTGGCGCATGGACCACAGGCGGTTGCGATCCTCGGCCCGTTCGGCGCGTTGGAAGCCGGTGGCCCCGAACTCTGCGGCGACCTCGCCAAAGCGGCGGGCGTCTTCGGCCACGGCGCTGTCAGAGCCGTGGAATTCAAGCATCAGATGGGGCTTTTGCGGGAAATCGGCGCCGGAATAGGCGTTGAAGCTTTGTGCGGTGGCGGCATCGAGCAGTTCGATGCGCGCCATGGGGATGCCCATCTGGATGGTGGAGATCACCGTGTTGACCGCATCCTCCACGCTGTCGAAGGCGCAGACGGCGGCTGAGATCGCCTCTGGCTGTCCGTGGAGTTTGAGGGTGAGTTCGGTCATCAGCCCTAGTGTTCCCTCAGAGCCGACAAAGAGCGCCGTCAGATCGTAGCCCGCCGAGGATTTGCGGGCCCGTGTGCCTGTGCGGATCACCCGACCATCGGCCAGCACCACCTGCAACCCCATCACGTTGTCGCGCATGGTGCCGTAACGCACCGCAGTTGTGCCGCTGGCGCGCGTGGCGACCATGCCACCCAGTGCTGCATTGGCGCCGGGGTCGATGGGGAAGAACAGGCCGGTTGTGCGCAGCTCTTCATTCAGCGCCTCGCGGGTCACGCCGGGTTGCACCACGCAATCCATGTCGTCGGCGTTCACCGCCAGCACCGTGTTCATCCGACTGAAATCCACCGTCACGCCCCCCGCCAGCGCCAAAGCGTGGCCTTCGAGCGAGGTGCCCGTGCCCCAGGGAATCACTGGCGTGCCGTGGGCCGCGCAGATCCGCACTATCTGGGCGACCTCTTCGGTGGTCTCAGGATAGGCCACCGCATCGGGTGGTGCAGGGGCGAAATAGGTCTCGCTCGTGCCATGTGCGGCGAGATCGGCCTTGGACAGGCTGAGCCGTTCGCCTAACACTGTGGATAACTCGGGCATTGCGGTCTGGACGGTCACCACGTTCCTCCCCGGCTGCGGTCCGGCCGCGACCCTAGGCCAAGCCGGCAGCCGGGGGAAGGGACGAGACGCCGCCCGGCAAGCGGGACACCATGGACCAAGGCTCACGCCCAGGCCAGATCAGGGGACAGATATCCGAGATTGCCGGCATGTGCCGCAATGGCTGGGAAACCCTGCGCGACGAAGGGCCCGGCCAGCTGCAATTCTGGTTCATTGCTTTGCTGATCGGGACGGCGGCGGGCTTTGCGGCGCTGTTTTTCCGCAGGGGGATCGAATGGTTGCAGGCCACGGTGTACGGGGCCGAAGACATCAAGATGATCCACTCGTTTGCAGAAACGCTGGAGTGGTATCACATTCTGATTATCCCGATCATTGGCGGGTTGATCGTGGGGCTGATCCTGAACTGGTTCACCGATGATGGGCGCGTGCGCTCGGTCGCCGATGTGATC
>JBCBPV010000064.1:0-21178 GCA_039820585.1 Pseudomonadota bacterium
ATTGGAGCAAGCCCTGAATGGGCTGGCCGAGGCAAAAGAGCTTAAATTCGGACAGCTCGCCGCCCCCATACGGGCCGCGCTTGCAGGCCGCAGCGTCACGCCGAGCGTCTATGATATGATGCTGGTATTGGGGCAGGACGAAACCCTTGCCCGCCTGAACGACGCGGCTGGCTGAACCGGCCCGACCACCCCCGCTTTCCAGGGGACCAGACACGGATGGGGCGATGACCTTTGCCCCTGATACGGAAGGACCGCGAAGACATGCCCGACACCTTGCACGAACAGAAAACCGCCACGCTGACCTTTGGTGACAAGAAATTGGATTTGCCAATCATGTCGCCCACGGCGGGCCCCGACGTCATTGATATCCGCAAGCTTTACGGTCAGGGCGACGTGTTCACCTATGACCCCGGATTCACCTCGACCGCATCTTGCGAT
The DNA here is from genome assembly GCA_039820585.1 of Pseudomonadota bacterium. Lineage (GTDB taxonomy): Bacteria > Pseudomonadota > Alphaproteobacteria > Rhodobacterales > Rhodobacteraceae > JBCBGF01. Next base: position 439 of record JBCBPV010000064.1, read on the forward strand.
TCCACGATCACCTATATTGATGGGGAAAAGGGCGAGCTTCTGCATCGCGGCTATCCCATCGACCAGCTGGCCGAGAAATCGCATTTCCTCGAAGTGTGCTACCTGCTGCTTTACGGCGAACTGCCGACCGCCGAGCAATTGGAGGATTTTGAGAACCGCGTCACCATGCACACGATGCTGCATGAGCAGATGCAGAACTTCTTCCGCGGGTTCCGGCGCGATGCGCATCCGATGGCGATTATGGTCGGTGTGGTGGGCGCGATGTCGGCGTTTTATCCGGACTCGACCGATATTCAGGATCCCTGGCAACGTGAAGTTGCCTCGATCCGCCTGATCGCCAAGATGCCGACGATTGCGGCCTGGGCTTACAAGTATTCCATCGGCCAGCCGTTTGTGTATCCGCGCAACGATCTGGACTATGCGGGCAACTTCCTGCGCATGTGTTTTGCCGTTCCGGCGGAAGACTATGAAGTGAACCCGATCCTCAGCCGTGCGATGGACCGGATCTTCACGCTGCATGCCGATCACGAACAGAACGCGTCAACCTCGACCGTGCGGCTGGCGTCGTCTTCTGGCGCGAACCCGTTTGCCTGTATTGCAGCGGGTGTGGCCTGTCTTTGGGGCCCGGCCCATGGTGGGGCGAACCAGGCCTGTCTTGAGATGCTGCGCGAGATCGGTTCGCCCGACCGGATCCCCGAGTTTGTGGCCCGCGCGAAGGACAAGAACGATCCGTTCCGCCTGATGGGCTTTGGCCACCGGGTTTACAAGAACTTCGACCCGCGCGCTAAGGTGATGAAGCAGTCCGCCGATGAGGTGCTGGAACTCTTGGGGGTCGAGAATAACCCGACACTACAGGTTGCCAAGGAATTGGAGCGGGTGGCGCTGGAAGACCCGTATTTCAAGGAAAAGAAGCTGTATCCGAATGTCGATTTCTATTCGGGCATCATCCTGGATGCGATGGGTTTCCCCACCTCGATGTTCACGCCGATCTTCGCGCTGGCGCGCACGGTGGGCTGGATTTCGCAGTGGAAAGAGATGATTGCCGATCCGCAGCTGAAGATCGGTCGCCCGCGTCAGTTGTACGTGGGCGAGACGTTCCGCGATTATGTGGATGTTGAGAACCGCTAAACCGTTCCGGTCAGGCCGGTGCTGACATCGGCCCGCCTGGCTCTGCGCGCGGCGGAACCCGGTGATCTGCACGACCTGCATGCCGTCTACAGCGACGCGCGGACCATGCGCTATTGGTCCAGCCTGCCCCACGCCGATCTGAGTGAGACGCAAGAGTGGCTGGACCGGCTGATCGCGTCCGCGCGTGATCCTTTGCTGTACTTTGTAATCGAGCATGGGGGCCGGGCGATTGGCACCGCGGGTGTGCACGAGAACGCCGAGGTGGGGATCATCCTGCACGCCGACTTCTGGCGGCAGGGGCTGGGGCGAGAGGCGTTGGAGACGCTCATTCCCTATCTGTTCGACGCCACGGATGCGGGGGCGTTGACGGCGGATGCTGATCCCCGAAACCTCGGCTCGGTTGGGTTGCTGAAGTCTGTGGGGTTCAACGTCACAGGCCACGCAGAGCGGACGTTTTGCGTCGGTGGCGAATGGTCGGACAGCGTGTACCTGGCGCTGCGGCGCTAGCGCCCTTCGTAGCGCGCAGGGCGCTTTTCCATAAACGCGATCACGCCTTCCTTGAAGTCGCGGGTCTTGCCGCTGCGCCCCTGAATGCGGGCCTCCAGCGCCAGTTGCGTTTCCAGATCGTTGCCGTAACTTGCGCGCAGCGCCTCTTTCACACCGGCATAGGCGACGGTGGGGCCGGCGGCGAGATGCGCGGCACGGCTTTGCCAATGGGCCTCAAACATGTCTTCAGGCACGGCTTCCCAGATCATGCCCCAATCACTGGCCTGCTGGGCGGTGATCTTTTCTGCAAATAGCGCCGCCCCCATCGCCTTGGCGAATCCCATCTGGCGCGGCAACCAATAGGTACCGCCCGCGTCGGGGATCAGGCCGATCCGGGTAAAGGCCTGCAAAAACACTGCCGCTTCTGACGCGATTACCACATCTGTGGCGAGCGCCAGGTTGGCCCCTGCCCCTGCCGCTGCGCCGTTTACCGCGGCAACCGTGGGGATCGGACAGTCGAAAATGGCGCGCAGCATCGGTACGTATTCGTCGCGCAACGTGCGTTCGAGATCGAGGTCCGCGGCATTGGCCCGGTCGCCCAGATCCTGGCCGGAACAAAATGCCCGGCCCGCCCCGGTCATCACCAGCACCCGCGCCTCCGCACCGGCAGTTTTGACCGCATGGGTGATCTCGGCCCGCATCTGGGTGTTGAGCGCGTTCATCACGTCGGGGCGGTTCAGCGTCAGGGTGGCGATGTTGTCAGCCACGCGCAGGCGGATGGTTTGATAGTCCATGATGCGGGTCTCCCTCGGGGTTGACCCGTCTTAGGTGAACCGATTGGTTTAGAAAAGGCCTGATCTGGCGTCAGTCTTTCAGAAGCTCGGCCAACCGCTCTTTTTCCAAATCACTCAGCGTCTCGGCCGCGGCGGGTTTCGCGCGGCCGCGCAAGTAGACAACCGCGATGCCACCGCCAAGAAGCAGCATGCCCGGCGCCGCGAGCCATAGTAGGAGGTTCGCGCCCGTGGCCGTTGGGTTCAGCAGCACGTATTCGCCATAGCGGTCGACAAGGAAGGCGATGACCTGTTCGTCGCTGTCGCCCGCCACCAGGCGTTCACGTACCAGAATACGCATGTCGCGGGCGAGGTCTGCGTTCGATTCGTCGATGGATTCGTTACGGCAGACAAGGCAGCGCAGGCCTTCGGACAGGGTGCGCGCCCGGTCTTCGAGAACCGGATTATCCAACACTTCATCGGGTTGCACCGCCAGAACCGGGGCCGCAATCAGGCACAGGATCAGCGCCAGGCGTTTCATTCGGCGGGCACGCCCTGTGCGGGGGCTTTGCGCGCGCCGGCGGCCACGCGGAAGCGGCGATCGGTGAGGCTCAGCAATCCGCCAAGCGCCATGATGATCGAGCCGGCCCAAATCCAGTTGGCATAGGGCTTGATGAACGTTCGCACCGCCCAGCCACCGCCCGCCTGCGGGTCGCCGATCACGACATAGACGTCGCGGGTGAAGCCGTTGTTGATCGCGGCCTCGGTCGTGGGCATGCCTGCCACCGGGTAGACACGCTTTTCGGGCGTGAGGCGTTCCAGCGGGCGGCCGTTATCAATGACGTCGATGAACGCCATGGTCGACAGGTAGTTGGGGCCTTCGACCTCGCGCACATCGACCAGCGTGACCTCGTAATTGCCAACCTCATAGCTGTCGCCGATCTGGGCCACGCGGATATCCTCGATCTGCCAGGCGGTCAGGGCGGCGACACCGAAGACCGTGATACCGAAGCCCGCGTGCCCCACCGCCTTGCCCCAATCGGCGCGCGGCAGGTTGCGCAATCGGCGCAGTTTGGACCCGATGTCGCCGCGCCCGGTGCGCGTCCAGATATCCACCGCAGCACCAGCCACCAGCCAGAAGGCCAGAAGCGCGCCGATGGGGGCCAGGATCGTGCGCCCGGTTTGCAGGGTCCAGACCAGCGCGCCCACGGCAAGGCTAAGCGCGAGGACACCCCAAAGTGGCTGCATCGCCCGCGAAACGCTGGCGCGTTTCCAGGGCATCAGCGCGCCGATGGGCAGGACGATTGCAAGGGCGACCATGAACGGTGTGAAGGCGGCGTCGAAAAAGGGCGGGCCGACGGACAGTTTGCGGTCAAAGAACATCTCGGCCACCAGCGGCCAGATCGTGCCGATGAAGACGACGAAACAGCTGACGGCGAGCAACACGTTGTTTGTGACCAACGCGCCTTCGCGGCTGACCACGCCGAACACGCCCTTGGCCTGCATCGTGCCCGCGCGCGCCGCGAACAGGGTCAGCGCGCCGCCGGTGAAGATGCCGGTAATGGCGAGCAGGTAGACACCGCGTTCGGGGTCATTGGCGAAAGCGTGAACCGAGGTCAGGATGCCCGAGCGGACGATGAACGCGCCCAGAAGCGAGAAGCCAAAGGCCAGGATCGCCAGTAGGATCGTCCAGCTTTTCAGCGCCTCGCGCTTCTCCACTACGATGGCAGAGTGCAAGAGCGCAGCCGCCAGAAGCCAGGGCATGAAGGACGCGTTTTCCACCGGGTCCCAGAACCAGAAGCCGCCCCAACCAAGCTCATAATACGCCCACCAAGAGCCGAGCGCGATGCCGATGGTCAGGTTGACCCAAGCGAGCAGCGTCCATGGCCGCACCCAGCGGCCCCAGGCGGCGTCCACGCGTCCCTCGATCAGGGCGGCGACCGCGAAAGAGAACGAAAGCGAAAGGCCGACATAGCCGATGTAAAGGAACGGCGGATGGAAGGCCAAGCCGGGATCCTGCAAGAGCGGGTTCAGGTCCTGACCATCAAAGGGCGGAACCTCCAGCCGTAGGAACGGGTTCGAGGTGAAGATCAGGAAGGCCAGGAACGCCACGCCGATGGACCCCTGCACCGCGATCACCCGCGCGCGCAGCTTGGGTGGCAGGTTGCCCCCGAACCAGGCGGCCATCGCACCGAACAGCGCCAGGATCAGCACCCAAAGGAGCATGGAACCCTCATGGTTCCCCCAAACGCCGGTAATCTTGTAGATCATCGGTTTCAGCGTGTGCGAGTTCAGCACAACCAGCCTGAGAGAGAAATCAGATGTCACAAAGGCATAAGTCAACGCGGCGAAGGAAAACGCGAGAAGGATGAACTGCGCAGTCGCCGCCGGTTCCCCCATCGCCATCCAGCCACGCCATCCGTGATGTGCCCCCACAAGGGGCACGATCATCTGCACGCAGGCCACCATAAAGGCGAGGAGCAGCGTGAAATGTCCAAGCTCGACGATCATGCGGAGAAGGTAGATTGTCTCTACCCAAAGGCCAACCGCCTGCGCGCCCGTGTCGCGCGGATGTGAGACGGTTTTTTTAGTGGCGCAAGGTCAGGACTGTCGCCAGGCACATCGCAAACAGGACCGGCCAGGCAAACCGGGTCGCAGGGACGCCCATGGAGCGTTGCATGACCACGAAATGCAGCACCGCGCCGGTAAAATAAAGCGCGAGGAAGCCAAAAAGTATGGCGTTGGAGCGCATAATCTCTGGCCGCTCAAGCACGTCAAAGAGCCACCACCACCCCAGAACGCTGGCCGCACCCGCCCAGCTGAACGCCATCCCCAGGGCGAGCGGCGTTTCGCGACGCCGCCAAAGCCAGAGAAAGGTGAAGGAAATCATTAGTGCCATCACCGAGATCATCCCGTAGGCGATCGAATAGGCCATTTGAAAGCCAAGCGCCGAATGGACCAGCAAAAACGCCGTGGTGATCACCGCGAAGAGCGCGCAAGCACGTTTCATTTTCTCATAACCTCTCTGACAGCGGCGTCGAGCTGCGCGGCCGCCTGTTCATTTCGGCGCAGCGCATTGAATAGCGCAGGCCTCAATACGATCTGGCGCAAGGCCAGCGTGATCCATCGCAGCATGGTCATGCCGCAGCCCCCCCGCCTGGCAGGCGTTCGCGGATGATCGTCGACAGCTCGACCAGGATCGCGGTGTTCTTGTCGAGAAGCTGGCGCGTGGCGCGGTCCTTTTCGAGGTCGCGGTAGAGCAGGTAGAACACCAGGACGACCCAGGGCCCGTGCTCGGACAGAACGGTGAAGACGACATCGCTCATCCGCCCGCCCGCCATGCATCGAGGGCCGGGTTGGCCTGGGAAGTGGTGGCGGCCTCAAGCGCCTGCATGTCGCGCGCAGCGGCGCGCGTGCGGGCGAGCGTGGCGATCAGGTTTTGCTGGTATTCGTGGCCTTTGGCCTGGTGGCGCGCCCCGAAGTAGAAGGACACGACCGCACCCAACAGCCACCAAAGAGGTTCGGGCACGAGCGCAATGCCTTCCATGCGGGCGGCGAACCAGACCGGGTTGACCATGGCCGCACCGAACAGGCCCAGCGTTCCCAGCGCCATCATCGGGCGCGGCAGTCGGTTGATGCCATCCATCGCGCGGTCAAAGACGCCGCGCCGGGGCACCGCGAACTCGGCCGCGAACTGGCCAAGCGCGGCTTGTGCCAGGGCTGCGTCGCGCACCGCGCTGGCCTCGGCGTTTTCGATGAAGACCTCGGCGGTGTCGCGGATCACGTTCCCGCCACCACCGAAAATCAGCGATAACAGACGCTCGATCAGGCCCATGCCGCCACCCGTGTACGGTGTTCCGCCTCGCTGAGGTGGTAGCGCTTGGCCACAAAGTCTTCGGCGCGGGTAATCCAGCCGCCTTTCCCGCCATCGCGGCGCCGAGCGAATTTGCGCAGGGACGGCGCGCGGTCGGCCAGCGCGTAGTAATAGTTGCGCCGGGCAATGCCGTAGGCATCGGCGATGTGACCCGGTGCGGTCGCGGCGGCGGATCGGGCGGCAGCGATGGTGTGCGGGCCGATCGCCCCGTCGACCGCAAGCGCAGGCGTGCCCATATCACGGAGCAACCGCTGCAGGATGCGCACGGCGTGGGTACCGGCGTTCACGTGCATATCGAAAACGGTGGCGTGCAGGACCCCCGGCAGGTGGCGCAGGCGTGGCCGGGTGAAATGGCGCTCGATCAGGATCGCCTTCGCCTCACCCCGATTGAGCGCCTTGACGTCCGCCGCGCCAAGCCCCGGGTTGCGCCGGTAGCGGCGCAGCGTGCCCAGCGTCACGCCAAAATTCGTGGGCCCGCCGGGATCGGCGGGATCGTTCACATAGCCGCCTTCCCTGGCGAGTATCCCATCGGCAATATCTGAAACTGTCTGCAAAGCCCGCTGTCCCCCTTGGTGTGTCTGGGGACAGAACTTTCCGCAAAAGGGTTAACGGGTGGAAACCTAACCGCTCGGTTCAGCGTCGGGGTCCACATAGACCCCCTGCTCTTTCAATGCATCGATCACTTCGGTCGGCATATAGGTCTCATCATGGCGGGCCAGGATTTCGGTGGCGACGAACACACCATCCTGCATTTGGCCCGTGCCAACCATCCCCTCTCCCTCACCAAAGAGATCGGGAAGAACACCGGTATATGCCACGGGGATCGAGGCGTTGCGGTCGGTGACTTTGAAGGTGATTGTCTCACCCTGCCCGCGCACCAGCGTGCCTTCTTCCACCAGACCGCCAATACGGAACCGCTCGTTCGACCCGGGCGGGGCTTCGGCCACTTCGGTGGGGGTTCGGAAGAAGTTGATACCGTCGCGCATCGCATAGCCGATCAGAACCGTCGACATCGTCAACGCCACCGCAACAAGAGCCAGCACCTGGATGCGGCGCTTTTTCTTCAGACCTTTCAATCCACTCATCGGCTTTACGGAAAGACCGGCGCCATCATCAGGCCCGCTGTCTCATCCTCTCCCAACATCAGGTTCGCGTTTTGAATGGCTTGACCCGACGACCCTTTGGTCAGGTTATCAAGTGCTGCCATCACGATCGTCCGCCCGGCGATGCGATCCGGTGCAACGCCAATATGGGCAAAGTTAGAGCCGCGGATATGCCGCGTCGAGGGGACATATTGTTTTGGTAACGTGACAATGAAGGGCTCGTCAGTGTAGGCCTGTTCGAGCGTCTGGTGGATCACGTCCGCATCGCCCCGGACATAGACGGTGGCAATGATCCCGCGGTTCGCGGGGATGAGATGCGGGGTGAACTGCACCTGCACCTTGCGGCCTGCAACGGCGCTGAACTCCTGATCGAACTCGCCCAGGTGCCGGTGCGTGCCGCCCACAGCATAGGGATGTGCGCCTTCAGACAGTTCCGCATGCAAGAGGTTTTCCTTCAGGGACCGCCCGGCCCCGGACACGCCAGTTTTCAGGTCGATGATGATCTCATCGGGGTCGATCACGCCTGCCGCCAGAAGGGGCCGCACAGCATAGATGCCGGTGGCCGCATTGCAGCCCGTGCCTGCCACAAGCCGCGCCTTTTCAATGTCTTCGCGGTAGAACTCGGTCAGACCGTAGACCGCCTCTTTTTGCAACTCCGGCGCGGCATGCAGCTTGCCATACCACTTCTCATAGGTCACCGGATCGCGCAGCCGAAAGTCGGCGGAGAGATCGACGATCTTTACCGTTTTTGGCAGCTCTCTGATCACCGCCTGGCTGGTGGCGTGGGGCAGCGCGCAGAACACCAGATCGACGTCGGTAAAGTCGATCTCGTCGATCTTTACCAGCCGGGGCAGCGCCATGTGACGCAGGTGCGGGAAGACCTCGCCCATGTCCATCCCGGCCTTGCGGTCTGCCGACAATGCGACGATGTCCATCAAGGGATGGGTTGAAATCAGGCGCACAAGCTCGGACCCGGTGTAGCCGCTTGCGCCTAGAATTGCGATTTTGTGGGACATTTCATGCCCTTCCTTGGTTCAACTGCGATGTAGGGAAAAATCGGCACCCGCGCAATCATCGCGTCTCCGGCCATGCGGGAAATGCGTCACGCAGGTTGAAAGTCGATTCGTCGTCGCAGGAACTGGGTGGCTTTGGTCGACACCCGGGCGGGATCGCCGGTGGTCAGGAAGGCCGCGTCCTTGCCGGGACCGATCATGCCCGGATGGCGTTCGAGGTAATCGGCCAGGCTTTCAGCTACCAGATCGGCTTGCGAGTAGACTTTGACATCTGCACCAAGCGCGTCTTGGAACACCTCGGCCACCAGCGGGTAATGCGTGCAGCCCAGCACGGCGGCATCGGGTTTCGGCATTTTTCGCTTCAGCGCATCCACATGGCTGCGCACCAGCGCCTCGGCCAGGATCTCATCGCCCTCTTCAATGGCATCGACCACGCCACCGCAAGACTGCGCCTCGACATCCACGCCAATCGCGCGGAACGCCAGCTCACGCTGAAACGCGCGGCTGGCCACGGTGGCGGGGGTGGCGAAGAGGGCCACATGCTTGACCGCAACCTCCCGTGGTGGACTGTTGTCGCCCCATTGCCGTTCTGTAAGCGCCTCGATCAGCGGCACGAAGACGCCCAGGACGCGCTTGTCGGAGGGAACCCACGACTCCTGCATTCGGCGAAGCGCCGCAGCACTGGCCGTGTTGCATGCCAGGATCACCAGATCGCACCCCGCCTCCCACAACCGCTCGGTCGCGGCCGTGGTCAGGGTGTAGACATCATCGGCATCGCGCACTCCGTAAGGCGCATGGGCGCTGTCGCCGAAGTACACGAACGGCACTTCGGGCAGACGTTTGGTCACAGACTCTAGGACGGTCAGACCGCCCAGACCGCTATCAAAAACCCCAATTGCCATGGGTTCAGACCTTGTATCGCTCTTCGAACTCAAATCCGTAATCGAGGGATTTGAACGGTGTCGGAGACAGCGCATAGGTCGACTTGCGCAGAAAGTCCATCATCGCGCGGGCATCGGCGCGATGTGCGTCGATTTCCGCGCGGGGGATCGGCGCGCCGATCACGACCTTCACCGGCTCATCGACCCGGCGTTTGAATTCCTTGATGAGCAGTGCCATGCGCAGCGTCGCATGCAAGTGGCTGGCCACCTGGAACAGGCGCGAATTGGCGCCTTCAAAGAACACGGGCACCACGGTGGCTTGGCTTTTGGCGATCATCCGCGCGGTAAACGCGCGCCAGCCAGGGTCCATCGCGCGACCAAAGGGCTTGGTTGCGGTCGACACCGTGCCGCCCGGGAAAATCCCAATCGCCCCGCCCGCGTCGAGATAGCTCAGCGCCGTTTTCCGGGTCTCAAGGTTCAGCTTCATCGCCTCTTTCGTGTCGTCGAAGGAAATCGGCAGGATGACACGATCGAGGTCTTCAGCCTTGCGGAACACCCGGTGCGCCAGAATGCGGAAATCGCCACGGACTTCGGACAGGATATGGCCCATCATCAGACCGTCGAGAATGCCGTAGGGGTGGTTGGCCACCATGATCAGCGGCCCGTCGCGGGGAATATTGTCCAGCGATCCGGCGGTGATATCGAGGCTGAGGCCATAGCGATCCACCATGACCTGCCAGAAATCGCGGCCCTCGGCCACTTCGCGATCATAGCCATCGGCGCGTTTGATCAGACGGATCCGGCCGGTGACGTTTTCCATCACACGGATCAACGCCCGCCCGCCCTTGCTTTGCGCGGAATGCGCGTAGCTGATTTCCCGTGCGACCTGCTTTTGCACGCCCATTTGCGTGGTTTCCCCTGCCTCTTGGCGTTTGCCGTAGCTTAGTCTTTCGATTCTCGCCAGCTTTCATGACGGAATTGCGACGATATCGAAGCTTCCTTGGGGATGATCTAGAGCGGGCCATTTCAATTTCCTGCTGCGGCCCGGCATCGCCCCTCTTAAGCCCAAGAATAGCCGCCATTTCCAGTAGTTTGTTGCCCCAACTGATCGTGCCATCACGATCCCGCGAAAGGGCCAGACTGTGAAAGATACCAATTTTGATGCGCCGCTGATTGTGTACCGGACGCCGTCGCAAAAGGCCGGGTTTCTGGTGGCGGGCGGTATTGCAATGGCGATGGCCCTTGCGATTACCATTCTTTTTCCGCTGGTTATTCCGCAATCCATCGCAATTCCCAGGGTGCCGGGCGATCTGGTGTTCAACCTCATCTACCTCGGCGCGGGGCCTTTGATACTGTATATCGGTGGCCCTGCCTTTGTGCGGGCAGTCATGTTGCCTGCCAACCAACCCATCATGGAGATTGCGGCCAGCGGCCTGGTGATCCATGCCGATGGGCGCGGGCGGCGGTATGCGCCGCCGCTGATGCTGGATTGGGCGGATGTGGAGGCCATTCGGACCAGTTCAGGGTCCAACGGATCACGCGACCTGACGGTTGTGACGCGCGGGGGCAAGAAGCTGCGGCTGATGCCCAACCTGATCACACCGGCGAAGTCGAGGGTGATAGCCGCGATGCTGGAAGGCGCGAAGCGCGCAGGGTTCGACACGGTCCAGCGTCGGCAGTTCCTGTTGATCGCAAGCCAGACAAGTTGGACGCTGCACCGCGCGAGGCGCTAAGCGCTATTCCGCGGCCTGTTTCAGGTGGTTTGGTCCGGCCCTGAGCGCGGCCAACAGTTCCTCGCGGCGCTTGGCAGCGGCCTTCGAATTCGCCTCTTTCACTGGCCCAAAGCCCCGAATCTGCAAAGGCAGCTCTGCCAGGGCGACCGCTGCATCGGGGTTGGTGTCGGCGCGGGCCAGCACCTCTTTGAGGTCTTTCTCGTACTGCCGGATCAATCGCCGTTCCATCCGGCGCTCTGACGTATAGCCAAACGGATCGAACGGAGTGCCGCGCAGACCCTTAAGCCGGGCGAGCAGGCGATAGCCCCGCTCAATGCCTTGCCCGAACGCCCGTTTTTTGGGGCGGCCATCTGGCCCCATACGGCTGAGAAGCGGGGGCGCGAGGTGATATTTCAGGGTGATGTCGCCCTCAAACGCCGCGTCGACCTTGGCGCGCGTGTCCAGATGCAGGCGCGCGACCTCGTATTCATCCTTGTAGGCCAAGAGCTTGTGATACCCCTTGGCCACCGCCTCTTTCAGGCGCGGGTCCCTGACCTTGCTCAGCTCTTTGAGGTAACGCCGCGCGAGGCGTTTGCCCTGATAGGCGGTCAGGTGATCCGCGCGGAAGGCGATCTTGTCCTCCAGCGTCTTGGGCAGGTCCACGACAGTCGCGGCGGTGCGTTTCGACGCCTCTTCGGGGTGCAGGACCGCCCACCGCCCGACCTCGAACGCGCGTTGGTTGCGGTCGGGTGCCGCGCCGTTGAGCTCTATCGCGCGCAGGATCGACGCGCGGCTCAGCGGGATCAGGCCCATCTGCCAGGCCGCGCCCAAAAGCATCGTGTTTGAAAAGATCGTGTCGCCCAGCGTTGCCTTGGATAGCTCGCTTGCGTCAAAAAGTGCCAGCCTGTCCTGCAATCGCGCCTCCAGTGACACCCGCAGCCGGTCGGACGGGATCGCAAACTCCGTATCGCGGGTGAAATCGCCGGTGATGATCTCGTGGCTGTTGACCACGGCACCCGTGCGCCCCGTCGCCGTCAGCCCCAGCGTCTTGGCCCCCGCACTCACCACCAGATCGCCACCGATCAGCGCGTCGCATTCGCCGGTGGCCACGCGGATCGCGCTGATATCTTCGGCCTGCTCGGCCAGGCGCACATGGATGTGCACTGCCCCGCCCTTTTGCGCCAGGCCCGCCATTTCCATCATCCCCGCTGCCTTGCCGTCGATATGGGCGGCCATGGACAGGCAGGCGCCAATGGTGACGACGCCGGTGCCGCCCACGCCGGTGATCACCACATTGTGGGTGCCGTTTATCGTGAGCAGCGTGGGTTCTGGCATGTCGGGCATGTCGAACTCTGCCGCCGCGGCCTTGCGGGGGGTGCCGCCTTCGACGGTTATGAAAGAGGGGCAGAAGCCCTTGAGGCAAGAGAAGTCCTTGTTGCAGGACGACTGGTCGATGGCGCGCTTGCGGCCCAGTTCGGTTTCCACCGGCACGATCGAGACGCAGTTCGACTGGACCCCGCAATCGCCGCAGCCTTCGCAGACGTCGGTGTTGATGAAGACGCGCTGGTCTGGATCGGGGAAGGTGCCGCGCTTGCGGCGACGGCGCTTCTCAGCGGCACAGGTCTGGACATAAACAATGGCCGAGACGCCGTTGATCGTCTTGAAACGCTCCTGAACCGTGGGCAACTCGTCCCGCTCGTGCCAGCTCACGCCTGCCGGGAACAGTTTGCGATCCGGCTCTTCTTTGGGGTCATAAACCAACGCGATGTCGGTGATCCCCATCGCCTGCAATTCGCGCACGATCTGGTCGGGGCCAAGGTCGCCCTCATTCTCTTGCCCGCCGGTCATGGCGACTGCATCGTTGTAAAGGATCTTGTAGGTGATGTTCGTCCCCGCCGCCTTGGCCGCGCGGATCGCCATCAGGCCAGAATGGTTGTAGGTGCCGTCGCCCAACTGCTGGAACACGTGATCGGTCGTGGAAAACGGCGCTTCACCAATCCAGTTGGCGCCTTCGCCGCCCATATGGGTGTAACCGCTAACATCACGATCCATCCACAAAGCCATGATATGGCAGCCAATTCCACCGTAGGCGCGACTACCCTCGGGCAGCTTGGTTGACGTGTTGTGCGGACAGCCTGAGCAAAAATAGGGCGTTCGCGTCGCGATCTCTTCGGCGTTGTCGGCGCGGCGCGCCTCGTCCAGCCGGGTCAGCCCCGCCTTCACACCATCGGTGCCGCGCCCCTCTTCGATCAGGATGTCGCCGATCTTTTCGGCAATCATAACCGGGTCCAGCGCCATACGGGTCGGAAAAAGTTCGGCGTCCGCCATGCCGCCGGCGCCGCCTTTGTACCAGCCATAGACCCGCCGCCCGCGCCGGTCGTCAAAGATCGCTTCCTTGATCTGTACCTCGATCAGCTTGCGCTTTTCCTCAACCACGACGATCAAATCGAGATCATTGGCCCATTCATTGAAGCCAGTCATATCGAGCGGGAAGGTCTGCGCGATCTTGTAGGTGGTCAGGCCCAACCGCTCTGCCTCGCCCGCGTCGATCCCCAACAGATCGAAGGCATGCACCAGGTCGAGCCAGTTCTTGCCCGCCGCCACAAACCCGATTTTGGCGCCGGGCTTGCCCCAGACCCGTTTGTCGATTTTGTTCGCATGCGCAAAGGCTTCTGCGGCGAACCTCTTGGCGTCGATCATCCGGGCTTCCTGCTGCACCCAGTGGTCATTCAGCCGAATGTTCAGCCCTCCGTCTGGCATGTCGAACTCTGGCGTTACAAACTGCATCCGGTCCGGGCGGCCATCAACGACGCTGGTCACCTCCACCGTGTCTTTCATCAGCTTCAGACCCGCCCACACCCCGGCGAAGCGCGACATCGCATAGCCGTAGAGCCCCAGATCAAGGATTTCCTGCACGCCTGCGGGCGACAGTACCGGGATGTAGGCATCCACCATCGCCCAATCGGACTGGTGACAGGTGGTAGAGCTTTCGCCGGTGTGGTCATCGCCCATCGCCACCAGCACCCCGCCATGGGGCGATGTGCCGGCCATGTTGGCGTGGCGGAACACGTCGCCGGATCGGTCCACGCCCGGCCCCTTGCCGTACCAGAGGCCGAAGACACCGTCATATTTGCCCTCGCCCCGGATCTCGGCCTGTTGCGTACCCCAGACGGCGGTGGCGGCCAGATCTTCGTTCAAACCCGGCTGGAAGACGACATTCCCCGCCTCCAGCGCCTTGGCCGCGCGCTGCATCTGCATATCGACCGCCCCCAGCGGCGATCCGCGGTAGCCCGTGACATAGCCTGCTGTGTTAAGGCCCGCGGCGGCATCGCGCGCATGCTGCATCAACATCAGGCGAACAAGCGCCTGTGTTCCATTCATCAAAACCGTGTCTTTGGACAGGTCGTAGCGGTCGTGCAGGCTGACATCGCGCAGGCTCATGAAAATCCTCCCAAAGTCTCGTGCCGTAGGGTATTATAGGTCATAAATCCTGACCTACAAAATGAAATTCCCGTCACCTAGCTGTTTGCAACGCCCCCCTCGCTGCAGGTACAGGTATGGCGGGTTTAGGCGCTAACACATTTGGAATGTGACCGTATGGATTGGGATAAGCTACGAATATTTCATGCGGTGGCGGATGCGGGCAGTCTGACCCATGCGGGCGATACCCTGCATCTCAGCCAATCCGCGGTCTCGCGCCAGATCCGGGCGCTGGAAGAAAGCCTGAACACAACGCTTTTCCACCGCCACGCGCGGGGCCTGATTCTCACCGAACAGGGGGAATTGCTGTTTGACGCCACCTCGGCGATGAACCGGCGCCTCGATACCGCTGAGGCGCGCATTCGCGACAGCGAGGAAGAGGTATTTGGCGAGTTGCGGGTGACGACGACCACGGGCTTTGGCTCTCTGTGGTTGGTACCGCGCCTGCCCAAGCTGTACGAGAAGTACCCCGATCTGAAGATCGACCTGATGCTGGAAGAGCGTGTGCTGGACCTGCCCATGCGAGAGGCCGATGTGGCGATCCGCATGAAAGAACCCAGCCAGGCCGATCTGATACGGCGCAAGCTGATGAGCGTGCGGATGCAGCTTTATGCTTCGCCGGACTACCTTGATTCCATCGGGCGGCCCGAAACGCTGGCCGATCTGAGCCGCTATCGGTTGATCTGCCAGAACATATCGTCGTTTCAGGTCAGCGCCGGTGCGACCCTGGTGCAACACCTCTTGACCCACGATGTGCCGTCCACACTGACGGTGAACAACTACTTCGGGGTCCTGCAAGGGGTGCTCAGCAATCTGGGGATTGGGGTTTTGCCCGACTACGTCATCCAGGATTTCCCCCAACTGGAACGGGTTCTACCGGAAGTAGAATCCGCCGAAGTCCCTGTTTTTTTGGCATATCCCGAAGAGTTGCGGCAATCCAAGCGGATCGCGGCATTCCGCGACTTCGTGACAGAAGAAATCATCGCCCACCGCAAGAAGCTGCGGGCCGAAGGCGGATAGGCCCCGCAGGCATGCGCCCCACGCATACCGGCATTGCAACCGAAACGTGCAAAAGATTCTTGATTGCTGCATTCGTGGGCATTAGCTCACTGTCAAGCGCGGGGTAGTTCCTCGTGCTTACCTCCCTGTTGGACTTGGGCCGAGCTTAGCGCTCGGCCTTTTTTTGTGCCTTGCGCGGGGGCGCGCGGCTTCGCAGGGTGCGCGCCATGACGGAAAAAGACAAAATGATCTCTGGCGCGCTCTACCGCCCGGACGACCCGGAATTGGTGGCCGACCGCCGACGCGCGCAAACGCTGATGCAGCAGTACAACGCGACGATTGTGGGCGACGATACGGTGCGGGATCCGATCCTAAACAGACTTTTGGGCCGTTACGGGGTGGGCAGCGGCCTGCGCGCGCCGTTTTATGTGGATTACGGATACAACATCCACTTGGGCGATCATGTTTTCCTGAACTATGGCTGCACGATTCTGGATGTCTGCCCGGTGCATATCGGCGAGATGACCCAGATTGGACCGATGAGCCAGATCATCGCCGCCGATCATCCCCGCGATGCGGCGTCGCGGGATGCGGGGCTGGAGAACGGGAAACCCGTCACGATTGGCCGAAACGCGTGGATCGGGGGGAACGTGATGATCCTGCCGGGTGTGACGGTGGGCAACAACGCGATCATCGGCGCGGGCGCGGTGGTCACGCGCGACGTGGCGCCCGGCGCCACAGTCGTCGGAAACCCCGCACGACCCATCGGTTGAGCATCGCACCGCGCATCGTGCGCGCCTGACGTTCGTGAAAGTCGGCTTGCATTTTTGCAAACTGCCTTTGCTCTTTACGGTACTCCGTTTCCGGGGTTTCTTGGATTTGAAGCGGGTGGATCAGCGGCATCATGGCAAATACTCCTGTGTTGCCAGACAGAGATACGCCGCAACACGCCCCCGCAGGAGCCACCGATCCCAAAGGCGGACTTTCGAAAATGAAAACGGACCCTGACTGGACAGATTACGCCTACTTCGCTGCCATCGCCCGGCATGGCGGCTTGCAACGCGCCGCAGATACCATGGGCGTCAGCGCGGCAACGCTGAGCCGCCGCATGCGCGCGTTTGAGATACAGGTGGGCCGGCGCCTGTTCCTGCACGGGGCGGATGGCTATGCCCTGACACCCGATGGCCGTGCGCTATGGGATCGGACCCAGCGGATGGAGGCGGTGGCGACCGAAATCAATCTGTGGCGGGAGGCGGCGTCCGGGCCGGTCTGCGTGCGGATCTCTGCCGGGACCTGGACGGCGCGCGATCTGGCCGAGAACGTGGCCGCCTACTGGACCCCGGGCCAAACCTGGTTGCCCGAGTTCGTGCATTGCGAAGAGATGATGGATATCGCCCGGCGAGAGATCGACATCGGCATCCGCAATGCCCGCCCCACGCAACCCTGGCTAGCGGGGCGCCGCGTGGGAACGGTGCAGTTTGCGGTCTATGGGGCGGGGCCCGAGGTGACGGGCTGGATCGGGCCCGCGCATGGCATGACGATCACGCCATCGGTGAAATGGATGCTTGATACCCATGGCGACGCCATCGTGACCAAGGCCAACTGCCCACAGATCGCCTATGCGCTGGCAGTGGCCGGGATCGGGCGGGTCGTGCTGCCCACGTTTATGGGCGGCCGGTTACCTGGCTTGATGCGCCTGTCGGAGGATATCGACGCGCTGACCAGTGGCCAATGGCTGATCAGCCACCAGGATGGGCGCAATGAGCCGGCGGTGCGCGCGGCCCTCGATGCGCTGGCCGAATACCTCACGCGACGCGACGCCGCTTGAGATTGCGGCCCGGAACCCCTAAATTCTGGGTCAGCCATCGTAAGGATTGAGCCGATGTTCGGAATACCCGGCAAGCAAGCCGTCACGATCACGCCCCGCGCCGCGGCGCAGATTTCCAAGCTCATGGCCAAGGATGGCCATCAGGGCCTGCGCATTGGCGTCAAGAAGGGCGGCTGCGCGGGCATGGAATACACCATGGATTACGTCGATGAGGTTGATCCACTGGACGAGGTGGTGGAAACCGACGCCGCGCGCGTGATGATCGCGCCCATGGCGCAGATGTTCCTGTTCGGAACCGAGATCGACTATGAGGTGTCGCTGTTGGAAGCGGGCTTCAAGTTCAGCAATCCCAATGTGGAAGACGCCTGCGGATGTGGCGAATCGATCAAGTTCAAAGACGTCGAAGACCTGGCCACCGATACTGCCAAGTAAGCCCTGCCCTTGACCTGAGGGGGCATGCCTGCAATCTCGCACCGCGGGACCAACAGGAGACGGTGAGATGCGGCGCAGACTGGCAGCAGGCAATTGGAAGATGCATGGCGGCGGGGCCGAGCTGGCCCAGGTGACGGCCTTGCTGGCCGCCCAACCCACCCCTGAATGCCAGATGCTGATCTGTCCGCCCGCAACGTTGGTCGCCCGAATGGCCGACGTGGCCAAGGGCGGCGCGTTGATGGTGGGTGGTCAGGATTGTCACCCTGCCGCGAAAGGTGCCCATACCGGTGATATCGCGGCCAGTATGCTCGCCGATGCGGGCGCGACCCACGTGATCCTGGGCCATTCCGAACGCCGGGCCGATCACGGAGAAAGTGACGCGTTGGTCCACGAAAAGACCAGGGCGGCCTGGGACGCGGGCCTTGTGGCCATCCTTTGTGTCGGCGAGACCTTGGCCGAGCGGGAAGCGGGCCGCACGCTGGATATCGTGGGCGGGCAAATGGCGGGCTCGATCCCCGACGCGGCGACGGGCGCAAACCTGGTCGTCGCTTATGAACCTGTCTGGGCCATCGGTACCGGCCTGACCCCGACAACCGAACAGATTGGCGAGGTACATGCCCATATGCGCGGCCTGTTGGAGGCGCGATTTGGCGCGGATGCGGGCCAGTCGGTCCGGTTGCTCTATGGCGGGTCGGTCAAGCCCACGAACGCGGAAGAGATCTTTGCCGTGGGCGATGTGGATGGCGCGCTGGTGGGCGGTGCCTCGCTCAAGGCGGATGACTTTGGCCCCATCGTGGCGGCGTTGAGCGCGAGCGGTGGCTGACGCCACAGCGCCAGACACGCCGCCCCGCGTCAGCCCGACCCTTGGCCTACTGCGCGCGGGCGCGCTGATCGCGGCGGGCCTGTGCCTGTTGCCGATGGTCGCTGTGGTACTCGCGGCGCTGATGGGCGGGACGGACACGATCCGACATCTGAGCGAGACGGTGCTGCCGCGCTACACCTGGACCACGGCGCAGCTTGTGGTGCTGGTGGCCATAGGGACCATCGCGATTGGGACAGGTGCGGCCTGGCTGGTGACGATGACGCGGTTTCCCGGCGTGCGGGTGTTCGAGATCGCGCTGGCCCTGCCCTTGGCCTTCCCGGCCTATGTGCTCGCCTATGCCTATACCGACCTTCTGGATCACCCTGGCTTCGTGCAGACCACCTTGCGCGATCTGACCGGCTGGGGCCCGCGCGACTATTGGTTTCCCGAAGTGCGCAGCCTGGGCGGGGCGGCGGCGATGCTGACGCTGGTGCTATATCCATACGTGTATCTGCTGGCCCGTGCCGCGTTCTTGCAGCAATCGGCCACCGCCTATCTGGCCGCCCGCGCCTTGGGCAGCAGCGCCTGGTCGGCCTTCTTCCGGGTCGGCCTGCCGATGGCGCGTCCGGCCATTGCGGCGGGGGCACTGTTGGCGGTGATGGAGACGATCGCGGATTTTGGCACCGTGGCGTATTTCGGGGTGCAGACCTTTGCGACCGGCATCTACCAAAGCTGGTTCGCCATGGCCGACCGGGCCGCAGCCGCACAGCTGGCCACGGGTTTGCTGGCCTTTGCCCTTTTGATCGCCGTGCTGGAACGCACCCAACGCGGGGCCGCCCGCCACCACGCCACCGGCGCGCGGTTTGAACGCTTGACGCCCACGCAGCTGACCGGCTGGCACGCAGCCGGAGCCTTTGCGCTGTGCGGTGTGCCGGTGCTGTTTGGGTTTTTCCTGCCTGCCATTGTTCTGGCGGAAATGGCCGTGGGATCGGGGCAAGACCTGCTGTCGCCACGCTATCTGGGGTTCATCCAGAACTCGCTGACGCTGGCTGGCATTGCGGCGGTAATCACGGTTCTGGCAGCAATCCTCATTGGCTTCTACCAGCGCCTCTTGCCCGGCCAGGTGTCGAGCACAGCGGCCCACATCGCCCGCATCGGCTATGCCGTGCCGGGCGGCGTGATCGCGGTGGGGCTGATCGTGCCGTTTGCGGCCTTTGACAACACGGTCGATGCCTTCATGCGTGAGAGCTTTGGCATTCGCACGGGGCTACTTATCACCGGGTCAATCTGGCTGTTGATCCTGGCCTATATGGTGCGCTTCATGGCCGCCGCTTTGGGCGCCTATGACGGTGGACAGGCGACGATCCACAACAACATGGATGCGGTGGCACGGACCTTGGGCCATGGGCCTGCCTCGATGTTGCGCCGCGTGCATTTGCCGATCCTGCGGCCCTCGGTCCTGACCGCGGCGCTGATCGTCTTTGTCGATGTCATGAAAGAGTTGCCTGCGACGCTGATCATGCGGCCGTTCAATTTCGATACGTTGGCGGTGCAGGCCTACCGGCTCGCCTCGGATGAACGGTTGTCGGGCGCTGCCGTGCCCAGCCTTGTGATCGTCGCAGTGGGTCTGTTGCCAGTGATCCTGGTGTGCCGCAGCCTTGGCCACCGCAAGAGCGCCCTTGATCATGGTTTCGCGCCGGAGCCTTAATCGCGAAAGCCGCTGGCAACGACGAACTTTTCCGAACTGTCCGACCGGCTTGCAGGTGGTTTCACATTGGCAACCTTGTCGAAGCGTTGCTTCAACAGCTTCTGCATCTCGCCCTCGGCCCCACCGGCCAGCACCTTGGCCACAAATGTCCCGCCCTCGTCCAGTACATCGAACGCCAGCTCCGCCGCTGCCTCGCAGAGCGCGATGATCCGCAGGTGATCGGTCTGCTTGTGGCCCGACGATGAGGCGGCCATGTCCGACATCACGACATCGGCCTGCCCGCCCAGCCAGTCCTTCACCTTGTCGTCCGCGCCGTCTTCCATGAAGTCGAGCACATGCAACTCTGCGCCCGGGATCGGCTCCATCTCTTGCAGATCAACGCCGATCACCCGGCCCACCGCCTTGCCGGAGCGCTCTCCAAGCGCGTTCACGCGGCGGACCGCCACCTGGCACCACCCGCCGGGGGCGGCGCCCAGATCGACGACCCGCGCGCCAGGCACGAGGAAGCGGTACTTGTCGTCCAG
>JBCBPV010000065.1:0-21161 GCA_039820585.1 Pseudomonadota bacterium
AATTCGCCGTCGCTCGCAAGATCGCCGAATGGCCGCGGCTGGTCGAAATCGCCGCGCGCAACCACGAACCGCATAGGGTCGCCTTCTATCTCTATGATTTGGCGTCAGAATTTCATGCGCTCTGGAACAAGGGCAACGATGATCCGTCCTTGCGCTTCATCCATGAGGGCATGAAATTCTGACGCCAAATCATAGAGATAGAAGGCGACCCTATGCGGTTCGTGGTTGCGCGCGGCGATTTCGACCAGCCGCGGCCATTCGGCGATCTTGCGAGCGACGGCGAATTCCTGCGCATCGGTGAGCTTGGGGTGGTCCGAGATGGGCAGGCCCGCGGCCTCGGCCTTGCGGATCACCGATTTGACGCGCGCATGGGCGTATTGGACGTAGAAGACCGGATTCTCTTTGGATTGCTCGGTCACGCGGGCGAAATCGAAATCGAGCGGCGCGTCGTTTTTGCGGGTCAGCATGACGAAGCGGGTCACGTCCGCGCCCACCTGATCGACCACGTCGCGCAGGGTCACGAACGTCCCTGCCCGCTTGGACATCTTGAAGGGCTCGCCATTCTTGAAGAGCCGCACCAGTTGGGTGAGTTTGATGTCGAGCGGGACCGAGCCGTCAGACAGCGCCGAAACGGCGGCCTTCATGCGTTTGACATAGCCGCCGTGGTCGGCACCGAAGATGTCGATCAGCTCGTCATAATCGCGGCTTACCTTGTCGTGGTGATAGGCGATGTCGGGGGCGAAATAGGTCCAGCTGCCGTCGGATTTCTTGATCGGGCGGTCGACATCATCGCCGAACGCGGTGGATTTGAAGAGCGTCTGTTCGCGTGGTTCCCAATCTTCTGGCATCTTGCCCTTGGGCGGCTCGAGCGTGCCGCGATAGATCAGGCCCTTGTCGTCGAGCACATCAATGGCCCTTTCGATTTGGCCGGTGCCATAGAGCGCTTTTTCGCTGGAGTAGAGATCCATCTCGATCCCCAAAGCGGCCAGATCGGCGCGGATCAGCTCCATCATCGCTTCCGTGGCGAATTCGCGGACGTCGTCCAGCCAGTATTGCTCGCCCTTGTCCAGGAAGCTGTCGCCGAACTTTTCCTTCATCGCCTGGCCCACGGGGACGAGGTAGTCGCCGGGATAGAGGCCTTCGGCAATCTCGGGGCTTTGGCCGTGCGCCTCGCGGTAGCGTTCATAGGCGGACCGCGCCAACACATCGACCTGCGCGCCGCCATCGTTGATGTAATACTCGCGGGTGACGTCATAGCCGGCGGCGGCGAGCAGGTTCGACAGCGCGTCGCCAAAGACAGCACCCCTTGTGTGGCCCACATGGAGGGGGCCGGTGGGGTTGGCCGAGACAAATTCCACGTTCACCTTCACGCCTGCGCCCATGCCGGAATGGCCGAAGGCGGACCCGGCATCAATGGCCTCGGTCACCACGTCATGCCAGACGTCGCCGTGCAGATGCAGGTTCAGGAAGCCGGGGCCTGCGACCTCGGCCACGGCCACGCGTGGGTCGGCCTTGAGCCGTCCGGCCAGATCGTCGGCGATATCGCGGGGTTTCATGCCCGCAGGCTTGGCCAGCACCATTGCGGCGTTGGTGGCCATGTCGCCATGAGCGGCGTCGCGCGGGGGTTCCACCGCGACATTGCCGTAGTTGAGGCCCGAGGGCAGTTCGCCATCGGCCACCATGGCGTCGAGCGTTTCGATGACGAGCGTGCGGATATCGGCGAAGATGTTCATGGGGCGGGTCATATCACTCGGCCCGCCCGGGTCAATGTCG
This sequence comes from Pseudomonadota bacterium, assembly GCA_039820585.1. Lineage (GTDB taxonomy): Bacteria > Pseudomonadota > Alphaproteobacteria > Rhodobacterales > Rhodobacteraceae > JBCBGF01. The sequence continues at coordinate 1,774 of JBCBPV010000065.1, forward strand.
GCGGTGGATCAGTCGCCCTGCCCCAGCACAAACCGCTTGTGACACTGGATCGCGAAGCGGTCCGTCATGCCGGCGATGTAATCCACCACGATCCGGGCAAGCGCGGTCTCGCCCTCTGCTTCGGAGACGTCCTTGCGCCATTGGCGGGGCAGTTCGCCGGGGTTGGCCATGTAGAAGGGGAACAGTTCATTGACGACCTGGGTGACCTCGGTGCGCACCGAGACGACCGTGGGCGCGCGGTACATGCGTTCGAACAGGAACGCGCGGATCACTTCGAGGTCGGACCAGAGCGCCTGAGTGAAGCGGATCACCCCGCGACCGGCGGTGCGGACGTCATCGACGGAGTTGGGGTCAATCTCGGCAAGGTTGCGGCGGGCGACGGCGATCACATCTTCGACCAGGATCCCGAAGAAGCGGCGCAGCGCTTCATGCCGGCGGCGGTAGTAGTTGAGGCCGGGGTAGCGGCGGTCCACCTCGGCAAAGCAATCTTGCAGGATCGGCAGTTCGGCCAGCTCGTCGGTGGAGAACAGCTCTGCCCGCAAGCCGTCGTGCAGGTCGTGGTGGTTGTAGGCCACGTCGTCGGAGATCGCCGCCACCTGCGCCTCGGCACTGGCGTGGGTGTGCAGTTCCAGATCGTGGCGCGCGTTGTATTCGGCCAGCGCCCAGGGCAGATCGCCAGTGACGGGGCCGTTGTGTTTGGCCAGCCCCTCCAGCGTGTCCCAGGTCAGGTTGAGCCCGTCGAAATCGGCGTAGTGCCGCTCCAGCGCCGTGACGATGCGGATCGCCTGGGCGTTGTGGTCGAACCCGCCATAGGGGGCCATCAGCGCCTGCAGGGCATCCTCGCCGGTATGGCCGAAGGGCGGGTGGCCGAGGTCATGCGCCAGTGCCAGTGCCTCGGTCAGTTCGGCGTTGAGGCCCAGCACGCCCGCGATCGTGCGCGCCACTTGGGCCACCTCGATCGAGTGGGTCAGGCGGGTGCGATAATAGTCGCCCTCATGTTCGATAAACACCTGCGTCTTGTGCTTGAGGCGACGGAAGGACGAGGCATGGATGATCCTGTCGCGGTCGCGCTGATAGCACGAGCGAAAGGTGCTTTCTTCCTCGGCGTAGAGCCGTCCCCGGCTTTGCCCGGCCTGTGATGCGTAAGGCTGCATGTCCCTGTCGCGCCTGTCTTGTCCCTTGGTGTCCTTTACCGGGTTCCCGGTGCCGGGGACAGGGACTTTCGCCCGGGTTGCAGGGCGGGTGCGGGTCTGGCACTGGGGTGCGACGCGCAAAGGGGACCGGGACATGGACGGATCGGATATCATCGCCTTCATGGCCATCGTGAAGTATCTCGGCGCGGGCTACCTGATCGGGTTCGCGGCAATCGTGGTCTTGTTCGCGAAATTCACCCAGGTCGCGGGCAGCGTCACGTTCCGGCGCTGGCTGAAAGCCGTGACCGGCGTGGTGTTCATCGGCTTCGGTGCAAAACTCGCCACCGTCCGGCCCGAGGTTTAGGCCGCTTCCGAGGCCACCGAACGGATCCGGTCCACCATTGCGCGCACGCCGTTGGAGCGTTGGGCCGACAGATGCTCATCCAGGCCAAGCCGGGCCAGCGCTGCCGGGGCGTCGACGCCCGGCACCTCGGCCACGGACCGCCCGTTATAGAGCGCGCGCAGCACCGCGATCAGGCCGCGCACGATCATCGCGTCACTGTCGCCTTCAAACGAAAACGCCCCGCCCTCGATCCGCGGGTGCAGCCAGACCTGGCTGGCGCAGCCATCGACCTTGGTGGCGGGCACTTTCAAGGCCTCCTCCAGATCGGGCATATCCCGCCCCAGCTCAATCACATAGCGGTAGCGGTCTTCCCAATCGTCGAGGAATTCGAAGGTCTCGGCAATCTCTTCAAAGGCGTCGGTGCTCATGAAGGATGATTTAGGCGCGACCACGCGCGGCGTCCAGAGCGCGCGGGCTTTTCAGCCCCGGTCCAATCGGCTAAGCGCAGGGCGCAAAGGGGGACCGCAATGCGACGAGGTTTAGCGATAGTGGCGGCGATGGCGCTGCTTGCGGGCTGTGCGACGGTGTCGGAAAGCCGCTTCAACCCGTTCAACTGGTTCGGCCAGGATGAAGAGGTCACGCCGGTCGCGACACGGGTGATCACCGATCCGCGGCCCGTGGTGGCCCAGATCTCGGCGCTGTCGATCGACCAGGTGCCGGGCGGCGCGATTGTGCGTGCGGTGGGCTTGCCCGAGCGCCAGGGCTTTTTCGCGGGCGCGCTGGTGCAGCAGGCGGCGGGTCCGGGGATCCTGAGTTACACCTTCCGCGTCGTGCCGCCGCCAGAGGCGACGCGGGTCTCGACCGAACCCTCGCGCGAGATCGTGGTGGGGCTGTTTGTGTCCGACCAGACGCTGGCGGGCATCCGGCAGATCCAGGTGTCGGGCGCAACGAACGCGCGGGCTGTGCGGCGCTAGCCCTTCTTCTTGTTAAAAATACGCCTGGGGAGGCTCCGGGCACCGGAGACGGAGGCAGCGCCCCCCTGCCCCATCACAGCTCGATGATCCGCACCTTGCCGCCATCGGCCGCGAGCGCGAGCTTGCCGTCGCAAAGGCGCAGCGCGTCAGCGCCGAACACGGTCTTGCGCCAACCGCGCAGGGCCGCGCCATCGCGCATGCCGGCGGCAATCTCATCGAGGTCGGAGGCGGTGGCGATCAACTTCTGCGCCACGCCGGCCTCTTCCGATTTCGCTTTCAAAAGCACACGCAGAAGGTCGGCCAAAGCCGGGTTTACGTTGAGTTTTTCGCGTGAGCGGTCGACCTCGGGGAAGTCTTCGGGATCTGTTTCCAGGCCGGCGGCCACGGCGGCCAGGATGCCGTCTGCCACATCGCCCTTGCGCGCCTCGCGCAAGAGCAGCCGCGCCCGGCCCAGATCGTTTACGTTGCGCGGTTTGGTGGAGGCGAGTTCCAGAAGCGCATCATCCTTCATCACCCGGTTGCGGGGGATGTTGCGGGTCTGGGCATGGGTTTCGCGGAACCGCGCCAACTCGCGCGCGATGGCCAGGAACCGGCCTGAATTCGTGCGGGTCTTCAGCCTGCGCCATGCCTCGTGCGGCTCGACCACATACGTGCCGGGATCGGTCAGAACGCCCAACTCTTCCTCAACCCACGGGGTTCGTCCGGATTTCTCAAGCTCTGCGGCGAGGTAGGTGTAGATGTCGCGCAGATGGGTGACGTCGGCCAGCGCATAGGTCTTTTGCGCGTCGGTCAGGGGGCGGCGCGACCAGTCGGTGAAGCGCGATGTCTTGTCGAGTTGCGCCTTGGCGATCTTGCGCACCAGCGTCTCATAGCCCACCTGCTCGCCAAAGCCTGCGACCATGGCGGCGACCTGGGTGTCAAAGAGCGGTTCTGGGATCACCCCGGCCTCGACAAAGAAGATCTCCAAGTCCTGCCGGGCGGCGTGGAAGACCTTGACGACCGAGGTGTCGCGGAAAAGCGCGTAGAGCGGTTCGAGCGATAGATCGCCTGCGAGGGGATCGACCAGAACCGCATCGTCTTCGGCCTCGCCGGGCATCGCCAATTGCACCAGGCACAGCTTGGCATAATAGGTGCGTTCGCGCAGAAATTCTGTGTCGACGGTGACGAAGGGGTGCGACCGGGCCCGCTCGCAAAACGCTGCCAGCGCGTCGGTCGTGGTTATTGTAATCATGCGGGTGTTTTATCCATTCCCTTCGACACGTACCAGTCGAGATAGGGGTTTGATCTAGTTGTGCAAGAAAACCGGCCTGCGGTCGCCGGTGGCGTAGCGGCGCAGGACAGCCGGGTAGAGGCGATGCTCCATCTGCAAGACGCGGGCGGCCAGGGTGTCGGGCGTGTCGCCGGGCAGGATCGGGACGCGGGCCTGGCCCAGGACGGGGCCGTCGTCGAGCGCGGCTGTGACCTCATGCACGGTACACCCGGCCTCGGTGTCGCCTGCGGCGATGGCGCGGGCGTGGGTGTCGAGGCCGCGATACCTGGGCAGAAGCGAGGGGTGGATGTTCAGCATGCGGCGGTCCCACGCGGCGGTGAACCCCGCGGTCAGGATGCGCATGAAGCCTGCGAGGCACAGGATATCGGGGGCGGCGGCGCTGAGGTGGGTTTGCAGGGCCGCCTCGAACGCGGGGCGGTCGGTCTTGAACGGGCGGTGATCCACGGCGGCGGTGGGAATGCCCAAGGCGCGCGCCTTGTCCAGCCCGCCCGCGTCTGGATCGTTCGACAGGACCAGCACGGGCCGCGCGGGGTGGTCGCCCCCCATGCTTTCGGCCAGCTTCACCATGTTCGATCCGCCGCCCGAGATCAGGATGGCGACGCGTTTCACCAAAGGGTGCCCGCGTAATCGACGCCCTGCCCTGCGGTCACGGTGCCGATCGGTGTGACCGTCTCGCCAGCTGCGCCGAGAGCTTCGGTCACCGGATCCACCGCATCGGGGGCCACGACGAGCACCATGCCGATCCCGCAATTGAAGGTCTTGAGCATTTCATCGCCCGTGATCCCGCCGGTCTTGGCCAGCCATTCAAACACTGGCGGCAGGGTCCAGGCGCCGAGATCCACCGAGGCGCCCAGCCCCTCTGGCAGAACGCGGGGCAGGTTTTCGGTCAGGCCACCCCCGGTGATATGAGCCAGCCCACGCACCCCGCCCGCAGCGATGGCCGCGAGTGCGGGGCGGACGTAAAGGCGCGTGGGCGTCAGCAGTTCGGCGCCCAGAGTGGTGCCGCCAAAGGGGCTGGCCGCGTCCCAGCCGAGGCCGGAGAGGTCCACCACCCGGCGGACCAGCGAATAGCCGTTGGAATGCACCCCGTCCGAGGCAAGGCCCAGAAGCACATCGCCCTCGACCATCCCGCGGGGCAGATCCTGGCCGCGTTCCATCGCACCCACGGCAAAGCCCGCAAGATCGAAATCGCCCGGCGGGTACATGCCGGGCATTTCAGCGGTCTCTCCACCGATCAGCGCGCAGCCAGCGCCTTCGCAGCCGCGTGCGATCCCTTCGATGACGCGGGCGGCGTGGTCTACCGACAGTTTGCCGGTGGCGAAGTAATCCAGAAAGAAGAGCGGTTCGGCGCCCTGGCAGACCAGATCGTTGACGCACATCGCCACCAGATCGACGCCCACGCCGCCCAGATGCCCGGTGTCGATGGCGATGCGCAGCTTGGTCCCCACCCCGTCGGTGGCCGCCACCAGCACCGGATCGACAAAGCCTGCGGCCTTCAGATCGAAAAGCGCGCCAAAGCCGCCCAGCCCCGCCATGACGCCCGGGCGCGCGGTGGCGGCGGCCGCGGGCTTGATCCGGTCGACCAGATCGTTGCCCGCGTCGATATCGACGCCTGCATCGGCGTAGCTGAGCCCGTTCTTGTCGGCCGCCATTGATCTCCCCCGGTCTGCGTTGCGCCTGTCCCTAAAGGGTTTCCCGCTGCGCGTGAAACAGATATCGTCTTTTGCGTTCGAACCGCAGGCGACGGGCAGCGAAAGGCGATTCAGGCGCTTGCCGAAACGCTCTAGACCAACCCCCCGGGGCGCGCAACGTCCGGCGGTGGCGCTTGACCGGGCGGGGCACTGTGATAGGCCAAGGCGCGGCGGGCCTGTAGCTCAATTGGTTAGAGCAGAGCGCTCATAACGCTTTGGTTGGGGGTTCAAGTCCCTCCGGGCCTACCACCGCGCCTATTGGAGCCTTGCCCGTGCCCGACACCGTCTTTCCCCCCGCTGAGCCGATGATCCTGCCTGTGGAGGGCATGGACGCCGGGTTCCCCGTGCGCCGGGTCTATTGCATCGGACGCAACTATGCCGCCCATGCCATCGAGATGGGGCATGATCCCGATCGCGAGCCGCCGTTTTTCTTTCAGAAGAACCCAGACAACCTCGACCCCTCGGGCATCTTTCCCTATCCCGCGCAGACCTGCGATGTGCACCATTAGGTGGAGATGTTGGTGGCGCTGTCAAAAGGTGGGCGCGATATCGCGGTAGAGGCGGCGTTGGACCATGTTTTTGGCTATGCCATTTGCCTCGACATGACCCGGCGTGACTTGCAGGGGATTGCCAAGAAAGCCGGCCGCCCGTGGGAGATCGGGAAAGCGTTTGAACGCTCTGCCCCCGTGGGGCCGCTGCGCCGGGCCGGGGATGTGGGGCATCCGGCGGAGGGGGCGATCACGCTGAGCGTCAACGGTGCGGTGCGACAGTCCGGCGATCTGGCGCAGATGATCTGGAACGTGCCTGAAATGATTGCTTATCTGTCGGAGTATTTTGAACTGGGTGCAGGCGATGTGATCCTGTCGGGCACGCCGGCGGGTGTGGGCCCGGTGCAGCCGGGCGATGTGATGGAGGCTGCGGTTGCGGGGCTGGGCACGCTGCGCGTCACGGTCACGCCCTGAGCCCCCAAAAAAGGTTAACAACACACCACGGCGTCGCAGGGCGTTCCGGGGGGCTTGGCGGGGCGCGGGACGCTTGTTAGGGTGCATCCGAAGCCGATCCGCGAGCCCCGATGCGCCACACGCTGCCCATAGCGCCCCAGTTCTATGTGACCGCCCCACAACCCTGCCCCTACCTGCCGGGTCGGATGGAGCGGAAGCTGTTCACGTCGCTGCAGGGTGAATATGCCGAAAAGCTGAATGATGCACTGTCGAAGCAGGGGTTTCGGCGGTCTCAGAACGTGCTCTATCGCCCGTCTTGTGCGGAGTGCTCGGCGTGCTTTTCCGCGCGGATCCGGGTGGCGGATTTCACGCCGTCGCGCAGCCAGCGCCGCACCGACAAGCGCAACGGGTGTCTGACACGTGAGGCGACGTCGCCCTGGGCGACGGAAGATCAATACGCGCTGTTCCGGGCCTATCTTGACAGCCGGCATTCCGATGGCGGGATGGCGGATATGGATATTTTCGAGTTTGCCGCGATGATCGAGGAGACGCCGATCCGCAGCCGGGTGATCGAATACACTGCCACGATGGACGGCGAGCGGTCGTTGGCGGCGGTGTGTCTGACCGATGTGCTCGATGATGGGTTGAGCATGGTCTATTCGTTCTATGACCCCGACCTGGCGGCGCAGAGCCTGGGCACTTACGTCATCCTCGACCATATCCGCATCGCGCGGGAGGCGGGCTTGCCCTATGTCTACCTGGGCTATTGGGTGCCGGGCAGTCCGAAGATGGGCTACAAGGCCAAGTTTTCGGCCTTGGAGGTCTACAGGGCCGGGCGGTGGCAGGATCTTGGCGATCCGGGCACGTATTCTTCGGACACCCACCCGCTGTCGACCGATCCGATTGCGGAACAGGTGGCGCAGATCAGTTTGCCGGATACGCGGCCAACCTGACGATTGGGGCGCTGCCCCAAACCCCGGGATATTTTGGGACCAAAGAGGGGGCGCGGTTTGCGCCCCTTCGTCAGTTGGGGATGAGGTCAGGGACGATGGTGACGATGCCGGGGAAGGCCCAGAAGAGTGCGAGGCCTGCGATCTGGATCAGCACGAAGGGGGCCACGCCGCGGTAGATATGGCCTGTGGTGATCCCTGGCGGCGCCACGCCGCGCAGGTAGAAGAGCGCGAAGCCGAAGGGCGGTGTCAGGAACGAGGTTTGCAGGTTCACCGCGATCATGATCGTCACCCATTTGGGATCCATGGTGCCGCCATAGATTACGGGGCCGACGATGGGGATGACGATGTAGATGATTTCCAGGAAATCCAGCACGAAGCCCAGAATGAAGAGGACCAGCATGACGATGAGGAAGACGACCATCTCGTTGTCGAAGGACCGCAGGAATTGCTGGATGTAGTGTTCGCCACCGAAGGAGATGACGACGAGGTTCAGAAGCTGGGAGCCGATCAGGATGGTGAAGACCATCGAGGTGACCTTGGCCGTTTCGCGGACCACGGGCGGCAGGACGGCGGTGCGCCAGAGGATCCAGACCGAGTAGAGAAGGCCGAAGAAGGCGGCGTGGTAGGACAGGTTGGCCACGATGATGGCGATCCAGTCGGCGGGGGAGATGCCGATGCGCTCGGCCCGCAGGTCGAAGTTGATGCCCAGGAGGATCATGATCACGATGGCGAAGCTGGCCCAGATCACGATGCGGCCTGACTTCTGCTCATCCTTCAGGCGGCGATAGGCGGCGAGCATGATCGCGCCTGACGCACCCAGCGCTGCGGCCGGTGTGGGGTTGGTGATGCCGCCGAGGATGGAGCCCAGGACCGCCACGATCAGGATCAGCGGGGGGAAGACGACGCGGATCAACTCGTTTTGAGCCAGCCGGAAGACGGCGGCGCGCGAGCCGTAGAGGATCAGCGCGAAGGGCACAGCCATGAGCGCGAAGGTCGCGCCGGGGCCGGTGAGCGGCGAGATGGCGGTGGCGTCGATCAGGATGGCGAGGATGACGCCGCCGGCGGCGATCAGAAGCGGCATGGGATCTGCGTCGGGGGCGACGCCGCGGGCGATGGCGATGGCCAGGCCGAACAGCACCAGCAGCGTGACCACGCCGCTGCCGATGGGGGCGGCGTTGGTCAGGGCCACGGCGCGGGCTTCTTCCATCTCTTCAGGGGACAGTTCGCGCACTTCGCTGCTGGTGCCGGCGGCGGCCATCGCCTCGGTCTGGGCGACGGCGCGGTCCCACTTTTCCTGGCCGTGCAGTTCGATCATCGCGTCCTGGCATTGAGGGGAGACGTTTGTGCGCAGCTCTGCCGCAGCGACATCCTGCACGGTGCCGCCGACGGTGATGTTCTGGCTGCCGATGACACCGGTGCTGGCGCCGATGATGACGGCGGCGATGATGCCGACGGGGGCCACGAGGAACCAGGTCAGGGCCTCGCCGCGGGTGATGGTGTTGCCTGCCTCGCCCTCTTCGCCCAGGACCGGCGGGGCTTTGGCGGGGTTGAGGAGCGCGAAGCCAAAGGCGTAGGCTGCGTAGAGGCCCGCGAGCAGGAGACCGGGGATCAGGGCGGCCTGGAACAGCGTGCCGACCGAGACAACGGCGGGTTCGCCGAGGTAAGTGAGCGCGTCGGTGCAGCCCGCAAGCTGGGCGCGGCTTTCCTGGGCGGAGGAATAGAGATCGCCCGCCAGCGTGCCGAGGAGGACGATCACGATGGAGGGCGGGATGATCTGGCCCAGTGTGCCCGAGGCGGCGATCACGCCGGTGGAGAGTTCTGGTGAGTAGCCGTTCCTGAGCATCGTGGGCAGGGCGAGGAGGCCCATGGTCACAACCGTGGCGCCGACGATGCCGGTGGAGGCCGCGAGGAACGCGCCGACGACCACGATGGAGACGGCGAGGCCGCCGGGAAGCGGGCCGAAGACGCGGGCCATGGAGGTCAGAAGATCGTTTGCGATCTTGGAGCGTTCGAGCGTGATGCCCATCATGACGAACATCAAAACGGCCAGCAGCGTCTCAATCGACTGGCCCGCGATGACGCGTTCGTTCATGCGGTTGACGATGAAGCTGATATTGGTGTTGAGCGCATGTTCCCAGCCGCGGGGAAACAGCGCTTCTTCCACACGGGGTAAATCGGGGTATCGGAAGACGGATATCGCGTCGCGCGCCACCCCTTCGGCCAGAAGTGCGCCGTATTCGGCACTGCCCGTGTCGATGGCCTGGTGGATGAGCAGCCCTGCCCCGTCGAGGCCCGCGATGATCGCAAACGAGATGACGGCAGAACCGCCAATGGCGAAGGCCACGGGGAAGCCCGTCATGATCCCGCCGAAGAGGCAAAGGAACACGATGATGAGGGCGACCTCGATTCCGTCCATTCCGAAAGGCATCTGCGTGGTCCCCTAGTGTATCTCGGCCACGCGCTCGGCGGTCTTATCGCCGAGGCTGTCCTTGTCTTGGTGTTTGCCGGCGCTTTCCGGCCCCTCGCGGTATTCCAGGTAGCTGCGGTAGAAATGGGCGCAGGCTTGCAGGATCATCATGATGCAGAACAGCAGGATCAGGACCTTGAACAGAAAGTAGGCGTTGAAGCCTGAGGGGCTGAAGCTGGTGGTCTCGACGTTCCAGCGGAACGCCAGCGCCTTCATCAGGGTGCGGTCCAGCGGGTCGGCGGCGTTCACCGGCGGGTTGATCAGGTGGCGCCAGAGGAAGAACCAGGCGTAGAAATAGGTGATGAGCATCGCGGGCAGCATGAAGAAGATCGCGCCGAACATGTCGACGATGCGTTTCTTGTGGTGGGTCATGCCGGCATAAAACAGATCCACCCGGACATGGCCGCCCTGGGTGAACGTCCAGGCACAGCATAGGCACACGACGATGGCATTGTAGAACTTCAGCCCGTCAGAGTACCAGCCGACGGTTTGCGTGAACTCCAGGCCGAAGGGACCGACCGAGATTTCGGCCACGCGGAAGATGCCTTGCAGGAATACCACCATGGTTTGCTGCAGCACCATCAGAAGGCCTGCCCAGGCGGCGATGCGGCCGACGACATTTGCGAAGGTCTCTAACCCAACCGTCACCTTCCACAGAAAACGGTTGGATAAGATGCCTGCGATAAAGACGATCAGGAAGGTGTTGAAGAAGACAAAAAACATCTCGACCGAGGCGCCGTAGAAGACGATGCGCAGGATGTTTTCGGGTTCCGAGAAATTCAGGATCGAGCCGAGATGGGTGAGGACATAGACCACTCCGGCAACGCCGGACCACATGCCCGACAGAAACCAAACGATTGCGTCGCCCATTGCCCTGGTCCCTCCCCTTTAGTGTATGAGACCGCGCACGTTTCGGTGCGCGGTCCCGTGTCTTGTCGGCGGGTCGCTTACATTGCACCCAATACGCGGTCGCGCTGTGCGGTGTAGGGCGAGTCGGCGAGCGACAGCCAAGCGGACGTGTCGCGCATCGACGCCATGGCGCTGTCGCTGACCTTCTTGAACAGCGGATCGTCCATGTAGCCGCCCAGAACCTCGGTCGCGCCTTTGCCGAACGCGTCCCAGACATCATCGGGGAATTCACCCGTGGTGATGCCGGTCCCCATCAGGCGCTGGAGCGCGGGGCCGTTATTGGCGGTGAAGAGCGCATAGTTGTGCTGGTGCGCATCGGCACATGCCACCTCGATGGCGCGCTGATGGGCGGTGGACAGCCCGTTGTAACGCTCAAGGTTGGTGCCGACCGACAGGGCCGCGCCGGGTTCATGGAAGCCGGCGGGGTAGTAGTTCTTGGCGATCTCTTGCAGGCCAAGACGTTCATCCGACCAGGGGCCGATCCATTCGGTGCCGTCAAGGGCGCCCGAGGATAGAGCCTGGTAGATTTCGCCGCCGGGGATGTTCTGCACCGACACGCCGAGGGTCGACAGCGCCTGGCCACCGAGACCCGGCATGCGGAACTTCAGACCCTGAAGGTCGCCTGCCGAGGTGATCGGGTTGCGGAACCAGCCGCCGCCCTGGGCACCGGTTTGGCCGGCGATGTAGGAGCGGACGCCAAAGATTTCACCCACTTCAGCGTGGAGCGATTGGCCTTCGCCACCGTAGTACCAGGTCATGATCTCCGGCACGGTCATGCCGAAGGGCACGGCGGTGAAGAACGCCCATGCCGGGTGCTGGCCGACCCAGTAATAGTCGGCGCCGTGGTACATGTCGGCCTGACCCGACGTCACGGCGTCAAAGCTTTCAAAGGCGCCGACCAGCTCGCCCGCGGCTTTGGCGTCGATGGTCAGCGTACCATCGGTGATGTCGGCCACGTTGTTGACGACGCGTTCGACCGAGTCCCAGACACCGGCCAGACCGCGCGGCCAGGTGGTGACCATGGTCAGAACTTCACGGCCCTGGCTAAGCGCTGGCGTGGCCAGCGTGGCTGCCGCAGCAGCCGACCCGCCGAGCGCGGAGTTACGCAAAAAAGAACGACGATCCATACAGATAACCTCCCTGGTATGATGTTGCCCGACCCTTCGGCCGGGCGGATCGTTAAGGTGGCGGGAACTTATACACAGGTTTTGCAATAGGGAACTGTAAATCCATGAAGTAGCGCACAAATTTGCGGCAGTGGCGGTTGAGGCCACGATGGCTTACGGATTGCCCCGATCGGGTGAGCTTTGTGTCCCAGAAGCGGGTCGAATTGAAACTTCTGCAAAGAAATTCGGCATCTGGCGACAGAAAATCCAACGAATCGCTGTTGACGCCCCCAAACACCCGCCCTACTGTCCGCGCAGTGTATGGAGCACGAGCGATGACCGATATTGTCGTACTTGTAGAAGAAAGGCGCATGGGCCGGTAACGGACACCCAAACGGTACCCCATGCGCCCCCGAGTAACGCCGGGGGCTTTTTTATGCCGGAACGCTGGAGAGTGAGAGACCAATGGCACAGATGACAGGCGCGCAAATGGTGGTGAAGGCCCTCAAGGATCAGGGGGTCGAGGTCGTGTTCGGCTATCCCGGCGGTGCAGTGCTTCCCATTTATGACGAGATCTTCCAGCAAAACGAGATCCGGCATGTGCTTGTGCGCCATGAACAGGGGGCTGTGCATGCGGCTGAGGGGTATGCGCGATCCACGGGCAAGCCGGGGGTGTGTCTGGTGACGTCTGGTCCCGGGGCCACCAATGCGGTGACCGGGTTGACCGATGCGTTGATGGATTCGATCCCGATCGTCGTGCTGACCGGTCAGGTGCCCACGTTCATGGTGGGCACGGATGCGTTCCAAGAGGCCGATACGGTGGGCATCACGCGGCCGTGCACCAAGCATAACTGGCTGGTGAAAGAGACCGATGCGCTGTCGGACGTGATCCATCAGGCGTTCCATGTGGCCACTGCGGGTCGGCCCGGGCCGGTCTTGGTGGATATCCCGAAAGACGTGCAGTTCGCGAGTGGCACCTATGTGCCGCAGGCCAAGGCGCGGACGCAGCATTACCAGCCGAAGGTCAAAGGCGATCTGGAACAGATCACCCGGCTGGTGGAAATGATGGAGACGGCCAAGAAGCCGGTGATCTATTCGGGCGGCGGTGTGATCAACTCGGGCCCCGCGGCGAGCCAGTTGTTGCGGGAGCTGGTGGGGGCCACGGGCTTTCCGATCACGTCGACCTTGATGGGGTTGGGGTCATATCCTGCCAGCGGTGAGAACTGGCTGGGCATGCTGGGGATGCATGGCCTCTATGAGGCCAACCTGGCGATGCATGGTTGCGACCTGATGATCAATATCGGGGCGCGGTTCGATGACCGGATCACCGGGCGGATTGCGGATTTCTCGCCGCATTCGGCCAAGGCGCATATCGATATCGACCCCTCGTCGATCAACAAGGTGATCCATGTGGATGTGCCGATCGTGGGCGACGTGGCCCATGTGCTGGAGGATCTGTTGAAGGTCTGGAAGTCGCGCGGACGCAAGACCGATGCCGCGGCGGTCAAAGCGTGGTGGGCGCAGATCAACGAATGGCGCAGCATTGATTGCCTGTCGTTTAAGAACTCGGAGACCACGATCAAGCCGCAGCATGCGTTGCAGCGGCTGGAGGCGCTGACCAAGGATCGCCGCGACCGCTATATCTGCACCGAAGTGGGCCAGCACCAGATGTGGGCGGCGCAGTATCTGGGCTTTGAGGATCCCAATCTGTGGATGACCTCGGGCGGGCTGGGCACGATGGGCTATGGCTTCCCCGCCTCCATCGGCGTGCAGATGGCGCATCCCGATGCGCTTGTGATCAACGTGGCGGGCGAAGCGTCGTGGCTGATGAACATGCAAGAGATGGGCACGGCGGTGCAGTACCGTTTGCCGGTCAAGCAGTTCATCCTGAACAACGAACGTCTGGGCATGGTGCGCCAGTGGCAGGAATTGCTGCATGGCGAGCGGTATTCGCATTCCTGGAGCGAGGCCCTGCCCGATTTCGTGAAGCTCGCCGAGGCGTTTGGCGCCAAGGGGATCATCTGCAAGGATCCCGCCGATCTGGATGATGCGATCATGGAGATGCTCAACCATGACGGGCCGGTGATCTTCGATTGTCTGGTGGAGAAGCATGAAAACTGCTTCCCGATGATCCCGTCGGGCAAGGCGCATAATGAGATGCTGCTGGGCGAGGCCGAGACGCAAGGGGTGATCGACGCGAAGGGAAGCGTCCTCGTCTAGGGGGCGTTGCCCCCTAACCCCCAAGATATTTTCAGACCAAAGAAGACGGACATGTCAGCACTCAAACTCAAAAAAGGCGCCTCAAGCCATTCCGCCTATGATCTGCGCGATCCCCATGCCGAGGCGGTGGAGCGCCACACGCTGGCGGTGATCGTCGACAATGAGGCGGGTGTCTTGGCGCGGGTCATCGGGCTGTTTTCAGGGCGCGGGTATAATATCGAGAGCCTCACCGTCGCCGAGGTGGATCATGAGGGGCATACCAGCCGGATCACCATCGTGACGACCGGGACGCCCAGCGTCATCGATCAGATCAAGGCGCAGCTGGGGCGGATCGTGCCGGTGCATGACGTGCATGACCTGACCGTTGATGGGCCTGCGGTGGAGCGGGAGCTGGCGCTGTTCAAGGTGGCGGGCGCCGGCGACAAACGGGTCGAGGCGTTGCGGCTGGCCGATATCTTTCGGGCGAACGCGGTGGATTCGACGCTGGACAGCTTTGTGTTCGAGATGACGGGGACGCCCGCCAAGATCGACGCCTTTGCCGATCTGATGCGGCCCCTGGGGCTGGTGGAGATGGCGCGAACGGGTGTGGCCGCCTTGTCGCGCGGGGCAGAGTAGCCCGCTATCGCGTGATCCGTTGGATACGGGTGTGGCCCTTGGCACCTGTGGGCTCTGCCATGCCTTCGGGCAGCAGGAACACCACCGAATGCGCGCCGGTCAGGCCCGCGGGATAGGTGAAGGGGCGCGTGACGAGATAGACCTCGTGCGCGCGGCCGACCCAGGTTCTGGGGCGTTCTTCGATATAGGTGAGGGAATTCATCGTGATCGCGTCGTCGCCGAAACCGGGGACGAAGGTTTTGACACCGATCTTGATCGCGCCTGCATCGTCTTCCAGCACAGTGGCGGCCGAGTTCTTTTGCGGGATCCGCACCAGCACGCCGTCGGACACCAATTGCGCGATCCCGGCCATTTGCGGTCGGGGCGTCAGCTTAGTCGCCTGCCCTGAGGTCTGCACGGTGGCGGGGTCCAGGGGGATAAAGCCGCCGGGGTTGAAGATCGCAAAGCGGCGCCACGCCTCGGCCGTGTTGCCGCTGGTTACAGTGGGACTGGCGCCTGGCAAGCGCCCGGTGGCGCGGGCAGTGCCGAGCCCAAGATCGGCAGTGGCCAGTGTTTCGGCCGTGACGGCCCCGGCCAGAGCTGCGCCCAGCCGGTCGGCAAAAAACGCGCGCGGGTCGGGATGTTCGGGGGTGACGCCGCCCCAGACCTGGATGTGACAGGCGGCAGGCGTGCTAGCGAAGGCGAGCGTGCCGCCCCCAACGATACCGATGCGCGGGCCGGTGGAGATCACATCTGCCACCCTGTCGGCGCCGCCGCGCAGGCGCAGGATCGTGTCGCCATAGAAGGTGGTGATCAAGGCGATGGGGGCTGCGCCTTCCGGGATCGTGATGTCGAGCAGTTCGGCGGGTTGCGTCGGATCGCCCAGGTGGATGTCGGTCAGGGCGGTGCCGTCATAGGCGCCGATGAAGTAGGCTTGCGTCCCGTCGGGCAGATCCGGCAATTCGCATCCCGCACGGGCACCCGCGAAACTGCGGGCTGACGCCACGGGGTTTTGGGACAGGCCCGCGCGGTCGAGGTACTGGCGGACGGTTTCGGTGGCATTGGCCGTGGCGGTCGCGGCCTCTTGGCGGGTCACTGCGCCGTCGCCATCGACATCAAGGGCCGCATGAGCCGCATCGATCCCGGCGGCATATTCAGCCTCGGTTACCCGACCGTCCCCATCGGTGTCGAGCCCGGCGGGAAAGGCAAAGCGTATCCAGTCGTTTTCGAGCCGCCGTTCTGCGGTCTCGGCGGCGAAAGCTGAAAGCTCGTCCAGGGTCACGACCCGGTCACCATCAAGATCGCGCTCCATCCGTGCATCGATAAGGTCGCGCGCGATCTGTTCGACCTGTTCGGGCGTGGGTTCGATTTGTGTGCCCCCGCTGCGCAAGGAGCGGCGGGCCTGGCGCAAGGCGTCTGGGCGAAGCTCGTCCTCGGTAATCTCGAAATTTCCATCGAGATCGTAGACCAGCCAGTTGTTCAGTATAGAGGCCCGGAACCGGGCTTCGAGTTGTTGACGGTAGACGACAAGATCGTTGTTGGACACGCCTGGCGCATCATCGACATTGAACGCACGGAACCGCCGCAGCATCCGGTCGCGAATGTCACTGAGCGGGCGACCGCGGAGCGCCTGAGAATGGACCTCATTGCGGAATTCCCGGTCGGCGGCAGCGGTTTGGGCCTGTCCTTGCGGGCCGGGCACCACACAGGCCACTGCAAGAGCAAACACAACGGATTTGCGCATACCACCGATCTCGCTCAAACGTCCCCGAACGATGCTTTAGTGGGAAATGGGGCGTGAGTATGTCGGCAAAAAACGGGGGCCCTCAAAAGAGGACCCCCGCCCGGCTTCCCTCAGGGGCGTAGGGCTTAGCCGGCTGCCGGAACGAGCCCGCTTTCTTCGGCGGCAACAAGCTCGGCCTCGTCCACAAGGCCGTCGCCATTGGCGTCGACCGCGGCAAAGGTGTCTTCGGTGATCGTGGGCATTACAGCCAGCATCTCTGCAAAGCTGACCATCCCATCGCCATCGGTGTCATAGGCGGCCACGGCGAACGCTGCGCTGGAACCGATGAACAAAACCGCAGTGGCGGAAAGGATATGCTTGGTCATTTTGGGTACTCCCATGTGTCATTAGGCGGGTAGTTTCGTTGCCCGCACCCCCTTAGACGCCGGAACCGCCCGCTTAATCCCCGCGCCCGCCCGCCGCGCGAGGGCTTGCCGATAGGCCGGGCGGGGACGCGCGGCGTTCTGCCTAAAAAGGGTTATCTCGGCGATGAAGGGGGACTCGGCGGACGCGCGCGCCCCATGTTGCCCCATCTGCCGAGGACAAAAAGGGGGCCCAAGGTATGACACGGCCCGACTATGGGGCGGATCTTACCGCGCTGATGCCCAGGTTGCGCCGCCGTGCGCGGCGCTATGTGAGCACCGATGCAGCCGCGGATGATCTGGCACAAGAAGCGCTGCTGCGCGTGTGGGCGCGGCTTTTGGATGATCCGTTGATCGAGGATCTGGACCGCTACGTGTTCACCGCGATGCGCAACATTGCGCGGCGCAGGCAGGCGGCGGGGGAAGAACTGACCGATGCGATGATGCCGCGGACAGAGCCTGTGGCGGGCGACCGGTTGGCGGCGGCGGACGTGCTGGGTGCGCTGGCGCATCTGCCGCCGGCGCAGGCCACGCTGATTTTGGAGCATGCTGTGGACGGCACCAGCCATGCCGAACTGGCGCGGCGGCACGGGGTGCCCCTGGGCACGGTGCTGAGCCGGGTGGCGCGGGGGCGATCAGAACTGCGTCAGCGGCTGGGGTTGCGCGCGCGGGGTGCGGTGGCGGAGTTGTTGAGCACGCGGGGGTGAGAGAGCCGGTCTGATCGGCGGTCCGTGGGTTGGCGATCTGTGTCATGAGCGGAGGCGCTTTATGGCGGCAAGGATCATCTTCCCGTATCGCCGGTGCGCTTGCGTTTGCCATATCGCCGACCCGTCGGGACGGGCCGCGGATCAGACCGGCGGCTGCGCCTTGTCCCAGTCTGTTTCGTGCGATGTTCGCACAGAAAAAGGGCCCCCGAAGGGGCCCTGAGAGTTTCGCTGATCAGGCTCGTTCTATGTACCGCCCGGTTTCTGCCTGCGGCCTGATCCGCGTCAGGGGCGAGCGCACCCGCCCCGTGTACGTGCGGATTTCGGAAGAAATCCGCCGCGTCGGATAGAGTGGATTGCGCAGCAATCTGCGGAATCCGACACGTATCCAATTCTTCGGCAGGGCCACCTTCGGGTGCCCCTGCCCTGATCTTTGGCGCAAATCCATTCGAATGGATTTGCAAATGCCGTCGACGGCATTTGGGCGTTAGCTACACCCAGATGTCCCCCCACACGTATTGCACTTCATGCAGGTCCCGTTCCGCACCAGCGTGTAGTTCCCGCATTCGCCGCAGGCCTCGCCCTCGTAGCCCTGCATCTTGGCTTTGGTCACCGGGTCGAGCGCCACGTTGCCACGGGATACCGCTGCGTTGCCCTCGGTCAGCACCGCGGTCATCGCTGTGGCCGCGTCGACCGAGCCGTCCAGCGCCACGGCACCGCCGCCGCCTTGCAACACGACCAGTTCCTGGGGCACGCGCTTGCGCAGATAGCCGGTGGACGAGATCTGCTTGAGAACCTCCAGCGATTTGGTCGCCGCGGTGTCCGAGACATTCTCGAAGTTGCGCACGCCCTCTTCCTCACCCCGGCCCAAATCGTCGAAGGCGGCGCCTTCGGGTTTCACATGGGCCAGATCGGTGCGGTCGAGATAGCTGACCGCGAGTTCGCGGAAGATGTAGTCGAGGATCGAGGTGGCATTCTTGATCGAGTCGTTGCCTTGCACCATCCCGGCCGGTTCGAACTTGGTGAAGGTGAAGGCGTCCACGAACTCTTCCAGCGGCACGCCGTATTGCAGGCCGACCGACACCGCGATGGCGAAGTTGTTCATCATCGCCCGGAAGCCAGCGCCTTCCTTGTGCATATCGATGAAGATCTCGCCAAGGTTGCCGTCTTCATACTCGCCGGTGCGCAGGTAGACCTTGTGCCCGCCGACGATGGCCTTTTGGGTATAGCCCTTGCGGCGTTCCGGCATCTTCTCGCGGTGGCTTTTGATGATCTCTTTGACCACCACCTTCTCCACGATCTTTTCGGCCAGCACGGTCGCCTTTTCGTAAGGCGTGCCGGTCTCCAACGTCTCAAGCGCCTCTTCATCGTCTTCAACGAGGGCCGCGGCCAGCGGTTGCGACAGTTTCGAGCCATCGCGGTAGAGCGCGTTGGCCTTCACGCCGAGGGACCACGACAGCTCATAGGCTTTCTGGCAATCCTCGATCGTCGCATCGTTGGGCATGTTGATCGTCTTCGAGATCGCGCCCGAGATGAAGGATTGTGCGGCGGCCATCATGTAGATGTGGCTGTCGACCGACAGGAATCGTTTGCCCTTCTTGCCGCAGGGGTTGGCGCAGTCGAAGACGCTGTAGTGTTCCGTCTTCAGGTGGGGTGCGCCTTCCAGCGTCATCGTCCCGCAGACATGGTCGTTCGCGGCGTCGATATCGGCCTTGGCAAAGCCCAGGTGCCGCAGCATGTCGAATGTCGGGTCGTTCAGCTTTTCAGCAGGGATGCCCAGGGTGCCTGTGCAGAACTCTTCCCCCAGCGTCCACTGGTTGAAGACGAACCGGATGTCGAAGGCCGATGGCAGCGCGGCCTCGATCGTGTCGATCTCGGCCTTGCCGAAGCCGTGGCCCACCAGCGAGGTGTGGTTGATGCCGGGCGCGTTGCCGAGCG
>JBCBPV010000066.1:0-20156 GCA_039820585.1 Pseudomonadota bacterium
TAAGGGGACATCCCTTTGTTCGTGCCACCATAAGCCAGCGGTTCATCCGCAAGCGCATGGTGGTGCGGGCCTGCGTTCACGTCTTGCAGAAAGCCCTCGACTTGCGCCCACCCGCGCCCCCGATCGGGGCCCCCGAGGGCGTTGTGCGGGTGAGCGAGGCGGATGCCGAGGGCTTTCTGCAAGACGTGAACGCAGGCCCGCACCACCATGCGCTTGCGGATGAACCGCTGGCTTATGGTGGCACGAACAAAGGGATGTCCCCTTACGGGTTCCTGGCCGCGGGGCTTGGCGCTTGTACCTCGATGACGGTCCGGATGTATGCCCGTCGAAAGGGCTGGCCACTCGATCATATCTGGGTGGATGTGACCCATGACAAGGTGCACGCGCAGGATGCCGACAATGGCGGGACGAAGAAGGTTGATACGTTCCGGCGTGAGATCCATCTGGCGGGTGCGCTGGATGCCGACCAGCGCGACAGACTGCTGGAGATTGCCGACAAATGCCCTGTCCACCGCACGCTGGAGCAAACCAGCCATATCGAAACGCTGCTGGCCGAGCCTGCCTAGGGGTTTTCATCTTGGCCGAAATACTCCCGCCGGAGGCATGAAAAAAGCGCAGCCCGGTGGGCTGCGCCTTATGTCATTTCAACTCCGGGCCGCGGTGTCAGCGGCGCGCGTCGCCCACCAGCTTCCACACCGCGGGCACCAGAAGTGCCGCCAGCACCAGTTTCAGCGCGTCGCCGATCAGAAACGGCGTCAGGCCCCATTGCAGGATCGGCTGATCCCAACCGTAAAGCTGACCCAGCCACAGAAGGCCCGGAATATAGATCAGCACCGTGCCGATCAGCATTGCCGCCGCCATGCCCGGGATCGACCGATCCCAACCCGCGCGTGCGGCGTAGCCCAGCGCGAGTGTCGCCAGCACATAGCCCAGCAAATATCCGCCCGTGCCACCCATCATATAGGTCACGCCATAGGCTTCGGCAGACGAACTGGCAAAGACATCAAAGCCAACTGCACCGATGATCATGTACCCCAGGATCGTGGCCAGACCTAGCCGCGGGCCATAGGCTGCCCCGATGGTCAGCACCGCAAAGGTACCCATGGTGATCGGAACCGGCCACATCGGCACTTTGATCTTCGCAAAGATTGCCAAGGCGGCGATGCCGACCACAACCAATGCCAACTGCTTGATCCGCAGACCCATTCCTTCGGACGGCCCAAACGCCTCGGTCAGGACCTTGTCGGTCAGTGTCGTGCTCATCTCCGGCACCTCCATTTACGCTCATTTGCGCATGTTTCTGCACCAGCATACCCGCCGCCGCAAGCGTGATCACGCGGGCCGGGTGTAGACTGAAAGCATCGTGTAGTCTTTCTTTGGCCCGGTCACCCGCCAAGTCGCGGTCCAGGCGGGCCAGTCGTGAAAGGCGTAGGCCACGCGGTATGTGTCGGGCGCGCAGTCGTGGGTGGCCTCAGAGGATGCGTCCAGCGCAAACGTGTGAAACGGACGGCCGTCGTCGAAGAACGTGGCGATACCCGCCGGGTCAGGCGCCCATAGGTAGCGGCGTTCGGCCCGCATAGGGGGTGCGTTGCCCAGCGTCAGCTGCCCGCTTTCGGCATAGATCAGGCCGGTGCCCTGAGGGGTCAGCTGCGCCTCGCCCACGAAGGCAGCGGGCAGATCGCGGTCGACAAAGTCAATCTCCCGGTGCAGCCGCCAGACGCCTTCAAAGTCAGCCAGACCGCGGGGCAGGCTCACTCCACAAAAGCTCCTTCGGTGATATCGCCCGCCGCCCCGATGAAGCGCAGCATGGTGGCGTCGGGGTTCAAAGCGATTTCGAAGCATTCCCATTCGTCAGAGGGGGGCCAAAGGCTGCAATAGGCGTCGCCGCGCACGTCCCACCAGCCCCAACGGGGGTTACCGAAGGTGTATTCGGTGCGGCCCGAGGCGAGGAACGATTGGGTCACTTCAAATTCGGCGTCATAGACCAGCACGCGGTCGGTGAGCGCGGCGGTAATCTCTTCCCCGCCCAGCGTGCGCCAGTCCTCGGCCAGTGCCGGGATTGCGGCCAGCATTGCCAGCCCTGCCACCATCTGTCTCACGCCCACGCTCCTTGTCGACCCCTGTGCTGCAGTTTATGACCGCGCCACGCTGCCCCACAACCCGCGAAAGAAATCCCATGATCCCCCGCTATTCCCGCCCCGAGATGGTGGCCATCTGGTCGCCCGAGACGAAATTCCGCATTTGGTATGAAATTGAGGCCCACGCCTGCGATGCCATGGCCGATCTGGGCGTTATTCCCCGCGAGAATGCGGATGCGGTGTGGAAGGCCAAGGATGTTGAGTTCGACGTGGCGCGGATTGATGAGATCGAGGCTGTCACCAAGCATGACGTGATCGCGTTCCTCACCCATCTGGCCGAGATCATCGGCAATGACCAGGCGCGGTTTGTGCATCAGGGCATGACGTCTTCGGATGTTCTCGACACGACGTTCAATGTGCAATTGGTGCGGGCTGCGGATATCCTGATCGCAGATGTTGAGGGGCTCTTGGCCGCACTGAAACGACGCGCGATAGAGCACAAGCTGACGATCAGGATCGGACGGAGCCACGGCATCCATGCCGAACCCACGACGATGGGCCTGACTTTTGCCCGCTTCTACGCGGAGATGGACCGCAACCTCAGCCGACTGCGCGATGCGCGGGCCGAGGTGGCGACAGGGGCAATCTCGGGCGCAGTCGGGACGTTTGCCAATATCGATCCGGCGGTCGAGGCGCATGTGTGCGACAAGCTGGGCCTCGTGCCAGAGCCGATCAGCACCCAGGTGATCCCGCGCGACCGGCATGCGGCGTTCTTTGCCGCACTAGGTGTCGTGGCCAGTTCGATTGAGAATATCGCAACCGAGGTGCGCCACATGCAGCGCACAGAAGTGCTTGAGGCGGAAGAGTTTTTTTCCAAGGGCCAAAAGGGGTCCAGCGCAATGCCACACAAACGCAACCCGGTGCTGACCGAAAACCTGACCGGGCTGGCACGCTTGGTGCGCATGGCTGTGGTGCCCGCGATGGAGAATGTGACGCTTTGGCATGAGCGCGATATCTCCCACAGCTCGGTCGAGCGAAATATCGGGCCGGATGCGACCGTGACGCTCGATTTCGCGCTGGCGCGGCTGACATCCGTAGTCGAAAAGCTGCTGATCTACCCGGATAACATGCTGGAGAACATGAACAAATTCCGCGGGCTGGTCCATTCGCAGCGTGTGCTTCTGGCGCTAACCCAGGCTGGTGTTAGCCGTGAAGACGCCTACCGGCTTGTTCAGCGCAGCGCGATGAAAGTTTGGGAACACGGGGCTGATTTCCGCGAAGAGCTGCTGGTTGACCCAGAGGTGACAGCTGCGCTGAGTACCGCAGAGATTGATGAAAAATTCGACATTTCGTATCACACCAAGCATGTCGATACGATTTTTGAACGGGTTTTCGGGCCAGAGTGATCTGGCGCGTTTGACCGGGCCCGGTCAAATGCTACTCTTGACCTCGTGAACAGGAAAATGGAGAGACCCATGAAGACGAAGACACTCGCCTTGGCCGCTCTGGCCTCTGCCGCTGTTCTGGCAACGATCAGCTTCAGCGCAGCCCCGGCCTATGCGATGGGCTGTTCGGGGTCGTACAAGGATGAGGTGGCGATGTCCTGCGCGTCAGGCTCGACCTGGGATACCGAGACGCGTACTTGCGTACCGACCCCCACTGGTTAACCGAATTCCACTGATTGTAGATTTTGAGGGGCGGCTCAGCGGGCCGCCCCTTGTCGTTGCCGATATCACTCTAACTTTAACGCGTAATCAGACAATCGGAGTCTATTCATGCGCCGCACCGCAATCGCCTTCGCCCTTCTCGCCCCAGCTCTTGCCTGGGCCGTGGGCCCCGAAAGCGATACGCCGCCCACCCCAACAAAGACCACGACGGAATGTACCGAGGGCATGGTCTGGGATGACACGTTAGAGGCCTGTGTTGCGCCCCAGGAAAGCAGCCTTGGCGACGATGCGCTTTATAATGCGGCGCGCGAGTTTGCCTATGCCGGGCAGTTCGAAGATGCGCTTGGGGTACTCTCGGCTATGTCGGACCCCGGTGAAGACCGTGTGCTGACCTATTTGGGGTTTGCCCACCGCCAGAATGGCGACGCCGACACCGGCATGGCGTACTATGAACAGGCACTTGCAAAGAACCCAGACAACCTGTTGGCCCGGTCGTATATGGGTCAGGCCTATGTCAAGCTGGGAGCGCTAGACCTAGCACGTGAACAGCTATTAGAAATTCGCGCGCGCGGAGGCGAACGCAGCTGGCCCGAACTGGCGCTGGAGCGTGCGATCGAAAGCGGACGTGGCTACGGGTACTGACCCGGCGCCCAACACCTCAAATTAACTGTGGGCAGATAAAGCTGGGCCGTCGCGGAAACCAGTGTTCTTACCCATGCCATCAGATCTTCCAGAGTTGCCTCCCCTGCCGACGGGTGGCCCGGTGGGAAGCCTTGCCCCCTCGCTGCCATCGGTGGATTTGCCGCGGCCCGACAAGGCGGCGATTATCACGCAGCTGTTGCTGAAGGCCGGGGTGCCTTTGGCGCTAGATACAATGCCCGAGCGGTTGCAGAAGAAACTGATCGAACGGATCGGGGCACTTGCCCCGGTAGATGCAGACACCGTGGCCGCCATCGCCGACGAATTTGCCGATGCGCTGACCAATGGCCCCTTGGCCGGGGGTGCGGGCATGGCCGGGGCGTTGGCATTGGTCGATGGCAGCGCAAGTGCATCGCTGGTGCAGCGGTTGAAGGCACAGGCCGGAGATGTGGTCGTGACCGACGCGTGGGAGCAATTGGTCGAGAAAGAGCCGCACGACCTGCTGCCGATTTTCGAGCGAGAAAGCGTTGAGGTGTCGGCCGTGGTCCTGTCGAAGCTGGCGGTGGGCAAGGCGGCGGCGGTTTTGGGCCTTTTGCCGGGCCCCCATGCGCGGCGGATCACCTATGCGGTGTCGCAGATCGGTGCGGTGCGGCCGGATGCGGTGCAGCGGATCGGCACAGCCTTGCTGCAAGAGCTTGAGACCGTTCGCGAAAGCGCGTTTGCCGAAGATCCGGTGGAAAAGGTGGGGGCAATCCTGAACTCGTCGCGCGCGGCCACCCGCAATACCGTGTTGGAAGGGTTGGAGGAATCCGATCCCGCCTTTGCCGAAGAGGTGCGGCGGTCAATCTTCACCTTCGGCAACATCCCCGCGCGGATCGACGCCCGTGATGTGCCCAAGATCGTGCGCGAGGTCGATCAAGAGGTTCTGGTGCGCGCCCTCGCCGCCGCGGCAGGGGACATGGACGAGGTGGCAGAGTTCATCTTTGGCGCGATGTCCAAACGTATGGCCGACGCCCTGCGTGATGAGATCATGGACCTGGGTGAGGTGGACGGCGAAGCAGGGGAAGACGCCATGGGTACGGTCGTGGCCGCGATCCGCGCCCTTGAAGAAGCGGGCGAGCTTCACCTGCTGGCCGAAGAGGCATAGCCTGGCTGGACTAGGGGGGCCCAGCGGCCTACTTGTATTCGGCAAAACATTCGGAGCCGTGATGCCTCCCCAGCCGGCACCGGCCCGCGCCCTGCCCCCTTTGTCATCCTCTGCCAGCCGCGGCATCGCTTTGATGATCGCCGCAATATTCATGTTTTCGCTGATGGATGTGGCAGCCAAGGCGATCAGCGCGCGGGCGGACACAATCATGGCGCTATGGGCGCGCTATGCCGGACAGATGCTGATCGTCACGCTGATTGTCTTGCCCCGTCTGCGCAGCGTCACGCGCACACGCTATCCCGGCGTCCATTTCGCGCGGTCGCTCTTGCTACTGATGGCTTCAACCTTTGCCTTCTTCGGGATCGCGCGCCTTGGCCTGGCCGAGGCAACGGCGGTGATGGCCACCAACCCCGTTCTGATCACCCTGGGTGCGGCGGTGTTTCTGGGCGAGCGGTTGGGCTGGCGGCGACTTGCGGGGATTGGCGCGGCGCTTTGTGGCGCGATGATCATTATCCGTCCCGGGACGGATGTGTTCAGCCTGGACGCGCTGTTGCCGCTGGGGGCGGCGACCTGTTTTGCCTGTTTTGCCGTGCTGACCCGAAAGGTTGGACGGGATGAAAGCCCATGGACCTCGCTCTTTTACACCGCGATGGTGGGTGGTCTTGTTCTCAGCGTCGCGGTGCCATGGTTTTGGGTGCCGCCCGATCTGACCACAGTGGCCTGGATGGTGTTCATCGGGTTGGCAGGCGCCGCAGGCCAGCTGTTGTTCATCCGCGCATTGTCGGTGGCCGAGGCGGGCACGGTGGCGCCGTTTTCCTATTGCAGCGTGGTCTTCGCCACGATCCTGGGGTTCCTGATCTTTGCCGAGGTGCCCGATGCCCTGACGCTCATGGGCGCGCTTGTGATCATCTGCGCCGGGCTCTATGTCTGGAGGCGTGAAACGCGGGCCGTGCATGAGGCAGGCCCCCAAGCCTAGATGAGCTTGCATGAGCCCTTCCCCCAGCGATTGGCGCGACTTTGTCCAAAACGCCGCGATCCGTGCGATCCTGGGCGTGGCACTGCGTGTACCCTATCGCTGGCGCGTTCCGTTGATGGGCTGGGTCGTGGCGCGGTTAGTGGCGCCGCTGGCTGGCTGGACCCGGCGCATTGAGCATAACCTGCGGTTGGTCCAGCCCGGGATGCCCTTTTCCGAGCGTCAGCGGCTGATGCGTGAAGTGCCTGATAACGCAGGCCGTACACTGATCGAGATCTATTCGGGCGCCGAGTTTGCCGACCGCGTACAGGACACACCCGTCACCGGCCCCGGCGTCGCTGCGTTTGAAGAGGCGCGCGCCAGGGGCCGTCCGGTGATCCTGGTGACCGCGCATTTTGGCAATTACGACGTGGCGCGCGCGGCCCTGATCGCGCGGGGGCATCCACTGGCTGGGCTGTACCGCCCGATGCGCAACGCGCGGTTCAACGCCCACTACGTGCGCGCGATCAGCACGATTGGCGAGCCGATCTATCCCACGGACCGGCGTGGGTTGATGGCGTTGATCAAGCACCTCAAAGGGGGCGGCGTAATCGGCATCCTGGTGGATGTGTTCGCCACCGATGGCGCGCCTTTGACCTTCTTTGGGCACGAGGCGCCAACTGCTTTGTCGGCGGCGGACTGGGCGCGGAAGTACGACGCGCTGATAGTACCGACCTACGGGATCCGGCGCGACGATGGGCTGAGCTTTGACATCGTGATGGACGCTCCGATTGCGCCGGATACGTCCGCGGCGATGACGCAGGCACTGAACGACAGCCTGGAGGCGCATGTACGGGGTCATATGGGCCAGTGGTTCTGGATCCACCGGCGCTGGCGGGTGAAGAGTTAAGGGGGGCGATCGGGTCACGACGACCTTGGGCCTCTTACATGCGGAGCGGCACGGCATGGCCGATGAGAAGCTTCACAAAAAGCAACGGCACGAACCACTCAAAACCAGGTGTCGGTCCCATTACGTAAAGCGAGAGGCCCAGGGCAACGGCGTACAGGGCCGTGGCAACCGGACTGCGTAGCGTTGTGGGCGCAGAAAGGACGATGATCGCCGCGGCCATCAACCAGCCACCGATCGTCACTGCGTAAACAGCATCGAAACCCGCGCCCCGAAACGCCCAGGCCACGACGGCGACATGCAGCAGGTGCAGGGCAATGAAGCCGAAGTGATCCCGTGCTCGCTGCCCGGATCGGTGGTACCAGCGTTTCGTCGTTTCGGTCATGTTGCACACGGCACCGCCGATCACGTCGGCTTCAATCAGCGCACCAAGTGTGACAAGCGGCCACGCGTACCCAAGTGATGAAAGATGCAGGGCGACGAGAGCGCTACCGCCAAGCGTCGCACTCAGTAGAAGCACAGACTCGCCCATACTCATGCCCGGGCCAATCAACCGGTCCCATAGGCCGAGAGGACCGGGCCTGGGTTGGGCAAGCGACATGGATGGCCTCTCGTTTTCCGATGCTTTGAAATCCGCATTGGGCGCGGCGGCGCCCTAAGCTCAGACTAGTAAGAAAGCATCAGTCAGGGGGCGTTCAAACTCTCCTTGCGCCGACCGTTGGCATCCTCTTATGCGGCGGACCTTGCCATTACGGCACCCGCGCCGCCCCCAGGATCGGGCCATGTCCAGTGCTTTGCACCAGCACCGCATAGGGCCCCTCGCCCGGCACGTCGGCCGACACGGTGTGACGGCCGCGACCGTCCCAGCCGCCGAGGTCGACCATTTGGGTGACTACGTTGTGGTAAGTCAGCGTCCGCCCGCGGTTTTCGCCGCGGCGGATATCCACCGTGCTTTCCGGTCGGTAGGCCACCAGCACCACAACCGCTTGCCCGTCGATCTGACCCACGGCCTGGGCGGTCACGCGGATGCGGTCGCCGTTGCGGGTGACGGACACGTCGACAGGCGCCGCGATATCGGAATGGCGTTCGATGGTTTCGGCCAGTTTCATGGGCTTGTAGCCGATCACATGATCCACGCCGCCCACGATCATCTGGGGGGTATAGATCGTGCGGTCGCCCTTGACGCGGGCATAGGCTTTTTGGCGGGTGGTGTAGGCGGGATTTGCGAACTCATCCTTCCAGCCGATGTAATCCCAATAGTCCACATGCAGTGCGAGCGGCAGCACGTCGTCGCGCGATGAAAGCTCACCCAGCAGCGCGTCCGCGGGCGGGCACGAGGAACAGCCTTGAGAGGTGAACAGCTCAATCACGACCAGACGGTCTTCGGCCTGCGCCATCCCGGTCATCAGGAACATGGCGGTCAGGAGTGATGCCCATCTGGCGCGCATTGGCAAAGCCCTTTCTTTTTCGTGCCCGACTTCTCTATTGCAGTGCGCAATTTGACGCTAATCAAGGTTTTGAGAGAAACGGTTACACCATGATCGCATATGCGAGAGCAGCGACAAACTGAATTGTGCACCATGGCATACATAACGTCGCACCCCCCTTGCTTGTAAGGCCCCAAACGGGGCAAAGCATGCCCAGACGCGCCAGATTTCAGGGAGACCCCAATGCCCATTACCGTCGGACAGGACAGCTCAAACACCCGCAAAACACTGCAAGCGGGAGGTAAATCCTTCGCATATTACTCCATCCCCGCCGCCG
This sequence comes from Pseudomonadota bacterium, assembly GCA_039820585.1. Classification (GTDB taxonomy): domain Bacteria; phylum Pseudomonadota; class Alphaproteobacteria; order Rhodobacterales; family Rhodobacteraceae; genus JBCBGF01. Next base: position 9,155 of record JBCBPV010000066.1, read on the forward strand.
AGGTCGCCGGTCTGGGCCAGTTTTCCCGCCTTCCCGCTGCGCTGAAAGTGGTGCTGGAGAACATGCTGCGTTTCGAAGATGGCAAGACCGTCTCGGTCGATGACATCCGGGCGTTTTCGGAATGGGCGGACAATGGCGGCAAGAACCCACGTGAGATTGCCTATCGCCCTGCCCGCGTTTTGATGCAGGATTTTACCGGGGTTCCGGCAGTGGTGGACCTTGCTGCAATGCGCGACGGGATCGTGTCGCTGGGCGGCGATGCCGAGAAGATCAATCCGCTGAACCCCGTGGATCTGGTCATCGACCACTCGGTGATGATTGATGAGTTCGGCAATCCGCGGGCCTTCCAGATGAACGTGGACCGCGAGTATGAGCGGAATATGGAGCGGTATACGTTCCTCAAATGGGGCCAGTCGGCGTTCGACAACTTCCGCGTGGTGCCGCCGGGTACCGGGATCTGCCACCAGGTGAACCTGGAGTATCTGGCCAAGACGGTCTGGTCGGATGCGGATCAGAACGGCGAACAGGTGGCCTATCCCGATACGCTGGTGGGCACGGACAGCCATACGACAATGGTGAACGGGGCTGCCGTTTTGGGCTGGGGCGTTGGCGGGATCGAGGCCGAGGCCGCGATGCTGGGCCAGCCGATTTCGATGCTGATCCCCGAAGTGATCGGCTTCAAGCTGACTGGTGCTATGACCGAAGGAACGACCGCCACCGACTTGGTGCTTAAAGTCGTTCAGATGCTGCGCGAGAAGGGCGTGGTGGGTAAGTTCGTCGAGTTCTACGGCGACGGACTGGACCGGTTGCCCTTGGCTGACCGTGCGACCATCGGGAACATGGCGCCGGAATATGGCGCGACCTGCGGGTTCTTCCCCATCGACGGCGAGACGCTGCGCTACCTGCGGACAACGGGCCGCGAGGAAGAAACGATTGCGCTGGTTGAAGCCTATGCCAAAGAGAACGGCATGTGGCGCGGGGCGGATTACGATCCGGTCTATACCGACACGCTGGAACTGGACATGGGCACCATCGTGCCTGCGATCTCGGGGCCCAAGCGGCCGCAGGACTTTGTGGCTTTGACGGATGCAAAAGCGGCCTTCGCGCGCGAAATGGCCGAGACGTTCAAACGGCCCATGGGCAAGAGCGTGCCCGTCGAAGGTGAAGACTACACGATAGAGTCGGGCAAGGTGGTGATCGCGTCGATCACATCCTGCACGAACACCTCAAACCCTTACGTCATGATCGGGGCCGGTCTGGTGGCGCGTAAAGCGCGGGAGTTGGGCCTGAACCGCAAACCTTGGGTGAAAACCTCACTCGCACCGGGATCGCAGGTGGTCAGCGCCTATCTGGAAGCGGCTGAGCTGCAGGACGATCTGGATGCGATCGGGTTCAACCTGGTGGGATATGGCTGCACGACCTGCATCGGGAACTCCGGGCCGCTGCAGCACGAGATCTCAAAGGCGATTGCGGATGGCGATCTGGTGGCGACCTCTGTCTTGTCGGGCAACCGCAACTTCGAGGGACGGATCAGCCCCGATGTGCGCGCCAACTACCTCGCCTCGCCTCCGTTGGTGGTGGTCTATGCGCTGGCGGGTACGATGGATATCGACCTGTCATCCGAGCCGATCGGCACCGACAAGGACGGCAATGACGTGTATCTGAAAGACGTCTGGCCGTCGCAGCAGGAAATCGCGGAACTGGTCGAGAAGACCGTGACGCGCGAGGCGTTCCAGACGAAATACGCCGAGGTCTTTACCGGCGACGAGAAATGGCAGGGGGTCGAGACGACCGACAGCCTGACCTATGACTGGCCCGCGACCTCGACCTACGTGCAGAATCCGCCCTATTTCCAGGACATGGGCGCCGAGCCAGGGACGATCAGCAATATCGAAGGCGCCAAGGTGCTGGCGATCCTGGGCGATATGATCACCACCGACCACATCAGCCCCGCGGGGTCGTTCAAGGACACCACCCCTGCGGGCCAGTATCTGGTGGATCGTCAGGTGACGCCGCGCGAGTTCAATTCCTACGGATCGCGCCGGGGCAACCATGAGATCATGATGCGCGGGACGTTCGCGAACATCCGGATCAAGAACGAGATGCTGGATGGGGTTGAAGGCGGCTATACGCTGGGGCCAGATGGCCAGCAAACGTCGATCTTTGACGCGGCCATGGCCTATCAAGAAGCGGGCACCCCGCTGGTGATCTTTGGTGGCGAGCAGTATGGCGCAGGGTCTTCGCGGGACTGGGCGGCGAAGGGGACAGCTCTCTTGGGCGTGAAGGCTGTGATTGCTGAAAGCTTTGAGCGTATTCACAGGTCGAATCTGGTGGGGATGGGTGTGATCCCGTTGGAGTTCACCGGGGGCGATACGCGCAAATCTCTGAACCTGAAAGGGGATGAGACGGTATCGATTGATGGGCTGGATACGATCCAACCGCTGCAAGAGGTGCCGTGTACGATCACCTATCCGGACGGCGCGTCGAAGACGATCACGCTGAAGTGCCGGATCGATACCGCGATTGAGATCGAATACATCGAACACGGCGGCGTCTTGCACTACGTGCTGCGCAACCTCGCGCAGGCAGCGTGATGGCGCGGCGGGTCGCCTTGGTGACAGGGGCGGCCCGCGGTATTGGGCGGGCGATTGCCACCGATCTGGCGCGGGATCATGACGTCGCGATCACCTATCGCACGACCGATCCGGCGGCATTGCTAGCGGATGCGCCGGATGTGCTTCCGATCCAGGCCGATTTGAGGGAAGAGACAGCGCCGGCAGAGATTGTTGCTGCCGTGATCGAACGGTTCGGGCGGCTGGACGTCGTGGTGAACAACGCGGGGTCGGTCGCCGCTCTTCCGCTTGAGACGGCGGACTACGGCGCGCTGCGGGACATGTTCGACACCAACGTAACAGGGCCGATGGCCGTTCTCGCTGCCGCCCTGCCCCATCTGGAGGCAGGCGCGTCGGTGATCAACATCACCTCGGTCAACGCCCGCCTGCCCCCGATGAGCGCGCCAGCCTATGGCGCAAGCAAGGCGGCGCTGGAAACCTACACGAAGGCCGCCGCAAAGATCCTTGGCCCAAAAGGCATTCGTGTGAACGCTGTGGCCCCTGGCGCAACAGAGATCCCCGAAGCGCCGCGACCCGATGAGTTGAACCAATTGTTCATGAAAGACACGGCTTTGGGGAGAGTGGGCAGGCCCGAAGATATCGCAAGAGTTGTGCGATTCTTTGCCGAAGATGCCTCGGCCTGGGTCACCGGTACGGTTCTGGATGCGTCGGGGGGTTACCGGCTATAGATACCTGCCGTGTCACATTTTTTGACAAACGGGGCTGATCCCTTGTAATCTTTGGGAAACATTTGCCGCGGCGCGGCATGACCTTCCCCCTGAACAGAACACTTCAAGTGGAAACAAACTGTTTCCTTTGTTGCAGCGCGGATTGAGGCGATTGTGTGTCCACGAAGGGGGCGAATTGTGATGCGTAATGAGTGGTCTCAAGTACGAGGTCTTGCCCGCCGTCGGATGTTGCGAGTTCCAGTTCCCATTTTGGAGCTGGGGGTTTTGTTAGTATTGGCCGTCGCGGGTACGATGTAGTCAGTTTGATTTGCTGCCGCGGGCATGGCCCGCAGATCGCGCTCTTTGGGGAAGGCTAGCCTTATCGCCCGGTCGGGATTTGGGTTCTTGGACCTGAACCTTGGCCGGGCGAACCGCGTTTAGGGCTGTGCCGCTTCGAGCGCAGGGCGGATGCGGTTTTGCAACGCGCGCTGGGTGATGGGCCCGGCGAAGCGCAGCACCACGTTCCCGTCACCATCAATGATGAAGGTCTCAGGCACACCGTAAAGGCCCCAGTCGATCCCAGTGCGACCGTTCGCGTCCTGCCCCACGGCTGTATAGGGATTGCCCAGCTCATCGAGGAAGGCCAACGCCTTTTCGGGATCGTCCTTGTAGTTCACGCCGAAGACCGGGATGCCTTCATCAGCCAGAAGTTGAATGTTGGGATGTTCCACCCGGCAAGGCGCGCACCAGCTGGCCCAGTAGTTCACCAGTTTGATGCCAGGCTCATCCAGCACCTCGGCGGTGAAGTTGGGCTGGGTCCCCAGATCGGTCAACGTGAACTCGGGCACCGGTTGGCCGATCAGCACCGAGGGCAGCGCATCGGGGTCGTCCCGTTGCATCCCGAAGTAAAACATCGCAGCCAGTGCAGCGAAAATCAGCGGCGGGGCGATAACAAGTGGAGATATCTTTGGCTTTGTTGCGTCAGACATTTTTGTGCCTCGCTTCAGCATCTTGCAGCGCGCGTTTGATCCGTTTGCCGCGCCATACACTGGCAGCGACGATGACGGCCAGAAGGCCCAGGGACACGACGTACGCCGACAAAACCTCAACCGCGTAGGCGCCTAGATCGGGCATTAAACCATGCGCTCCTTCAGGCCGATGGCGTAAAGACGGCGCGCCCGGATTTCCGTTCGGGTGCGGTAGAACACGAGGGCGATGAACAACAGAACAAAGCCCGCAATGGCGAAAAGGAGCGGGAAGTAGAAGACATCTGCAATGTTTTCTTCCTTATCCAGCGACAGGCTCGCCCCCTGGTGCAGGCCCTGGTTCCAGAAGATCAGGGCATAGCGCGAGATCACGGCAAAGACCGTGCCGACAAGACAGAGGACACTGGTAAGGTCGGCGGCGGTGTCAGGGTCTTCGATGGCCTGCCAGAGGGCGATGTAGCCAAGATAGAACAGAAACAGGATCAGAAAGGCTGTCAGCCGCGGATCCCACGCCCACCAGGTGCCCCACATCGGCTGGCCCCAGATCGCGCCGGTGGCCAACGCAATCACCGTGAAGGTCACGCCCACAGGCGCTGCGGCCCGAGCGGCAAGGGCCGAGACGTGGTGGCGCCGCACGATCCAGATCAGGGAGGCCACCAACATCATCGCCCAGGCGTTGATGGCCATCATGGCGGATGGCACATGCAGATAGATGATCTTGACGGTCGAGCCCTGGCGGAAGTCGTTCGGCGTGAAGAAAAAGCCCCAGATCAGGCCAATCGCCAGCGTTGCGGCGGCGGACGCAAACAGCCATGGCAGCACCTTGTCAGAGACGGCCATGAACTTGCGCGGATTGGCATATTCCCAAAATGACATGTGCGACATTTAGTTCGCCGGCGGGGGGGCAACAAGACACATCACCGACAGCCCCTTAGCGCAGATTGACGCGGAGCACAGCAGCAGCGGCGAATGGCAAAAGTGCAATGGCTCCGGCTGTGATCCCGGCCAACAGGGCAAGGGGTGTGGCGGTAGTCAGCCCCTCGGCGCCCCTGCGCACGACCTCGGCCCCGAAAATCAGGGTGGGGACGTAGAGCGGGAGGACGAGTAGGGAGAGGAGGAGGCCGCCGCGTTTGAGGCCCACGGTCAGGGCCGCGCCAAAGGTGCCGATGATCGACAGGGCGGGGGTGCCGAGGGCAAGACTGATGAACAGCCAGAGGTATCCGCCGGGGGCGAGGTTAAGCAGCACACCAAGGACCGGGGCGGCGATGGTCAGCGGCAGGCCCGTGGTGAGCCAGTGGGCAAGCGCCTTGATCGTGACCACAGCCTCCAGCGGGATCGGGGCGGTGGCAAGGAGGTCGAGCGAGCCGTCTTCGAAATCAAGCGCGAAGATACGATCGAGCGACAGCAAACAGGCGAGCAAAGCGCCGACCCAGAGGATGCCGGGCGCGATGCGGGTGAGGACGGAGGTGTCGGGGCCGACGCCGAAGGGGACGAGCGCGGTGACGATGAGGAAGAACGCGAGCGCCAGGCCAAAGCCGCCACCTGCGCGGATGGCGATGCGGAGGTCGCGGGACAAGAGCACTAGCATCGGGAAAACCCGTCGACGGATTTTGCAAATCCCTTCGAAGGGAATTGGATCGTCATAGGAACGCCTCGTCGAAGGCGCCGGTGCCAGCATTGGGTTTCGCGCGAAAGGGTGTAACGTCCAGCACTTGGGCCTCAAAGCCGAGGTCAACATGGGTAGCGATCAGAGCCATGCCCCCACGGGCAAGGTGCACGTGCAGGGCCTTGGCGAAAAGACCAACACTGGCGACATCAAGCGACACGGTAGGCTCGTCCAGCATCCAGAGCGGACGTCCGGTCACTGCCAGCCGCGCAAGGCCCAGCCTGCGTTTTTGGCCTGCCGACAGGTTCTGGGCTGGGCGGTCGCGCAGGCGGGTCATATCGAAGCCCGCAAGCGCAGGCTCGATATCACGCGTGCCATAGATCGCGGCCCAAAAGCTGAGGTTTTCGGCCACCGTCAGCGTCGGTTTGATCCCGTCGGCATGGCCGGCATAGGCCACAGTCTCTGCAGGCATCGAAATCTCTCCGCCAAGCGGTGGTTGCAACCCGGCGAGCGTGCGCAAAAGCGTCGTCTTCCCCGACCCGTTCGGCCCCCGCAGGATCAGAGCGCGGCCTGCGCCAAGCGAAAAGGTCACCCCTTCCAGAACAGGCACCCCACCCCGGTCACAGGCCAGATCTTTGACGCTCAACTCCATGGGCACGGGCTTAACCCGTTCCAGTGGCAACGAAAAGCGCCGTCAGACCGGGATCAGGGCCAAGGCCACGCGGCGGCCTTCGCTCAACAGCACGTTGTAAGTGCGGCAGGCGGCGGGTGACGACATGATCTCAACCCCGATCCCGGCCTCTTCAAGCGTCGTGCGGAAGGCGGGGGGGATATGGGCGATCTCGGCCCCGGTGCCCACGAAGATCACGTCCAAAGCCTCAGCGGCGGCGGTCAGGGTGGCGGTGTCGTCATACCCGCCCCAAGTGCTGATCACGCTGGGCAAGACGGCGATGGGCCCCTCGTGCACCTGACCGCCAATGCGGAAGAAACCGGGGCCATAGCCTTCGATGGGGACCGAGTCGGTATAGGTGATCTCATTCATGCGCATTGGGTGGTTTTAGTCCCAAACCGGCAGGCCGGAAAGGGCCGAGGCGGCGATGATCGCATAGGCCACCGCACGATAAAGCGCCTCGCGCCCGGGCACGAAGACCCATGTGCCCGCTAAGATGCCAATCAGGTACGGCACGATCAGCGCCGCGCCCAAAGCCAGCGCTTGCAAGACCAGTTGGCCGAAGAGCCATAGAAGCGTCAGAAGCGCGATGTCGGCAAGGATGAGATACAACGTGATGTTCGCGCGAATGGCCGATGCGGGCAGCGGGCTGGCCATGTAGAGCATGATGACCGGCGGTCCCGGCAGGCCAACCGAGCCACCAAGCAGACCGCCCAGCGCACCGGTGCCCATGACCATTGGCGGGGTTAGCGCGCCCTGATAGCGCAGGCCTGCAACCAGCACGACCAGAAGGCCCAGTGTAGATAGTGATACTGCGTAGCGAAAGACCTCTGGCTCCACCTCGGTCAGCACCCAGACACCCAACGGCATCGCCACCGCCAGTCCTGCACCGAGGCGCAGCACATCGGCCGGATGACCGTCGCGCAGGGCGCGCGGGACCATAGCCATGGGCGCAACGATATCCATGATCACCAGGGCGGTGAGTGCCGTGAACGGTACCAGATGCTGCCCCGCGACGGGCAGAAAGATCATCGCCGTGCCGAACCCCGAGAACCCGCGCACCAGCCCCGCGATCAGCGCGGCGGCGGCGATCCAGGCCAGGGCCTGGGGGGCGATGTCTCCGAAGATGGGCACATCGGCGGGCCTACAGGAAGTCGGACAGACCCGCCAATACAGCCAGCGCGATTATCGTATAGGCCACATTACGATAGAGGCTTTCGCAGGCGGGGTTGAATAGGCGCCGGCCCAGCAGCCCGCCAATGGCGTAGGTCGGCAGCATCAGCGCCCCGAGCCACAGCGATGAACCGGCAATCAACCCTTGCAGCGCCATCTGAGGGATCACAAAAAGCGAGCCGATGGTCAGAAACACCATCGTGTTGGCTCTCACCCGGCGCGCATCGTCGCCACTGGCCAGATTGAACAGGATCACGATTGGACCCAGAAGCCCGGTCGCCCCGCCCACAACTCCGGCCGCCCCCGCTACTGCGGTGCTAGAGGCCGCACCGGGCCGGACCGGCAGGCGGAAGCCGGAGATCAGCAGGATCAGCGTGGCGGCGGCTACCAGCGAGATCGCAATTTGCACGATTTGCTGGTCGAGGATGCGTAAGAGATAGATGCCGACCGGCAGCGTCAGTGTCGAGGCTCCGATCATCAACAGCGTCACCCGTCGGTCGCATTCTGCCCAAGAGCGTGGTATTAGAGTAACGAGCGACGACAGCGCTGCGACCGAGAAAGCGGCGATAGCGACGACCGGGTCAACCAGCGTGGTTGCGATGGGCAAAAAGATCAGCGCCGCACCGAAGCCTGCGAACCCGTATACCACGCCCGCCACGAGCGTAACGGCGAGAAGTCCCGGAAGCGTCGGCAGCGCGAGGGCCGCCGACAGAGCCTCAGGCATCGACGTTACCGAATTGGTTCCCGGCGTTCGCGTCGGGTTTGGACCAGTCGCGCTTGACGCCAAGGAACAAAAGGATGGCCGAGGCCACAAAGACCGAGGAATAGGTGCCCACAATCACGCCCCAGATCATCGCGAAGACGAAACCACGGATCACATCGCCGCCAAGGAAGTAGAGCGAGAAGAGTGCCAGAAGCGTGGTGACCGAAGTCATCACCGTCCGGCTGAGGGTTTCGTTGATCGACAGGCTGAGCACCTCTTTGAGGTCTTTCTTTTTGTATTTGCGCAGGTTCTCGCGGACACGGTCGAAGACCACCACAGTGTCGTTCAGCGAATAGCCTACGATGGTCAGAAGCGCCGCGATGATGGCCAAATCAAACCGAATTTGCAGCAGGCTGAAGATGCCGATGGTCAGCACCACGTCATGCACCAACGCCGCCACGGCCCCAAGCGAGAATTGCCATTCAAAGCGCAGCCAGATGTAGACCAGCACCGCACCGATCGCCATCAGAACCGCGAGGATCGCTGTCTGGATCAACTCACCCGACACTTTGGGCCCGACGGATTCCACAGATGGGAAGGTGATGCTCTCGTCAATGGCCTGCAATGCGGCTTCCACGTCAGACACGATCTGAGCCGAGACGGCTTCTTCGCCCTCCTGCGCCTGAATGCGGATCATGGCCACGTTTTCATCTGGCCCAAAGGTCGGATCGAACACCTCGGTGATCGACACATCGCCCAGGTTCAACGGCGCAATGGCATCGCGGTAGGCGCCGACATCCACGGCTTGCGTGCTGTCAGTTCGGATCGTTGTGCCGCCGCGGAAATCGATGCCGAAGTTCAGGCCGATCACTGCAAAGATCACGATGGAGGCGATCATCGCTATCACCGACGCGCCGAAGGTCGCACGCCAGTAGCGGAAGAAATCAATGTTGGTAACCTTGGGAACCAGTCGCAGACGCATCCGTTACACCTCAATCGTGCGCGGACGCTTCCGCTCAAACCACATGATGATCATCAGGCGGGTGACGAAGATCGCCGTGAACACCGATGTCAGGATACCGAGGCCCAGCGTGATCGAGAAGCCGCGCACTGGGCCAGAACCCACCGCAAACAGGATCACCGCCGTGATAAACGTGGTGATGTTGGCATCCAGAATGGCGCTCAGTGCCTTCTCATAACCCAACTCAATCGCGCGGGCGGGGCCTTTGGCGGTCTTCAATTCTTCGCGGATCCGCTCAAACACCAGCACATTGGCATCCACCGCCATGCCCACGGTCAACACGATCCCTGCAATACCCGGTAGGGTCAGCGTCGCCCCGATAACGGACAGTAGTCCGAACAAAAGCGCCACGTTCAGGATCAAAGCGATATTGGCGAAGAGGCCGAAGAGGCCGTAACTCAGCCCCATGAACACCAGCACCGCGACAAAGGCCACGATGGTGGCGATCTGGCCGGCATCGATGCTGTCCTGGCCCAATTCTGGACCAATGGTGCGTTCTTCGAGGAAGGTCAGTTCGGCCGGCAAGGCGCCTGCCCGCAGCAGGACGGCGAGGTTTGTGGATTCTTCGATGCTGAAATTACCAGTGATGATGCCCGATCCGCCGGGGATATGACTTTGGATGACCGGGGCTGAGATCACCTCTTCATCCAGCACGATGGCGAAGGGCGAGCCGATATTGGCCGCGGTGTAGTCGCCAAAGGCGCGCGCGCCAGACGGGTTGAAGCGGAAGTTCACCGCCGGGATGCCGTTCTGGTCGAACGTGGGCTGGGCATCGGTCAGTTGTTCACCCGTGACCACCGGGGTCTGTTCGAGGATGTAGAACACCCCCGGCTCGTCGATTGAGGGGTACACCACGTTGCGGCCTGTGGTGGTGGCGTTGGCATCCGACGCGCGGCCCACGACGGGGTTGAACGTCAGCTTCGCCGTCGTTCCGATCAGCGCCTTCAACTCACCGGCTGACCCGATGCCCGGCACCTGGATCAGAACGCGGTCTTCGCCCTGACGTTGGATAGTGGGCTCGCGCGTGCCGACCTCGTCGACGCGGCGACGAATGATCTCAAGGGTTTGCTGGATGGTCCTGTCATCGGTGGCGCGGCGCTCTTCGGCGGAAAGAGCCACAATGATCAGATCGCCGTCACCCGCCACTTCGATATCGGTAGACCCGACGCCAGTTAGCGACACGACCGGCTGTGCCAACTCGCGGACCAGTTGCAGGGCGCGGCCCATCCCCTCGGGCTGGGAAATCCGCACATGCAGCTCATCTGCCGGGCTGGGCTGGCGGCGGATCGTGCCCACCGTGGCCCGCTCGTCGCGCAGCGCATCGCGGACCTCGGGCCAGAGACCATCCATCCGCGTGGCATAGACATCTTCGACCTGCACCTCGGCCAACAGATGCGCCCCGCCCCGCAGGTCGAGGCCAAGGTTTACGAGCGATGAGGGCAAGAAAGTGGGCCACTCCGCCAGTGCGGCCTGGCGCTCGGCGGTGGATCCCAGCGCCTCAATCTCCAGTGCGGCGTCGTTGTGCCGTTCCACCGGGCCGTAAAACAGGTTTGGCATGGCGAA
>JBCBPV010000067.1:0-20103 GCA_039820585.1 Pseudomonadota bacterium
CCGTCTGTCAGGGGCTCGGTGCTGAGGACCGGCATGTCGTTCAGGCGCACAAGGTTCGCCTTGCCGCCATGACCCAGGTAGAATTGACGCTGTTCATCGTCATAGGCGACCGCCGCGTGGTTATCGCGCGAGATCGAGGTGTCGCCGTAATCCAGGCGGATCGGCTGGCCTTCGCCGCGCCCGATCTTGGACGCACCGCTGAAGAGGGTGAAACACGCGCCGCGACCGGGGCCTTTGACAACCATGATCCAGCCGACGGGGAACTTGGACGGCGCGTTTGAGGCGCCTGTGGCGTTCTCGAACGGATCGGGGTTGGCATCTTCCGGGCGGTTGAAGCCCAGAAGGCGGGTTTTCACCCGACCGGCGCGGCGACGCGGTTGCGGCGCCTCCGCCGCATCGGGCATGGCTGCCGCCGCTGCAGGGATAGCCGCTGCCGGTGCCCCTTGTGGCCCAAGATCCCAGATCTTTTTCGGCGACGACGAACCGTTGATCTGAGCTGCCTCTGCCTGGGTCGAACTGGCGAGGATTTCGTTCGTCCGCTCCATCAACCTGTCTTCGGCAGGCGTGTCGAAGAACAGCGATGCATCGGCGGGCGCGGTATCCTCTGGCTCGGCCAGGGCAGGGTGCAGCGGTTCCTCGACAGGTGCGTCGAAAGCGGCTGCGGGTTCAGGGATTTCAGAGGGTTGAACGGGCGCTGGCTGCGGCTCTGGCGCGACAAATACCGGCTCGGGCTGCGGTTCGGGCGCGGCCATGGGCGCAGGCATTGGCGCGGGCTCAGGCTCAGGCTCAGGCTGAAACATCGTTTCCGGCTCGGGCTGGGGCGCGGGCTCGGGCTCAACCATGGGCTCTGGCTCAGGCTCGACCTTGTCTTCGGGCTCAAAGAACGACCGCAGGGCAGGATCCAGCGCCTCTTCAACGGGCTCTGGCGCAGGCGCCGGCTCGGGCGTGTCTTCCTTGATCGCGCGGTGCGGTTCTGCGAAGGCGCGCTCCAGCGGGTCGATCCGGTCGCTGTTCTGGGCGGCGAAATGATCGACGTATTCCAGATCATCGCGACCTTCGGCTTCGCCAGCATGGCGCGCGCCGTTGGCCTCATCATAGCTGAGCGGATCAATTTCTTCATCCGCGTCGAAGGACGCGTCATCAAGGGTAATCCGTTCCGCTTTGGCGGCCCGGACGGCATCCAGCGATGCGCTTGCCTCATCGCGAAACGAGTCAAGCGATGCGCCATCGTCGGCGTCTTCGCCCTCAACCGGGACGCGGTAAGGCAAGATCGTGGGCTCTGGCGCGCCGTCGTCTGTGCCAAATGCGTTTGCATGCAAGTCCTGCGCGCTCAGATCCTCGGCTGCCGCCGAGCCCTCGGGCAGCCCATGGGCGTCCCGTGCGTGCTTTTTCTTGGCGATCATTTCCTGGAGAAATCTCATCTGCCCGCCTTTCTAACGATATCTGACTGCGGTTCTTCGTCCCGCCTGCGGCGTTTGAACGGTGATCCGAGGATCCGGCTGATAAAGGACCGGGTCTGATCCACCTGTTTTGCGCCGATGCGGTGATCGACGATCTGGGTCGGGTTGTCCCGAAGTTCGGGGAACGGACGCGACGGCCGCACGGCGCTTGCATCCGTCTGATCGGCGGGCGCAGGTTTGGGCACATAGGTGCCTTCGACCTGGCCGGTGTCGCCCGGGGCGACATCACGATTGGTTTCTTCCACCAGCGCAAGGATAGCATCCTCGATCTGCTGGTCTTTCTTGGCCTTGGTCAGCGCGGCCTTGCGGCGGCGCGGTTCATCAATCTCATCCAGCCAGTCATGGGCGGTCTGCAGGCGGTCCTTGGGGAAGACCGACAGGCATTTGTCGATGGCACCCAGGAAGAACCGGTCGTAGTCGCGGTTGTAGCCCAGAAGCGGCTGATACGGATCGGGCGCATCTTCGGCGACGGCGGACAGGCGCAACTGGCTGACCGGGGGCGGGCTGCCTGAGATCAGGTGATAGAACGTGGCCGCCAGCGCATAAAGGTCACTCGACAGCGTTTGTTTTGAGCCCTGGATGTAGAATTCCTGAGGCGAATAGCCGTCTTTGACCGTGTGCTGGGCCGACAGAACGCGGCTGACGCGCACCGCCTCTTCCCGGGCGGCGCCGAAGTCGATCAAGACCGGGTTGTTGAACTCATCCAGCAGGATGTTGTCGGGCGAGATATCGCGATGCAGGATGCCTCGATCGTGGATATAGGCCACGGCGCTCAGCATCTTCAGCAGCATTTCCTTGATCTCGTTCGGACCCAGCCGGTGCGGCTCATGCTCGATCACATCCAGCAGATCGCGGCCCTGCACGAAATCAAGCGCCATATAGGCGGTATGGTTGTCCTCGAACACCTGGTGCACCCCGACGATATTGGGGTGCTGAAGCTTTGCCAGGGCGCGCGCCTCTTGGCCAAACAGCTTTACGATCGATTCAAATTCGTCCTGGTGGCCGCGCGAGCGGACCCGAACGGTCCGTTTCGTGCGCATGCACATCGAGGTGGGGAAGCATTCCTTGATGACGACCAGCCGATCCAGGCTGTCTTTGGCCAGATAGGTGATCCCGAATCCACCGGCATTCAAAAAACGATCAATCGTATACTGCCCACTCAAAAGAGTGGTTCCAGACGCAAGCTCGTCCCCAAATGATCCGTTGGGACCCGGATCAGCGCTATGTGGATCGGTGGTCATTTCAGCAAGAGCACCCGGCAAGGAAGGACTAGTAACGACGGATTACCCCGCCAATTGGGGACAATGTGTGTCCGAACACTTTGTCCAAAAAATGGTGGCTTTCCGGTTTTCGTTGGTCGGGTGGGCCCGGGCGCTGGAGGTGGTTAACGCGTAGGGCATGGTCAGATGCGTGCCATGGCAGCTTTGCATCATGCGGCGAGATACCGCCGGGGTCGCTTCGCGCCTTTGGCGCATCGGTGTTAAAGATGTGCGTGCGACGCGGGCACCAGATCCGGGCGCAGACATGCAATGCGCGGCCGAGCAGGTCACGAGACACCAAGACACAACCGGCCCCATGGGTCGGCAAAAGGCGTGACCATGAAGCTGATTATTCAGATCCCCTGTTTTAACGAAGAAGCACAGTTGCCCGAGACCTTGGCCGCCTTGCCGCGTGAGGTTGAGGGGTTCGAGACGGTTGAATGGCTGGTGATCGACGACGGCTCCACCGACCGCACCGCAGAGGTGGCGCGCGCAGGCGGTGTGGATCACGTGGTCAGCCTTGGCCACAACCAGGGGCTTGCCCGCGGGTTCATGCGCGGGCTTGAGGCCTGTCTGAAGCTGGGCGCGGATGTTATCGTGAACACCGACGCCGACAACCAGTATCGCAGCGATTTCATCCCCGCACTCACCAAGCCGGTTCTGGCCGGTGAGGCGCAGATTGCCGTTGGCGCCCGGCCGATCGGCGCGATTGCGCATTTCTCACCTACCAAGCGGTTCTTGCAGAAGCTTGGCAGCCGCGCGGTTGGTTTGGCCTCCGGCACCGGGATCGACGACGCGCCCAGCGGGTTTCGCGCGATCCACCGGGATGCCGCTGTGCGGTTGTACGTCTTCAACCCGTTTACCTACACGCTTGAGACGCTGATCCAGGCTGGGCGATTGGGCATCCCCATCGTCTCGGTTCCGGTCGAGGTGAACCCGCCCACACGCCCCTCGCGCCTGTTTCGGTCCACCTCGCGCTATGTGGCGCGGTCGGCCAAGACGATCCTGCGTATTCTGGTATTGTACAAACCCCTGCGCATGTTCAGCCTGGCGGCGCTTGTCATCGCGCTGCCGGGTATTCTGGCCTTCCTGCGGTTCCTTTATTTCTACGCCATCGGGCAGGGCGGCGGGAACATCCAGTCGCTGATCATCGGTGCCTCGCTGATCGCGGCCGGTGCGGTTGTCCTTGTGGGCGGTATCATCGCCGATCTGGTCGCTGCGAACCGGACGCTTCTGGCCGAGATCCGCAGTCGTCAGCTGATCGCTGAGATCGAGCAGGGCCGTAACAAATGACGACTCTGACAACGCGCTACGCAAGCGCGGTTTTCGCTCTGCTCGCAGTGCTTCTGCTGGCCGGTGCCGTGCTGGCCCCGCTGGGCTATATCTCAATCGACGAGTTCGTGTATGATCTGGGTGCTCGCGCGCTGGCGCAAGAGGGGCGGCTGGCCACGGACAACGGCTATGAGACGTTTGGCAGCCAAGATCTTGTGTTTCTGAACATGGTTGCGGGGCCCAACGGGATCGTGCCGCAATACCCCATCGGATCGGCACTGTTCGGGGCGCCGTTTTACGCGGCTTTGGGCCTGCGCGGAATGTTCGTTTTGAATGCGCTGGCGGCACTGGTGATGCTTTTTGTCACCCGAGCCTTGGCGCGTGCCTTCTATGGCGACGATGCGGTCGCCATGGGTGCGGTGCTGATCCTGGCGCTGGGCACCTATTTTGCCGACTACGCCTGGGCTGTCTGGCCGCATATGCCGGGCGCGCTGGCGGTGACGCTTGGCATGCTTTTGATCTGGCGGGCGACGTTTGCCGATGCGCCGGGCGATCTGCGCTATGGGCTGCTTGCGGGATTGGTCATCGGCATCGGCTTCCTATTTCGCACCGATACGATGCTGATCGTCCCGGCCTTCGGGGCCTTGGTCCTGCTTTATGCGCGCCGCCCGTTTCATATCGGGTTTGCCGGGCTTGCGGGCCTGATACCGGCGCTCGTGGTGGCAGCAATCGCCAATGAGCTGAAGTTCGGCACGTGGAACCCTGTTTCTTACGGCACAACGGGTGGGTCGACGAACCTGGGCAAGCACCTACCCGCGGTTGTCCTTTTGATCGTGGGCGTGGCCGCCATGGGCGCGATGCGCGCTGTGGCCTGGCGTGCGTCCTGGCGGTGGCCTGCGGTGGTGGTGGGCATTGCCGTTCTGGTCGCGGTTTGGGCGCTGGTGCCCCAAGCACAGGCGTTTCTAAACCGCTACGGGTTCGGGGCGTGGAACCTGGTCGGCGACATGCGCCTGTCGCCCGATAACCGCGCGGGCATCACGCCGCGCGAGGACGGGACCGTAAGCTTTTGGGGTCTTCCGAAAAAAGGTCTGGGCCAAAGCCTGCCCTGGCTGGGTCTGGTGCTGCTTGTCTACCTGCGGCCCTGGGGCGCGCGTCGCGCGGCGCAGTTGTTTACGCTCGCCACCCTGGCGATTTGGACGCTGCCGTTTTTCCTGTTGGCCTGGCATGGCGGGCTCAGCGGGAACATGCGGTACTTTTTGCCGATCCTACCTGTCCTCGCGATCCTCGGTGCGCTGGGCTTGGCCGACCTCGCGCGGGCAGCGCCGGATCTGGGGCGCAGCCTTCTCATCGGGGCGGCCATTGGCATCACCGCGGTGTTCGCCTGGATGTCCCTTGGCCGGGGCGGGTTGTTCGGCGCGCATCAGATCCTGACCATCTACGCTCTGATCGGAGTGTCCGCTGTGATCGTCGGGGCGGCCCTTGTACCAGCAGCCGCGCGGGCGGGGCAGTTTGCGGCCGGGGCGGGCCTTGGCATGGCGCTCGTGCTCGGGCCTTTGCAAGACGTCTCTAATTCCTGGTCGTACCGGGCCAACACCTCGAACGCGGGCGCAGTGCTGGCAGGCATCGATGCGCCCACTGTCATTTACGGGCCGCCGTCTTTTATCGGGTTCCAGATTGATCGGCCACAGGGGCTGATCGCCCAAACCATGGCCGGACGTCCGCCAGATACCGATTTCATTACAGAGGCGCTTGGGCAGGGATATGCCGTCTACATGCTGGAGCCGTGGATGGAGGATGCAATCGCGGCGGATCCAAGGTTGGCGCAAAACGGCCCGGCGATCGGCGTGGAGTCCGGTTTTAAGCTATACCCCGTGGGCCTGCGCTAGCGCTCCAGAACCAGCGTGTTGTCGGCGATTTCTATTCGCGAGAATTTCTGAAGGTACGACATGCCCAGAAGCGATGTGTCCATCTCGCCCGAGTTCACCAGCGCGGGCACGTTGCGGTCCAGCATATTGCCCAGGATCACCTCGTTGATGCGCACGCTGGCGGTGCGCACCTCGCCGTTGGCGGTGCCTGCGACGCCGGTGAACATCAGATCCTCGGTCTCGATCCCCAGTTGGCGAGCATCTTGTTGCGACAGAACAATGGCGGTGGCGCCGGTGTCGACCACCAGGGTCAGGGGCACGCCGTTCATCTCAACTTCAAGGTAGTAATGCCCGTCCCACGCGCGCTCGGTCTCAATCCGGGTGGTGTCGCCGGTGAAGACCATCTGGCGATGGGGTGCGATCTCTTGCCGGATATCGCCCCACAGGCCCACGCCCGCGATGACGGCCAGGAAGATGAAGACCCAGACCATCGCTTGTTTGAACATCACACCAGCGGACCGGCGGTGTTCCAGCATCAGCCAGCCCCCCACGGCAAAGCCGAGCAGCGCAAGATAGCCTAGGCGGGCCAGATCGTAGGTTTCCATGATGATAAGGTAAGCGTTTGGGCCGGCAACGCAAGGCAGCCGCACCTGACGCAGGGTCAGGCTTCAGCCGCCTCCAACCGCTCCAACGCGCTTTCCCAAAGCGTTTCGGCCTTGTCGAGGGCGGCCATCACTTCGGCGTATTTCTTCTGCCAGACCTCCATCTCGCCCAAGCGCGCGTCATCGTAAAGCGTGGGGTCCGACAGCTTCTTGGCCAGCTTCTCGCGCATCTCTTCCAGCTTGGTCACCCGCGCTTCGCAGGTGCGCACCTCTGATCGCAGCGATTGCATGGCGTCTTTGCCGGGGCGCTTGGGCTTGGGCTTTTCCACCCGCTCTTTCGGGGCGGGCTCTGCCAGGATCTCGCGCCGGTACTGGTCGAGATCGCCTTCATAGGGGGCCACGCGTCCGCCTTTGACCAGCCACAGACGGTCGGCTACCAGGCTGAGCAGGTGCATGTCGTGGCTGACAATGATCACCGCGCCAGAGTAGTCGGTCAGCGCCTCTACCAGCGCCTCGCGGCTTTCCATGTCGAGGTGGTTGGTGGGTTCATCCAGCACAAGGATATGCGGCGCGTCCAGCGTGGCCAGCAGCAGCGATAGCCGCGCCTTTTGCCCGCCTGACAGCTTGCCCGCGACGGTTTCGGCCTGCGCCGGTCCGATCCCAAAACCCGCCAGTCGCGCGCGCAGTTTCGCAGGCGTCTCGCTGGGCCGCTCGCGGCGCAGGTGGTCGAGCGGGGTCTCATCGGGGTACAACTCGT
The DNA here is from genome assembly GCA_039820585.1 of Pseudomonadota bacterium. Classification (GTDB taxonomy): domain Bacteria; phylum Pseudomonadota; class Alphaproteobacteria; order Rhodobacterales; family Rhodobacteraceae; genus JBCBGF01. Next base: position 7,216 of record JBCBPV010000067.1, read on the forward strand.
CCAGTTGATGCTGGGCGAAGTATCCGATGCGCAGCTTTGACGACTTTGTTAGCCGTCCGCCTAAGGGCGCCAGCTTGCCGGTGAGCAACTTGGCCAAAGTGGACTTACCCTGACCGTTCTTGCCGAGCAGCGCGATCCGGTCGTCCTGGTCGATGCGTAGCGTCAGTTTCGACAGAACCGGTGGGCCATCATAGCCCACGCTGGTGCTTTCCGTTGCGATGATCGGGGGCGACAACTCTTCCGGGGTGGGGAACGAGAACGCCCGCAGCGCCGCTTCTTGCGGTGAGGTTATGGGCTTCAGCTTGGCGATCATCTTCAACCGCGACTGTGCCTGCCGCGCCTTGTCGGCCTTGTAGCGGAAGCGGTCGACGTAAGACTGCAGATGCGCGCGCCGGGCCTCTTGTTTGCGCGACTCGGCCTCGGCCACGGCCAGACGGGCCGCGCGGGTTTCGGCAAAAGCGTCATAGGCGCCCTGGTAAAACGTCAGTTTGCGATCTTCGAGGTGCAGGATGCCCCCCACGGCGCGGTTCAACAGCCCGCGGTCGTGGCTGATGACGATGACCGTATGGGGGTAGCGCGCCAGATAGCTTTCCAGCCACACCGCGCCTTCGAGGTCGAGATAGTTGGTCGGCTCGTCCAAGAGTAGCAGATCGGGCCGCGCAAACAGCACCCCGGCCAGCGCCACCCGCATCCGCCAGCCGCCAGAGAAATCGGAACAGGGCATCGCCTGTTCGGCCTGGGAAAACCCCAGACCCTTCAGGATCGAGCTCGCCCGTGCCTCGGCCGACCATGCGTCGATGTCTGCGAGCCGGGTCTGCACCTCGGCAATGCGCGCAGGGTCCGTCGCAGTCTCGGCCTCTGCCAACAGCGCGGCGCGTTCGACATCCGCCTCCAGCACCGTGTCGAGAAGTGATGTGGACGAGGCCGGCACCTCTTGGGCCACGCCCCCGATCCGGGTGCCGCGCGGCACGCTGATATCGCCCGCCTCCAATGCCAGCTCGCCCCGGATCAGGCGAAAGAGCGTGGTCTTGCCAGTCCCGTTGCGCCCCACAAGACCCACCTTGTGACCTGTTGGGATTACGGCAGACGTCTCCTCAAAAAGAGGGCGGCCTTCCATGGCAAAGCGTATGTCGGATATCCGTAGCATCGCAGGCCCCATAGCAGAGCTTCCGCAGTGCCGAAAGTTGTCGCAGCTTGGAATTTAACCTAGCGTCGCGCGACATAGAAAAAAGATACGACCGGGACGGGGAAACCATGAATTCAGAACTGAGAATGCAGCTTCAGATCGCGCGCACGGCGCAATACGGGGACATCATGCGCACATCGCTGTTTGCGTTGATCGCCGTCGCCGCGGTGGTGGGCCTTGGGGTAACGGGCGTGGATATCCCACTGGCTGTGCTAACCGTTGCGATCACGCTGTTCGGGGCCATTGGCGGCGGCACAGCGTTGGATGACGTGTCGGTCCTGCGCCAGGACATGGATGAGGACACTGCAGGCTCTGCCTATGGGCGACAGGTCAAGACCCGAAACTTGGCGCTCTTGAAGACACTGTCGGCCGCTTTGCTGGGCCTTGCGGGTCTGGGTGTTCTGCTGGCGATTTTCATCACCTAAACGGCATCCTTGGAATCTAAGGATTGCCTGCGCACACCGGCGTCGCGCGGTCTTTCCATCCCCCACGGCGCATGGTACGCGAACGCCGTATTCCGCAAGGGCGGGCATCGCGCCTGCCACCTTCACTTAAAGAGGCACTCCCATGGCGACCGAACGCACCCTTTCCATCATCAAGCCCGACGCGACATCGCGGAACCTGACCGGCAAGATCAATGCCAAGTTCGAAGAAGCGGGCCTGCGGATCGTGGCGCAAAAGCGCATTCACCTGACCAAGGCGCAGGCGGGCGCGTTCTACAGTGTGCACGCCGAGCGCCCATTCTATGATGAACTGTGTGAGTTCATGGCCTCTGCACCGGTCGTCGTGCAGGTGCTGGAAGGCGAGGGGGCGATTGCCAAAAACCGTGAAGTGATGGGCGCCACCAACCCCGCAGATGCCGAGCCGGGCACCGTCCGCGCCGAATTTGCCGAATCCGTCGGCGAAAACTCGGTCCACGGATCGGACGCGCCTGAGACAGCGGCAGAAGAGATCGCGTATTTCTTTGCGGGGATTGAGCTCGTCGGGTAACGCCCTGCAAATGTTTATGGAAAGGCCCGTACCTGATGCAGGTGCGGGCCTTTTGTTTTGGCGCAGGCATTCGAGGCCACGCGCCGCGCGCGCCGTGCGCAATTCGGTGCAGCGCCGACCCGTCGCCTTTCAGTTCCGTCAAATGCCCGTAATATGGGATCGATAGACAAAACTCTCAGAACCAAAAAATCCATGGGGAGATCACGATGACCAAGTTCTACAACAGCCGCCGCATTCATCCGGCCGTGCATATGCACGCAGCCGAGGTTGAGGCCGGCGATCTCAGCCGCCGCGAATTTCTGACCCGCGCCACGGCGCTGGGCGTATCAGCCACTGCCGCCTACGGCATGATCGGCATGACCCAGCCTGCGCAGGCCGCTGGACACGCGCAGCAGGGTGGCACGATCCGCATCCAGCAGGATGTGCGTGCGCCGCTTGACCCGCCGACATTCAACTGGCCGCAGTTGGGCAATCTCGTGCGCGGCTACCTGGAATACCTCGTCCAGTACAATGCCGATGGCACATTTGAACCACGCCTCGTGGAAAGCTGGGAAGTCAACGAAGACGCCACGCAATACGTGCTGAACATCCGCCCAGGCGTCACCTGGAACGATGGCCGCGGCACACTGACCGCCGCTGACGTGGCCTACAATTTCGCGCGCTGGACCGATGGCACCTGGGAAGGCAACTCGATGGCCGCGCGCATGGGCTCGCTCCAGAACGCGGCGGGCGATGGCCCGGCAGAGGGTGCGCTAGAGATCGTGGATGACCTGACCCTGCGCCTGAATCTGACGCGGCCCGACATCACCATTATCCCCGCGGTCACCGAATACCCCGCCGCGATCGTGCCCGATGGATGGTCCGGCGACCCGATGGCCGATCCGGTGGGCACCGGCCCGTATCGTCTGGTCGAGTTCGAAGTGGGCGTGAAATGCGTCCTTGAGAAAGACCCCGACCATCCCTGGTGGGGCGCGGGCGCATTCCTCGACCGGATCGAGTTCGTGGACTACGGCACCGACGGTGCGCTGCACGCCGCCGCCGCCGAGGGCGAAGAGATCGACATGACCTATGAGACCGTGGGCGAATTCGTCGACATCTTCCAGGCCATCGGCTGGAACCAAAGTGAATCCGTCTCGGCCAACACTCTGGTCCTGCGCACCAACCGCGAAACGCTCGTGAACGACACGCCGCCTTATGCCGACGCCCGCGTGCGACGTGCGCTGGCACTCGCCGTGGACAACGCCGTGCTGCTTGATCTTGGATATGCCAATCGCGGCACCCTTGCCGAAAACCACCATGTCTGCCCGATCCACCCCGAATATGCCGATATCGGCGCCCCGGTTCGGGATGTAGAGGCCGCGCGCGCCCTGATGGAAGAGGCCGGCATGCTGGATTATGAGCATGAGCTGATTTCTATCGACGATGACTGGCGCCGCAACACCACCGACGCGCTGGCCGCACAGCTGCGCGATGCGGGCTTCAACGTGACGCGCACGGTCCTGCCCGGCAGCACGTTCTGGAACGACTGGGCGAAATATCCGTTCAGTTCCACCGACTGGGGCCACCGTCCCCTGGGCGTGCAGGTACTGACGCTGGCCTACAAGACGGGGGTTGCGTGGAATGAGACGGGGCTGGCCAGTGCCGAGTTCGACACGATGCTCGAAGAAGCCTCGGCCATCGCCGATGCGGACGCGCGGCGTGAGATCATGGCCAAGATCCAGACCTTCCTGCGCGAGGATGGCACCGTGATCCAGCCCTATTGGCGCTCACTCTACCGCCACTCGCGGCCGGGGATCGTGGGGGCCGACAGCCACCCGATCAACGAGATCCACGTGCACAAGCTGGGGCTTGAGGCGTAAGACAACAAAAAACGCGCGCGCCATCACCGGCGCGCGCGTTGCCATCTCTGCCAAGGGTCCAAGGGCCGGGCTTACTCTGCCGACACCCCTTGCCAGCGCTCTTCCAGTTTCTCGATCGCCTTCACCCGCTCCCCTGTCTTTGGGTGGCTCATCAGCCAGGCGGGCACCGCGCCCGCACGCTGCTGTGTCAGATCCTCCAGCTTGGCGAATAGTGTCTTCTGCGGCTCCGTCCCGATCCCCGATTTCGTCAAGAGGGCCGAGGCATAGGCATCCGCCTCATATTCATCGGATCGCGATAGGCGCGCGGCGAGAAGCGTGGTCAACCCATTGGCAATCCACACCCCGATCACCGGGATAAATCGCGACAGCACCATCGCGAGCGCGGTACGCAGCGCATTCTGCCCCGAAAAGTCGATCATCCGCCGCCGCGAATGGCCCAAGGCAACATGGCCCAACTCATGCGCAATCACGCTCGCCATCTCTTCGGCCGTGACCTCGCCCTGGCGGTATTTATTGTAAAACCCACGCGTGATGAAGATGCGCCCGTCCGGCGCGGCCAGCCCGTTCACCGGATCAATTTCATAGATATGAACCTTGATCTTCGGCAGATCCAAGGACTCAGCCATCCGGTCGCACAGCCGCTTCAGCACGGGATCGGCCAACTCGGTCGACTTGGCATCCAGCTCTTTCGCGGTGCGCCATGCCGAGAACCGGTACATGGCCAGCGCATAGAGGATTGCCAGCAGGATTGGGGTGAACTTCAACATGCACAAGATATGGGGTCGCTTCCGGCAAAATCAAAGCGTCGGTAACCGCCCGCCGATTACCGCCCCAACGCCTTCATCCCGCGCTCGATCCCGGCCAGCGTCATCGGCACCATTCGGTCGGGGCCAAAGATCTGCTGAACCATCCCGATCGACTGGGTATAGGGCCAATACTTCTCGGGCACCGGGTTGATCCACAGATGCTCGGGCCATTGATCGCGGGCGCGCGCCAGCCAGACCTGACCCGCCTCGCGGTTCCAATGCTCATTGGCGCCGCCGGGCATCGCGATCTCATAGGGGCTCATCGAGGCATCGCCGACGAAGATGCACTTGTAGTCCGGCCCATAGGTGTTCAGCACCTCATAGGTCGGCGTCTGCTCGGTCCAGCGGCGGCGATTGTCGCGCCAGACCCCTTCGTACAGGCAGTTGTGGAAATAGTAATACTCAAGCTGTTTGAACTCGGTTCGCGCCGCTGAAAACAGCTCTTCTACCACCTTCACATGGGGGTCCATCGACCCGCCCGCATCCAGAAACAGGATCACCTTCACCGCATTGCGCCGCTCGGGCCGGGTCTTCACGTCGAGATAGCCATGCTCTGCCGTGGCCCGGATTGTCCCGTCCAGGTCCAGCTCATCATGCGCGCCGTCCCGCGCCCAGCGGCGCAGGCGCTTCATCGCGACCTTGATGTTGCGGGTACCCAACTCCACGCTGTCATCGAGGTTGCGGAAGGCGCGCTTGTCCCAGACCTTCACCGCGCGCTGATGCCGGCTCTCGTCCTGTCCGATCCGCACGCCTTCGGGGTTGTACCCATAGGCCCCGAACGGCGAGGTCCCGGCCGTCCCGACCCATTTCGATCCTCCCTGATGACGGCCCTGTTGCTCTGTCAACCGCTCGCGCAGCGTCTCCATCAGCTTGTCGAAACCGCCCAGCGCCTCGATCTCGGCCTTCTCTGCATCGCTGAGGTGTTTCTCGGCCATCTTCTCAAGCCAGTCGCCGGGAAGATCCACCGCCTCCATCACCTGATCAAACGTGATCGCCTCCAACCCCTCAAACGCCTGGGCAAACGCAAGATCGAACCGGTCAAGGTGGCGCTCATCTTTCACCATCGCGATGCGCGCGAGGTAGTAAAAGCCGTCCACATCATAGGTCACAAGCCCCGCAGCCATCCCATCGAGAAAGCTCAGATACTCCCGCAATGACACGGGCACCTTATGCGCCCGCAACGCCTCAAAGAAGGGAAGGAACATGGTGCCCCTCTTTGGTCGACAAATATCCTGGGGGGAGGGCGGCCCTCAGGCCGGCCGGGGGGCAACGCCCCCCACGTGCACGCCAGCGCTCTGTCACGCCATCCGCTCAATAAAGATCGTTACAAACAGACCCAGTAGCGAAAACGCAATGGCAAAGGCGGCCGCGTATTGCGCCATGTCGAGCCGGCTGCCCTCTCGCGATTTGGCGAGGTAGGCGCCCCATGCGGCACCGCTCAGTGCGCCTGCGATCACAATCATTAGCGTGCTCCCTGCCGCGCGCGGGGGCTGAGCGCGGCGATCTCTGCTGCGCGCGCGCGCACCTCGCGTTCCGATCCGAAGCCGTACTGCGCCCAACCCAGGCTGTCGAGCCGCACTTCGCGTGCCTCGGACGCGCGGCCATCCAGCTCCAGTGCTTCGGCCTTGATCAGAAGAAGCGTGGCCAACAGATCGGCCTTCTCGGCCCGCGCGACCGCGGGCAGGTTGCGGTTTACGATTTCCAGCGCCACCTCGGCATCGCCCGCGGTCAGTGCGAAGGCGGCCAGTTGCGTGGCCACATGCGCCTCTTGCAGATCGCTGCCGATGTCAGAGGCATAAAGGCTCGCCGCGCGGATAAAGGCCGACATCGCCAGTTCGGGTTCCGACCCGATGGTCAGGCGCCCGAAGGCATACAGGCTATAGCCTAACCGGTTGTCTTCCCAGCCTTGGGTCAGCGCGAAATCCACAGCCTGGCGCGCGGCCTGTTGGCGCCGGAACTGGGCGCTGCGGGGATCAAGCGCGGCTTCCATCGTAGCGACCCAGGCGCGGGGGGTATCGGCCGGCGCAGGCTCACTGCCGCGGCGCCCGGCGGGGTTCAGGCGGGCCAGGATTGCGGGCAGGCGTGCGGCCACCTCTTCCCGGGTCATGCCCGATTGCAGCTCGGGCGCGTAGGTCGTGCGCAGGACCAGCATGTCGAACCCAGTCAGAACCGTGTGAAAGTTGTCGTCGTTGAACACGCTGTCAGACAAGCGGTAGAGGTCGTTCAACGGCCCCACCGCCTGGGCCAGTTCTTCATGCAGGCAATCGCGCACCTCTTGCGGGGGCACGTCGCCTGGCAGGAAGATCGCCATATGCTCACGCGTCTCAAGCGTGGTCCAGTCCAGCTTTTCGCTGCGTCGGTTGCGCCGGAACTCGGACCATGAGGTCACGCGCGGCGCCACGAAACAGGCCGCTTGCGGGACCGAGCGCTGCAATTCCCGGCGGGTCACGACCTCGATCACGATGGATGCCTCACCGCTGGTGACCCGGCGGATGTCGATCCCTGCCTCGCTGCGCATCCTTGCGATCAGCCGGTCGAGATCGGGCTGCAGGCTGCGCGGGGCGCGCCCCTTCACGGTGACGGTGATCGGCCCCTCAAAGCGTGTCATCACCGGCAAGGCCCGTCCGCTTTCCAGCGCAAAGGTCAGATCCAGAAAATCCGCCGCAATCGACGTGTTCGAGCGCACCGGCGCACGCACACGGGGCGCGCCGAAGGTTTTCATCGGCGGCAGCTCCAGCCCCGCGCGGCGTTCGGCCACATCCGGTGACTGGGTGGGCGCGCAGGCGGCCAGCGCAAGCGCCAGGATAAGGGGGATAAGTCGGATCACTGGGCGCGCTCGTATTTAATGAAGGGGGTCAGCCGGCCTATGCGGTCATATAGGTGGCGGGCGTCGGTATTGAAATGCTGCGTCGTCCAATAGACCGAGGGTGTGCCATTGGCGTCAGCGGCGGCATAGACGGCTTCGATCAGCGCCCGCCCAATGCCACGCCCACGCATGTCAAGGTCAGCGTAGAGGTCCTGCAGGTAGCAGGTATCTTCCAGCTTCCAGCCGTGGCGGTGGAAGACATAGTGGGCCAGACCAGCGGGCCGACCGTCCACCTCTGCGATGATGCAGGTATAATCGCGCGGGTCATCCCCCAGAAGCCGCTCGAAATAAGTGGTGTATACCTCATCCGGCACGGTGGCCTCATAGAACGCCAGATACCCGTACCACAGGCGCCGCCAGTCGCTGGCGTCCGCGCGGGTCAGGGCGCGCGTGGTTACCACCTAGCGCTGCCCCCGCGCCATGAAGGCCAAGCGCTCGAACAGGTGCACATCCTGTTCGTTCTTCAACAGCGCGCCGTGCAGCCGGGGCAGGGCAGAGGCGCCCTCACTGCGCAGATCCTCGGCGCTCAGATCCTCGGCCAGAAGCAGCTTCAGCCAGTCCAGCACTTCCGAAGTTGACGGTTTTTTCTTCAACCCCTGCTGATCGCGCAGCTCGTAGAACTGCGTCAGCGCGGTGGTCAGAAGCGCGTCCTTGATGCCGGGGTGATGCACTTCGACGATCCGTTTCATTGTCTCGATGTCCGGGAAGCGGATGTAGTGAAAGAAACAGCGCCGCAGAAAGGCATCGGGCAGCTCTTTTTCATTGTTCGAGGTAATGATGACAACAGGCCGGTTCTGGGCTTTGATCGTCTCACCGGTTTCGTAGACAAAGAACTCCATCCGGTCGAGTTCCTGAAGCAGATCATTGGGAAACTCGATATCCGCCTTGTCGATCTCATCAATCAACAGCACCACCTTTTCGGGGGCTTCGAACGCCTCCCACAGCTTACCCTTGCGGATGTAATTTTTGACGTCATGCACACGCTCATCGCCCAGCTGGCTGTCACGCAACCGGCTGACCGCGTCATACTCATACAGGCCCTGCTGCGCGCGGGTGGTGGACTTCACATGCCACTCGATCAGCCCCAGCCCCAGCGATTCTGCGACCTGGCGCGCAAGCTCGGTCTTGCCGGTTCCGGGTTCGCCCTTGACCAATAAGGGGCGTTCCAGCGTGACTGTCGCGTTCACGGCAACCGTCAGGTCCTCGGTCGCGACATAGGCGTCGGTGCCGGTAAATTTCATGAAGTTTCCAATGCTCTAAGGCGTCTCTCAGATGGAACGATAGCGCGCAGGGCAGGGCGCTTCAATAAGCCGAGATCACCTAGTGACAACCTGTCGGCCTTGGGGTATGTCCCCGCTCAAAGGAGGCGCGAATGAGTGAGTTGAGTTCGAACGCGACCGCCGCCAAAACAAAGGGAACGGAAATGAAGGCTGAAGTTTTCTTGCCTGACGATTACCGACCGGCCGAAGACGAACCATTCATGAACGATCGCCAGCTTGAGTGGTTCCGCCGTGAGCTTCTGAGCCAGAAGAACGACCTTCTGAGCGAAAGCAAATCCACCATCGCCGGCCTTCAGGACGGCACCCGCAACATCCCCGATATCGCCGACCGCGCGAGCGAAGAAACGGACCGTGCGCTTGAGTTGCGCATCCGCGATCGCCAGCGCAAATTGGTGTCGAAAATCGACTCGGCCCTGCGCCGGATCGATGAGGGGGAATTCGGATACTGTCAGGATACCGGGGAGCCGATTTCGTTGAAACGGCTTGTTGCGCGTCCGACAACCACCCTGAGCCTTGAGGCCCAGGAACGTCACGAACGCCGTGAAAAGGTGCATCGCGACGATTAGACATCGAAGCTTGGCGGCTGCGATGTCCGACCCTTCTTTGGGAGGAGAAGGGAGCGCCGGAACCCTAAGCGGTTCCGGCGCTTTTCGTTGTCGGCGGTGTTTGCACTGTCACCTGGGGCCTGCGCTGGTTAGGTTGAGCCCATGAACATCCATGACCACCCCATCACCATCGTTGGCGCGGGCGTCGCGGGGCTTGCCGTGGCGCGTGCTCTATCCCTGCGCGGCGCCGAGGTTGATATCTGTGAGCGCCGGGGTGAGATCGGTGAAGTTGGCGCCGGGCTACAGGTCAGCCCCAATGGTCTGCGCGTTATCGACGGGCTGGGGCTGGGCGAGGCGCTGCGCGATGTGGCGGTGCAGGCCGAGGCCGTGATCCTGCGCGACGGGGCCAGCGGGCGGCAGGTCTTGCGGCTCGATCTGTCGCGAACCGGCGGGGAAACCTACTTTGTTCACCGTGCGCGCCTGATCGAGGTTCTGGCGCGCGGTGCGTTCGATGCCAATGTCGAGTTTGAGATGGGCACACCGGTGGAGCCTGGCGAACGCGCGGCCTTCGTGATCGGGGCCGATGGCTGGCGCTCGCGCTTTCGTTCGGCGATCAACGGGGAAGAGACGCCGTTCTTCACGGGGCAGGTGGCTTGGCGCGCCCTGATCCCCGATGCCGGATCGCCCCCGGTGGCCGAGGTCTTCATGGGCCCGGGCCGCCATCTGGTGAGCTACCCGCTGGCCGGTGGCCTTCGCAACATCGTGGCGGTGGAAGAACGCGGTGTTTGGGCAGAAGCGGGATGGAACCACCGCGATGATCCGGGCGCCGTGCGCGCCGCGTTTGCGGGATTTGGCGGACCGGTGCCGGACTGGCTGGCCGCGCTGGATGATGTCTACCTGTGGGGGCTGTTTCGGCACGAGGTCGCGGACACCTGGTTTGACGAAAAAGCGGCGATTCTGGGCGATGCCGCCCATCCCACCCTGCCATTTCTGGCGCAGGGCGCGAACATGGCATTGGAAGATGCCTGGGTGATGGCTGCACTACTGGGCCAGATGCCCCGGGCCGAGGCATTGGCGCTGTACCAGGCCGCAAGGCGACCCCGCGTATCGCGCGTTATCGAGGCGGCAAATGCCAATGCGCGCAACTATCACCTGAGCGGGCTGACGAAATTTGCGGCTCATACCGGCTTGCGGATCGCCGGAAGGGTGGCCCCGGACGCGGCGCTGCGGCGGTTTGACTGGCTCTATGGCTATGACGCGACCACAGAGTTTCCAATGGCAAACGTCTGAAATTGCAAGCGAAAAAAGAATCTGACTGAAATACTCAAGAATGGCTTGACGCGCTGTGCGATGTATCCGACTAATCTACTCGGAATTTAATCACACTGGGAGACAAGCGATGTCCTTGCACCGCGTACTTGCAACCACCGTCCTAGCTGGCCTGATTGCGGCACCCATGCCGGCCTTCGCCGAGGGGGAGTTGAACCTCTACTCCTCCCGCCATTACGACACCGACGAACGGCTCTATTCCGACTTCACGGAAATGACCGGCATCACCATCAACCGCATCGAAGGCAACGCGGATGAGCTGATCGCCCGGATGGAAGCCGAAGGCGCCAACAGTCCCGCTGATGTGTTCTTGACGGTCGACACTTCGCGCCTCGAACGCGCGAAAGATGCAGGCCTCTTCCAGGCAATTGACTCGCCCGTGCTGGAGGCCCGCGTGCCTGCCTATCTGCAGGACGAAGACAACCAGTGGTTCGGCTTCTCGCAGCGCGCGCGGATCCTGTTCTACGACAAGACCGACGTCACCGACCCGCCGATGACCTACCAAGATCTGGCAGATCCGAAATACGCCGGCCTGATCTGTATCCGGTCCTCGGGCAACGTCTACACGCAGACGATCACCGCCGCGCTGATCGAGCATCTGGGCGAAGACGCTGTCAAAGGTTGGGCCGAAGCGGTCGTGGGCAACTTTGCCCGCGCGCCCCAGGGCGGTGACACCGACCAGCTGCGCGGGATCGTGTCGGGCGAATGCGATATCTCGATGTCGAACACCTACTACTTCGGCCGCGCGATCCGCACCGATGTGGACGGCTTGCCGAAAGACGCGATGGAAAACATCGGCTGGGTGTTCCCCAACCAGGATGACATCGGCGCGCATATGAATCTGTCGGGCGGCGGCGTGGCCGCGAATGCGCCCAATATGGAGAATGCGGTGAAGTTCCTCGAATACCTCGCCTCGGATCAGGCGCAGGAATACTTCTCGGCGGGCAATGACGAATACCCGGCGGTCCCCGGCGTCGCGCTTAGCCCTTCGGTGGCTCAGCTTGGGTTCTTCAAGCCAGATGATCTGGATGCCACGGCGATCGCCAACAACATACCAGCCGCCCAGATGCTTCTGAATGAGGCCGGCTGGGAGTAATCCCTTCCCACCCCCCGTGGTGGACCTTTGCCCCGGCGGAAACGCCGGGGTTTTTTTGTGCGCGGGCTCACAACCCTTGCGCGGCTCACTGCCGATGCCTAGCATAGAAGCAACCTGAAAATTGGAGGGCGACATGCCGCCCGAGCGTCCAGAAGGTGCGGGCGCGTTCCCGAAACCGGTCGAGCGCGCGGTGCCGCTATCGCCTGATCCAGCCGCTTTGTACGCGGCGCTGGATCTGGGCACGAACAGCTGTCGGATGCTGATTGCCCAGCCCAAGGGCAATCAATTCCACGTTGTGGACAGTTTCTCCAAATCCGTACAATTGGGTACGGGTTTGGAAACAAGCGGGCGCTTGTCACGCGGTTCAATGCAGCGCACTGTGCAGGCCTTAAGGATCTGCCAGAGCAAGCTGAAAAAGCACGAAGTTCGCCGAATGCGCCTGGTTGCGACCGAGGCGTGTCGCCGGGCGAGCAACGCATCCCAGTTCATCGGCTATGTCGAACGCGAAACCGGGTTGGAGTTGGAGATTATCGAGCCCGAGGAAGAGGCCCGGCTGGCCGTGATTTCCTGCGCGCCGCTTGTCTCCACCAAGACCGAACAGCTTTTGGTCGTCGATATCGGTGGCGGCTCGACCGAGCTTGTGTGGATCGACATCACCCGCGTGCCCCGGCTGGAACGCCCCCGCGCGATCATGCGGCTGCATTCGGGCTTCAAGGGTGACGATTCGCCGTTTCCCGCGGCCCGCGTGGTGGACTGGATCTCGGTTCCGCTGGGCGTGGCGACCTTGCGCGAACAGTTCGACGATGTGCGCGATGACGCGGCGCGGTTTGCGTTGATGAGCTGGTTTTTTGAGGAAAACCTCGCCGATTTCTCACCTTATCAAGACGAACAGACCCGCGAAGGGTTCCAGATCATCGGCACTTCGGGCACG
>JBCBPV010000068.1:0-19816 GCA_039820585.1 Pseudomonadota bacterium
CCCTGGCCAAGGATCCGGCGGTTGTCGCGCTGGCCACCACGCTGTTTCTGGTGCTGGCACTGATGCAAATCGCCGACGGGGTCCAGTGTGATCGCTGTGGGCACCCGGTTGTCCATCATCCCCCGAAGCGCGCCCAGCGCCGTTGACTGGACCCCGTCGGCGATTTGCATCAGTGCCAGCACCAGAAACAGCGTGGTGGCCAGCGCGACAACCGCCGGATCCTTGGCCAGGGACGCGGCGATGGCGGACCCGGCCAGCAGGAAGGTCAACGCCACAAGGCATTGCCATACCGTCACAATCAACAGCCCCGCGGTCAGGATCGGGCGCAACCGTTCCCGCCGCGCCCCGCCGATTGCCTGGCCCACGCGGATCGCCACCGCGCCAGCCATCCCTAAGGGGATCACATAGGCCAGCCCGGCCACGGCATTGGCCACTTGGTGGGCGGCCAACGCCGTGGCCCCCAGCCAGCCAATCATGATCCCCATGAACGCATAGGCCCCGCCTTCGCCCGCATACCCCAGGCACAGCGGCAGCCCTTCACGCAGCTGCGTGCGCACGCGGGGCCAGGACAAGGGTGCCGGCACCCGAAACGGGGCCATTCCGTCCGAGAACCGCAACACCGCCAGACCCGCCGCGAGCGAGATTGTCTGCGACAGGATGCTGGCGAGCCCGGCGCCCAACACCCCAAGGCCCGCCACATGGATCAGCAGGTAATTGGCGGGCACGTTGATCAAAACGCCAAGATAACCCAGGAACACGCCCGTCCATTCCCGCCCGACGCCGTCAAACAGGCTTTTGAGCACGAAAAACATCGTGAATGGCACGATCCACAGGGCCATTGACGTCCAGTAGGGTAAGAGGATCGCCAAAACCTCGGGGGGTTGGCCCATGGGTTCCAGAAACGGATAGACCGCCATCATCAGCGCAAAACCCGTGCCGCCCGCAAGCGCGGCAAGCACCAGCCCGCTTTTGACATGGGCCGAGACTTCGCCGCGGTCTCCGGCGCCCTCGGCGGTGGCGATCTGTACGCCGATCACAGTGACCAGCCCCCACAGGGCGGATATCACAATGATCAGCACCGCGGTCGTGATCCCCGCTGCGGCAAGAGGCACGGTGCCCAGGGGCGCGATCATCACGGTGTCGACAACGCCGATCAACGTGGCCGAAAGCAGTCCGATGACCAGTGGAACGGACAGTTTGAGAAGTGGCCGGATTTCGGCCCGCGCGGTGGCGTGGGGCAGGGGGGATGTGACTGTCATGGCGGGCACGGCCGCGCGTGCGGCCCTCGGTTACGAGGTTGGATCGGGAAGATGCTTGAAGGGGCGGTTCAGCCCAGCTCTGCGATCACCATGACATCGGTGCCTTCTAATTTCGGTTGATGCGGCGTGGGTATGCGAGGAGCTACGGTATGTCTAGGGCCAGATGTTGGAGGGCGACGGGGTGACGCCCTTGCCCCTAACCTAAGCCCTATCCCAATAGAGAACACGGGATATCGTCTGACGCTGAGAGATAGACTTACTCACTATCGCCACAGGTCTCCTCGCCCCTCGGGGGAGAGGGCTAGGGTGAGGGGCTCACGCCACCTGTAACGCCTCCATCTCGCCAACCGCCTCCCACTGCAACCCTCCGCAGTACCGCTGCGCCATCCGCCCAGCTTCATCCAGCGCAAACAGATGCAGCCAGCCATTGTCGAATAGATCCCGCACGCCTTCATGGCGCGACAGGATATCGGTCATCGCCGCCACCGGCGCCTCAATGCACACCGATAGGCGCAACGGCTCGTGGATGTACCGCTCCCCATCATGCACCGATTGCCAGGGCAGACCGGCCCGCAAAGGTCCGCCATTGCCCTCAACCACACCGATCCCGCCGACCACGTTGTGCAGCAGCTTGTTGCCCCCGCCGAACGCCTGTGGCGCAACGGTAGAACCATAATATTGCAGGCTAATCCAGCTTGCCACGACCACGGGCGCAGTCATGATCAACTCAAGCACGCCAAAGCCGTTCGGCTCATCCTGCCGCCAGTCGTAGTCGTGCAGGAACGCCTGACCCTCCAGCGTCCGGCCCGTCGTGCGCGGACGCGGGGCGGCGATGAATGCCTTGCAGCCCGCCAGTGCCCACTCGGGCCGTACCTCGGCCCAGTCATGGGCGCGTTCGGACACCGCCGCTTCGTCAGTTGCGCGGGGCAGGCGCAGGGCCCGCTCGCCCCGTGTGATCCGGCCGGCGGCGGCAAACCAGGTGCGTGCCTGTTTCAGATCAGCAGCATGATCGCCGACCGGATGGTCGGCGTCGTAAAGCGTCATCGCATCGGTCGTGGTGTCATGGAGAGCGCCGATAAACAGGGTGTCGGCAGGGATCTCGATCCCTTTGTCGAACAGCCCGGTGCGCACATCGGCATCATTGAGCAAAGACGCAAGCAACCGCGCATTCACCTCACCCGAATACCCACCACAGGCCCCGCAATGCAGGCCGCTTTCGAAGGGGTTGTTGGTCACATTGGCCCCATGGCCAGCCAGCACCACCACCCGCGCAAAGTCGCTGGTCAACGACATTGCGCGCAGCACCGTCTCTGCCGCGCCAAGGCGGGCCTCGGCGTCAAGCGCGGGCGAGAATTCGGGCTTCGGCTCTTCCTTTGCCGCGTCTGCGTGCAGGGCCAGCGCGTCGCGGGCAAGCTTGGCAGCATAGACAGGGCCCATCGCTTCGACAAAGGCAAAGGACGACACAGCGGCCAGCTTGAACCGCCCCCAGGCTCGCTTGGCCCGGGCGGTATAGCGGGCTTCGGTGTCGGCCTCTTCCGCTTCGGCATTTCCCGAGGCGGAGGTGACAGTGGGGTTTAAAAGCACTGGCAAGCGCCGCTCGGCCACGTCTGAGGCAAAGCCTTTGTGCTCGGCGAACACGCCAAAAAAGCCCGCAAAGCCCAGCGTGCGGATGCCGGAATCGACCGATTCCAACGCCCGGCGAAACACCTCGGACCGCACGTCGATACAGAACGCTGCCTGCAGGGTGGGGCGGTCGTCGCCCGTGGCCTCTGACGGTGCGGCCAAGGTCTCGGCCAGCCCGCGTTGCGCGGCAATCTCAGTCGCGTGCTGTAGGATCGTGTCGGTTGTAGCATCGGCATCGGGTACAGCGGGGCCTGCATGGGCCAGCTTGGCCGCGGCCCAACGATCGTCGATCTCGCCCCCGTATTGGTCATAAAGCGCTTCTTCCCACAGGAGCCGGATCGCAAGGAAATCGGTGATCGTGGCGTCGCCGTGACCGGCTAGTTCCGCCTGCCACAGCTCATAGCGCGCGTATTGCGCCCAGCCGCCCAGGGTGAAGAGCAATTGGTGAAAATAGCTCTCGATTCCCTCGGGCCACAGCCCCAGGCGGATCGAGGCGCGCGCTATCGCCTCGGACGCGCGTTCGGGCGCTTCGGCCACGAAGGCGGCGAAGCGGCGCAGGCCCATGATTTCGGGCGTTAGGTCGTGGGTGGCGTGGATGCGGAACGCATCCCAGGCGCTGCGGCCCTTGGGGGCGGCCCACAGCGCTTGACCGTCGTCGAAGTACCCCGCCGCCCAAGCTCCGAAGCGTTCGTCAATCAGCCCGGTCCAGTTGGTGCCGCTGGCCTCGCCCGCCAAATCGGCGACTGTGGGGATGACCGCGCGATCGGGTGCGGCAGTTTTCGCCGCCGATTTCAGTGCGTCGAGGTCTGCGGGCCCCCCGTCATGGGCCACCCGATCCAGCGCTGCTTGCAGGTCGGCATCGGTAATCTCACCCGTGGCGATCTTGGTCTGGTACCAGCGCCGGGGCATCGTCACCGGCACCCCGCCGATCCGCGCCAACCGCGCGCCAGCTTCGGCCAGCGTGCCGGTCGTCTGGCCCAAAAACGGATTCACTGCGACCGAGGCGGCTAGCGGAAACACTGGCGGGATCTGCCGTGCGGCGGCATCTGCGGCCTGCTCCAGAACGGCAGTGTCGAGAAGACCGGTTTGCTGTGCGGTTGTCATATCTGTCGTCTCCGATCTAAGCGCCGATTATAGGGGTTTCCGGATCGCCCAGCCGCCCAGCAGCCGGTCGAACACCGCGTTGGCGTAAAGCCCGTTGGACAGATGCACCCGCAGCCCCGCCGCCGCCGGATGGTTCGACCACAATGGGAACAGCGCCTGTGCCAGGGCCACGACACCAAAGCTGAGCACCGCGAGTATCAAAAGCGTCCATTCCAGCGGCCCGGGCGCGGGCGTCGCGGGCAGGGTGCCCGCCGTCAGCCACTCGGTCAGCGTCTGCAGCGCGAAATAGCTGGTGGAGGCCGCCAGAGAATAGATCGCCGTCATCCGTGTTAGCACTTTGGGCGCGGCGTCCGCGAGGCCCTGGGCCAACAGATAGGCGACACCGAAAACCAGGATCGCACCCAGCGTGATCGCCTGCGGGCTCTTGTCGATCAGCCCGAAGGCCAGGCCCACGACCGCGTAAACCGCAAGCGCAATCCCGAATGCTTTCAACACCGCGCGCCCATCGGGGATGGCAATCGGGCCGGGGCGTTTGATCGTGGCCACTTGCGCGACCGCCGTGCCCGAGGCGAGGAAGGCATGCGCCTTGTAAAGCGAATGCGCCACGATATGCAGCAGCGCCAGCGGGAACAGCGCCAGACCGCATTGCATGATCATGAAGCCCATCTGCGCGATGGTCGACCACGCGAGCGAGGTTTTGACCGCAGGTTGTGCCAGCATCGCCAGCCCGCCGAGAAGCGCGGTAAAACCGCCCAGCATCGCCAGAACCGCCAGAATGCCCGGCGCAGTCAGCATCACGTCCGCAAACCGGATCAGCAGGAAGCCACCAGCGTTAATCACGCCCGCGTGTAAAAGGGCCGATACCGGTGTCGGCGTTTCCATCACTTCGGTCAGCCAGCCATGGGTCGGGAACTGCGCCGACTTCAGGATCGCGGCCAGCGCCAGGAACCCGGCTGCCCACAACACTTGCACCGGCGCGTTGCCCGTTTCCGCCGCGTCCAGAATGCCTGCGATCTCCATCGTGCCGTACCCCTGGTAGAGCAAGGCCCCCGCCAGCACCAACGCCACATCGCCCGCCCGTGCGACAATCGCCTTCTTGCGCGCCGCTCGCTGGGCCCGCCACCGCTTGGGGTAGAAGATCAGAAGCTGATGCAAACACATCGAGGTCGCGATCCAGGCGCCGATCAGGACGATCAGGTTGCCCGCCTGCACCAGAACCAGCACAGCGGCCAGTGTCGCCGCCATCCAGCCCATGAACGTGCCCTGCCGATCCTCACCATCCAGATACGCGCCAGAATATCGCAACACGACCCAGCCCACGAAGGCCACAAGCAGCAGCATCGTGACGCTGACCGCATCCAAAAGTGCGTAGGTGCCGGCCTGTGGGCCCGACGCGATCACCCAGGCCGTGCTGATCCCCGCGATTGCCAGGGCGCCCAAAGCTGCGGCTTCACTGACCTTGGCCACATGTTTTGGCCGCTGACCTGGACGGCTGAACGCGAAGGCCGCGGCCAGCAACAACAAAACCGGGGCGAGAAGGGCAGTGATGGCCATGACAAAGGGCTCCGATACGGTGTGACACTTACGTTCCAGCCGACATAGCGTCAGGCTGTCGCAGAGAAAAATACATTGTTCGGTACGTATCATTCGGTTTTAATGAACGATTATGGCAGATTTCAACTATCACCACCTGCGCTATTTCCAGATCGTAGCGCATGAAGGCAATCTTACCCGGGCCGCGCAGCACCTGAACGTCTCGCAATCCGCCGTGTCGACCCAGATCAAACAGCTGGAAGAACGCTTGGGCCAGACCCTGTTCGACCGCCGGGGCCGGGCGCTGCACCTGACAGAGGCGGGGCGGATCGCGCTTGACCATGCCGACGCGATCTTTGCCACGGGGCGCGAGCTTCTGGCCACGCTCAGCGACGCAGGTCGCCGCCGCACGGCCCTGCGCGTGGGGGCGTTGGCAACGCTGTCGCGGAACTTTCAACTGAGCTTCCTTCGCCCGGTTCTGGGCCGCGCGGATGTTGAGGTGATCTTGCGATCAGGCAGCGAGGCCGAACTGCTGACCGCGTTAGAAGCGCTGCACCTCGATCTGGTGCTGACGAATCAACCGCCCCCGGCGGACGCTTTGACCCCCTTCACCGTGCGCCGCCTGGACGAACAGGCGGTCAGCCTGATCGGCGTACCCGCGCTCTGTCCGCCCGGCGTCCCGCTGGAGGTGCGCTTGGCGCAAGCCCCGCTGATCCTGCCGACAACGGCCAGCACGTTGCGCGTGGGCTTTGACACGGTGGCCGCGCGGTTTGACGCGGAGTTGAACATCGCGGCAGAGGTCGACGACATGGCGATGATGCGCCTTCTGGCGCGCGATGGCGTGGGATTGGCGGTGCTGCCCCCGATCGTGGTGCAGGATGAGCTGTCTTCTGGCGCGCTCGTCGAGGCCGCGGTGTTGCCCGGCCTGACGGAGGCGTTTTACGGCGTGTCGGTGGAGCGGCGTTTTCCCAATCCGCTGCTCAGGGAGGTGTTGGAGGCACCGTATCCCTAACCTTCCCCCCTGTGCGCGAGAGGATACCGGCGTGACAAGTGTGATACACCATCGTCCATCAAGGACGGGTCCCTTCGCCCACAGGGGACGAGGGCTAGGGTAAATGGGCTTACAACCCTCGCGCCTCCGCCTCGCGCACCACATCCACGAACGCCGCCCCGAACGCCTCTGCCGGCCATTGCCGCAACTGGTCTGCCCCCGTGGCATCGGTAAACCCGATCTCCAACATTCCACCCGCCGACAGCGCCTCGACCATCGCCAGCGCCTGAGGACCCGCAATCTCACACGGGCCGCCCGTGCACAGCGCCTCAGAGCGCGTCCACCCGGGAGAGACACGAAGGGCGGTGGCAACCAGATCGGTCTCGAATTCCCGACCGAGCGAGATCACCGGCGCGGCGTCCTCGATCTCGAGGAACATAAACAGCACACCAAAATTTGGTTGCGGCGCATAGATGTCGATGTAGCGCATATAACACCGCTCTTCCCGCGCGGCCCCGTCGCCGCGCGCATCGCAGGTGACATCCCAGTCCCCGTGGCGCGAGGTGAAGGTGGGTGCCCAGGCACCAGCGGTGTCTTGGGCGTTAGTAGGTAGGGCGAGAGTGAGCGTAAGCGCGGCGGTGCGAGCGAACATCGGCGATTGACCTGAGCAACGACAGTAGCGCTGTGTTATATCAGGGCTTGTGAGTTGAGCGGTGTCACGATTTGATCAGGCAATGTGTAGTGGATTTGGTGTACGCACAGGAACCCTTGTTCGTTTCTCGCCGACAAGGCCGGTTGGTGGGCGCTAGGTCATTGTCATCGCAGGCTTACCCGGCGGATCGGCAATTTTCCGGTACAGCGCACAAACCGTGCTGAAGATGTGCAAGGAACCGCAAAGCGGCTGCGCGACTGCTGAGGTCGCCAGTCCATGCGCCCACGACGGTCTGGGTGGCAAATGATGCGTACCTATCCCCCCAATTGCGCCCGCACTACCGACAGCATCCGCTTATGCGGCCCCCGGTGCCGGTTCCGCAGGTGCAGCGCGCCGTAGACCGACTGATCAATCCGCGCCGCGCCCGCCACATATCCGCCAGCCCCGCTGTTCACGAAATCCGCCGCGGTATCCTCTAACAGATAGGTCGTTCCCCCCAGGGACGCGATCAGCCCGGCCACGATCGCGTTCTGCCCGCTCGACACCACCGCGGCCGACAGCGCGGGGTAAAGCGCCCCGTGCCGCCGTGCGATCGCAGGGGAATAGTTGGGTAGGATATACCCCTCAACCGACACTTCCGAGATCTGGCTGTGCTCGGTCGACACCATCACATAGGACACATCCCCCAGCGTTTCAAAATGCAGATCGGGGTGCGGCTGGGGCGTAAACACAATCCCCAGATCCAAGAGCCCCGCCGTCACGTCCAGACAGGTCTGCGTCGAGAAATCCGCCTCGACGTAGAAAGCTGAAGAGGGCAGGGCACTGCGCAGCGTCTCGATCCACTGGCCCGCGTGTTGCACCACCAGATCCTGCTGGATCCCGATCCGCAGGGTCAGACCCGCCGCGCTGCGCTCCTGTGCTGCGCGTTTGCCCACCGACCAACTGGCCAGGATGCCGCCCGCATGGGGTTCGAACCGCAATCCCTCGGTCGTCAGCTCGGTGCCTGAACGGGAGCGGGTGAAAAGCCGACATTCCAACGCCCGCTCCAACGCCTTGACCCGGCCCGAGACGGCGGATTGCGTCACCCCCATCCGCTCCGCTGTGCGGTTGAAATTCCGCGTGGCGCAGAGGTCCAGAAACGTCTCGATCAACTCGATTTGCATGCCACGGTTACCCCTAATCGCAGTTGCCGATTAATAACATGCCTAACACGAATTGAAACTGTGCGCTGCTTGGCAATACTTCGTGTCAGCCAAGTTTCGGGGAGCCTTTCATGTCAGATCTGCCAAAAACAGCACGCGTGGTCATCATCGGTGGCGGTGCGGTGGGGGCTTCGTCGCTCTATCACCTTGCCCTCGCAGGCTGGGCCGATTGCGTGCTTTTGGAGCGCAACGAACTGACCGCGGGGTCCACCTGGCATGCCGCCGGCAACGTACCCACCTTTTCAACCTCCTGGGCGGTGATGAACATGCAGCGCTATTCGACCGAGCTGTATCGTGAGCTGGGCGAACGCGTCGATTACCCGATGAACTACCACGTCACCGGCTCGCTACGGCTGGCGCATTCGAAGGAACGGATGCAGGAGTTTGAGCGCGCGCGCGGGATGGGTGCCTATCAGGGCATGAACCTTGAGATCATGACCGCCAAAGAAGCGCAGGATCGCTATCCGTTCATGGAAACCCACGATCTGGAAGGGGTGCTGTACGACCCCAACGATGGCGATATCGACCCCGCCCAGCTGACCCAGGCGCTGGCCAAGGGCGCGCGCGATCTGGGGGCGCAAATCCATCGGTTCACGGCGGCCACCGGCGTTAGTCGCGAAAACGGCGAATGGATCGTGCACACCGACAAGGGCGATATCCGCTGCGAATACGTGGTTAACGCCGCCGGTTACTATGCCCAGCGGGTAGGCGAATGGTTCGTGCCCTATGGCGGGCGCACCGTGCCGATGATGGTGATGAGCCACCAATACATGCTGACCGATGAGATCCCCGAGTTGGAGGCCTGGTCAGCCGAACACGGTGGCAAGCTGCCGCTTCTGCGCGATGTCGACAGCTCTTACTACCTGCGCCAGGAAAAACACGGCTTCAATTTGGGTCCCTATGAGCGCAATTGCAAAGCGCATTGGGTCCAGCCTGGCGACCCGATGCCCGAGGATTTCAGTTTCCAGCTTTATCCCGACGACCTTGAACGGCTCGAATGGTACATCGAAGACGCCATGGCCCGCGTGCCACTGCTCGGCACCGGCGGAGTCTCGAAGGTCATCAATGGCCCGATCCCTTATGCCCCCGACGGCCTGCCGCTGATCGGCCCGATGCCGGGCGTGCCGAACGCGTTTGAGGCTTGCGTCTTCACTTTCGGCATCGCGCAAGGCGGCGGGGCGGGCAAGGTGCTGGCCGAGTGGATCACCGAAGGCGGCACCGAGTGGGATATGTGGGCGACGGACCCCCGCCGCTACACCGATTACACCGACCGCGATTACTGCATTGCCAAGGGGATGGAGGTGTACGGCCACGAATACGCCATGCACTTCCCCTGGCACGAATGGCCCGAGGGCCGCGACCGCAAACTGTCGCCGATACATGACAAGCTGAAGGGCCTTGGCGGTCAAATGGGCGCCTATGGCGGGTGGGAACGGGTGAACTGGTTCGCAGGCCCCGGCGATGACACCTCTGAGGAGGCGACCCAAACCTGGGCCCGCAAAGGCCCGTGGGAGCCGCGCATCCGCGCCGAGTGCGAAGCGGTGCGCGATGGGGTGGGAGTGCTCGATCTGCCGGGATTCTCGCGCTTTCACTTGTGCGGTGCGGGGGCTGCCGACTGGCTCCTGGGCAAGATCTCGGGCGGTCTGCCGCGCGAGGGTCGCATGGGCTTGGCCTATTTCCCCGACCACCGCGGCCGGATCGTGACCGAGATGTCGGTGGCCCGGAACGGTGAGGATGACTTTACGTTGATCACCGCAGCGCCCGCGCAATGGCACGACCGCGACTGGCTGGTCGCCGATATGCCGGACGGCCTGACGCTGACCGATCGCACGCGCGATTTGTCCACCCTGATCGTCACCGGCCCGCAATCGCGCGCGTTGTTTGAGGCGATCGGGACCGATGCCGACCTGAGCTTGCCCTGGCTCAGCCATCAGACCGCAACCGTCGCAGGCCGCCCCTGCACGCTCGCCCGTGTCAGCTTTGCCGGCGAGCTGGGGTGGGAGGTTCACGCGAACCTTGACGACATCCCAGCGATCTACGACGCGGTGCTGGGCGCCGGGGCCCCGCCGTTTGGGATGTTCGCCCTGAACGCGCTGCGTATCGAAAAGGGCTACCGTGCGTGGAAGGGGGATCTGTCGACGGATTATTCGCTGCTCGAAGGCGGGCTTGACCGCTTCATCAAGTTCGACAAGGCGCAGGATTTCCCCGGCAAAGCCGCGCTTCTCAGCGAAAAGCAACGGGGCAGCGCCAAGCGCTTCGTCACCCTGACGGTAGATGCGGACGAGGCCGACGCCCCTTACATGTCCACGCTTTGGCACAACGGTACCGTGGTCGGCGAAACCACCAGTGGCGCCTGGGGTTACCGCGTCGGCTCTTCCATCGCGCTCGGTATCCTGAAAACCGAACTCACCGCCCCCGGCACCGAACTGGAGGTGGAAATTTTCGGCGACCGCCGCCGCGCCACGGTGCAAGCCGACGAACCGCTTTGGGATCCGAAAAACGAAAGGATCCGCGCGTGAGTGCCATCACCCTTCTCGATGGCTCCATCGGGCAGGAGTTGGTGCACCGGCACGGGGACAAACCCACGCCGCTTTGGTCTACAACCGTGATGGCACAGCGGCCCGATCTGGTGGGGGCGCTACACCGCGATTACTTCGCCGCAGGCGCGACGGTGGCCACCACGAACACCTATGCCGTCTTGCCCGACCGGCTCGCCCCTGAAGGGCAGGGCGACCACCTTGCCGATTACCTGCATATCGCGCTGGACCAAGCCACCCAAGCCCGCGACGCCCACGGATCCGGCCGCATCGCAGGTGCCCTTGGCCCTATGCGCGCGTCCTACCGCACCGACCTGGATGGTCCGCCCGAGGCCGCGGTCACAGCCTACGAACAGCCCATCAAGATCCTCGCCCCCGACGTCGATTTCTTCTTCGCCGAAACCATCGCGTCCCTCGCACAGACCGACGGTCTGATCGCGGCCGTTGACGCCCACACCACCAAACCCGCCTGGCTATCCTTCACCGTAGATGACAGCAACGGCACCCGCCTGCGTTCGGGCGAGCCGCTCACCGACGTCCTCTCCCGCATGGCCCGCGCCCAGATCGAGGCCGTCCTCATCAACTGCTCCCGCCCCGAAGTGATCGCGCCAGCGCTCGACATCGTCGCGAAAGCCGGCAAACCCTTCGGCGCCCGCGCCAACGGCTTCACGGAAATCGCCCCCGCCTTCCTCGAAGACCGGCCAACCGTGGGCGTGCTGACCAAGCGCACCGACCTGACCCCCGCCGCCTATGCCGATTTCGCGATGCAGTGGATCGCCCAGGGCGCGACGCTCATCGGCGGCTGCTGCGAGGTTGGCCCCGCCCATATCGCCGAGATTGCCACCCGCCTGCGCGCCGAAGGACATGTCATCCTATGACCGACCTCGCCAAGATCCCCGCCAGCGCCCGCGTCGTGATCATCGGCGGCGGTGTCTCGGGCTGTTCGGTGGCCTATCATCTGGCTGAGCTTGGCTGGAAAGACATCGTGCTTCTCGAACGAAAACAACTCACCTGCGGCACCACATGGCACGCCGCCGGGCTGATCGGACAGTTGCGCCCGAACGAGAACATGACCAAACTCGCGAAGTACTCCGCCGAACTGTACGTGAAGCTGGAGGAAGAGACAGGCGTCGCCACCGGCATGCGCCAAGTTGGCTCGCTGACCGTCGCGCTGACCGATCATCGGCGTGAGGAAATCCTCCGCCAGGCCTCGCTCGCCCGCGCCGTAGGTGTTGAGGTTGCCGAGGTAAGCCCCTCAGACGTCAAGAAAATGTACCCCCACCTCACCGTGGATGACGTGAAAGCCGCCGTGCACCTGCCCGGCGACGGTCAATGCGACCCCGCCAACATCGCCATGGCGCTGGGCAAGGGCGCCCGGCAGAAGGGCGCGACCCTGATCGAAGGCGTCAAGGTCACATCTGTGACCGACAACGGCGCCCGCGTCACCGGGTTGGACTGGGAAGCGGACGGCACGCAGGGACACATCGCCGCTGAGATGGTCGTTAATTGCGGTGGCATGTGGGGCCGCGACCTCGCCGCCGCGTCGGGCGTGACGCTGCCCTTGCACGCCTGCGAACACTTCTACCTCATCACCGAACCCATTGACGGTCTTGGACATCTTCCCGTTCTTCGTGTTCCGGATGAATGCGCCTACTACAAATCCGACGCGGGCAAAATGATGCTCGGCGCGTTTGAGCCCAAGGCCAAACCCTGGGGCATGAACGGCATTTCCGAAGACTTCTGCTTCGACACGCTGCCCGAGGATTTCGACCATTTCGAGCCGATCTTGGAACAGGCGATGCACCGCATGCCGCTGTTCGCAGACGCAGGCATCCACACCTTCTTCAACGGCCCCGAAAGCTTCACCCCCGACGACAAGTACTACCTGGGCGAGGCCCCGGAACTGGGC
The DNA here is from genome assembly GCA_039820585.1 of Pseudomonadota bacterium. Lineage (GTDB taxonomy): Bacteria > Pseudomonadota > Alphaproteobacteria > Rhodobacterales > Rhodobacteraceae > JBCBGF01. The sequence continues at coordinate 12,811 of JBCBPV010000068.1, forward strand.
GGTTACTGGATCGCCGCAGGTTACAACTCGATCGGCATCGTCTCATCGGGCGGGGCAGGCTGGGCGCTCGCCCAATGGATGGACAAGGGTGAGCCGCCCTTCGACCTGTGGGACGTCGATATCCGCCGCGCGATGCCGTTCCAGAAGAACCGCCGCTACCTGCAAGAGCGTGTGTCCGAGACGCTCGGCATGCTCTATTCCGACCATTACCCCTTCCGCCAGGTCACCACCGCCCGTGGCGTCCGGCGTAGTCCGGTGCACCAGCACCTGGCTGATCGCGGCGCCGTTTTCGGCGAAACCGCAGGCTGGGAACGCCCCAACTGGTTCGCGAAACCCGGGCAGGCGGCGGAATATGCCCATGACTGGCATCGCCAGAACTGGTTTGAGAACCAGCAGGCCGAGCATATGGCGGTCCGCGAGGGCGCGGGCCTTTTCGACATGACCAGCTTCGGCAAGATCCGGGTGGAGGGGCGCGATGCGCTGGCCTTCTTGCAACGTATGTGCGGCAACAACGTGGATGTCGACGCAGGCCGCATCGTCTACACCCAGATGCTGAACGCCCGCGGCGGGATCGAGTGCGATCTGACCGTCACCCGTCTGAGTGAAACCAGTTTTTTCCTCATCGTCCCCGCCGCCACGATCCGCAGGGATCTGGCCTGGCTCAAGCGCCATGTTCGTGACGAGGCGGTGGTGATCATCGACGCCACATCGTCAGAGGCCGTTTTCTGCCTGATGGGCCCCAGGGCCCGTCACGTCATCACAAAGGTCAGCCCCAACGACTTCGGAAACAACGCGCATCCCTTTGGCTGGGCAAAGGAAATCGAGATCGGCTATGGCCTCGCCCGCGCCCACCGAGTGACCTATGTGGGCGAGTTGGGGTGGGAGATCTACGTGCCCACCGACCAGGCCGCCCACGTGTTCGAGACGCTTCTGGAAGCGGGCGACGACCTGACGCTCTGCGGTCTCCATACGCTCGACAGTTGCCGGATCGAGAAGGCCTTCCGCCACTTCGGTCACGACATCACCGATGAGGACCATGTGTTGGAGGCGGGCCTTGGCTTCGCCGTCAAACCCGCCAAGGGCGATTTCATCGGGCGTGAGGCGGTATTGCGCAAGAAAGAGGCGGGGCTTGCCCGTCGCATGCTGCAATTCCGGGTCAGCAGCCCCGATCACATGCTGTTCCACAACGAGCCCTTGGTTAAAAATGGCCAGATCGTGGGCCTTGTCACTTCAGCCAATTACGGCCACGCGCTGGGGGGTGCCATCGGCATGGGCTATGTGCCCACCACGGGCGAAACCCCCGCCGACACGCTCGCGGCCACGTATGAGATCGAGATCGCAGGCGAACGCGTGCCTGCCGAAGCCAGCCTCAAACCACTTTACGACCCGAAATCAGAAAGGGTGCGCATGTGACTGATATCGCGGTCAAACCCAAAAGACGCGCGGGTGGCCGCGCCGCCCGTGTCGCCGCCCGCGCGGCACCCCTCAGCGAGGATATGCGCCCCATCCGCCCAGGGTTAAGCGGTGGCCAATACCGCCCCCTGACCGACGAAGGCGTCCAGCAAATCCACGCCGCCGCCCTCGACGCACTAGAGACCATCGGCCTGTCAAACGCCCCCGCCTCGGGCATCGAGATCATGACCGGCGCGGGCGCGCTTCTCGGCGATGACGGCCGCCTTCGTTTCCCCCGCGCGCTAGTCGAAGACATGCTCGCCATCGCCGCCCGCGATATCACGCTGATGGGCCGCGACCCGGAGTTTGATCTGCATCTGTCGGGGACCCGCGTGCATTTCGGGACGGCGGGCGCGGCGGTTCACATCGTCGATCCGATCAGTGGCGACTACCGTGAAAGCACGGCGAAAGACCTTTATGACGCCGCGCGCTTGACCCAGCATCTCGACAACATCCACTTCTTCCAGCGCGCGATGGTGGCACGCGATATCACTGACAATCTGGAATTGGATATCAACACGCTATATGCGTCCTGCGGCGGGACGCAGAAACACGTCGGCACGTCCTTTTCCGACCCCGACAACGTCGACCCCTGTATGGACTTCCTGCACATGGTTGCGGGCGGCGAGGACAAATGGCGCGAACGCCCCTTTGTCCTGAACTCCAACTGCTTCGTCGTACCGCCCATGAAGTTCGCCGAAGAAAGTTGCGTCACGATGGAGCGCTGCATTGACGCGGGCATGCCGGTGCTCTTGCTCTCGGCCGGTCAGGCCGGGGCTACCGCGCCTGCGCCTATCGCATTGGCGATAGTGCAAGCGGTGGCCGAATGCCTTGCGGGCGTCGTCTACGTGAACGCCAAGGCGCCGGGTCATACGGCGGTTTTCGGCACCTGGCCCTTTGTCTCAGACTTGCGCACCGGGGCGATGTCCGGAGGGTCGGCGGAACAAGCGCTGCTGTCTGCTGGGTGCGCCCAGATGCACCATTTCTACGGCCTGCCGGGTGGGGCTGCGGGTGGCATTTCCGACAGCAAGCTGCCTGACATGCAGGCTGGGTGGGAGCAGGGGATCACCAATATGCTTGCCGGGCTCTCAGGGCTCAACATGGTGTATGAGGCCGCGGGGATGCACGCCTCGCTTCTGGGGTTTTGCCTGGAAAGCCTCGTGATGGGCGACGACATCGTGGGCCAGGTTTTGCGCTGTGTGCGCGGCATCGACGTGACGCCCGACAGTACGTCCATCGAGGCGATGAAGGCGGTCTGTCTGGGCGGGCCGGAGCACTATCTGGGCAGCGATCAGACGCTTGCTCTCATGCAGACGGAATATGTGTACCCAGTGGTCGGCAATCGGATGAGCCCGAAAGAATGGGAAGAGGCGGCACGTCCGATGCTGCTTGATACCGCGATTGCGCGTAAAGAAGCGATCCTCGCGGCGGCGCCATGCCAGTTTCCGCCAGAGTTGGATGGGAAGTTGCGGGAAGCGTTTCGAGTTTACGTCTAGCCACCGCTCGCCTTAGTCCTGTCCCACGAGGAAAGAGGGGATCTGTCCCGTACAAGCGACAGTCTTACTCTCAGAATTTGACCCTATCGCGTATCTCCCAGGGGAGAGGGTGAGCGGGAGTACCCTTAGAACGGAATCTCATCATCCAGATCACCCGCGGGCGCTGGGCTTGAATAGCCGCCACCGCCGCCGCCACGCGACTGGTCTTCGACATAGCCACCACCGCCACCGCCATACTCCCCACCGCCACCGCCAGAGCGGCCGTCGAGCATTACCATGGTCGAGGTATAAGGCCGCAGCACGACTTCGGTTGAATACCGGTCCTGCCCAGACTGGTCCTGCCACTTGCGCGTTTCCAATTGGCCCTCAAGATAGACCTTGGAGCCTTTGCGCAAATACTGCTCCGCCGTCCGCGCCAGCGGTTCCGAGAATATCGCCACCGAATGCCATTCGGTCCGCTCCCGCCGCTCGCCCGTGTTCTTGTCTTTCCAATTCTCTGACGTCGCGATGCGCAGGTTGCACACCTTGCCGCCGTTCTGGAAGGTCCGCACCTCGGGGTCGCGCCCCAGATTGCCCACCAGGATGACCTTGTTGACCGAGCCTGCCATGTTTCCCACTCCCGCCGATTCTCGTTTGGTTGGCCGTGACCATACACTCGCCCGATCATGGTTAACCAGTCGTGAAGTGTCCTGGGCTTGGCGGCCACGCAGCATTTCGCTACACAAAAGCCCGTGACATGTTTGGGGCGTATGATGCGATATCGAGTGGCCGTGGTTGGGCTGATAACTGGGCTTACACTGACCGGCGCGGCCGTGGCCGAAACGCTGACCGTCTCATCGAAAAACCGTGTGCAACTGTTTGAGAACCAGACCCGCGTCCTCGATACCCGCGCGCGCCAGCAGTACAACCACTCCGTCCGGCTGCAGCCAGAGCCATTCTCGTTGAGCCCCGGCTACGACGGCCCCGCTTTCACCGCCCGAAACAGCCCCCACATCCCCGCCGCCCTTGCCGCGGCCCGGCGCAATGGCATCCCCGAGGATCTATTCTTGCGGCTGGTGAGCCAGGAAAGCGCCTGGAATCCGCGCGCCAAGTCGCACAAGGGCGCCATGGGGCTGGCGCAACTGATGCCCGGCACGGCGCGAATGCTCCGGGTAAATGCGTGGGATCCAGCGCAGAACCTTGAGGGCGGCGCGCGGTACTTGCGCAAGCAGTATGACCGGTTTGGGTCCTGGCGGCTGGCGCTGGCGGCGTACAATGCCGGCCCCGGCGCGGTGGAGCAGCATCGAGGAGTGCCCCCATTCCGCGAGACGCAGGGGTACATCAGGGCCATCCTGGGGCGCTGATATCCATGCGCCTGCCGGGCAACCGCACTAACCCTGCGGCAACGCCGCGCGGGTGACACGGGCAGACCTCTGTGGCAGATAGTTTAATGTCAAACTATCTGCTTTTAGGGAGGGTCCCATGGCCGCTCAATCGTTCGATCTTGTCGTTATCGGTGCCGGTCCCGGCGGTTACGTAGCCGCAATCCGGGCCAGCCAACTGGGTTTGAAGGTCGCCATCGTCGAACGCGAGCATATGGGGGGCATCTGCCTGAACTGGGGCTGTATCCCAACCAAGGCGATGCTGCGCTCGTCCGAGATCTTTCACCTGATGCACCGCGCGAAAGAGTTCGGGCTTAAGGCCGAGGGGATCGGCTATGATCTGGACGCCGTGGTCAAACGCTCGCGCGGCGTGGCGAAACAGCTGAACTCTGGCGTCGGCCACCTGATGAAGAAGAACAAAGTGACCGTTGTGATGGGTGAGGCGACGTTGACCGCCAAGGGCAAGGTTTCCGTCAAGACCGACAAGGGTACCGACGACCTGGTGGCCAAGAATATTATCCTTGCCACCGGCGCCCGTGCGCGCGAGTTGCCGGGGCTGGAGGCGGATGGCAAGCGGGTCTGGACCTACAAGCACGCGCTGACGCCGCCGCATATGCCGAAAAAGCTGCTGGTCATCGGCTCGGGCGCGATCGGGATTGAGTTTGCGAGCTTCTACAACACGCTGGGTGCCGACACGACGGTGGTAGAGGTCATGGATCGGATCCTGCCGGTGGAAGACGAAGAGATTAGCGCCTTTGCCAAGAAGTCGTTTGAGAAACAGGGCATGAAGATCATGCCCAAGGCGATGGTTAAACAGCTGGATCGCTCGGCGGACAAGGTGGTCGCGCATATCGAAGTGGGCGGCAAGATCGAGAAGCATGAGGTCGATACCGTCATCTCCGCCGTCGGGATTGTGGCGAATACCGAAGGGCTGGGGCTGGAGGCGCTGGGCGCCAAGATCGACCGCAGCTTTGTAGTGACCGATGAGTATTGCCGGACCGGGGTTGAGGGGCTGTATGTCATCGGCGATGCGACCAACGGCCCGTGGCTGGCCCACAAGGCGAGCCACGAGGGCGTGATGGTGGCAGAGCTGATTGCGGGGAAAAACAACGTGCATCCGGTGACGCCGGAAAGCATTGCGGGCTGTACGTATTGCCACCCGCAGGTGGCGTCGGTGGGCTATTCCGAGGCGAAGGCAAAAGAGCTGGGCTACGACATCCGCGTTGGGCGCTTCCCCTTCATCGGGAATGGCAAGGCGATTGCGCTGGGCGAGAGCGAGGGCATGATCAAGACGGTGTTCGATGCCAAGACCGGTGAACTGCTTGGGGCACATATGATCGGCGCCGAAGTGACCGAGATGATCCAAGGCTATGTGGTCGGCCGGACGATGGAGACGACGGAAGAGGATCTTATGAACACGGTCTTCCCGCACCCGACGATCTCCGAGGCGATGCACGAGGCGGTGCTGGATGCCTATGATCGCGTTATTCATATCTAGGCACTTATAGCAGTATATTTTTTTCACGAGGGGCGCTGCCCCTCGCGCTCCCCGGGATATTTCTGGACCAAAGAGGTGCGGGTTTAGCGCTTGAGTATGCGGTTGATCGCAGCGAAGGCCTGGACGAAGCCTATCGGGTCGAGTGCGGTGCAATTGGCCCGGACGTCCGGCAGGAGGGTTTCCATCGAGGCCGGGTCGAGGCTGGGGGAGCATTGGCCAGCGGCGCAGGGCGTCATCGGTAGCCCCGTGAGCGTGGCACCCGCGCGGGCGATCAGCATTGCATCGGCTGGAGTGGCGCGCAGATAGATGCCCGGCGCGGGCGTGGCGGCGCAGTCGAAATAGGTGATCCCGCCCATATCGTCGACGCTGTCGCACACGACGGTCCACGCGCCGAAGGTTTCCTCGGTGCGCATCTTTTCGGGCGAAAAAGCCAGTGCGTGGGCCGGGAATATCAGGGCGAGGATGAGTATGCGCATGCCCGCCAGATAGGGCGCGCGGATGACAGGACCATGACGGGCGGCGGTGCGATTGACACCCCTCGCGCCCGGGCGCAAGAAGCGCTCTATGCAGACAAATTGGACTCAGATCCTGGCGCTGTGGCTCGCCGGGCTGGGCGCGGCGGCGCAATACGGCAAGGTCAGCGTGATCTTCGACCAGCTGGGGGCAGTGTACCCCGATGCGGGTGTCGCGCTGGGGCTGGTCGTGTCGCTGGTGGGGTTTGTGGGCATCGTGCTGGGCGTGGTGGCCGCGCTGCTGGTGGCACGGCTGCGGTATCGGCGGACGCTCGTTTGGGCGCTGGTGGGGGGTGGGGTGATCTCGCTGTACCAGGGGACGCTGCCTGCGCTGCCGTGGATGCTGGCCAGTCGGGTGCTTGAGGGGATGTCCCATCTAGCGATCGTGGTGGCCGCGCCGACGATGATTGCTGCGGTCAGCGCCGATGCCGATCGTGGGCTGGCGCTGACGCTGTGGGGCACGTTTTTCGGTGTGGCGTTCACCGCGCTGGTGTGGCTGGGCTTGCCGTTTGTGGACTGGCTGGGTCTGCCGGCGCTGTTTGTCGCCCATGGCGTGTACATGCTGGCCTTTGCTATGATCCTGTCGCGGATCCTGCCGCGGATCGAGGCGCCGGTGGAAGAGGCGCCACTGACGCCGCGGGCGATTTTGCGGCGCCATGGCGAGATATATCGCTCGCCCTTTGTCAG
>JBCBPV010000069.1:0-19598 GCA_039820585.1 Pseudomonadota bacterium
CGACATAGGCGTCTTGCTTCAGCCGTGACGCGGCCTGACGGCGGGCGTGCAGATCGCCGCGTTTGCCCAGCGTCACCAGCTTTTCCACCACCCGGCGCAGTTCCTTGGCCTTGGGCAGCGTGGTTTTGATCTGTTCATGTTCAATCAGCGACCCGGCCATGTTGGCGAACAGCGCTTTGCGGTGTTCATGGGTGCGGTTCAGGCGGCGATAGCCCCGTGCGTGACGCATTTTCTAGTTCCTTCTCATTTTGCTTTGTCCGGCGGTCCGATGCGTGTCGGCCGCTCTCCTTGGGGCGGGATGCCCGGGTCGAATATGGGCTGCACAACCCGTACACAACCTGTACACAAGCCGTGCACAGGCTGTGCGCCGATATTCCTAGAACGAATCCTCGAATTTCTTGGCGAGATCCTCGATATTTTCAGGCGGCCACTCTTCGACATCCATGCCAAGATGCAGGCCCATGCCGGACAGCACCTCTTTGATCTCGTTCAGTGACTTGCGGCCGAAGTTCGGCGTGCGCAGCATCTCGGCTTCCGTCTTCTGGATTAAGTCCCCGATATAAACTATATTGTCATTTTTCAGACAGTTAGCCGACCGCACCGACAGTTCCAGCTCGTCCACCTTCTTCAACAGAAGCGGGTTGAACTCTAGCCCGTCATCATCGGATTCCGCACGGGCCGATTCAGGTTCGTCGAAGTTCACGAAGATCGACAGCTGGTCCTGAAGGATGCGCGCGGCATAGGCCACGGCATCGTCCGGCGTGACCGATCCATCGGTTTCCAGCTTCAGCGTCAGCTTGTCATAGTCCAGCACCTGACCTTCGCGCGTGGGCTGCACGTCATAGCTGACCTTCTTGACCGGCGAATAGATCGCGTCGACGGGCACGAGACCGATGGGCGCGTCTTCGGGGCGGTTCTTGTCGGCGGCGACATAGCCCTTGCCCACATTCACCGTCAGCTCGATGAACAGGTCGGCCCCGTCATCGAGGTGGCAGATCACGTGTTCCTTGTTCAGGATCTCGATCCCGGCGCTTTCCGAGATGTCGCCCGCGGTCACGACAGCCGGCCCCTTGGCGGAAATCGACAGGCGCTTGGGCCCTTCGACTTCCATGCGGATCGCCACGCCTTTGAGGTTCAGCACGATGTCGGTGACATCCTCACGCACCCCGGCGACGGATGAGAATTCATGCAGGACGTTGTCGATCTGGATGCTGGTGATGGCCGCGCCCTGAAGCGAGCTCATCAGCACACGGCGCAGCGCGTTGCCGAGCGTCAGGCCAAAGCCACGTTCCAGCGGTTCGGCGACCACGGTCGCCTGACGCATCGGATCGTTGCCGGGCTTCACCTCCAGCTGATTTGGTTTGATCAGTTCCTGCCAGTTTTTGTGGATCATGCGTGTCTCCTCAATTCCAGCTGTTCGCCCATGTCCCAAGCGTCCAGCACCCGAGGTTCAAAAAAGACATCAATCGCGCCGTGGAACCCCCCGCGGCGCGACCGGGAAACCTGTGCTCAGACGCGGCGGCGCTTGGGCGGGCGGCAGCCGTTATGGGCAATCGGTGTCACGTCACGGATCGACGTGATGTTGAACCCGACAGCGGCCAGGGCGCGCAGGGCGGATTCGCGGCCAGAGCCGGGGCCCTGCACTTCGACCTCAAGGGTGCGCACGCCGTGTTCCTGCGCCTTCTTGCCAGCGTCTTCGGCGGCCATCTGGGCGGCATAGGGCGTCGACTTGCGCGAACCCTTGAACCCCATGGTGCCTGCCGATGACCAGGCAATCGCGTTGCCTTGTACGTCTGAAATGAGTATTTTCGTGTTGTTGAAAGAGCTGTTCACATGCGCCACCCCTGCGGCGATATTCTTACGCTCTTTGCGCTTCGGGGCTCTCTTTTCGCGTGCCATATCCGAGCCTCCTTATTTCTTTTTGCCGGCAATGGCCTTTGCGGGGCCTTTGCGGGTGCGTGCGTTTGTATGGGTGCGCTGGCCACGAACCGGCAGGTTCCGGCGATGGCGCAGGCCGCGGTAGCAGCCCAGGTCCATCAAACGCTTGATGTTCATCTGCACTTCGCGGCGCAGGTCGCCTTCGACGGTGAAGTTCGCGTCGATGTGTTCGCGGATCGACAACACTTCGGCGTCGGAGAGTTCGTTCACCCGACGGGCCCCATCGATGCCGACGGCGTCGCAGATCGATTGAGCCGACGCGCGGCCGATTCCGGTGATGTAGGTCAGGGCGATGGGAACCCGCTTTGCAGTCGGGATGTTTACGCCGGCAATACGTGCCACGTGATATGTCCTTTCGTTGCGAGCCCGTAACCCCAGGCCCTTTTTTCACAACGTAAGCCCGAGGCATTTCCGGCCACGGGCTGCGTCATCTGATCAAAAGCCAAGCTGTCGGGGGCGACCCGGTGGACTGGCCGATTCTCTGTCGAGATGGGGTGGGATAAGGGCTGGCGCGCGGGGCGTCAAGGTGCTGTCAAGGATTATTTGCAGTGGGTCCCAAGCGGGCCTTAATCGGTTGTTTGACTGCTCGATTTGCGATCTGTCCGCTCGGCAGCAGTCTCCCATTTCGTTGCGAGCCCCTCGAACTCAACAAAGGCCTTTGGTGCCTTGCTGTCGTTGGTAGATCGCCGCAAGTGTTCGACAAACGGCTTCGCACCGTACCAGTGCCGTACAACGGTCCCGCGCATGTATTTCTTATAGAGTTCTTCGTCGAGGATACCGTCTTCGATACCGATCGCAATCAGTTCATAGGTGTTCAAAAAGGCGATGACCTTTCGGCGCTGCTCTTGCAAGATCGGTACCTTTGGATCGGTGATGGCATCAAACCCACCCTCGCTGGTGAGAACCTCTCGAAAAGTCGAGTAGACCGAAAGGTAAAAATCCGTGGACTCGCTTCTCTCGATCAGATCGAGGGTTGCACGTTTGCGCGCGATCGCCTGATTTGCCTGGATGACACGCCTTGATACCAACCAAGCTGTAACGGCCGAGACGACCGATGCAACAAGCGGGACCACCAAAAAACGAAGCGCCGCAGGTGTCTGACCGGCGGCGCCAAATGTTTCGGACGTAAGCGGTACTGCTTCAGTCACGATATCCTTCACGGCAGATCATAGCATCCTCCATTACTTCGTTCGATCACGATAAACATAAGGCTTTGAAAGGTTTCAATCAAGTTAATCATCCAAAACCTCAGAAATCCCCGCTGCCACTTCCTCAATCTCACCCAACCCCGGCACCCAGCGAAGCTGGCCCTTGGCATGGTAATACCCGATCAGCGGCGAGGTCTTTTTGTAGTATTCCATCAACCGCACTTTGAGGCTTTCCTCATTGTCATCGGCCCGCACCGGTTGCCCCGCAGCCGCCGCCTCTTTCGCCCGGTTGACGATGCGGTGCACCAGAGTTTCGTCATTCACCTCCATCGCGATGACGTGGTCCAGTGGCTGGCCGGTTGAGGCCAAGAGCTCCGCCAGGGCATCGGCTTGTGCCAGCGTTCGTGGGAATCCGTCGAAGATGAAGTTGCCGTCGGGGTGTGCGGCCAGTTGTTCTTCGATCAATCCGATGACGATCTCATCGGTGACAAGATCACCACGATCCATCACTTCGGCCACGCGCTGGCCCATCTCGGTCCCTGACGTGCGTGCCGCGCGCAGCATATCGCCGGTGGACAGTTGAACCATTCCCCTCGTCTCCACCAGAATTTGCGCTTGCGTACCTTTGCCGGCGCCCGGCGGGCCGAGTAGAATGATATTCATCGTCGAGATGTCCCCCTCTTGCCGCGACGTTTCCCGCGCAGCTGAGACTTCTCGATAAGGCCTTCGTACTGGTGTGCCAAGAGGTGCGACTGAATTTGCTGCACCGTATCCATGCCCACCGAAACGATAATCAGGATCGATGTGCCGCCGAAATAGGCCGTGATTGCCAGCTCATTCCGCACCATTTCGGGGATCAAACAGACCACTGCCAGATAGATCGAGCCCACGACCAGAATGCGGCTGACCACATAGTCGAGGTATTCCTCGGTCTTCTTGCCGGGCCGGATGCCGGGGATGAACCCGTTCTGGTTCTTGAGGTTCTCGGCCACATCTTCGGTCTTGAACGACACGTTGGCGGTGTAGAAATACGTGAAGAAGATGATCATGCCCGCAAAGAACAGCAGATACAGCGGCTGACCCGGGCCGAAATAGGCCAGAATCGTCGACATGACCGGGCCGGTTTGCTGGCCCGAGAACGTGCTCACCGTGGTCGGGAGCAGCAGCAGCGATGAGGCAAAGATCGCCGGGATCACGCCCGCGGGGTTCACCTTGACCGGCAGGTGGCTTGACCCGCCATCATAGACCTTCATGCCCACCTGGCGGCGCGGATACTGGATATGGATCTTGCGCAGGGCGCGTTCCATGAACACCACAAACACCAGCGTGGCCAAGAGCATGCCCGATACGCCGACGATCACCGCAGGGGACAGCGCGCCCGAACGACCGCTTTCAAAGAACTGTGCAAAGGCGCCCGGCAATTCGGCGATGATCCCCACGAAGATGATCAGCGAGATCCCGTTGCCGACACCCCGCGCGGTGATCTGTTCGCCCAGCCACATCAGGAACATCGTCCCGCCGACCAGGGTGATCACGCACGCGACGCGGAAGAACCAGCCGGGATCGGTCACCAGACCGCCCGATTCAAGGCTGACGGCGAGGCCGTAGGCCTGGACGGTCGCCAGGAACACCGTGCCGTAGCGGGTGTACTGGTTGATCTTCATCCGCCCCTGCTCGCCCTCTTTCTTGAGCTGCTGGAAATAGGGCATCATCGCGCCCAGAAGCTGGACGATGATCGAGGCAGAGATGTAGGGCATGATGCCCAGCGCGAAGATCCCCATCCGGCTGATGGCGCCGCCGGTGAACATGTTCAGAACGCCGCCAAGACCGGCGGCTGCCTGTTCCATGAAGTCGCGCAGGGCGTTCCCGTCGATGCCCGGCACCGGGATATAGGTGCCGATCCGGTAGACGATCAAAAGGCCGATGGTGAAGAAGATGCGCTGGCGCAGTTCCGTCGCTTTGCCGATCGAGGCCCAGCTGACGTTGGCTGCCATTTGCTCTGCTGCTGATGCCATGCGAGGCTCTCTTTCATGCAGGCGCCGCCGAACCGTCTTCCGGTCGGCGGCGCTTTGGAAAACGTCTCAAGGATGTAAGGGCCGTGGCGGCCCTTCACAACCTCTTATTCGGCGGCCGACGCGGTTGTGACAGTCAGTGACCCGCCCGCTTTTTGAACGGCGTCCACGGCCGATTTCGAGGCGCCGGTGACGTTCAGCGCCACCTTGGCCGAAAAATCGCCCTTGGCGAGGATCCGAACACCATCCAACTTGCGGCGCACGATGCCCGCCTCGACCAGCACGTCTTCGGTGATTTCACCCTTGGCGTCGAGCTTTTTAGCGTCGATGAATTTCTGGATGAGCCCGAGGTTCACGACGGCGAATTTCTTGCGATTGGGCTTGTTGAAGCCACGCTTCGGCAGGCGCTGGTAAAGCGGCATCTGGCCGCCTTCATAGCCCTTGATCGCCACGCCCGAGCGGGATTTCTGACCCTTGATACCGCGCCCAGCGGTCTTGCCGGTGCCGGACCCGGGGCCACGGCCCACGCGCTTACGGGATTTGGTCGCACCGGGATTGTCCCGGAGTTCATTCAGTTTCATGTCGCTTCTCCTTGCCGGATGCGGCCCCCAGCGACGGGAGCGGCCGACCACGGCGGTTTTTGGTTGGTGTGGTCCTGAGCGGGCCACCGGCGGCGTATAGGGGAGTCGCATGCGCCTTGCAAGTGCGCTTGGCCTTGACCTCGGCCCCCGGCCCGGAATCAAGCCGAAGGCGCCGGGCCAGCGCCTGCCCGTTTGGGCGGGCTGGCGCTATTGCTGCGGTGGGGCACTGCGGTAAGCGGAAGATGTGCGTTGAGAGATAAAGCGCGCCGTGGATGCGTTGCGGCGCCATCCCACGGGCAGGCGCTGGCCCGGCTCCGGTTGCAAAAACAAACGCCCCGGGTTTCCCCGAGGCGTCCGGGATCTGATCCGGGACCTTATCTCTCAAGAAGCGCAGCGCTTAGCCCCGCTCTTCCACAATCTCCACCAGATGCGGAATGGAATTCACCATCCCGCGCACGCTGGGCGTGTCTTCCAGTTCGCGCGTCTTGTGCATCTTGTTCAGCCCCAGGCCCACCAGCGTTGCGCGCTGCTTGGCCGGGCGGCGGATCGGGGAGCCGATCTGTTTGACGACGATGGTTTTGGCCATGCTCACGCCTCCTCTGCCGTGGCTTCAGCGACCTCTGCGGGTGCTTCAGCTTCGGGTTTGCGCAGAATATCAGCCACCTTCTTGCCGCGGCGCTGCGCGACGGAACGGGGCGAGGACTCTTTCTGCAAGCCGTCAATGGTGGCGCGGATCATGTTGTAGGGGTTCTGCGACCCGATCGACTTGGCGACCACGTCCTGGACACCCAGCATCTCGAACACGGCACGCATCGGACCACCGGCGATGATGCCGGTACCTTGCGGTGCGGTGCGCATCACGACCTTGCCCGCGCCATGGCGGCCCTGCACATCGTGGTGCAGCGTCCGGCCTTCGCGCAGGGGCACGCGGATCATCTGGCGCTTGGCCTGTTCCGTGGCCTTGCGGATCGCTTCGGGCACTTCCTTGGCCTTCCCCTTGCCAAAGCCCACGCGGCCCCGCTGGTCGCCCACGACGACGAGGGCTGCAAAGCCGAAACGCTTACCGCCCTTGACGGTTTTCGAGACCCGGTTGATCGCGACCAGGCGGTCGGCGAATTCGGGCGTTTCCTCTTCCCGCTGCCGTCCCCGGCCGCGGCGGTTGTCACGTTCTGCCATATTCAGCAGTCCTTATCTCAGGGCGCATCCGGCGCCGGTTGTCCAACCAAGGTGCCCATATGGGCCCTGGTCATCGAAGGTGGGATAAAATCCCACCCTACAGGGTGCGTCCGGTGGGGTGCCCCCCACCACACGCTTCAAATTTTCAGACCGCCTTCGCGCGCCGCATCGGCCAAAGCCTTGACCCGACCATGGAACAGGAACCCGCCCCGGTCGAAATAGGCCTCGTCCACGCCCGCCTTCTTGGCACGCTCGGCAATTGCCGAGCCCACCTTGGCCGCCGCCTCGACGTTGTTCTTGCCGACAACGCCCAGGTCTTTTTCGAGAGACGAGGCCGAGGCCAGCGTCACACCGTTCACATCGTCGATCAGCTGCACGCTGATGTTCTTGTTCGAGCGATGCACCGACAGGCGCACGCGGCCCGCGTTCACCTTGCGAAGCTTGTTCCGAACGCGCAGGCGGCGTTTCTGGAACAGATCCCGTTTGGAAAGTGCCATCCTATGCGTTCCTTACTTCTTCTTGCCTTCTTTGCGGAAGATGTACTCGTCCTTGTACTTGATGCCTTTGCCCTTGTAGGGCTCGGGCTTGCGCCACTCGCGGATGTTTGCCGCGACCTGGCCCACAAGCTGCTGGTCGATACCTTCCACAACGATCTCGGTCTGTTTCGGCGCCGTAACGGTTACACCGGCCGGAACCTCAAAATTCACCTCGTGGCTGAGACCCAACGACAGTTTCAGGGTATTGCCCTGCATCTGCGCCCGGTAGCCGACGCCCGAGATCTCAAGCTCTTTCTTGAACCCGTTCGACACGCCTTCGACGAGGTTGGCCACCATCGTGCGGCTCATCCCCCACTGCTGGCGGGCGCGCTTGGATTTGCCGCGCGGCTCCACGCTGACGACATTGCCGTCCACGCTGATCGTGACATCATCGGTCGCGGTGAACTCACGCGTGCCCTTGGGGCCCTTCACCGACACGGTCTGGCCTGAGACAGAGGCTTCGACCCCTGCCGGCAGCTCGACCGGTCTTTTGCCAATACGAGACATACCCAGACCTCCTTAGAATACGGTGCAAAGCACTTCGCCGCCAACATTGGCAGTGCGTGCATTTGCATCCGACATCACGCCCTTGGGCGTCGAGACGATGGAAACACCCAGGCCCTGACGGACCGACGGGATGTCTTTGACGCCCATGTAAACACGGCGACCGGGCTTGGACACGCGCTTTAGCTCACGAATGACGGGGGTGCCTTCGTAATACTTCAGCGAGATTTCGATGGCCGGGTGGCCATCCTTGCCGGTCGTGCTGTCATAGCCGCGGATGTAGCCTTCGTCGGCCAGCACATCCAGAACCCAGCCACGCAGCTTGGAGGCGGGCGTGACAACGGTGGACTTCCCACGCATCTGCGCATTGCGGATGCGGGTCAACATATCTCCGAGAGGATCGTTCATTTTCTACCCTCCTTACCAGCTTGACTTGACCATGCCGGGGATCTGCCCGGCAGAGCCCAGATCACGCAGCGCGATCCGGCTGATTTTCAGCTTGCGGTAATAGGCGTGCGGACGCCCGGTCAGCTGACAACGGTTGTGAAGCCGGGTGGCGGAAGAATTGCGGGGCAGCTTGGCAAGCTTGAGGCGTGCCTTAAACCGCTCTTCCATGGGCTTCGATTCATCATTCGCGATCTCTTTCAGCGCGGCGCGCTTGGTGGCGTATTTTTCCACCAGTGCCTGACGCTTCTTTTCGCGTTCGATCATTGCTTTCTTGGCCATTGCGATATCCCCTGGCGTCAGCTGTTGAAGGGCATGTTGAAATGCTTCAACAGCGCCTTCGCTTCCGCGTCGGTCTGCGCGGTGGTTGCGATGATGACATCCATGCCCCAAACCTCATCGACCTTGTCATAGTCGATCTCGGGGAAAACGATGTGTTCCTTGATGCCCATGGCATAGTTGCCGCGACCATCGAACGATTTGCCCGATACGCCGCGGAAGTCACGGATGCGGGGCATCGCCACGGTGATCAGACGGTCGAGGAATTCGTACATCCGGTCGCCGCGCAGGGTCACTTTGGCACCAAGCGGCATCTCTTCACGGACCCGGAAGCCCGCAATGGATTTCTTGGCCTTGGTGGTCAGCGCCTTCTGGCCGGCAATCGCGGTCAGGTCTTCCTGAGCCGACTTGGCCTTCTTGCTGTCTTTGACCGCCTCGGCACCGCAGCCGATGTTCAGGACGATCTTGGCCAGACGCGGGATCTGCATGTCGTTGCCATAGCCGAACTCTTCTTTCAGAGCGGCGCGCACCGTGCCGTCATAATGCGCTTTCAGGCGCGGGGTGTAATTGGCTGTATCCAGCATCAGATCGCCTCCCCTGTTGTCTTGGCGAAGCGCACTTTGGTCTCGCCATCCATGCGAAAGCCCACGCGGGTGGGTTTGCCGTTGGAATCGAGCACTGCGAGGTTCGACAGATCGATGGGCATGGCCTGGGGGATGCGGCCGCCCTGGCTTGCCTGGCTCTGGCGGGTGTGGCGGACCGAGATGTTGATCCCGTCCACGATGGCCTTGCCGTCCTTGGGCATCACGCGGGTGATCTCACCCTCTTTGCCCTTGTCCTTGCCGGCCAGCACGACAACCTTGTCGCCTTTTTTCAGTTTCGCAGCCATCACAGCACCTCCGGCGCAAGCGAAATGATCTTCATGAAGTTCTTGCCGCGCAACTCACGCACGACCGGCCCGAAGATACGGGTGCCGATCGGCTCATTGTTGTTGTTGAGGATGACGGCGGCGTTGCGGTCAAAGCGGATCGCGGTGCCGTCTTCGCGACGCACTTCCTTGGCGGTCCGCACGACGACGGCCTTGCGGACATCGCCCTTCTTCACACGGCCGCGCGGGATGGCTTCTTTGACCGACACCACGATGATGTCGCCCACAGAGGCGTATTTCCGCTTCGAGCCGCCGAGGACCTTGATGCACTGAACCCGGCGAGCACCGGAATTGTCAGCGACATCCAGATTGGTCTGCATCTGGATCATGAGGTTTCTCCCGACCTTTGGGGGGCTTTGTTAGCCTTCGTCCCCAGGGTTTCGATCAAACCGGGTGGTGTGGCGCCGGTTCAGGCGGTCACAACCTCCCAGCGTTTCGTCTTGGAAATTGGCGCGCATTCCTGGATACGGACGTTGTCGCCAACCTTGAACTCGTTCTTGGGGTCATGCGCGCGATACTTTTTCGAGGCGCGCACGGTCTTTTTCATCATCGGGTGCGTATAGCGGCGTTCGACCAGAACCGTGACGGTCTGTTCATTCTTGTCGCTGGTGACGGTGCCGGAGAGGATTCTTTTGGGCATGTCTTACGCCTCCGCAGCGGCGGATGCCGCCTTTTCGTTCAGGATGGTCTTCACCCGGGCCGCATCGCGACGCACCTTGCGCATCTGCGCAGTGTTCTCAATAGCGCCGGTGGCCTGCTGAAAACGCAGGTTGAAGGCCTCTTTTTTCAGGTTCGCAAGCTCGTCCCGAAGCTGATCGGGCGTCTTGTCACGCAGTTCCGCAGCGTTCATTCCGCCGGTTCCTTTCAACAATCACCGGAGGGCCCGCGCGCATCACATCGTTCGATGCACTTGGTCACCCTGATTCCAGTGGAGTACGTGGATGAGCGCCGCGTATAGGCGGCTGGGCTGGCGTTGGCAAGAGGTGTTTTGGGGTGTGACCCCTGCACCAGCCTTCGGCCCGAAAGGGACAGGGCTAGGGTGAGGGGCCTTCCGCCCATTTGTAATTGAAGCTGACGCTGATCCGGTCGTCTTCGGCCATGTTCATCGGCACCTCGTGGCGCAACCAGCTTTCCCACAACAACACATCGCCCGCCTCGGGCGCCACATAGACAAAGCGCTGCAACTCTTCGGGCGCATCTGCCCGCCGCGGTGGCGCCGCCATCATCATCGCCAGGCGCGGATCCTCAAACTTGATCGCGCTTGTCCCCGCTGGCATCGCCACATAGGTCGTGCCGGAGATCACCGAATGCGGATGGATATGGCCCGTGTGAATGCCGCCCTCGGGCAGGATGTTGATCCAAAGATCTTCAAGCACCAGCGCCTTGTCGCCAAGATCAAAGGCCAGCGCCTTGGCAAAAGCCGCGACATGGGCATCGAGCGACTGTTTTACCGTCTCGAACACCGGAAACCGCCAGGGCAGATCGGTGAGCGAGGCATAAGACGTATAGCCCGGAAACCCCTCACGCTCACACCAGGCCTGCCCGGCCTCATCATCTTCTGCGATCGACATGCACGACGCTTGCAGCTCTGCCCCATCCACTGCCCCGTGATCGGACAGCCGGGCGCGATAGAGCGGGGTCGCAAACAAGGAAGAGACTGTGGCCATAGGCGCGGTGTAGGCGAAAGCCCACGCCCCGTGCAAGCCATCGCCCTCTGGTCCGGCCGTGAGCGCACCCTATCTCCTGCCCAGCATAACAGGAGACCCCGATGACCCTTGCCGCCCTCCTTCTCACCGCGACGCTGTTTGGCGGTATGGTGTTCTTCAGCTTCGGCTTCGCGCCGGTCCTGTTTGCGCAGCTGCCGCTGGAAAAGGTGCGCCCCCTCCTGCGCGGCACCTTCCCCTACTACTACCTCGCTGTGATAGCACTCGCCGCGATTGCCGCCGCGGTCACCTTCGCCGTCTCCCCCCTTGCCGCGGGGCTTTTGGCAGGCGTTGCGGCCAGCACGGTGTATGCCCGCCAGATCCTGATGCACCAGATCAACGCCGCCACCGATCGCGGCGACAAACGCGCCTTCGGCCGCCTGCATGGCGCGTCGGTGGTGATCCAACTGATCCAGATCGGCATCGCGGGCTGGGCGGTGGTGGTGATCGCCGGGGGATAGTGCGACACTCACGCGGCATTCCGCGATGAGCCTTGCACATGCCCAACTACATCCCCCTCACAGAGGCGCGTGATCACCTGCGCACCGCCCGACGCATCACGGTTGTCGGCGTCTCGGGCGCGGGGAAATCCACGCTGTCCCAACGCCTCGCCGCCGCGCTCGACCTGCGGTATGTCTCGCTTGACCGCGACATGCGGTGGAGGCCCGGCTGGACCGTCCGCGACCGGGCCGAGCAGCGCGCGCTGCATGACGGGTTCGTGGCCCAGGACCGATGGGTGATCGACGGAACGAATGTGGGCTTCATGGACACCCGCCTGCCCCGCAGCGATCAGCTGATCTGGATGCGCGTACCGCGTCTGGTGGCGCTGGGGGGCATCGCGAAGCGGGTCGCCACCACCTATGGCCGGGTGCGGCCAGACATGGCAGACGGATGCCCCGAACACCTGCCCGACTGGGAGTTTCTGAGCTGGATCTGGACATTTGAGCGGACGCAGGCGCCGCGGATCATTGCCGCGGTGGACCGGCTTGCGCCGGAGCTGCCGGTGGTGGTTCTGCGGCGGCGGGCAGAGGCGAACGGGTTGGTCCCCTAGGCGGCGGTCATGGGCACGCTGAAATCATGTCACGCCCGCCATCTTGGGGCAGCTCCGCCTCCGGCGGGGATATTTCGGGACCAAAGAGATGCATCTTTGGTCGCGAAGTATCCCGGGGTCCGGGGCAGCGCCCCGGTGGCGCGGCTGTTGGGCAGCCCGCTTTGATCGTCTGAGGCCGCCAAAGAAAAAGGGCGAAGCCTGCGCCCCGCCCCTCTCTCACTTCACCCGGTGCCGGCCCGCAGACCGCATCCACAATCCGCCAAACCGCACGCGGGAAGACTTACCAGTCTTCGCGAACCACTGTCCGCGTCTTCACCGGCAGCTTCATCGCCGCCAGGCGCAGGGCCTCTCGCGCCACGCCTTCGGTCACGCCATCGATTTCGAACATGATCCGACCGGGTTTGACCTTGGCGGCCCAGCGGTCGACCGAGCCCTTACCTTTACCCATCCGCACTTCGATGGGTTTGGCGGTGATCGGGGTGTCGGGGAAGATCCGGATCCAGACCCGGCCCTGACGCTTCATGTGGCGCGTCATGGCCCGGCGGGCGGCTTCGATCTGGCGCGCGGTGATGCGCTCGGGCTCCACCGCCTTCAGACCATAGGTGCCGAAGGTCAGATCAGATCCGCCCTTGGCCTGGCCCTTGATCCGGCCTTTGAACATCTTCCGGAATTTCGTGCGCTTTGGTTGCAGCATCTCTTTGGCTCCTTAGTTCCGGCGTCCGCCGCCGGCACCGCGGGGGGCCGGGCCGTCCTGCAGTTCCTGGGCTTTGCGGTCACGGGCTGCGGGATCGTGTTCCATGATCTCACCTTTGAAGATCCAGACCTTGATCCCGATGATGCCATAGGGCGTCATCGCCTCTTTCAGCGAGTAATCGATATCGGCGCGCAGCGTGTGCAGTGGCACCCGCCCTTCGCGATACCATTCGGTCCGCGCAATCTCGGCTCCGCCAAGACGACCCGCGACGTTCACACGGATGCCAAGGGCCCCCATGCGCATGGCGTTCTGGACCGAGCGCTTCATCGCACGGCGAAAGCTGACCCGGCGTTCCAGCTGCTGGGCGATGCTTTCCGCGACCAGGGCCGCATCCAGTTCGGGCTTGCGCACTTCCACGATGTTGAGGTGCAATTCGCTGTCGGTCATCGCCGCCAGCTTCTTGCGCAGCGTCTCGATATCGGCGCCTTTTTTGCCGATGATCACGCCCGGACGCGCGGTGTGCACCGTCACCCGGCACTTGCGGTGCGGGCGTTCGATGATCACGCGGCTGATGCCGGCCTGCTTACACTCGGTCTCGATGAACTCACGGATTTTCAGGTCTTCCAGCAGAAGATCCCCGTAATCCTTGGTGTCGGCGTACCAGCGGCTGTCCCAGGTGCGGTTCACCTGCAGGCGCATGCCGATCGGATTGACTTTATGTCCCATTAGGCTTGCTCCCCGGCGATTTCTTCGATCTGGCGAACCTTGATGGTCAGTTGCGAGAACGGCTTGACGATCTTGCCGAACCGGCCCCGCGCACGGGGTTTGCCGCGCTTCATTGTCAGGTTCTTTCCGACATAGGCCTCGGCCACGATCAGCTCATCCACATCCAGATTATGGTTGTTCTCGGCATTCGCGATTGCGGACTGAAGGCACTTCTTCACATCCTGCGCGATCCGCTTTTTGGAGAAGGTGAGGTCGCTCAGCGCCTTGTCCACCTTCTTGCCCCGGATCATCGCGGCAACGAGGTTCAGCTTTTGCGGGCTGGTGCGCAGCATGCGCGCCATCGCCATCGCTTCGTTATCCGCCACGCGGCGGGGATTTTTATCCTTGCCCATGGCTTACTTCCTTTTCGCTTTTTTGTCGGCGGCGTGCCCGTAATAGGTGCGGGTTGGCGCGTATTCACCGAACTTCTGGCCAATCATGTCCTCGGACACGTTGACCGGAATGTGCTTTTGCCCGTTATAGACCCCGAATGTGAGGCCCACGAACTGGGGCAAAATCGTCGAACGGCGCGACCAGATCTTGATCACTTCGTTGCGGCCCGACTCGCGGGACTTTTCGGCCTTTTTGAGGACGTAAGAGTCGACAAAGGGGCCCTTCCATACTGAGCGGCTCATGCTTTAGCGCCCCTTCTTCTTGGCGTGACGCGAGCGGATGATCAGCTTCGACGACGCCTTGTTCTTGTTGCGGGTGCGCGCACCCTTCGTTGGCTTGCCCCAGGGCGTGACCGGATGACGGCCGCCCGAGGTGCGGCCTTCGCCACCACCGTGCGGGTGGTCGACCGGGTTCATGACCACACCGCGCACGCTTGGGCGAATACCCTTGTGCCGGTTGCGGCCTGCCTTGCCGAGGTTCTGGTTCGAGTTGTCGGGGTTCGACACCGCGCCAACCGTTGCCATGCATTCCTGGCGCACCATGCGGAGTTCACCCGAAGACAGGCGGATCTGGGCATAGCCACCGTCGCGACCCACGAACTGGGCATAGGTGCCTGCCGCGCGCGCGATCTGGCCACCCTTGCCGGGCTTCATCTCGATATTGTGGACGATCGTGCCGATCGGCATGCCCGAGAACGGCATCGCATTGCCCGGCTTTACGTCGGCTCGCGCCGACGCCACGACCTTGTCGCCGACAGCCAGACGCTGCGGGGCCAGGATATAGGCCTGTTCGCCATCGTCATACTTGACCAGCGCGATGAACGCGGTCCGGTTGGGGTCATATTCAATGCGTTCCACCGTGGCGGAGACGTCGAACTTGCGACGTTTGAAATCAACGACGCGGTACAACCGCTTTGCGCCACCGCCGCGGCGGCGCATCGTGATCCGTCCGGTATTGTTCCGTCCGCCATTCTTGGTCAAACCCTCGGTGAGGGACTTGACCGGGCGGCCTTTCCAAAGCTCCGAACGGTCGATCAGCACCAGCCCACGCTGGCCCGGCGTCGTCGGCTTATACGACTTGAGTGCCATGCTTGCTCTCTTCCGTTTGCTTCGGCCGGGGGTTGACCCCTGGCTCTTGTTTGTCTGGGGTCTGGGCCCCAAAAGGCGCCACCCCGGACGAATCCGGGGTGGCGGGATTGGGGGCGTATAGCGGGGGTGGGGGTGGGTGTCTAGTGGCAGTATCTCAACAGGAGAAAAGGCAAACCATGAGCTCAACAACCCAAAACGGTTTGCCAGTTGGTACGGCTGGCGAGAATACGCACAATCCGAATTTCGTCCGTCCCGTTCCTATAGATAATCAGGTGCTTTGCAGACGGATAGATCCGCAACGGCGGATCAAACTCAAGGTGCTCCCGTCCAGCCTCGGGCATGAGCCCAATTGTACGTAGACTGCGGTGCAACCCCTTGGTGTAGTGCTCGGCCTGCTGAGCACCCCATGTCTCTGCCGAGTAGTCCCAGATGCGGTCCAGATCGGCGACGGCCTCGTTTGAAAGTCGAAGGCGCTTGTCAGCCACCCTCGAACTCGGCGCGCTTCCTTACCAAAAACTCTTCGAAATCGAAGTCTTCAGCAACTCCGCTGGCCAGCCCCTTGTCGATCTCGGCCTGCATCTCGGTGATCGCCGCCTCCCGCTCCTGATCCAGCCGGATCAGATGCCGCACATAGTCGCTCGAATTCGCAAACCGCCCGTCCTTGGTCTGGCCTTCAACCCAATCCTTCATCGGATCGGGCAGGGAAACATTCATCGTTGCCATGCGAACCTCCTTTGCCGGCCCAAGGCTATCCATATATGGCAAAAATTGTCAAAACCCAAACGCCGCCCTCATAAGACAAAGGGCGCACCGAAGCGCGCCCTCGTCCAGATTTCCTGACGTGAAGCCCTAAAGCCCCGTCGTCACATCAATCGTATTGCCCTCTTCGAGCGTCACATACGCCTTCTTGACGTCCTTCCGACGCCCCGGCTGGCCGCGGAACCGCTTGACCTTGCCCTTGGTGATCGTCGTGTTCACCGCCTTCACCTTCACGCCAAAAAGCGCCTCAACGGCATCCTTGATCGCGGGTTTGTTGGCGTCCATCGCCACCTCGAACACCACTGCGCCATTCTCGGACGCCATGGTGGCCTTCTCGGTGATCACGGGCTTGCGGATCACGTCGTACTGTTCTGCTTTCGCGCTCATTTCAACCGCGCCTCCAGCGCTTCGACACCGGCCTTCGTGATCACCAACGTGTCACGACGCAGGATGTCATAGACATTGGCACCCATCGACGGCAGCACATCCAAGCCTTGGATGTTGGCCGCGGCGCGGGCGAAGTTTTCGTTCACCTCTGCCCCGTCGATCACCAGCGCGCGCTTCCAGCCCAGCTCTTTGATCTGCTTGGCCAGCGCGGACGTTTTGGGATCCTTGGCATCGGCGTTCTCGATGATCACCAACTCGCCCGCCTTGGCCTTGGCCGACAGCGCGTGCCGCAGACCCAGCTTGCGGAACTTCTTGGTCAACTCGTGACCATGGCTGCGCGGCGTGGGGCCTTTGTAGATACCACCACCACGAAAGATCGGCGCATTCCGGGATCCGTGGCGTGCGCCGCCGGTGCCCTTCTGGCGATAGATCTTCTTGGTCGAATAGCTCGTCTCCGAGCGGGTCTTGACCTTGTGGGTGCCGGCTTGCGCGTTGTTGCGCTGCCAGCGCACGACGCGGTGCAGGATGTCGGCGCGCGGCTCAAGCCCGAAGATCTCATCATCGAGATCGACCGAGCCCGCCTTTTTGGCGTCGAGCTTGATCACATCAGCTTTCATTGTCGTCGCCTCCTTCGGGCGCGGCGTCATCCGCCGGTGCTTCCGTTGCTGCCTCGGCTTCAGCCGCTTCCAGGGCGGCCTGTTCGGCTTCCGCCGCGGCCTTGGCCGCCGCTTCTTCCTCGGCCGCTGCTGCCGCTGCTGCTTCTTCGGCCGCCTTGGCCGCTGCCGCCGCAGCCGATTTCAAAGCTGCGGGATAGATCACGTTCTCGGGCACGGCTTTCTTGACCGCATCCTTGATCGTCACCCAGCCACCTTTCGAGCCTGGTACAGCGCCCTTGACCATGATCAGGCCACGATCCGCATCGGTGCGCACCACTTGCAGGTTCTGCGTGGTCACACGGGCCGCGCCCATATGGCCGGCCATCTTCTTGCCTTTGAAGACCTTGCCAGGATCCTGACACTGACCGGTCGAGCCGTGCGAACGGTGGCTGATCGATACACCGTGGCTGGCGCGCAACCCGCCGAAGTTGTGGCGCTTCATCGCACCGGCAAACCCCTTACCGATCGAGGTGCCTGAGACGTCGACGAATTGACCCTCGAAATAATGGTTCGCGGTGATTTCCTCGCCGACATCGATCAGATTTTCGGGGTCGACCCGAAACTCCGCGATCTTCCGCTTGGGTTCCACCTTGGCCACTGCAAAATGCCCGCGCATCGCTTTTGAGGTGCGCTTGGCCTTCGCCGTGCCGGCCCCCAGCTGAACAGCCGAATAGCCATCCGTCTCGGGCGTCCGCTTGGCCACCACCTGCAGCTTGTCCAGCTGCAAAACCGTTACGGGAATCTGCTTCCCGTCATCCATGAAGACCCGGGTCATCCCGACCTTCTTTGCGATCACTCCAGAGCGCAACATAGCCGTCACCCCCTTTAAACCTTGATCTCGACATCCACGCCGGCGGCGAGGTCGAGCTTCATGAGCGCATCCACGGTCTGCGGTGTGGGATCCACGATATCGAGCAAGCGCTTATGCGTGCGGATCTCGAACTGATCGCGCGATTTCTTGTCGACGTGGGGGCCCCGCAGGACGGTGAACTTCTCGATATTGTTGGGCAGCGGGATCGGCCCGCGCACCTGCGCACCGGTCCGCTTGGCTGTGTTGACGATTTCCTGTGTCGACGCATCGAGCACGCGGTAATCGAAGGCTTTCAGCCGGATCCGGATGTTTTGGCTTTGAACTGCCATGTCGTCGTCCCTTCCAAGGGCGTGTCAGTTGAGAGGAGGAGCGGCGATCATCGTCGCCCCTCATCGAACCGTTTTTTCGTGTCGGCGTCGCCCGTTTCAAAAGCCTTCGAAGGCTTTTGCAAGTCTCTTCGAAGAGACTTGGGGCAGCGCCCAGTGCCGATCTGAGTGAGTTCTCGGGGACCCGTACGGGTCCCCTGCCGCTCACCTGTTTCCAAGATCAGTCAATGATCTTCGAAACAACACCAGCACCCACCGTCCGGCCGCCTTCGCGGATCGCGAACCGCAGACCGTTCTCCATCGCGATCGGCGCGATCAGTTCCACCGTGAACGACACGTTGTCGCCCGGCATCACCATCTCGGTCCCCGCGGCCAGCTCAACCGTCCCCGTCACATCCGTCGTGCGGAAGTAGAACTGCGGGCGGTAGTTGGCGAAGAACGGCGTGTGACGGCCACCTTCATCCTTGGTCAGGATATAGGCCTCGGCCTCGAACTTCGTGTGCGGGGTGACGGACCCAGGCTTACACAGCACCTGGCCACGCTCCACCCCGTCCCGGTCGATGCCGCGCAGAAGCGCGCCGATGTTGTCGCCCGCTTCGCCGCGGTCCAGCAGCTTGCGGAACATCTCGACGCCCGTGCAGGTCGTCTTCTGGGTGTCGCGCACGCCGACGATCTCAATCTCGTCGCCCACGTTGATCACGCCACGCTCCACCCGGCCGGTCACAACCGTGCCGCGGCCCGAGATCGAGAACACGTCTTCCACCGGCATCAGGAACGGCTGGTCGATCGCGCGTTCCGGCGTCGGGATCCATTCGTCGACCGCGGCCATCAGCTTGCGGATCGCCTCTTCGCCGATCTCGGGGTTGTTGCCCTCCATCGCCGCCAGCGCCGAGCCGGGGATCACCGGAATGTCGTCGCCGGGGTATTCGTAGGAGCTCAGCAGTTCGCGGATCTCCATCTCGACGAGCTCAAGCAATTCCTCGTCGTCGACCTGGTCCACCTTGTTCATGAACACGACCATCGTGGGGATGCCCACCTGGCGGCCCAGAAGGATGTGCTCGCGCGTCTGCGGCATCGGGCCGTCGGCCGCGTTCACCACCAGGATCGCGCCGTCCATCTGCGCGGCACCGGTGATCATGTTCTTGACGTAGTCCGCGTGGCCCGGGCAATCGACATGGGCGTAGTGGCGGTTCTCGGTCTCGTATTCCACATGCGCAGTCGAGATCGTGATCCCCCGCGCCTTTTCCTCGGGCGCGCCGTCGATCTGGTCATACGCCTGGAAGTCGCCGAAATACTTCGTGATCGCCGCCGTCAGCGTCGTCTTGCCGTGGTCAACGTGACCAATCGTGCCGACGTTGCAGTGCGGCTTATTGCGCTCAAACTTTTCCTTCGCCATCGTCTCTTCCCGGCATTTTTGGC
>JBCBPV010000070.1:0-19523 GCA_039820585.1 Pseudomonadota bacterium
CACCACCACCACCCCCAACACCCACAACCCCCACACCCCCAAAACCCCCCCCCCCCCCCCCGAAAAAACCCCCAACCCCCCCCCCCCCCCCCCCCACCACCCCCACCCCCCCACACCCCCAGATTTTTCTTTGCGTGTTTGGCGGGGGGGGGGGGGGGGCGCCCCCCCCCGCGACGGGTTCAATAATTCACCACCGACCGAATGCTTTCCCCCGCATGCATCAGATCGAACCCCTTGTTGATGTCATCCAACGCCATCGTATGGGTAATCATCGGATCAATCTCGATCTTCCCCTCCATGTACCAATCCACGATCTTGGGCACATCCGTCCGGCCCCGCGCACCGCCAAAGGCCGTCCCGCGCCAACTGCGCCCCGTCACCAGTTGGAACGGCCGGGTCGAAATCTCGGCCCCCGCTGGCGCCACGCCGATAATGATCGACTCGCCCCACCCCTTATGCGCGCATTCCAGCGCCGTCCGCATCACCGACACATTGCCTGTGGCATCAAACGTATAATCCGCCCCACCCTTCGTCAGGTTCACCAGATAGGGCACCAGATCGCCTTCTACCTCGGCGGGGTTCACGAAATGCGTCATCCCGAACCGCTCGGCCATCGGCTTCTTCGAGGGGTTCAGATCAACCCCCACAATCTGATCCGCCCCTGCCAGCCGCAGCCCCTGGATCACGTTCAGCCCGATACCACCCAGCCCGAACACCACGGCGCGCGCGCCAGTCTCGACCTTGGCGGTATTGATCACCGCGCCAATGCCCGTGGTCACCCCGCAGCCGATATAGCAAATCTTGTCGAACGGCGCGTCCTCGCGCACCTTCGCCAAGGCAATCTCGGGCAGCACCGTATGGTTCGCGAAGGTCGACGTCCCCATGTAATGCAGGATCGGATCGCCATCCAAGGTCGAAAACCGCGAGGTGCCATCGGGCATCAGCCCTTGTCCTTGCGTCTCGCGGATCGACTGGCACAGGTTTGTCTTCGGGTGCAGGCAATACTCACATTCCCGACATTCCGGCGTGTAAAGCGGGATCACGTGATCGCCCGTCTGCAGGCTCGTCACTCCCGGCCCCACATCCACCACGACGCCCGCACCCTCATGGCCCAGGATCGCGGGAAATAACCCCTCGGGATCGGCCCCTGACAGCGTGAACTCATCGGTATGGCAAATGCCGGTCGACTTGATCTCAACCAGAACCTCACCCGCGCGGGGCCCATCGAGGTTCACGTCCATCACCTCAAGCGGTTTGCCCGCCCCCACTGCCACAGCCGCACGCGTTCTCATGGTCACTCTCCCTACCTTCTGGTTTTGACAGGAAGATTGCGCCAAAGACCGGCGCGGTTCAATGCGCAGTTACTCGCGGTAGATCTGGTGACAAGCCCGGCAGCTTTGGTTCAACGCCCCCAACGCCGCCTGCAGCTCCCCCAGCGTCACTGCCGCCCGCACCTGGGCCACAGCCTCCAACCCGCGCTGCGACTTCGCCTCGAAATCATCCCAGGTTTCCCAGATCGCAGGCAACGCCTCCGACACCGTGTCTTCCGTGGGCAACTCGAACAGCGCAGGGATCCGCAGATGTTCCGCCTCCAGCACATCGGCCGCATCCGCCAGCGCTTGCGGATCGAACGCTTCCTCCCCCCGCGCCATCAGCGCCACAGTGCGCGTGGCACGCGCGATGGATTTCATGCCCTCCATCCACGCCATCACACGCGCATCCGTCACGCCCGCATGGCCAAACGCCATCCCGCCGGCGGCGACAAGGGCCAAAGTCAAAACGAGTGCGCGCATATCCACATCTCCCTGCAATGCTCATAACCCTAGCCGCCCCGCGCAATTTGTCGACCACGACTCGACTCCCACACCCCAGCGCCCTAAACTGGAACATAACAAGAACATCAACAGCTGCCGCCTGACGATGCCCAACCGCCGTATCCTTTCGCTGTGGTTCCCGCGCCTGGGCGCCGAACGCCTGCTCCGCCGCGACCCGTCGCTGGCCGAGACACCCTTTGCCATTGCCGAAGACCGCGGCAACATGCAGCTTCTGTCTTCCCTCTCCACCTCCGCCCACGCCGCCGGGCTCAGCCGCGACCAGCCCTTGCGCGATGCCCGCGCGATGTGCCCCGATCTCATCACCCGCCTGCGCAACCCCCAGGCTGAACTGGCCTTCCTCGCGGGCCTGCGCCGTTGGGCGGGCAAGTTCAGCCCCTGGGTGGCCGAACAAGCGCCCGACGCGCTGATCATCGACCTCACCGGCTGCGCGCATCTTTTCGGCGGTGAGGTCGCCCTCGTCGCCCAAGTGACCGAAGACTGCGACGCCCTCGGCCTCACCATCCAAACCGGCATCGCCGACACCGCAGGCGCCGCCTGGGCGCTCGCCCGTTTCGCCGGCCAATCCGCGCCGCTGGCGCGCAGCGGTGACGCCATCGACCAGGAAGCCTACGCCACAAGGTCCCGCGCCGCCAAGCGACGGCACTGGGAACGCGGCGGCCCTGCGCCCAAAACCAGCGCGCCAAGCAACCGCACCGCCCCCATCGCCGCCCCCGGCCAAACCCGCACCGCGCTGGCCCCGCTGCCCGTCGCCGCCCTGCGCCTGCCCGAAGACACGGTGGCCGAGCTCACCCGTCTGGGCCTCCGCCGTATCGAAGACCTCGCCGGCCAACCCCGCGCCGCGCTGGGTCGCCGCTTCGGCCGCCCCCTCGTCCAACGCCTCGACCAGGCCCTCGGGATCGAGCCTGAACCGATCTCTCCCGCCAAACCCCCCGCGCATTTCGCCGTGCGCCTGACCCTGCCCGAACCCATCGGGCTGGAATCCGACATCGCCGCCGCCATCGACCGTCTGCTGCCGCGCCTGTCGGAATTGCTGATCGCCAAGGGCCGGGGCGCGCGCCGGGTGCGCATGGAATGCAACCGCGCCGATCACACCATGCAATGGGTCGAGGTCGGCCTGGCCCGCCCCACCGACGCCCCCGACCGCATCCGCCCGCTTCTCACCATGAAGATCGCCGAAATCGACGCAGGTTTCGGCATCGACCGCGTGCGCATCACCGCCCCTGTCACCGAACCCTTGCACGCCCACCAGCATCGCGGCCACCTGGAAGCCTCGCAATCCGCCGTTGCGCGGCTAACCGCCAACACCGCCATCGACGACCTGATCGGCAAGATCGGCGCGCGCATCGGGCTCGAGGCCGTCACCCGCCTGCATCCCGCCGACAGCCACATCCCCGAAAAAGCCGCCCGCGTCATGGCCGCCGCCTGGTCCGAACCCGCCCGCGACTGGCCCGCATCGCCCACGCCCCGCCCGCTCACCCTCTGGCGCCCCGAACCCGTCACCGCAGAAGAGCGTCCCGACCCGCCCCTCACCTTCCGCTGGCGCCGCCGCGCGTTTGAGACGGTCGCGGCCAGCGGTCCCGAACGCATCGCGCCCGAATGGTGGCTGGACGAACCCGACTGGCGCACCGGCGTGCGGGATTACTGGCGGATCACGACGGCGGGTGGCGACCGGCTCTGGCTCTACTACGCCCATGGCGGCACGATGTCGGCGGGGTGGTTCTGTCAGGGGGCCTTCGCCTGAGGCGCGTCAACCAAACCACGCAGCCCACCCATCACCAGATCCGCCACCAGATCGGCATAGTCTTCCCGGCTCATCCCCCGCCCCGGACGATGCCAGATGTAAAACCAGTTCAGCATCCCGAACACCGCCATCGTCACCGGTCGCAGTCGCCCATCGGCCACCGCGTCAGGTTCCGCCTCACTCAACGCCTCACCCATCGCCTCCACCAACCGCCGCTGATGCGCCTTCAAAGGCGCCTGCTTCTCCGGCGGCAAGGTCGCCAGCGCATCGATCTGCAACTTATGCTCGGCATCCGCATCGCGGTAATTCAGCAAGATCGCCCGGATCAACCCGCGCAGCCGGTCCGGCGGTCCAACCTCATCCACGACACTGGCCAGCCGCGCCAAATGCGCCTCAAGGATATCGAACAGCAAATCCTCCTTGCTGTCCCAATAGTGATAGATCAGCGCCTTTGAGACCCCAGCCGCCCGCGCCGCCCCCGCCATCGACGACCGATCAAACCCGTAATCGGCAAAATACGCCCCTGCGGCCTTGCGAATACCCTCACGCTTTTCCGCATGATCCTTGGCAATCCCGCGCGGCATCAGACCCGGTCCTTCAGCCGGTTATCGACGATCCGCACCGCCTTGCCCTGACTGCGCGCGACACCTTCGGGGTCATGCACCTCCACCGCGACCGACACGCCCACGCGGTCCTTGATCCGCGCCGCCAGCGTCGCCCCCGCATGCACCCGCATCTGATTGTCCGACACACCGGGCAACGCCTCCACATGTACCCGCATCGCATCCATCCGCCCCTCGCGCGTCAGCTCGATCTGGAAATGCGGCGCGAGTTCGGCCACCTCCATCAGCTGTTCCTCGATCTGCGTGGGAAACAGGTTCACCCCCCGCAGGATGATCATGTCATCGGCCCGCCCGGTGATCTTCTCCATCCGCCGCATCGACCGCGCCGTCCCCCGCATCAGCCGCGTCAGATCCCGCGTGCGATAGCGGATGATCGGCATCGCCTCTTTCGTCAAAGCGGTGAACACCAATTCCCCCCGCTCGCCCTCGGCCACCGGCGCGCCAGTCTCAGGATCCACAATCTCGGGATAAAAATGATCCTCCCAGATATGCAGACCGTCCTTCGTTTCAACACACTCATTCGCCACGCCGGGTCCGATAATCTCGGACAGCCCATAGATATCAACCGCATGCATATCGAACGCCTCTTCGATCTCGCGCCGCATCGCGTTGGTCCAGGGCTCAGCCCCGAAGATCCCCACATCCAAAGCGCTCTCCCGCGGATCCAGACCCTGCGCGGCATACTCATCCAAAATCGACAACGCATAAGACGGCGTCACCATGATCGTCGAGGCCCCGAAATCCTCGATCAACTGCACCTGCCGGGGCGTCATCCCGCCCGACACCGGCACCACCGTACAGCCAAGCTTTTCCGCCCCGTAATGCGCGCCCAGCCCCCCGGTGAACAACCCGTACCCATAGGCCACATGCACCACATCGCCCGGCCGCGTCCCACTGGCCCGCATCGACCGCGCCACCACCGTCGCCCAGACATCGATGTCGTTCTTGGTGTATCCCACCACCGTCGGTCGCCCCGTGGTGCCTGAAGACGCATGCACCCGCGCCACCTGATCGCGCGGCACGGCAAACATGCCAAAGGGATAGTTGGCCCTCAGATCCGCCTTGGTGGTGAAGGGAAACTTCGCCAAATCCTCAAGCGATTGCAGGTGGTCAGGAACCACGCCCACCGCATCGAAGGCATCCTTGTAGAACGGCACATTCTCATAGGCTTGATACAGGGTCTTCTTCATCCGCTCCAACTGAAGCGCCGAAATCTCATCCCGCGACGCAATCTCAATCGGATCAAGATCCTCCCTGCGCGGCGTCAGATCCTTCATACCCGCCCCCTACTCCGCCGCCGCAGCTTCATCAAAATGCAAACCCTTGATCTGCCGACTGGCCCCCCGAAACGCCGCCACCAAACGCCCATCGCCCGCCGTCACCGTCACATCGTACAAACCACTGCGCCCGGCCCGCGACACCTCCACCGCACGCGCCGTCAGCGTCTCCCCCGCCTCCGCCGGCGACAGATAGGAAATCGTATTGTGCTGCGCCACGCACAGCGCGTTGTAGGAATTGCAGGCAAAGGCGAACGCACTATCGGCCAGCGCGAAAATGAACCCACCATGGCAGATCCCGTGGCCGTTCAGCTGATCGGGACGCACCTCAAACGACATCTCCGCCGTCCCCGGCCCCACCGCGTCCAGTCGAAATCCCATCGCCTGCGACGCGGCATCACCTGCCCACATCGCATCGGCGCTTTGGCGTGCGCGCTCTTGCGGCGTCATCACCTGTCCTCCCTGACGCTCAGCAGTGCACAGTGCCGACCATCCGGTCAAGAGTGTTGGCCAAAACCAGTATCGAAACGCAAAACGCCCCGACCAAGGTCAGGGCGTCTAGCAAGGTATGTCCCCGGTGCCGCGGGCTGGGTGGGGGCTGTTAATCCGCAGCACCGGGGTAGCGTTTTTCTCGCTATGACGCTGGTTTCACCCATAAACGGGGCCGCAAAACGGTGCGCGTCGTGCGTTTCCGCGGTTATTTTGTGGCAATTCCTAGGCGGGGCTTGATTTCGGGCGGGCGCGTGGTCAAGGTTTTATCCCATGAACATGCAACCTCCGTCGGGCCACGTCACAGCCCAATCCACCCGCGAGCAGGTCGTGTTCGACCGCCGGGAATTGGGCCAGATCCTCGGGGTTTACGGGCGGTTCGTGGCCGCAGGGGAATGGCGCGATTACGGCATGTCTTTCCTGCGCGAGGTCGCCGTTTTCTCAATCTTCCGCCGCGCGGCCGAAACGCCCATCTACCGCATCGAAAAACGCCCCAAACTGCGCGACAAACAGGGCATGTACACGGTCATCGGGATGGACGGGCGGATTCTCAAGCGCGGGCATGATCTGAAGACCGTGTTGCGCGTGCTTGAACGCAAGCTCATCCGGTCCGTGGACTAAAGCGTTTCCGGCTCAATTCAGGGCGCCTATCGTCTTTTGCGTTCGCAACCGAAGGTGAGAGGCAGTGAAATAAGATGCCAAGACTGCCGGAAAGGTACTAAAGCCGCCGCCGCACCGTCACCCCCGCCCCCTCCTGCGCCTCGATCCGCGCCAAAGCCGCTGCTAACGGCTCATACGCTACCGCCATATGATGGGCATTCGCATGGATCAGCGTTGCTTCATCCACCGCAATCGCCACATGGCCCTTCCAGAAATACAGATCGCCGCGCACAACAGGCGCATCCATCGCAATCTCATCGCCAAACCGGGCTGCCTGCAAATCGCTATCGGGCGGGCACTCAACCCCGGCAGCCATCGCCGCAATCTGCACCAACCCCGAACAGTCGATCCCCCAGGCACTGTTCCCGCCCCACAGGTACGGCGTCCCAAAGAAAACCTGCGCGACCGTCACCATATCGCGAAAGGTCTGGCCCACCGGGCGCAGATGCGGCTTGGGCACAAATGTCCCATCCGCCAGTTCGACATAGGCACGCTCTTCCGCAATCACCCGCACCGACGAGCCAAAGCTCAGCGCCCGCACATCCGGCGCCTTCACGCTGGGCACGGTGTAGGCATGGGTCGAGCGCACGCCAACGAAATGCGTGGCCTCGACAGCCTCACCAACGGCCTCCGCCGCCAGATAGCCCACATAGCCATCTTTCGCCGCCTGCCCAAAAACCCAATCCTCGCCCTCTTCCAGAACCAGAAATCGATCGCCAAACAGCAACTGACGATCCCGCTTGCCCCCCGGCGCATCCCGCAAATCGGCCACCGGCACCGCAATAGACGCGGGCGTCCCCGCAACCTGCGTCACGCCTTCTGGCGCCCCCGGCATCCCCGCCAGAACCACCCGCGCATTGCCAGGAAAGAAGCGCCGATCCGTCATCCTGCCAGCTCGGGCAAGGCCTGAAACACCGCGCGTGCGCCTTGCCCAACCCCGCCCTTGGGCCGCGCGGGTGCCGCCGACGGCTGCCACCCGTAAATGTCGAAATGCACATAGCGCGGCGCATTCTCAACGAACCGCCGCAGGAACAACGCCGCGGTGATCGACCCCGCAAACCCGCCCTTCGGCGCATTGTCGAGATCGGCAATCCCCGGCTCGATCATCGCTTCATACGGATCCCAAAACGGCATCCGCCACACCGGATCGCGCGCCTCTATCGCCGCCGTCTCCAGCATCCGCGCCACCGCGTTGTCATCGGTATAGAACGGTGCCAGATCCGGCCCCACGGCCACCCGTGCCGCGCCCGTCAACGTCGCCATCGACACGATCAGATCACACTCTTCCTCATCCGCCAGCGCCAGCGCATCCGCCAGAACCAGCCGCCCTTCCGCATCGGTATTGTTGATCTCCACCGTCAGACCCTTGCGCGAGGTCAGGATATCCTGCGGCCGGAACGCCGCCGCACTCACGCTGTTTTCCACCGCCGGGATCAGCACGCGCAACTGCACGCCAACCCCCTGCGCCATGATCATATGCGCCAGGCCCAGCACCGTCGCCGCCCCGCCCATGTCCTTTTTCATCAACCCCATCGACGCCCCGGGTTTCAGGTTCAGCCCACCGGTATCAAAGCAAACACCCTTGCCCACCAACGTCACCCGTGGCCCAGCATTGCCCCAGCGCATGTCGATCAGTCGCGGCGCCCGGTCCGCGGCCCGGCCCACCGCGTGGATCATGGGAAAGTTCTGCTCAAGCAGCGCCTCCCCCGTGGTCACGGCAATCTCCGCCCCAAACGCCTCGCCCAGCGCCCGCACCGCCGCCTCCAGGTCCGGCGGCCCCATATCCGAGGCGGGCGTGTTGATCAGATCACGCGTCAGCGCCTCCCCCGCCGCCATCGCCTCAATCCGCGCCACATCCACACCGTCCGGCGCCACCAGCTCAGCCCCTGGGCTCGCATTTTTCGCATATCGATCAAAGCGATAGCCTGCCAGCAGCCATCCCAACGCCGCCTCATCCAATGCCGCACCGCCCAGATCGCTGACCAGGCTGTAGGTGCCCTTCGGCAACGCCCCCCGCGCGTCCGCAAACAAAAACCGCCCGCGTTGGTGGTCCGCGGGTTGGCCAAGACCCGCCACCGCCATGGACAGCCCGCCATCCGCATCCGGGATCACCGCCACCTGACCGGCCCGCGCCGCAAACCCCGACGCCTCCAGCCACGCCGCCGCCTGCGGTGGCAGCGTCTCACGCCAGGCAGCCAGGGCATCGGCAGAAACCGTGTGCAAAGGGATCGCCGCGCCCGGATCGGCGGCAAAGGTCAAGGGCGACATGGCAACTCCTGCGTCAGGTTTGCGCGCCAGCCTACAACCCATGCACCGGCCCGCAAGGCCAGATCACAGGGACATGTCGTGCTCTGTCCAGACCGCCACCAGCGATCGTTCGCCCACCCGCATCAGACGGGCCACAATGGCATGGGCCGCGGACTCATCCCCTTGGTCGATGGCGCATTTCACATCGCAGCAAACCTGCGCCATCGTCATCAGGCCCAGCTCTTCGGCGATCATTGTCAGCGCCTCCGCGCTGCTGACGATGCCGCGGCCATCCCCCGCGGCTTCGGCGCGTTCCAGGGTGTTCAGGATCAGTGCAAGGTCTTCCAGCGCACGGCCGACAAATCGTTCGGCGGCGCCGATCCCGATCTGTTTGACCAAAACATCGATACGCGCGGGGTCCACGAAAGCGGTGACGTGGGGCACCAGGGAAGTCACAGTCTGCAAATCAAAAGCGTCCTTGTCTAGCGCCCCACGGTTTAGGCGCAGAGCGTCAACAATCGGTTTCTGCGGTGCGGGGCTCAGACGTGATGTGCAGACTATCGCAAACGGGGTCAGCCAGGGGTGCGAAGGGGTCACGGTGCCGTCGCGCACCCGGCTGACCCACCTGCTCGACGTCGCCGGGGGTGCTAATGGCTGGCGTGTTTCGGTGTGGCGACGGGCCAACCCATGTGGCCCGCGCCCTCAAAGGCGTCCTGTGGCACGCGTTCGCGGACCCGGTGTGCAGCGGATCCGCGCGCGTGCGACTACGCCGCGACCGTGCCGTCTTCGATCGCTGCGCGCGACGAGACGAAGCCAACGGAGGGATCTGTGGATTTGTGCTTGGAACCGTCGCGGAAATCGTTCAGCGAGACAAGCTTGCTCTTGCGGACGGCGACGTGCTGCAAGGCGGCAAGACGGTTGTTACGGGCTTTTTCGATAAGCTTGGCAGACATT
Organism: Pseudomonadota bacterium; assembly: GCA_039820585.1. Lineage (GTDB taxonomy): Bacteria > Pseudomonadota > Alphaproteobacteria > Rhodobacterales > Rhodobacteraceae > JBCBGF01. The sequence continues at coordinate 9,827 of JBCBPV010000070.1, forward strand.
GTGTGGTTCTCCTTGGGTGGTAGGCAACACTTACAAAGAAGAACAATCGTTACTTTTTTCTTAGGGATTTGGGTTTCGTTGAGGGGTTGGTAAACGTTCAGGCGGCGGCGAAGGGGCCATCACCCGGTGCCGGTGGCCGAACGATAAAGATACCGTTCAACGTGCGGCGCACCCGGCTTTTCAGCCGATGCTCTTCAAGCGAGACGATGGCCGCCCGCCCGGTCGTGGCACTGGCACGCGCAGCAGCGCGGCGCAGCCTTGGAAATTCCAGTACATTCGTGTCCATAGTGGTTCCCCTTTTGCGCTGAGACGCGCCATCAGCGATCCGATGTGTGCGCAACACCGCCCCCTTTGGGGACACCGCAGGCCGGTCCGCTCTGGGGCGGATTGCGATCTGGGTTGGCGGGATTGCTCGGGTCATCTGTGGGGCGGTTCCAGCAAGGTTTCGCTTATCCAAGCAGGGTCTCGCCGGTTTGGGGCAGGAATCGCGTCAGATTGTGGTCGAAATGTGGAATTTCACGGTCTTGCCATTTTTTAACCTTGTCGTGGACAGGCATTGTTTGGCGCCGCAGCACAATCCGCGACAAACACCAAAACAAGGACCGTTTGCGGAAATCGTATCGTCGCGGCCGATGGCGAAATACGCCGCCAGTCTGACAATTGACCAGGCGATTCTCATCGCCCGGCCCGCCGTTTCCCCGAAATCCTCGCTCAGCCCTTCTTCAGAACGCGGTTGCCGTAAAGCTCGGCAATCTGCACGGCATTCAGGGCAGCCCCCTTGCGCAGGTTGTCACTGACGCACCACAGGTTCAGCCCGTTCTCAATCGTGCTGTCCTGCCGGATCCGGCTGATGAAGGTGGCAAAGTCCCCCACGCATTCCACCGGCGTGACGTACCCGCCATCCTCACGCTTATCGACCACCAGGATCCCGGGGCTTTGGCGCAGGATATCGCGCGCCTCGTCTTCATCCAGGAAATCCTCGAACTCGATATTCACCGCTTCGGAATGGCCCACGAACACCGGAACGCGCACGCAGGTGGCAGTAACCTTGATCTTCGAATCGATGATTTTCTTGGTCTCGGCGACCATCTTCCACTCTTCCTTGGTGGTCCCGTCTTCCATGAACACATCAATATGCGGGATCACGTTGAACGCGATCTGCTTGGGGAACTTCGACGCGTCCACTTCCTGACCCGGCACATACATGCCCTTGGTCTGGTCCCACAGCTCATCAATACCCTCTTTGCCCGCGCCCGAGACCGACTGATAGGTCGACACCACCACCCGCTTGATCCGCGCGCGGTCATGCAAGGGCTTCAACGCCACCACCATCTGCGCCGTGGAACAGTTGGGGTTCGCGATGATCATCCGGTTCTTGTAGCCCTCGATCGCATCGGCATTCACTTCCGGCACAATCAACGGGATGTCAGGCTCGTACCGGTATAGCGACGAGTTATCGATCACCAGGCACCCGGCCTTGGCCGCACGGGGCGCATAGGTCTTGGTCGGGCCCGACCCGATGGCAAACAGCGCAATATCCCACCCTTCGAAATCGAAGGTGTCCAGATCCTGCGTCTTCAACGTCGTGTCGCCAAAGCTGACTTCGGTGCCCAGCGATTTGCGCGAGGCGAGCGCTGCCACCTCCTCCACCGGGAACTGGCGCTCGGCCAGAATATTCAGCATTTCGCGGCCCACATTGCCCGTGGCACCCGCGACGACCACACGATAGCCCATCAAGGCCTCCTTCACGTCCAACGCGCGCGTCTTAGCGGGTTCGATGCGGTGGTGAAAGGGTTCATGTCCGCGCGCGGCATGACTGCGGCAATGTCAACTCAGCCTGACAGTTTTCTGGACGGCCCCGCTGACAAGACGTATCCTGCCCACAGCGAACGGAGCGTGACCCATGCCCGACACCCATCAACCCTTCGGCCCGGTCTGGACCCCCACGCCAGGCCCCGCAGCCCATCGCAGCCTCTGCACCGATTGCGGGCTGTCGCGCACCGAGAACGCGAATGATTGCGGGCGGGCCTGTCAGTTCATCAAACCCGACTATCCCGGGCTCGAGACCGCCGTCCATGGCCGCAATGCCGACCCCGCCATCGGCGACGAACGCTTCTTCGGCGTCCACCAAACCATGCACCGCGCCGCCCTGCGCGACCCATCAGAAGGCGCGCAATGGACCGGCCTGACCACCCGCATCGCCGAACGCCTGCTTGAAACCGGCGCGGTCGATGCCGTGCTGACCGTGATCCCCGACGCCACTGACCGCTGGAAACCCGTGCCTGCGATCATCACCGAACCGCAAGCCATGGCCCAGGCACGCGGCATGCGCATGGGCTACGCGCCCCTCCTGTCGCTGCTAGAACCCGCCCGTGCCGCGGGCCACAGCCGCATCGCCGTCATCGGCATCCCCTGCCAGGTCTACGCCCTGCGCGCGATCGAGCGTGATCTGGGGTTCGAGGCGATCACCGTCATCGGCACCCCGTGTTCCGACAACACCACCACCGAACGCTTCCACGAATTCCTCGCCCTCCTGTCCGACACCCCCGAAGACATCACCTATCTGGAGTTCAAGGCCGACTACCATGTCGAACTGCGCTTCACCGATGGCCGCCAGCAGAACATCCCGTTCCTGAAACTTCCCATCGCCGACTTGGCCCCCGACTTCTTCCCGATCACTTGCCGCACCTGCGTCGACTACACCAACCGGCTGGCCGACATCACCGTGGGCTACATGGGGGGCGAGGGCGACCAATGGCTGATCGTCCGCAACGACCGGGGCCGTGACCTGATCGAACTCTTGGGGGATGAGGTCACGCTGTCCGCACCGGGCAGCCGCGGCAAACGCAAAAGCTCGGTCGCCGGTTTCATCGAGAACACCAAACTGGCCGCCGGCGGCCTGCCCCTGCGCCGCATGCCCAACTGGCTGCGCGGCGTCATGGCCTGGGTGATGCCCCGCTTCGGCCCCCGTGGCTTGGAATTCGCCCGCACACGCCTTGAGATGAAGGCAGCCGAGACTGTCCTGCACCTGCGCCGCGCCCACCCCAAACGGATGCGCAACATGGTGCCGGGTCACATCTGGCGCCTGGTGGCCCCTTACGATCTGCATCCCGAACCAGGCGAGACGCCGCCAGCAAACGAAAACGGCCGCCCCTAGGGACGGCCGCTTGCAAGTCTGTCGGTGCCTAAGGCTTAGCTCTCAGGCTCGGGCTGGAGAGAGGCGATGTAGGCCCACAGGTTCACCGCATCTTCTTCCGCACGCACCTTGTAGGCCATCTTCCCGCGCGCGCGATTGTCGTCGAGCACTTCACGCAGATACCCGGTCGGATCCTGCACATAGGCAACGAAAGATTCCTCGTCCCACTCAAGGCCGCCTTCACCCGCTTCAACCATGGCAGGCGAATAGCGGAACCCATCGATGATGCCCGCCTGACGGCCTACCAGAGCATACAGGTTAGGCCCGGTCCGGGCGTTGCGGCCGGCCAGCGTGTTGCCTTCGTCATCGGCGATCACATGGCACGTCTGGCACTGGCTGAATTCAGCCTCGCCAGCCGCGGCATCACCCGACGCGTGGCCTTCAGCGAATGCGGGGGCTGCAAGCAACGTGCCAGCCGCGACCGCGATAGAAAACTTGTTCATTGGTATCTCCCTTCAGATTCCGTGCCAGAACCTAATACGCACAGTTCCGACGTAAAGCCCGATTCTCAACAACTCTACGCAACTTGCCGCGCAATCGCGCAGTGGCTCCAGAGTTCTGACAGAGCTTCGACAAGATATGCGATATCATCGTCCGAATGCAGGGGTGAAGGGGTAATCCGCAAGCGCTCGCTTCCCTTTGGAACTGTTGGATAATTTATGGGTTGGACGTAAATCCCCCACTCATCCATCAACATATCCGAAATCATCCGGCATTTGACCGGATCTTTGATCATAACCGGGATGATATGGCTCGGATTCGGCAGATGCGGGATGCCAATCGCCTCCAGCCGGTCACGCAGCTTGGCCACCTGACGGCGCTGGCGCATCCGCTCGAACTGCGATTGCTTCAGATGCCGGATCGATGCCGTGGCCGCCGCCGCAACCGCCGGGGGCAACGCGGTGGTAAAGATGAACCCGCTCGCGAACGACCGGATGAAATCGCACAGCGCCGCCGATCCGGTGATATAGCCGCCAAACGTGCCGAACGCCTTGCCCAGCGTCCCCTCGATCAGCGTGATCCGATCCATCAAGCCTTCGCGTTCCGCCACACCGCCTCCGCGCGGGCCGTACATGCCGACCGCATGCACCTCATCAATATAAGTCATCGCGCCATGTTTCTCGGCCACCTCGACGATCTCCTTGATCGGCGCGATATCCCCGTCCATCGAATAGACGCTTTCAAACGCGACGATCTTGGGCCGATGCGCCGGGATTGCCGCCAGCTTGCGGTCCAGATCATCGGGATCGTTGTGCCCCCAGATCACCTTATCCGCGCGGCTGTGGCGAATGCCTTCGATCATCGACGCATGGTTCAGCGCATCCGACAGGATCACCGCGCCCGGCAGGCGCGAGCCCAGGGTCGACAGCGCCGCCCAGTTCGACACATAGCCGGACGAGAACAGCAAAGCGGATTCCTTGTTGTGCAAATCCGCCAACTCGCGTTCCAACAACAGGTGATGGTGGTTGGTCCCGCTGATATTGCGCGTCCCCCCCGCCCCGGTGCCACAGGCCTCGGCCGTCTCGACCATCGCACGTACCACGTCAGGATGCTGGCCCATGCCCAGATAATCGTTCGAACACCAAACGGTAATCTCGCGCTTCTCCCCCTCATGGTGGTTGTGCGCGCGCGGGAAGTGCCCGCATTTGCGTTCAAGCTCGGCAAAGATCCGATAGTTTCCCTCTTCCTTCAGATCATCGAGTTGGGCCTCGAAAAGCGCATCAAAGTCCATTGGCATCCTCTCGCAGTAGTGTCTTGTTGTCGGTTTTGGGCGCCGGGATCATCCAGCGCCAGAGTTTCTCATCCGGCAGCGGCAAAACCATCAGCCAGTGTTCGAGCAAGGCCAACGCCGTAAGCGTGGCCAACAGCGCAAACCCCACCGCCTCCGCCGGTGTGGCCGCGACATAGATCCGTTCCATCCAACAGGCGACCGCAAAGGACAGCGCCGTGACAGAAACGGGAAAAACCGGGTTCAGTTTCGCATACCGGAAATGGCTGGGCAGATGCGCCAGCGGTTCGGGTAGGAATTCAGTGTTGATCTTCGGCACGCCGAAAAACAGGTTCAGCTTGGCCGAGATGCGGGCAAAGAACAGAACCGCGAAGGTCCAGAAGCCGAACATGTTCTCGGCCCCCAGCGACACGATCAGCAGAACCACCAGAATGCTCGCCAACAGGACTTCATGGTAGGCAATCGTCCCCCAGGCGCGCAGGAACCGCTCCCACCCCGCCGTGCCGATCGGGCAGCGATAGCTGTTGGGCCCGGTGATCACACCCGACAAGAACGCCAGCTCAATCCAGCCCCAAATCGCCAGCGCCGACAGAAACGCGACATAGATCGCACGCACATCCGTGCTGCCCAGCGTGCCCAGTATCCCGGCCACGCCCAGGCCCAGCATCGGCAAGCCAAAAAGGACCGACCAGATATGCGCGTCACGTCCCCGCGCATCAGCACTTTTCACCACCCACAGGATCGCCCCGGTGGAAAACCACCAGGTGAACAGCGCAAACAGCGCCGCAATCCAGGGCGACGCGATCAAGACGCCGCCCCGTTGGCTTTATGATCCCCCAATAGGCTCAATACGCCGGCTCCAACCGCGGATTGGCAGGCACGGCGTGCGTCTTCGCCGGGATCGTGTAGAGCGACAGAAACGCAAGTCCCGCCCGCGCGCCCGCACTGATCTGACCCAGCTTGCCAGCAATTCCGCCACGCTTCTTGGCGGCATCCATATCCACCGACGCCTTCTGCAACCGCTTCAGCCCCGGCATCCAGCGCGGGTGATCGATGTCCAGCGTAATCGGGAAGATCTGTTTTGAGATCTCGGATGTCTTCGCAAAAACCTCCTGCCCGTACCAATCGGTATCCACGCCCAGCGCCTCATGGAACGCAGGCCGCTGGTGGTCGCGCACATACATCGTGCCGTACACAGCCGTCAGGAAGAACTTGATCCACAACACATTGCGGCCAGAAGTCAGTTTGGGGTCCGTCTTCATCAGCAGCGCGAAGGCCTCGCCATGGCTGAACTCATCATTGCACCACTCGCGGAACCACTTGAAGATCGGGTGGAACCGGTGTTCCGGGTGCGCCTCCAGATGCCGGAAGATCGTGATGTAACGCGCATAGCCGATCTTCTCGGACAGATAGGTTGCATAGTAGATAAACTTCGGCCGGAAGTAGGTGTACTTCTTCTTCTGCGTCAGGAACCCAAGGTTCACCGCCACACCAACCTCACGCAGCGCATCATTGATAAACCCCGCATGCCGCGCCTCATCACGCGCCATCAGCTGGAAGAGCTGCGTGATGTCCTTGTTATTCCCGCGACGCTTCATCTCTTTATACAAAACACAGCCCGAAAACTCGGCCGTGCAAGACGAGATCAGGAAGTCGATGAACTCCTTGCGCAATTCCGGGTCCATCCCATCCCAATCGATGTGGTCCCAGTCCTCGTTCTTGCGGAAATGCCCCTTGTTGGGATCGCTTTCCATCTGGTCGATCAGCTTGTCCCAGTCCCCACGCACAGAAGACACGTCAATCGCATCCAGCTCATCGAAATCGGTGGTGTAGAACCGCGGCGTCAGCAGGGTGTCCTGCATCGCAATCGCAGTCGCGCCTTCACTGTCGACAACAGCCTGCGCCTCTTGGATCGCAAGGCCTTCTTCAACGGTCGTCGCATCGGCGGTATGGGGCGTGGCTTGAACGTTCATAGCGTGGCCTCCTCAGAGAATGAGAATTCGCAAAGCTCCATGAACTCGAAATCCCCGGTCATCCGGGTCCACAGCTGTTCGACCTTGCTGGCCCGCGTGATCCGCGCCTCGCGCTGTTCGATCACAACCTCACCATAGGGCGCCATCACCGGCGGGCCCTGAACCAGAACCTCGTCGCCGGGGTTGATGACTGCGCCATTGTCGAACTTCACATGCGCATGCAGGCTGTCGAACTTGTGGCTCACCTCAACCGTGCAAGGCGCCGTCTCATACTCTCGTGTCAGTAGTCCCATAATCGGTTCCCTTTCGATTATTCTTGGAAAAGGCGCTCGAAATGCGCCTTGTTGCCCAGGCCGAATGACGACAGCTCCACCTGCCATCCGGTTGCGGGGTCGGTCAGTGTCATGCGACCGCTCTCAAATTGTTTCACAATGACCGCGGGGTTGCCCTCGACCCGCGCCACCAGCCGCGCCCGGTTCAGGCCGGACCGGATCACGGTGACAAAGGCGCCATGCTCACTGTCCATCAAGACCGCCCCGTCCGGCGTGGTCACGCGCGCGGCGTTGCCTTCACCCTCCAGGATTACCTGATGCTGGGCCACCAGTGGCTCTGCCGGGGCCACGCCCACCAGCGGGCGATCGGTGACAACGGCATATGTCGTGATCGCCAGCGACGACAGCGCCAGTGCAAACACCGCATAGATCAAACGCTTGGGGATCATCTCCTTGTCGCGCTTTTGCATCTCGGCGCGTTCGGCGTCGTAGTACAGACCGTTGGGTGTGCGTCCATGTGCCATGATCGTCCTTCCCTATTCGGCGGCGACAGCACCGCCAGTGGCGGGCTTGATCGCGATTTCAGGTTGTGTGATGCGGGTCTCGGCGGCGTCCGCAAAGATCTGGGCCACCTTCGCCCCATCGGGGATCGAACGCATCGCAGGCTGCGTCTTCTTCATCCGCCACGGCCGCACATGGGGCCACAGCACCAGATAGCTCAGCCGCGTCTCACCCAGCGTATCGAACACCAGGGTTCCGGTGCCGTCCTTGCGCGTGATCAGATCAGCCGACCCAATCCGCGTATAAGGCAGGTTCAGCGTCACGGTCAGCGCCGCCCCCACCCGCAGGGCGACCCGCGCGGTGGTGATGGTGTAGACGGTCGTGCGCGCCATGACCCAGGCCATCAGCAACAAGACGCCGCAGGTCACCGCCCCCAGGATCAGAAACGGAATGCCCGTGGCGGCGGCTTGCGCAAACGGCATCTCAATCGACGATACGCCCGCCCGCCAGATCGCCAGCAACACAAAGTATCCCGCGATCCAGTTCATGTTCAGCGCATCCCGCGCCAAGGCATAGGTCTTGGGCTTGCCCTGCCACAGGATCGTCTCTCCTGCTGGCGGTGTCTCCGGCAGGCCCTGTATCGGCTCAACTGCGAAATCATCATGTGGCATGGCTGGTGCCCTTTCTGTTCCCTGTGTCGTCGGGCAGGCGCCGGTTCCACCACGGCGCCTGCCCGTATCCGTTACGAGTAAAGCGTGCCGCCCGCGTAGTAGGCGCAGACCTTCTCTTCCTCGAGCTTGGTGATCTGGCCGCCACCGCGGATCGTCGGCACGCCGTTGAAATGCGCCGCGCTCAGCGATTTGACCTGCACCCACTTCTCCTGGATGCGGCACATCGTGATGGGCACCAGGCGTGTGCCCGAACCCCATTCGCTTTCCAGCTCATACTCGACGTAACGCACCATGTGCTCGGCCGCGTCGATCCACATCTCGGTGACGTGGCCCACGACCTGGTCATCCTTGCTCAGCACCGGCAATCCACGCGGATCGCGCCCGGCCGACACGAAGAACGCCTCATGCGCGCCCATCGGTGTGATTTTCGGATGCCCATGGCCATCCAGTTCCGGCTCATCCCGGCGCGGCACCCAGCTTGCGGGACCAACACCATCAGCCATCGGATCGCCCGTTGGCGCCAGCGGGAAACCACCCACCTCGGACGTGCGCGCCATCGCCAGATCGGTGCGGCGGTGCGCATCCTCATTCTCGACCGATGGCACCTGCATCTCGCCTTTGCCATCGCGCAATTTGAAGGTCTTGGGCGAGGGCACAGGGAACGGGCCCTGGTTTGGCGTGACGTTGCCGTCCTCATCCTCAAGGGGATACCCCTCGCGCATGTTTTCGGTTTGCAGGTAATAGATCAGGCCTGCGAAGAAGAGCCAGAAAAGCCAGATACTCAGGCTCGCCAGATCAAAGTTTCCAAAAAAGTTGACACCGACCATTAGGGCACCTCCAGGGGTTAGGTTGGGAAGTCGGCAAGGCCGATCTTGCCGCTATCCGTTGTTTTGGGTTGGACTCGAATGAATGAGAGCTTCACAAGCGGCCCCAGCACAATCAGCGTGCCAAAGAGCAGAAGGATCTCAAGGTGATAGACAACTGAATACCCGGTGGCAGGGCTGGCCAACGCCTCGCCCAGCGCGCCCGACATCGCCAGCGCGCTCACGCCGTCGCGGATCGTGCCGCCCAGCGCAATCGCCAGACCCCACGCTGTCGCCTGCGCCGCGCCCCAGGCGCCCAGCGCCAGACCGCGACCGGCAAGACCGCTCGACGGCATCGTCATCGCCGCGGTCAGCGTGGCCACCGCAAACAGACCGCCGCCCAGACCGATCAGGGTCGCGCCGATGAAGAACAGCACGGGCGACGCCATGGGGGCCGAGAAGATCACGAACGAGAACGCCGTGATCCCCACCAGGATCCCGCGCGTTGGTTGTCGGCGGGGCTTGATTCCTATCGCATGGCGTCGCGCGGGA